>DASZFY010000012.1:0-125415 GCA_035939335.1 Solirubrobacteraceae bacterium | reverse complement strand
CGTTCACGCTGATGGTCGACAGGACGTTCACGTAGCCGACGTTGAACGTCCCATTCAGGTTGGCGCTGGTGGCCCCGACTTTTGTGGCGTCGGTGACGGCGAGCAGGCCGAACGGCGCACCGTCGACGCCTTCGGTGAGGTACAGCTTGCCCGGGAGCGTGACCGGCTCACCGCCAAGCCCTGAGCTGCTCGTGGTGTGGCCGATGAGGCTCGCTTCGCCGCATGGGAATTCGGTCTTGGTCAGCGTCGGCAGCGCTTCGATCGCCTTCGCGTTGCCGCACGGCGTGACGGAGGCGATCTCGGCGGACAACCCGGGCGGCAGTTGCGCCGTGATCGACGTCAGCGACTGCTGCCCGTCGGGCTTGTTGATCGTCAGCGTGAACGGCGAGAACGCCGCAGCCTGATTGTTGGTGCTGCCGGCCTGGAAGCCCGGACCGAACGGAAGCGTCGCGCCCGGGCATGGGCTGCCATCGGGCCCCGATGTGATGTTGAATTCCGAGCCGTTCGACGCGCGTTCGGTGGCGGTCGCTTCAGACCAGGTCGTGAACGTCGCGTTCGCCTGGTATTCGCCGCAGTGGGCAGGCGTGCTCTGCGACGCACGCGGCCCGCTGTGCAGGTGGAGCGTCAGCGTTTCGAATGGCGTCTGCGGCGTTTTGCTGAAGAGCGACGTCAACTGTCCGGTGACGGGATCCATTTTTACTTCGCCGGCGAGCTTGACGAGTACTTTCGACGTCGGTTCTTCAGCGATGATGTAGAGCACCAGCGGCGATGTGAACGGGTTGGTGTCCTGGCTGGCGAGGTACACCGAGCCGACCACTTCTTCTTTCAGCACCGGCGTCTTGATGTTCACCGTGCCGATTTTGGCTTCTTCTGGGCACGAGGCCGGTCCCGAGGAGAAGCTCTGCGCTATGAGCTCCCCTTGCAGCGCTTCGCCGGTATCGGTGTCCTGTCCGAGGAAGCCCGCTGCGCCCACCGAGCATGTCGAGAGCCCAGTCGCGGCCGCGGGGCTCGCCTGGAGCCCTTCCGGCAATACCAGCTTGGTCGACTTCACATCCGGCTCTGACAGACCCCCGACTTCGAGCGTAGTCGTCTGCGGCACGCTGACCTGCACCGTGAGGCCCGTGGGCGTGCTCGCGCTTTCGCTGTCAGGGTGCACTTGGAGCGAGGGCCCGAAGGAAGGTAGGTTGCCGCAGCCTTCCATGGGAGTCGGGTTTTCCCCCGGGATTTCGACTTCTCCGATCGCTTTGGCGGAATGCCCGGGTGCGACGAGCACACCGCCAGCTCCCCATGCGTCCCCCGACACCTGCGTGCTGAGCGGCGCTTCACACTCGGCGGGAAGCAGCAAGAACGGCTTCGGCGGCTGCGTCGGTTCGACGCTGTCCGACACGCACGGGTTTTCCAGTTTGTAGCCGGGCGAGCCGAGGCCGAAGCAGGTCCATCCGCGCGAGGAGTTGTGTCGCGGGTCGTTGGGCACGCCCCAGAAGGTCACCCTGCTACCGAGCACCTGGACCGCCGAGGAGGTGTACTGCGTGCTCACGGTCACGCCGTAGTCTTCTCCCGTGCGGACTTTCGTGTTGAGCACGATCGGCACGTGGTCGACGACGAAACCGAAGCGCGCGGGTTCGCCTGCTGCGGGGACGAGATTGAAGACGGGAACCGTGAACGTGTGGAAGTGCACCGCGTTCTCGACGTTGACGGCCGCTGACGCCACCCCGATCGCGGTTTCGCTTCGGCAGCCGTCGACACCTTCTTCTCCATCGGCTCCGAAGTCTGCGTCGGCGCACTCCGGCATCGCGTTGACGTTGCCGATCAGGCCTGCGGGGAGCTTGAAGGTCAGATCCTTCTGCAGCGCCGGCGCCGCCGGCAGCTCTTCCGCGACACCTTTGCTGCCGTCCTCCGGCGCAAACAGCTCGTTGAGGTTGAATGTCGTCGTGAGCTGAAATGGGTGCGAGCCGGCCTGCGTGTCCGTCGTGAAGGCTTCGGTTTCCGGTGTGAGCTCGTAGGCTTCGACTCCGAATGGCGTCGGTTCGCCGCTGAAGATGACTGGCCGCTTGAGCTCGGAATGCGCCGCTCCGGTCACTGTCACGTCGTTATTGGCTTCGGCTTCGGAGTCCGAGCCGGCCGTCGAGGCTACTTCGATGCTGATCTCGATCTGGAACTCTTCATAGGGACGTATTTCTCCGGTCACCTTGCACGTCACTTCCGTGCCGGACGCGACCGGACATGACGTGGGGAGCGCACCCTTCCCGAACCCTTCGATCTTGGAGGTCGTCGACTTGGCTTTGATGCCATTCGGCAGCTTGTCGAGCACTTCCGTCGTACCGGTCGCGCTCGCGTCGCCGATGTTGCTGGCGGTGACGACGATCATGCCTTCGTGACCGGGCTGCAGGTTCGTCGGCGCGGGACGAGATTCGAGATCCCAGTGAGCGGCCACCGCGCCCGCCGCGCCCGCCTCCGGCGCGAGACCCGCCCAGGTTGAGAGGATGACGCCGAGAAGGACGGCAGCGAGTGCGCAAGCACGCCTGACGCTGCTGACAGCGCACCTGCTTGCCGGCCGCCTAGAGATCATTTCGAGCTCCCTTGCGTGGAGCTCTTTTTGGCCGACTTCTTAATCGGGCCATATTTCTTGCGTGCCTGCTTTTCGCATGCGAGACGCTTGCCCTTCTTCTTGTCCTTCTTGCAGGCCTTGAGTGCGACGGCTAGCTTCTGCGCCCGCGTCGGCGGCTTTTTGGCGACTGGTTTTTCTTCCTTCTTGCCGAGCACTTCGATTTTCGAGATGTTGCCGGACCCGAACGCCGCCCCGCTTGCGGGCGCCCCGAAGCTCGCCGTCGGCACAAACGCCGTTTGGCAGCCTTCTTCACCTTTGGCTTCGCACGATTCCGGCGCCGCTTTCGGTGCGCTTGGGCATGTCGCACCGCAGATGCTCGCGTCGTAGATGTCGAAGTTGGTATCGGTGTCCTGTGGCGCGAGCTGCGCGGCGGTCAGGAGGAACACGTCATTGCCGTTTTCGCTGGCGTCGAGGAAGGCTGATTCGTGCGGTGAGGTGCCGGAGGAAATGAGCCCGACGCAGCCACCTTCGCTCGTGCAGCTGCCGACTTCTGCCGGCTCGTACTCGTAGACGTTCTCGACTCCGACCGTCAGCTTTTCGCCTGGACCCACCGGCTCTTCGCGGGTCGGCCTGGCGAGCGGCACGAGCGGATCGGCGCTGTTGAAGAAGAGACGACCGCTGTTGGAGAGATAACGCGACTGGTATATGCCCGAGTTCGTCCCCAGCGCGTCCCATCCGGGGATGCTCCCTGCAAGCCAGTTGTCCGTCTGCGTGCCTCGCAGCACCCCCCAGTTTTCGCGACGGTCGACGACCAGCCCAAGGCCTTCGCCAGTACCGCCGCCGTTCTTCTGCCCGAGATCGAACACACCGCGTGGCCGTGCGCCGGTCGGATTGCACGACGCACAGACGAGGTGTCCGGTCGCCGCGTCGTACAGGTAGACCTCCTCGTCGCGACGTTCTCCGGGAGCTTTCGAGCTCAGATCTTCGTTGTCGTAGCCGGTCAGGCTGCGGTCCGACATGAATGCCACGTACTGTCCGTTCGGGCTGACACGCGAGGTCAGATCGCTGAGCTCGCCTTCGTCGCTCGGTCCGCCCCAATCGGGGTTGTCTTCACTCGACAGCACGGCGATGAGCTTCGTCGGTTCCCACGTCTGCGTGGCTGAGTCGTAGTGCCGGACGTACAGGTTGCAGGTGGACCCGACGGGCCGCCTGGTTTCGGCGAGTTCGTTGGGCGCGCACTGCCCTCTGCTGGCGCCGGGGCTGAGGGCTCCGTCGGCGACGAAGTAGATGTAGGAGCCGTCTTCGCTCGCGCCCAACACGCCGCCGCTGACTTTGCTCGCGAGCACGTCGGCGCCAGCTTGCGCGGTGAGATCGACGAGCTTGCCCGACATCGCGCCGCCTTCGGCTTCCAGTTCGAACACGTACAGATCAGGGGATCCTTCTACCGCCTTGGAGTTCGCGGTCAAGCGCTGCGTGTCCGTGAAGAACACCTTCGATCCGTCGGCGCTCGCGGTCTGGAAGTCCGCGTCAGCCGGGTCGTGGGTGCTCGATTCAGGAGCTTTTTCGCCTTTTTGCAGCTTGTCGAGCTGCAATGTTTCCTGGGTCGTCGTGTCGCGCACGTCGAGGTGATATTCCGTACCGCTGGCCTTGTCCGTCCAGAAGACAAGCGATCCGTCATTGGAGATCGCGTGGCGCGGGTTGGCGTCCTGCGGTTCTCCCTGAGCACCGCCGAGACCAGCGGATTCGGCGGGCACGCGTGCGCCGGTTTCCGCAAGCCTGCTCACGGGCTGGATCGGATGTTCCGGTCCGTTCCACTCGTACAGGCCGGTAGGTTCCTTGTAGGACTCGAAGACCACGTGGCTGAGGTCGGGAGTCGCACCCTCGGTGACGAGGCCCAGGATGCTGTTATTGGAACCGACTGCTTCTGCGCCGAAGCCACCCGTGGTTGGCTTGTTCTGCTGGTTGACCAGAGCTAGGAACCCGCGGTTTTTCATTTCGGTGCCGTTTTTCAGAGCTTCTTTGAAGTACTGGGATTCCTCGCTGTCCGACGCTTCTGGTTCGAGTGGCGGCTCGGCCCCGAGATAGATCGTCGTTTCAGTGGTTTCGCCTTTTTCTGCTACTGACAGTGGCGGCACCGCAAGCGGCCCCTCGTCCGACGGAAATGGCCCAACCAGCGAGAGCGCGAGGTTGGGAGAGAAGATCCGATACTCCTGAACGTGCCCGGGCGCGACGCCAGCGCCAGTTCCGTTTGGCGTGGCGATGTCCTGTGTCGCCCAGCCGGCAGATGCTCGGCGCGTGGAGAGGATCTGCGGGTGTTCCGGGCTGCGGTTGCCTTCCGGTTCGCTTTCAGCCGGCATCGGCCCGTCCGCAACGTAGGTGATCGCATCGCCGTTCGCTGCCGCTTGGATCGTGCCACCTTCCCTGGTGATCGCTTCCGGTTCCGCGCCGTTCTTGTTCGGCGGCGAGACCATTTCCCAGGCGCGCCCATCGGGCAGGCTCCCCAGCGACGCCACGATCGTGATCGACTTTTCGGCGCTGTGCACGACCTGCCCGGGCGCGTCAGCCGTGACGCGGTAGTGGTAAGCGCCCGGCGCCGGGCTTGGTATTTCAACGCTGACGCTCTGGCCGCCGAATTCGCCGCCGGCGTCGCCCGCCGGTGCGGGTACGACGGTGCAGCTCGACGGGCTTGCCTTGCACGTGCCCCCTCCCGTGCCGTATTCGAACTGATATTGCGTGTCCACGCCGGCGGAGTTGACCTTCGCCCGCATCGTCATCACGCTGGCGCCCGAGCCGCAGAGTTCGACTTGCTGGCTGCATGAGAACTGCGCGGACAGGCCGCTGACGGTCGGGCGCGCGCGAGGTTCGAGGTTGAACACGTCGACCGTGTCAGAGGCGCCACCGGCGACATACACCGATCCCGTCGCGGGATCGACGGCGACGGCGTCGGCTTCTTCGAGCCCCGGTGCCACAAGACGCTGGATCAGCTTGCCGTGCAGTTCTTCGACTTTGCCGCCTTCTGGCGATCCTTCTGGACCGAATATCGCGAGACTGCTCACGCTCACACCGGCGACGCTGGTTACGTTGGTGATAAATGCGTTCCCTGCTTCGCCACCGACAGGTGGGACGGCAACGGCGGTGGTGGGTTCGTAGTCGAGGGCGGGGATCGAGATATTTCCCGCTCCGCCAAGCTTGCCGACGACAGGCTGGGCGCCTCCGTGAAGAAAGTCGTATTCGCTCGCCAGTTCACTCTCGAAGCGTCCCAGCGCGACGTCACTGCCAGCTTCCGACGCCGTCAGCCCGTAAGCGACGTAGGGATCGCCTTTGGAGTCCACTGCCAGTCCCGACTGAGCGCCTCCTCCGAACGGGACCGCCACCGCGGCTTCGGGTTTCTTCGCTTCGAGGTTCAGTTCAGCGTTATCGAAGATGCCGACTGCTCCGCCCGTTTGTTCGTAGACGTAGAGAGCACCCGTCGAGGACACCGCGAGGCCTGTGATCGGTCCTTTGAACTTATGCGGGAGGCCGATCGCGAGGCCCGCCGCGCTGAACTTGTAGAGCAGGTCGTCTTCGGACGGGCTCGCTTTGCTGTTCTTCGCGCCAGCGATGTACACGTCGCCGTTAGACGGATCTTTTCCGCATTCGCTCGAGCAGTTGTCCACCGCAATCTGCGTTGGGAAGGCGATTGGCGGGAGCGACGTCGAGTATTTCTCGCCGGTCGGTTCCCCTTCAGTCCCGAGCACGGTGGTGAACTCCTCAACCCGGCCATTTTCCCGGTCGGCAACGTAGACGTTGCCGGTGGAATCGTTGACTGCGACGCCGGCGGGGTGGCTGAACTGCCCAACGGCGTTACCCTGACCTCCGAATTCGAAGCTGAAGGCGTGTTCTCGCGCGGTGTGTTCTTCGCCGCCAGCGGCTTGCGCCGAGCCGCTCTCGAGCAGCAAAGCGCCGAGCAGCACACAACAGAGCAGCGAAAGCAAGCGCCACTTCGAGCCACGACGTGTGCTGTTGCCCACCCTCCGGTTCACCGCCTCTGCTCTCCCTCGCTGCCGTCCATGGTCGCTCTCCCCAACCTGTGCTGAGAAGAAGTCTATCGGCTTGTCGCTAAGTGTCAAGCGGGAAGCGCCAGGCGTATCGTCAAGACCCCTTCGAAGGCAATCGCGATTGTCGAGCGAAAAAAGGGCGTGCGCGGAATAACTCCGCGCACGCCCACTACGAGTCGATGCTATGAATCCAGCATCAGACCTGTGTTCGTTGATCTAGATGATCAGCTTTTGATCTCGATGCCCACTTCGTTGGTGATAGTCGAGGTCGTTTCCTCGGATGACGGCGCACCGCCGCTCGGGATGAATTCAACGCCGTTGAAGACTTCCGTCAACAGCGCCTGTTCGCCCTGGCCGACGCCAAACGTCGTCACGCCAGTCGTGCTCGGAGCCGAGTTGACCGGCGTGTCCACGCCGCTCACGGAGCCGTGCGTCCGCAGGATGATTTCTGTACCGCAGATGAATTCTGACGAGTACGGTTCTTTTTCTGAGCTGACGACTTCAGTCCACACTTCGTTCAGAGCGGGTTCTTCGTGTTTGTACCCGCCTGCTTTCGTACCATTGTCGATCAGCTTGGTGTCGAGCAGGTTCGTCTCGATCGTGCCGCTTTCGCCTGACGCCGTGCCGCTGCCGAAGAGGTCAACGCTTTCGCATTTTTTACCTTCGAACGTGCAGCCGTTGAACTTGACTCGGTCGGTGCCCGTCGTCGAGCTGGTGATTTCGCCTTCCGAAGTGCTACCGGTGCATTCAACGTCGCTCGGGCCGAGATCCGGCGTCGCGAGCTTCGCTTTGCCGGTCGTGTCCGTGAATTTACGGCCTTTGCTTATTTCGAAGCCACCCTTGTGGTCCGGTTTACCCTTCTTTTCAGCAACGGTTTTGCAGCCTGATTCGGTGAAGTTGCCGTGCTTCTGAGCAACACATGCCGAGACAGGGACGAGTTCGAACTTACCCTTGTGGTCCGGCACGCCCTTCTTTTCGGCAACCGTTTTGCAGCCTGATTCCGTGAAGTTGCCCTTCTTCTGCCCCTGACACCAGTAGTAGGTGCCTGCCGAGGCGCTCGACGCAACCATCGCGCTGAGCCCCATCATGGCGAGTGCAGCCACGAGGCAGACCCCCACAATCTTAGTGCGTTTCATCTGTCCACTGCTCCTTTACCCTCTAGGAATAGGATCGACCGACCCCTGAGAATCCCCTCTTCAGGACAGAGACGCCCCGAAATCAGCCGTAACCGCTGACTGTCTCCCAGCCAGCGGCGCTGTGCACCTGACCTTTGCAGAAAACATCTCCTGCGTCAAGGTCAAGCCCATACAACGATAGGGCACCAAACACCCGCCCCCCGACGGGAAATCGAGCATTGCCGGAGGCCTGGGCGCTCCGCACCCCTTGCGACGCTTGACATCATGTCACGGCGACCGTACCACAGCGACCAGTGGGGAGTCAACCCCGCCGGAGGCGCTCAGACGCTGCGCTCTAGGACAACCGTGCGATCGGCCTCAGCGACGATCCCCCAGTCCGGCGTGCCGCCGTCGCGGAAATGGCGATCGACCACGGCGCTCGGGCCCGGCAGGCCGCGCCCACCGGGCTGCGACGCGCGCGCGTCGTGGAAGACGACGCGCCCACCCACTGCCACGAACGGGCTCCAGCTGACCCAGTCGAGCTCGCAGCCAGCCTGAGAATGATCGCCGTCGACGAACACAAGGTCGACCTCGCCGCTCCATCGCGCGGCGACGTCGCCGGACAGAGCGACGTGCCAACGCACGCGCGGAGCGTGCGCTCCGCGCCGGCGCAACACGCGGCCGACTGCCCGGCGCGTCGCCCACTCGCTCGCTCCCCATCCGTGTGGCAGCGCGTCCGGGTGCGTCCCAAACGGATCGATCAGGTGCAGCTCCGCTTCCGGCGCGAGCGCTTCGCACAACGCCACCGCCGAGGACCCCTCGTACACGCCGATCTCGACCACGCGGCGCGCCCCAGTCGCGGCGTCGAGCAACGCACGCGCGTCGGCCGCCGAGTGCATCGTGCGCGGCGGGATCAGGCCGAGACCGAGCGCCAGCGCGCGCAGACGCACGTCGTCGCGCACGCCTGTAGGCGTGAGGCTACGGAGCGCTTGAGGCAGGATCGCCATTGTCAGTGCGCCAGCCTACGCGCGCTCAGCTCTCGTTGCGAGCGATCCACTCGCCTGCCAACCGTCCTCGACGCGCCCAGCGGCGCACCGGGAGAACGGTCAAACCGCTGAGACCTGCTCCTCCTCGGCGACACGGAACGAGGAGCCGCAGCCGCAGGCCGCGACCACGTTGGGGTTGTTGACCTTGTAGCCCGCGCCCTGCAGGCTCTCCTCGTAATCGATCGTCGAGCCGCGCACGAACTGCAGGCTCTCGCCGTCCACCAGCAGCTTCAGCCCGTGGCTCTCGAACACGACGTCGCTGTCGCGCTGCTCGTCAAACGCCAGCTGGTACTGGAAGCCAGAGCAGCCGCCGCCGCGCACGCCCACGCGCAGGCCCGCCACGCTCACGTCCGCCTGCTGGGAGGCGAGGAACTCGTGCACCTTCTCCGCGCCCTTGTCGGTGATCTCGATCATGGCTATGGCTCCTGTGGACGGCTGCAAGACTTTCCAAAGTATAGCGGTGCCCAGGCGGCGCTCGTACACACGCGCAGACCTTCTACCCTTGAGGCGCATGCCCTCCGCAGAGGACATAAGGCAGCGCATCGAGGCCGCGATCCCTGGGGCACACGCCGAGGTCGAGGACTACACCGGCGGCGGCGATCACTTCCGCGCGACCGTCACCGCGGCCGCGTTCGACGGCCTCAGCCGGATCGCGCAGCACCGTCTCGTGTACGCGGTCTTCGGCGCGGAGATCGGCGGAGCGATCCACGCCCTCGCGCTCAAGACCCAGGCCCCGTCGAAGATTTCCACCAACTGACAGCCAGGAGCACTCCATGTCCGCAAGCCAATCCCAGCCACTGCCGATGTCCGCCCCGCAGCCAGCGCCCACACCGGCGCCGGGCGAGGAGTCCAACCCGATCCGCGACGCGATCGCACAGGCGATCTCCGAGCACAAGGTGATCCTGTTCATGAAGGGGACGCCCGAGGCGCCCGCGTGCGGCTTCTCCGCCCGCACCGTCGCCGCGCTGCAGGCGCTCGACGTGCCGTTCGCAGCGGTCGACGTGCTGCCCGACGCGCGCATCCGCCAGGAGCTCACCACGCTGTCAGACTGGCCCACGATCCCCCAGCTGTTCGTCGGCGGAGAGCTGATCGGCGGCTGTGACATCGTCACCGAGATGTACGAGTCGGGGGAGCTCGCGCAGGCGTTGCTGTAGCGTCCCGCGCCGCATGGCCCTAGTCGCGGTTGCAGCCGACAGCACTCACTACCTTCCCCGCGCGCTCGCGCAGGCGCAGGGCGTCCACCAGGTCAGCCTGTACGTGGGCTGGAAAGGCGAGCCCGAGCGCGAGCTCGAGATGGACGGCTTCGACGGCTTCTACGAACGGCTGCGCGACGACCGCGAGCTGCCCACCACCTCGCAGCCGTCGATCGGCGACTTCCTCGCCGTGTGGGAGCCGCTGATCGAGGAAGGACGCGACGTCGTCTCGATCCACCTCGCCGGCGGCATCTCCGGCACCGTCGAGGCGGCGCGCCAGGCGCACGGACTGCTCGCCGAGCGCGGCCTCGGCGAGCGCGTCGCGGTGATCGACAGCGAAACCGCCTGCGGCGGCACCGCGCTGCTCGTGCTCGCCGCGTGCGCCGCCGCCCGTACAGGCGACGGCTTGGACGCCGTCGTTACCCGCGTGCGCGAGGCGCGCAAGGTGCTGCGGATCTGGTTCTGCCTGGACACGCTCGAGTACCTGAAGCGCGGCGGGCGCATCGGCAAGGCGCAGGCGTGGCTCGGCGGCACGCTCAAGATCAAGCCGATCCTCTCGCTCGAGCACGAGATCGTGCCGGTCGAGCGTGTGCGAACCGCCGGGCGCGCATTCGAGCGCATGGTCGCCTACGCGCAAGACCTCCACGACAACGGCGCAGACGGCTGGGTCGTGCAGCACATCCAGGCGACCGAGCAGGCCGAGCGGTTGATCGAGCGCTGCCGCGAGATCTTCGACTCCGAGCCCGTGTTCACCTCCGAGGTCGGACCGGTGATCGGCACCTACACAGGCCCAGGTCTGATCGGCGTCGGCGCAATCCCCCGCGCGCTGCTCGCCTGATCAGCCGCGACGACGGCGACGGCGACGGCCGCGCAGTACACGCGCGCCGATCATCAAGCCCACGACCGCCGCGCCGACGGTGATTTCGCTGCGGTGACGCTCGACGTGCGCGCGCCAGTCCGTCACGCGAGTCACTTCGCCGCGCAGCCGCTGCACCGACAACGCAAGCTCCATGCGGTTGGCCTCGATCGAGCTGCGGATCTCCGCCGGCGAGCGCTGGGGCATCAGCTCTCGCTCCCCGTACCCGCGGCGCGATACGGGACTGCGCCGCCCTGAGCGTCCTGGGCCGTCGCCGCGCCCGAGGACACGCTCTCGCGTATCTTGCGCGCCTCCTCGATCGCCATGCTCGGCATCGGCGGCGCTCCCCTTTTGACCGCCCTCGCGGCGATCAGGCCCGCGAGCGTGCCGAGCGCCACCAGGATCACCGCCATCGCGAAGAAGCCCCAGAAGTAGGTGAATTTGTCGCCGATCGGGAGGTAGTAGTAGAGCAGCCACGCACACCCGACGAGCGCGAACACCAGCGCGGTGAAGAAGAACACGCCCGCCGCCGCGCCCACGATCGCGCCCTTGGCCAGCTTGGTCGCCTTTTCGGCCATCTCCGCCTTGGCCAGTTCGATCTCCTCGCGCACGAGCAGCGTCGCGCGCTCGGACACCTCCGCGATCGCCGTCGCGATGCTCTGCGTATCTTCGTCCCGAGCGCTTCCCAGCGGCTCCCCAGCCTGCGGTGGTCCCCCCGTGGCGCTCACTCGGGCGGCTCCTCGTCGAACACGCGCCGCCACACGGTTGCCGCGACGCGGTTGGCGACGATCGCCACCAGCGCGCTCACGCCCGCCAGCAGGCCCTGCCACATCAGTCGCTTGACCATCTCGTTCTGCATGCGCGCGTCAGTCTATTCCCCAGCGGGGTCGAGTTCGAAACGCCTCACGCCTCCAGCCCGCCGCACACCGTCTCGACCACCAGCCACTTCGCCCGCTCGAAGTACTCGTCGTCCTGCGGCAGCAGGTCGAAGATCCAGCCCGTGAGCAGCTGCTCGATCGCGCCGTAGAAGGCCATCGCCGCGAACCGCGATTCGATCTCCACCTTGAACACGCCGTCGTCCTGAGCCTCGACGATCATGCCGCCGATCAGGTCATACGCCTCGCGGATCGTGCCGATGTGCGTGTTCCCGAACGAGTTCGCCGCACGCGTCACCTCGACGATGATCACCTTCATCAGGTCGGGATCGTGGCGGTAGCTGTCGATGATGAACGACGCGATCGCCCCCAGCTTGTCGCGGACTGGGATCGCGTTCGCGTCGACCTCGCGGATCAGCTCGAGCATCACGCGCCAGCGCTCCAAGAACAGCGTGTCGAGCACCTCGTCCTTGGAGGCGAAGTAGTGGTACACCAGCCCGTACGCCACGCCCGCCTCGTCGGCGATGTCCGACACGCGGCACGCGTGAAAGCCCTGGCGGGCGAACACCCGCACCGCGGCATCGAGGATCAGCCGGCGCTTGTCCGGCGCCTTCGCGCGCTGGGCCGGTGCGCGTCCGGCGCTCATACCGGCTCCTGAACCGGCCAGCGGTAGGCCTCGGGCCGGCGGTTGGCCAGCGACGGCAGCCGCGCGCGGATCTCGAGCTGGTAGTCGAGGTCGAGCTCCGCCACGATGTAGCTCTCCTTGTCGGGCGCCTGCGCCAGCACCAGCCCCCACGGGTCCACGATCATCGAGCGACCGCCCGAGCGCTGCACGCTCTCCGATCCGTCCGCCGGATGCTCGCCCACCTGGTTGGCCGCGATCACGAACGCCTGGTTCTCGATCGCGCGCGCCCGCACCAGCGGCTCCCAGTGATCGCGCGTCGTTGCCAGCGTGAACGCCGCCGGCAGCGCCACGATTCGAGCGCCGCGCACCGCGAGGATCCGGTACAGCTCCGGGAAGCGCAGGTCGTAGCAGATCGACAGTCCCAGCTCGACGCCGTCCGCGGTCTGCGAGAGCACGATCTCCTCGCCCGGCTCCTCGAGCTCGGACTCGCGATACGTGCGCCCGCCGACTTCCACGTCGAACATGTGCACCTTGCGATACACCGCCACCACCTCGCCCAACGGGTTGACGTGCACCGACGTGTTGGCGAGCTTCGACTGAGAAGGGACACGCTCGAGGATCGAGCCGGCAACGAGGTCGATGCGCAGCTCGCGCGCGATCGCGCGTGCCCACCCCACCGCCGCGCCGTCGAGCGTCTCCGCCCCCGCGCGCAGGTCCTGCTCGGAGCCCATCGCCGTCCACTTCTCAGGCAGTACGATCAGCTTCGCGCCGTCGGCCGCGGCCGCGCGCGTCAGGCGATCGGCGTGCGCCATGTTCGCGACCTGATCGGCGGTCGAGTTAAGCTGCACCGCGGCGACCCTCATGCGCGCGCTCCCAGCCACAGGCGCCGCGCCCGCACATCCCGTAGGACCTTTACCTCGGAGTAGATTGACTGGTCAGTCAATGAGTCCAGAGCATAACGCGCTGCGACGTCGCCGACGCCGACGCCGGGCGCGCTCAGCCCGCGCCCTGCCCGCGGTGGCGGCGCAGCTCGGCGAGCAGCAGCTTTGAGTGCATCGCACCGATCAGCTCGCGCAGCGGTTCGGTGCCGGCGGCCACGATCTCCATCGCGCGCTCGACCTCCACCTCGCCCGCCAGGCGCTCCAGCAGCGCCTGTACCTCCTCTTCCACCAGCGGCTCCAGCGCCTTGCGGTAGCGCAGCGTGTCGTACACCGTGAAGCCCAGCGCCTCGTCGTAGCCGCCCGCGCGGAAGCTCGCGATCGCCTCGATGATCTTCACGTCATCGCGGTCGTAGCCGCGCTTGTTGGGCGTCAGCACACCGATCTGCGCCAAGCGCTCGAGTACGTTGCGCGGGACGCCGTAGCGCTCCTGCACGAGCTTGCGCGACACGCGGCTGCCGTCCTCCGCGCTGATCAGCGCCCGCTCGAGGATGCGGTCCTCGAGTTCGATCAGCGCGCGCAAGCGCTCGGGGTCCTCCCGCAGCGCGCGGCGGATCACGCGCAGCGGCATGAAGCGCTCCTCCTGCAGGCGCCTGATCAGCGCGATCCGCTCCACGTACTCCGGCGGGTAGTACGCCATGTTGCGCGACGTCCTGACCACGTCCTCGCCCGCGCCCAGCAGCCCCTCGCGCAGGTAGTAGCGGATCGTGCCAGCGCTCACCCCGGAGCGCTCCGCTAGCTCGCTCATCTTCAGCAGGTCGGGGTGGGCGCTCATCGCCCGCTCACGCCCGGAATGTCGTCTCCTGGGCTGCGGCATCCGGCGCCGGACCCGCCGCCGCGCCCGAGGAGAGCAGCTCCGCGACCTGCTCAGCCGTGTACCCCGCGGCCAGCAGCACCTCCTCGGTGTGCTCGCCCAGCGCCGGGCCCGGCAGCCGCGCGTGCTCGCCCGGCGTGCGCGTCAGCTTGACCGGCACGCCCAGCTGGCGCACTGGCTCAGCCACGCCCGGCTGCTCGAGCTCGACCACCATCTCGCGCTCGCGCACCAGCTCCGAGCTGAGCGCCTCGTCCAGCTCGAGCACCGGCTCCAGACAGCAGTCGTGCTCGCGCGCGAACGCCTCCCACTCCGCGCGCGTGCGCGTCTTGAAGACCTCCATCACCTGCGCGTGAGCATCCGAGCCCGGACGCTCGAACTGCTTCGCGATCAGCTCCTCGCGACCCACGCCGCGGCACCACGCCTGCCAGAACTTCGGCTCCAGCGCGCCCAGCGACACCCAGCCGTCGGCGCACTCGTACGGGCGGTAGCAGATCAGCGAGCCTGCCAGCGGCAGATCGCCGCGGCGAGGCACCGTGCCGTCGGCGAAGTGCGCCGCCGCCACCATCGCCAGCCACGACAGCGCACCGTCGGACATCGACACGTCGACGACTTGACCAACGCCTGAGCCCTGACTGCCGGCGCAGCCCGCCGCGCGGCCGGCGCGAGCGGGCTGCGGCGATGAGCCATCGCGCTCGCGCAGCGCCGCCATGATTCCGAACGCCGCCATCAGGGCGCCTCCCCCGAGGTCCGCGATCTGGCCAGCGGCCTGCACCGGCGCACCACCATGCTCGCCCGTCAGGCCCAAAAGGCCGATCAAGCCCAGGTAGTTCATGTCGTGACCCGAGGCATCACGTTTCGGTCCCGTCTGACCGTAGCCCGAGATCGCGCAGTACACGATCCCCGGGTTGCGCTCGCGCATGCGCTCGTAGCCCACGCCCAGGCGATCTAGCACGCCCGGGCGAAACGACTCGAGCACCACATCAGCGTCCCGCACCAGCTCCAGCAGCGCCTCGCGCCCGCCGTCGCTCTTCAGGTCCAGGCGGATCGAGCGCTTGTTGCGATTCAGCGACAGGAACAGCGCCGACTTCGCGCTGTCGTGCGCGCCCTCGTAGTACGGCGGCGACCAGCGAATGTAGTCGCCCATGCCCGTGTCCTCCACCTTCACCACGTCCGCGCCGAAATCCGCCAGCAGCAGCGAGCAGAAGCCGCCCGGCAGCAGGCGCGACAGGTCGAGCACTCGTATGCCATCGAGCGGCAGGGTCATGCCGTGCTCTCCTCGCGCTTGGGGATCGCCAGCATCGCGCGGGCCTCCTGCACGCTCGCCGGGCGGCGTCCCATGTCCTCGGTCATCTGCCTCGCCTTCGCGATCAGCTCGCCGTTCGATTTGGCCATCTCGCCGTTAGGCAGGTACAGGTTGTCCTCGAGGCCCACGCGGATCGAGCCGCCAAGCGTCAGCGCCGCCGACACCAGCATCCACTGGTCGCGTGAGATCCCGATCACGCCCCAATGTGAGCCTACGGGGATGTTGTCCACCATCGCCGCCAGGTTGCGCGCCGTTGGCGGGATCCCCCCGACGACGCCCATCACACAGTCCACGTGCAGCGGCGTGTGGAGCACGCCCATGTCGATCAACGGCACCAGGCTGCCCACGTGACCCACGTCGAAGCACTCGTGCTCCGGTTTGATGCCCAGCTCGTTCATCGCCTCCAGCAGCTCGATGATCTCGCTGAACGGGTTCGCGAAGACCATGTTGAACACGAACTGCTTTTTCGACTTCGAGTACTTCGCGTAGTTCATCGAGCCCATGTTCAGCGCCGCCACCTCCGGGCGGCACGCTCTGAGGTACTCGACGCGCTTGGCAACCGGTATTCCGATCGTGCCCGTCGAGTAGTTGATGATCGCCGCGTCGCCAACCTCGCTTCGGATCGCATCGGTGATCGCCTGGAAGTCCTCGATCTCATACGACGGCGTCCCGTCCGGTTTGCGCGCATGGATGTGGATGTGCACGCCGCCCTCGTCCACGATCCGCCGCGCCTCCGCCGCGTACTCCTGCGGTGTGTACGGGATCGCCGGGCACTGCTCGCGGTTGGCGATCGCACCCGAGATCGAGCACGTGATCACAACCGGGTCGTCGAGGCTCATCGCGTCTGCGTTCTCACTGTGTCGTGTTTTGTTTTTTGTGCGCCATCGTTATACGGCCAACGAAAAGGGTGACAACAGGTCATACGGGCACCACGCCGTGTCGCTTCCACGGGCGCTCGACTTTCTTGTTCTCCGACATCTCCAGTGCCCGGCAGATCGTCTCGCGCGTCTCGCGCGGGTCGATCACATCGTCGATCAGGTCGTTTCCCGCGGCGATGTATACGTCGAAGATCTTGCGAAAGCCCTCGATCAGCTCCGCCTTCTTCGCCACCGGGTCCTCCGCCGCGTCGACCTGTTTGCGGAACGCGATCTCCACCACGCCCTCCGCGCCCATCACGCTGATCTCCGCGCTCGGCCACGCCACGATCAGGTCCGGCTCGAACGCACGGCCGTTCATCACGTAGTAGCCCGCGCCGTACGCCTTGCGCGTGATCACCGTGATCTTCGGCACCGTCGCGTTGGCGACCGCGTACAGCATCTTCGCGCCGTGGCGGATGATGCCTTCGGCCTCGATCTTCGAGCCCACCATGAAGCCAGGCACGTCCTGGATGAACACCAGCGGGATCGCGAACGCGTTACACAGGTTCACGAAGCGCGCGGCCTTGTCAGCGGAGTCGTTGTCGAGGATGCCGCCCAGCTGCTTGGGCTGGTTGGCGACGATCCCCACAGGCCGACCGCCGAAGCGCGCGAAGCACGTGATGATCGTCTTCGCCCACTGGCCCTTGATGTCGAAGTACTCGCCGTCGTCGACGACCCTGCGGATTACCTCGTACATGTCATACGGCTTGCGGTTGGACTCCGGCAGCACGTCCAACAGCTCCTCCTCGCGCCTGTCGATCGGGTCGCTCACCGGCAGGATCGGAGCCCGCTGTTCGCAGTTCTGTGGCATGTAGGAGAGGTATTGCTTGATGCGTTCGATGCACTGCTCGTCGTCTGCCACCTCCATGTCGCCCACGCCCGACTTGCGGCAATGCACGCGCGAGCCGCCCAGCTCCTCCTGCGTGACCTCCTCGCCGATCGCCGCGCGCACCAGGTGCGGTCCCGCAAGCGCCATCGAGCCGCGGCCCTTGACCATCGGCACGAAGTCCGCCAGGCCGGGGATGTACGCCGTCCCCGCCGCGCACGGTCCCATCAGCGCCGCCACCTGTGGGATCACGCCGCTCATCACCACCTCCTCGCGGAACAGGTGGCCCGAGCCCGCGAACATCGCACCTGCGGCCTCCTGCACGCGCGCGCCCGCCGAGTCCAGCAGCCACACGAACGGGATGCGCTTGGTGAGGGCGAGCTCGCGCAGGCGCGTGACCTTGAACTCGCCGGTCATGCCCATCGAGCCGGCCATCACGGTGAAGTCATACGCACACACCGCCGTCAGGCGCCCGTCGACCTTGCCGTAGCCGGTGATCACGCCGTCCGCCGGCGCGTCCACGCCGTCCATCGCCCGCTGGGAAGAGTGCGGCGTGCCGTGGATGCCCAGCTCCACGAACGTACCATCGTCGATCAGCAGCGCGATGCGCTCGCGCGCCGTCAGCTTCTCGCGCGCGTGCTGCTGGGCGATCTTCTCCTCGCCACCACCCATGCGGATCTGCGCGCGGCGGGCGTGTAGGTCCTCGACCAGCGGGCGCAACAGCGAGGCGGCCACAGGCGCCGCGACCGCGGTTGCCTCGGTTGGTGGCGTCTCGGCCGGCGGCGTAGCGGCCTTGCGAGGGGTCATCAGCGGCCCTTCCACTGCGGCTCGCGCTTCTCGAAGAACGCCGTCACGCCCTCGACGATGTCCTCTGTCGAGAGCGCCAGGCTGAGCTGCGCGCGCAGGTAGTCCAGCGCGTCGTCCAGCGGCATGTCGAGCTGGCGGCGCATCGCCTGCTTGCCCAGACGCATGATCACCGGCGATCGGCCCGCCAGCTTGCCCGCCCACTCGTCCACCAGCACGTCGAGCTCCGCGTCGGGTACGACGCGGTTGACGATGCCCGCAGCGAGCGCCTCCTGCGCGCTCCAGCGCTCACCCAGCAGCAGCAACTCGTTTGCCTTCTTGCGCGGGACGTTGCGGTAGATCAGCGCCATGATCATGAACGGGAACGTGCCCACGTTGATCTCCGGCGTGCCGAACGTCGCCTGCTCGGAGGCCAGGATCAGGTCGCACGCCAGCGCTATGCCCAGCGCGCCCGCCAGCACGTGGCCGCGCACCGCGCACACCGTCGGCTTGCCGAGCTCGCCGATCAGCTTGAACAGCCCCACGAAGCGCTCCGAGCCGAAGTGCTTGTCCACGAGCGGCGCGTCCGCGCCGAAGCCGCCGAGGGCGGCGCCCGAGGAGAACGTCTTCTCGTGCGAGGACGCCAGCACCACGCAGCGCACCCGCTCGTCCTCGCGAGCGCCCTCGAACGCCTCAATCAGTCCGCCCAACAGCTCAGGTGAGAGCGCGTTGCGGGTGTCCGGGTCGTTGAGCGTGATCGTCGCCACACCCGACTCGGCGACGTCGTAAAGGACCTTGTCGGTGGGCACTCGCGCATCCTACCCCGATTCCCGCACAGGCGAGAAGTAAGCAGCGCTACTGTTTACTTCCTCAGTTGCACACGCCGCAGCGTCCCGCCGCGCACTGGCAGGCAGAAGCTACCGGTCCGGCGCGTCGCGGACCCCAGCGGCGCACCCAGTCTCGTGCCACGGTCTCCGTCCGGTCGCCGGTGCCGCCGGGCCAGCAGTGGCTGAGCATCGACGCCGCCAGCCGGTCAGTGTCCGGCTCGTCTCGGGCCGAGACCGACTCGATGTGCGCCGCGATGTCCAGATCGCCGGGATTTGCTCCCATGCCACCTGCATCGACCTGTGACTATCGGAACATGAAAACCGGGCCCGCGGCGCCCCCGCCGAACTGCGGTGAGGCGCCGTCGAGACCGGGACAGTGGTCATGCGGCCTGCGGAACCCGCGCGATGCCTTCTTGGTAGAGCGCCATCTGCGACGCGATCGCCTCGTTGGCGAAGCCGTCGATCTCGCGCAGACCGTCCACGACGAGGCTCGCGTCCACGAGGGTGCGTCGGAAATCCTCGCTCTCGCGGATCGCCGCGAGCTGCTCGGCGGAGCCGTACAGCTCGATGTAACCGTTGAGGTCCGTGTTGGCGCCAAGCAGGACAACGTCGAACTTCTCGATGCGGCCCTCCTGCTGCATGCGTCCGTAGAGACCCATCACCTCGTTGAACACCTCGAGGCCGCGCTCCTCGCGTCCACGAACAGGCGTACCCCAGCCGATAAACAGCACTCGGTCGGCCATGCCGACCCCCTTCCCTAACGGCCCGGCCCGTCGCCGGGCCTGTCGCCGTAGACGCTACCGATCGGCGCGGGAAACGGGTAGACAGCGAAGGAACATGAACAGGCCGCGAATGCACGTGGCTCGTGGGGCACGATCGCGCATGTCGCCATCCGCCGCCCGCAGCGCCCACGCCAAGAGTAGTTAGCGCTACTGTTCACTTTGCACCCAGCGCCAGCCAGCCAACGCAAGAGACCAAGGAGACCGTCCCCATGGCCGCCACCGCCGAGAGCGTGCGCAAGCCCGACTTCAAGAGCCAGCGCAAGCACTTCATCTTCACCGACGAGCACGAACAGCTGCGCGAGTCGATCCGCAACTTCGCGATCAAAGAGCTCGCGCCGCACGCGGAGGAATGGGAGGAGACGACATTCCCCGACTCGGTCTTCCCGCGCATGGGCGAGCTCGGCTTCCTCGGCCTGGACAAGCCGGAGCAGTACGGCGGACAGGGCGGCGACTACTACACCAGCCTGGTGCTGGCCGAGGAGATCACCAACGCCAACTCCGGCGGCCTGGCGATGGGGTTGGCCGTGCACACCGACATGGCCATGCCGCCGATCCTGGCGTTCGGCACCGAGGAGCAGAAGCAGGAGTGGGTCGTGCCGGCGATCAAGGGCGAGAAGATCCTGTGCCTGGGCATAACAGAGCCTGACGCCGGCTCGGACGTGTCGGGCATCAAGACGCGCGCGGTCAAGGACGGCGATGACTACATCATCAACGGCTCCAAGACCTACATCACCAACGGCCACCGCGCGGACGTGATCGTGCTCGTCACCAAGACCGACCCGGATGCCGGCTATGACGGCTTCACGCTGTTCCTCGTGCCGATGGACGCGCCCGGCGTGATCCGCGAGAAGCGGCTGGAGAAGCTCGGCATGCACGCCTCCGACACGGCGCTGCTGGCGTTTCAGGACGTGCGCGTGCCGGCCTCCGCCGCGCTTGGACAGGTCGGCAAGGGCTTTTACCACATCATGTGGGAGCTCCAGGGCGAGCGCCTGATCGGCGCCGCCGGGATGGTGGCTGGCGCGCAGAAGTGCTTCGAACGGACGTTGCAGTATGCGCACGAGCGCAAGGCGTTCGGCCGCGAAATCGGCAAGTTCCAGGTGATCCGCCACAAGTTCGCCGAGATGGCCACCAAAATCGAGTCGGCGCGGCAGATGACCTACATCACGGCGTGGCGCTTCAACAATGGCGAGTACCCCGTGCGCGAGATCTCGATGTCCAAGCTGCACGCCTCGCGCGTGCTCTGCGAAGTGGCGGACGATTGCATCCAGATCCACGGCGGCGCGGGATACATGCGCGAGTACGGCGTCGAGCGCGTGTGGCGAGACGCGCGCCTGAACCGCATCGGCGCGGGCACCGACGAGATCATGCTCGACGTCATCGGCCGCTCCTACGGGCTGTGATCCGATCGCTGCGCCGATGCTGCGGCTCGTCACGATCCCGATCAGCCACTACTGCGAGAAGGCGCGCTGGGCGCTAGACCGCGCGGAGTTGCCCTATCGCGAGCAGCGCCACATCCAGGGCATCCACCGCGTGGCGGCGCGGCGCGCCGGCGGAGGCGCCACGGTGCCTGTGCTGGTCACCCCGCAGGGCGCGATCGGAGAGTCACACGAGATCCTCGTGTGGGTAGACGCGCAGATGGCGCCCGAGCGGCGGCTGTTCCCCGTCGAGCCCGGCGCGCGCGCCGAGGTCGACGCGCTTTGCCGGCGCCTCGACGACGGGCTTGGGCCGTCGGGGAGACGGCTCGTCTACGTGCACATGTTCCGCCAGCGCGAGCTGGTGTTCGCGTTCAACGATCAGGGGGTGCCGGCCTGGGAGGATCGCGCACTGCGATCCGGATGGCCGTTGCTGAAGCGCTTCGTGGCGCGAGCGCTCGGGATCGTTCCCGGGATCGAGGCCCAGGACGAGGCTGCGGTCTTCCATGAGCTAGACCATGTCGCGGGGCTGCTGTCCGATGGACGCCCGTACCTGTCCGGCGAGCGCTTCGGAGCCGCCGACCTGACATTTGCCGCTTTGTCCGCGCCGGTCATCGTCCCTCCCCAATACGGCGTCGCGCTCCCACAGCCCGACGTCCTGCAACCCTCGACGGCCGCGCTCGTAAAGCGCGCCCGCGAGCATCCCGCGGGGCGCTTCGCGCTCGCGCTGTTCGCCGAGCACCGGCGAGCGGCCCCCAAGCGAACCGCGGCGGGTACGGTGGGCAGCCGATGACCCCGCCAAACCCGCCGTTCACAGCCGAGCACGAGGAGCTGCGCGCCTCGATCCGCGGCTTCATCGAGCGCGAGCTGGCGCCGAATGCGCAGCAGTGGGAGGACGAGCGCTGGTTCCCGGACGACGTCTTCGGAAAGCTCGCCGCCCAGGGCCTGCTCGGGCTGAAGTACCCGGAGTCCTACGGCGGACAGGGTGGCGACTACCTGCACGATGCGGTCATGTGCGAGGAGATGGCGCGCGTCGGCTCAGGCGGCACCGCCGCGGGCATCGGCGCGCACATCAACATCGCCACGCCGCCGATCTGGAAGTTCGGCACCGACGAGCAGAAGCAGCGCTATCTGGCGCCGGCGATCCGCGGCGAGAAGATCGGCGCGCTCGGCATCACCGAGCCCGGCGCCGGCTCCGACGTCGCAGCGATCACCACGCGCGCCGAGCGCGTGGACGGCGGCTGGGTGATCAACGGCGAGAAGACCTACATCACCAACGGCGTGCGCGCGCACTTCATCGTCACCGCCGTCAAGACCACACAGGACGGCGGCCATCACGGCATCTCCTTCCTGATCGTGGACCGCGGCGACGGCGTGAGCTCGTCGAAGCTGGAGAAGCTCGGCTGGCATGCCTCCGACACTGCCACGATCAGCTTCCAGGACGTGTTCGTGCCCGAGGAGAACCTGCTGGGCGACCTCAACGAGGGCTTCAAGCTGATCATGGCCAACTTCCAGTGGGAGCGCCTGGCGATGTCGCTGGGCGCGGTCGGCGCGATGCAGCTCGCGTGGGAGCGCACCGCCGAGTTCGCGCGCGAGCGCCAGGCTTTCGGGCGGCCGCTGAGCGGCCACCAGGCGATCGCCCACAAGCTCGCCGACCTCGCCACCTCCGTGTACACGTGCCGATGCGTCACCCACGACGCGCTGCGCCGCTTCGTCGACGGCGAGGACCCGCTGAAGGAGGTCACGATGGCCAAGCTGCTCACGCAGCGCGCGTGCTTCGAGCTGATGGACGCGTGCCTGCAGATCCACGGCGGCGCCGGCTACATGCGCGAGTACTGGATCGAGCGCGCCGCCCGCGACGCGCGCCTCGGGCCGATCGGCGGCGGCAGCGACGAGATCATGCGCGAGATCCTCGGTCGGGTGCTCGCTTTGTAGCGCGCGCGAAGAGGTGTCCAAACCTAACCCTCCCTGCTCATGTTCGCGGGGCGAGAGGCCGATATGTGATCCGTGGCTCGTCTATCCACGCTCCGCGTCGGCGTTCTCGCGACGCTCACGCTCGCCGTTTCCGCCGCCGGCTCGCCCGCGCTCGCCGCTCAGGGCTGCACGAACACCCGACTACGCCCCACACCGAGCGACATCACGCTGATTCGCGGCGCGACGCTGTGTCTGATCAACCGGGAACGCACCGCCCACGGCGAGCGTCCGCTACGCCCCAACAGGCGGCTGCGACGCGCCGCGCAGGCGCACTCCCGGAGCATGGCCTTCGGCGACTATTTCCAACACGACGGGGGGGGCGGGCCCGGTGGAGGGACACCGCTCACGCGGATCCGCGACGCGGGCTACATCTCCAGCTCGCACGTCGGCTTCGAAGTCGGCGAGAACATTGCCTGGGGGACGCTCAGCCTGGCGACGCCGCGCGCGATCGTCGCCGCGTGGATGTCCTCGGCGGGGCACCGCGCGAACATCCTCGACCCCCGCTACCGGGAAACCGGCATCGGTGTCTCGCCGCACCCGCCCGCATCGCTCGCCCACGGGCAGTCCGGCGCGATCTACACGCAGGACTTCGGCGTCATCATCGCCGGCTGACGCGCGCCGCGACCAGCGCAAGCCAGATATAACTTCCGCTCCCCACCACTAAAGGAGAGCTCAAAGCTATGGGAGTACTCGACGGCAAGTCGGCGATCGTCACTGGCTCGGCGCGCGGCATCGGGCGCGCCACAGCGGAGCTGCTCGTGTCTCAGGGCGCGCAGGTTCTGATCAACGACCTCGACGGCGACGTCGCCGAGCAGGCAGCCGGCGAGATCGCCGGGGAGACGGCCGTCTTCGCAGGCGATCTCACCAAGCCGGGCGCGCCCGACCAGCTAGTTCAGAAGGCGATCGACTCCTTCGGCAAGATCGACATCCTCGTCAACAACGCCGGCTATACGCTCGACGCGCCCATCCACAAGATGTCCGACGAGCATTTCCAGGCGATGATCGACATCCACACCGTCGTGCCCTTCCGTGTGATCCGCGCCGCCGCGCCGCATCTGCGCGAGCCCGCGAAGAAGGAGCGCGAGGAAGGCAAGGAGGTCTTCCGCAAGATCGTCAACATCTCCTCCACCTCCGGGACGTTCGGCAACGCTGGACAGGCGAACTACTCGGCGGGCAAGGCGGGCGTCGTCGGCCTGACCAAAACCGTCGCCAAGGAGTGGGGCCAGTTCAAAGTCAACGTCAACGCCGTCGCGTTCGGCTTCATCGACACGCGCCTCACGCAGGCAAAGGTCGACGAGAACACGATGGAGAAGGACGGCGAGAAAATCCAGCTGGGCATCCCCGAGCAGATGCGCCAGATGGCCTCGATGCTGATCCCGCTGGGCCGTCCGGCCACACCCGAGGAGGCCGCCGGCGGCGTCTTCTTCCTGTGCTCCCCCTGGTCCAACTACGTCCATGGCCAGACCCTGCACGTCACCGGCGGGCTGTTCGGCGGCATGACCGGCTGACGCTGCTGCTCACGCTGAGGCGGCTGCTGCTGTCTCCTTGGCTGGTGCTGGGGATTGTCTCGTTGCAAACTCTGTATAGCGATGGCGATACAGAGTTTGTTGTAACGGGAGTCTTGCGAGCCGGTCTGGCAACAGATCCCGTATAGCAATGGTTAGACAGAGTTTTTTTAACGGGAGTTCTTGCCGGCGGGCCCTCGGGAGTCTCGCAGACAGGTCTCTGTATAGCGATGGCTATACAGATCTCGTCGTCGTCGTCCTCACGGGAGCTCGGTGCCGGTGAGGTCCAGCAGGCAGCCTGAGAAGTAGGCGCCGGCGGGCGAGGCGAGGTAGGCGATAAGCGCGGCTATCTCGGCGGCGCTGGCGATGCCAGGGGCGATCGCGACGGCGGTTATGCCATGCCGGGCCCACTCGATCGAGAGCGTGCGCGCGAGATTCTCGAGGCCGGCGCGCGCGGCGTGGGCGTGCTCGCCGGCGTCGCCGCGAGGCGCGAGGTAGACGATGCGCCCGCCACGCGCATCAGTCAGAAACGCGCGCTCGGCCACCGCGCGGGTCACGTTCCAGCTGACATCCAGGCACTCGCGGAGCGCATCGCGCATCGCGTCAGGGGCCTCGCCGCGCTCGCCCGCATCGCGCGCGGCCGCGAACACACTGGCGGCGTCGATCACGAGAAGCTGGACGCCACCGGCGTCGTCGAGCGCACGCTCGACGACATCGTGCGCTGCGCGCTCGACCGCATCATCCGCTCCCCCGACCGGGGCATCTATGGCGAGCTGGCACTCATACACGCGGGCACCGAGGCCGGTGCACGCGACGCCAACTCTCCCCCCAGACGACCCTTCCGAGCTAATCGCGGGAGCGCCGGCAAGCAGGATCGACACTCCCTCCAGTAGGCCCGGGCGCAGGAGCTCGGATGCGTTGATTGTGGACATGACGCTGAGCGGCACCCTATTGCGATGCGCCCGCCGGAGTCAGCCTCCGAATGCGCGCTCGGCGTCCGACGTGCCGCCGCTTGGCGGCCCATCCAGCTCGCCGCCGCCGGAGCCCGGACCTTCCGCGCCGGGCGCCTGGCTCGAAGCGTGCCCGCGCAGTTCGAAGTACATGACCGACGCGGCGAGCGCGGACAGCGGCGCCGTGAGCACGCCGACGATCACCCTGACGACGATGCCGACGCCGGAGCCAGCCGATTCGGCTGCACCCTCGATCACGATCGAGGCGATCCCGACTGCGATGTACAGGGTGAAGATCACGCCGAAGACCTGCCAGCCGTTGCCGCGCACGAGCTCGCGGCTGCGCCTGAGCGCGGCGAAGACGCCGGGGCGCTCGAGCACGACGACGGGCGCGGCAACCGACCAGACGGTGAGCAGGAAGAGGCCGGGGACGATGATGAGGATGAAGCCGATGACGACGCCGATGCCGGCGACGACGC
Source organism: Solirubrobacteraceae bacterium (assembly GCA_035939335.1). Taxonomy (GTDB): domain Bacteria; phylum Actinomycetota; class Thermoleophilia; order Solirubrobacterales; family Solirubrobacteraceae; genus Palsa-744. Next base: position 99,610 of record DASZFY010000012.1, on the reverse strand, counting down.
CAACGAGGATCAGCTGGCCGAGCACGGGCGCAGCCGCCCGCAGCAGCTGGCCCGGACTGGCGTCGCGGCGGCCGTCCTGAACGTCGGCGACGAGCTCGACGACCATGCCGGTGAAGAGCGTGACGGCGACGAGGTCGATGACGACGGCGACGAGCGTGAGCGCGGGGCTGGCGACGACGAGCAGCGTGGCGATGATGCCGGTGAACACGAACACGACGGCCGCGGCCGGCATCAGGACGGGCGCCTGATCGACGTAGATCTCGAACACGCGGCGGATCACGCCGCCGACGTCAACTCGCTTCTGCACATCGCCTCCCCCGGCCTTGTGGGCACCACATCGGTCTAAACCTAGGTGACCGGCCCGACGGTTGCGTCCTCAGGCGACGGCGGCGCCCTCGGGAGCGCGCCGCTCGGCGCGCCGCTGCTCGCGCACGCGCCGGAGGATGCCCTTGCGTCCGTGCTGTTCGAGGCCGGCGTATAGGCGGCGGATCTCGACGAGGACCTCGTCGGCGACGGCCTGCTGCTGCTCGCGCGTGGCGTCCTCGATGGGCTCCCAGCGGATGGCGTCCCCGTACTGGACTGTCACCTTGGGGAACTGCAGGCGCTTCCAGTTGCGGATGTGCGAGGAGCCGTAGATTGCGATCGGCACGATCGGCACGCCGGTCTCCAGCGCCAGGCGCCCGATCCCGCGCTTGGCCTGTTCGGAGACTTTGCCCGTGCGCGAGCGGCCGCCCTCGCAGTACATGGTGATCGCCCCGCCGCGATCGAGGATCGTTTTGGCGGTGATGAACGTCTCCTCGTCGCGCACGCCGCGGCGCACGGGGAACACGCCGCCGTGGGTGTAGATGAACTGCATCGGCGGTTTGAACAGCTGCGACTTGGCCATGAAGCGCACCTTGCGGCGGATGTAGGCGCCCATCAGGAAGTGGTCCATGAAGGAGAAGTGGTTGGGGGCGAGGATCACGGCGCCCCGGCCGGGCACCTTCTCGCCGGAGATCGCGCGGGCTCGCAGGAACGTGTACGAGTACAGCGAGGTGAGTATGCGCGTGAGCTCATACGCCCAGTCGGGTTCGCGCGTGCGCCCGCGCTCATGGAAGCGGTCGAAGTGCTCCTTCGGCCGCGGGTCGGTGTAGACCTGCTCGCGCATGGGGGCGAGATCGTTCATCAAACGCTCTACGTCGGGCGCGGCGCAAGGTTACGCGCGAGCCCGCGCGCACCCGCGCGTGGGGCCCGCTGGCGCGCTACCGTCGCGCGAGATACGCGCGCACGAAGTGGACGAGCTGGCGGCCACGGTGGAGGAACCCGGCGGGCGTGCGGGCGCTGGCGCGGTGCTCGAGCTCCAGCTCTACCTCGACGAGTCGATGGCCGGCGCGCAGCGCGTCGATCGTCATGCCGATCTCCATGCCGAAGCCGTGGGCGAACGGCAGCACGTCCTCGAGCACGCTGCGACGCAGCGCGCGCTGCCCTGAGATCGGTGCGCTGATTTGCACGCCGGTGCTCCGGCGGATGGCCCAGCGCGCGAAGCCGAGCGCGAGCCCGAAGCCACCGCCGACGCGGGTGGCGAACGCGGCGATGGCGACGTCGGCGTCGCCGCGCGCGATGGTGTCGGCGAGCGCGCCGAGCAGCGCGGCGGAGTCGCCGAGATCGCCATCGCAGAGAACGAATATCAGCTCGGCGTGGGGCTCGATCGAGTGTCCGTCCCGGCCGGCGCCGGCCACGCGGGGGTTCTCCAGCGCCGCGCCCGCCACGCTGTGGTCGCGCAGCGCCTCGCCCACCACGCTGGGGTCGCGCAGCGCCTCGCGGGCGGCGCGCGTGACGGCGGCGCCCTTGCCGAGCGCGCGCGCGCTGCTCACGACGTGCGCCCCGCCGGCGCGGGCAAGCTCGGCGGTGGCGTCGCTGGAGCCGTCGTCGGCGACCCAGATCGGTGTGCCGGGAAACGCGCGAGCGAGCGCAGCGAGCGTCGCGGCGATGCGGTCGGCCTCGTTGCGGGCGGCGACCACTACAGCGTCCGCGCGCGTGGATCGGTCGGCGTGTGGATCTATTGTCCCGCTCCTATTGTCCTGGCCCCGACGGCGAGCGCTGCATGGAGGAGCAAATGACTGACATCGAGGCTCATATCACGGGCACGGTATGGAAAATCGAGTGCGCGGTGGGCGACACGGTCGAGGAGGGCGACACGGTGGCGATCCTCGAGTCGATGAAGATGGAGATGCCGGTGGAGGCGGAAGACGCGGGCACGGTGGTGGAGATCCGCTGCGAGGAGGGCCAGTCGGTGAACGAGGGCGACACGCTGGTGGTGCTCGAGTAGCGCCCGCCGCGGCCCCCCTACTCCAGCTAGCCTGTCGCCCCGGTGTCCCCCAGCGCTCCCCCACGCGAGCTGGCCGACGGCAAGCTGCTGCTCGACGAGCCGGCGCCTGGGGTGGCGCGGCTGACGATCTCGAACCCGGCGAAGCGCAATGCGCTCGACCATCCGATCCTCGACGCGATCAGCGCGACGCTGGCGGAGCTGTCGGCGGCGGACTCACCTGCGCGCTGCGTGATGGTGACGGGCGCGCACGGGATGTTCTCGGCGGGCTACGACATCGGCGAGATCCCGGACGAGGAGTTCGAGGAGCGCGCGGAGCGCCTGGTGGCGCACCCGTTCACGCTGGCGATCGACGCTCTGGAGGCGTTCCCGTACCCGACGCTGGCGGCGCTGCCGGGCCACACGATCGGCGGCGGCCTGGAGCTGGCGCTGGCGTGCGACCTGCGCGTGGCACAGGACGGCATCAAGCTGGGGATGCCGCCGGCGAAGCTCGGGCTGGTGTACTCGCATACGGGGCTGCGCCGCTTCATCGACGCGATCGGCGCGGCGCGAACGCGCGAGCTGTTCCTGGTGGGCCGCTACATCGACGCGGCGACGGCGCTTGAGTGGGGTCTGGTCAACCGCGTGGCGGGCGCGGAGCAGCTCGAGCACGTGGCGCTGGAGCTGGCGGGCGAGCTGGCGGGCAACGCGCCGCTTTCGCAGACGGGCAACAAGCGCGTGATCGCGGCGCTGCTGCGCGCCGAGGGCGCGCTGCCGGCGGACGTGGAAGAGGAGCTGATCGAGCTGCGCCGCGCGTCGTTCGCATCCCAGGACCTGCGCGAGGGGATGCGCGCGTTCGCGGAGCGCCGCGCGGCACGCTGGCGCGGCGAATAGCCGTCCGCCGCACGTCATACGGTTTGGCGTGTGCCATCGCTGATCACACGCGAGGAGGCCGTGCGGCTCGGGGAGCTCGAGGACCACGCGGAGATCGAGGCGCTGATCGAGCGCGCGTGGCAGGTTCGCGTGGGGCGCTTCGCGGACTCGACGGACATGTGCTCGCTGGTGAACGCCAAGTCGGGAGGCTGCGCGGAGGACTGCGGCTTCTGCGCGCAGTCGCGCTTCGCGGACGCGGAGACGCCGATGCACGCGATGATGGAGCCGGAGCAGATCCTCGAACACGCGCGCGCGGCGGAGGCGGCTGGAGCGCACCGCTTCTGCATGGTGACGCAGGGCCAGGGACTGTCGAAGCGAGATTTTGAGAAGTACTTGGCGGGCGTGCGCCTGGTCTCCGAGAAGACCAACCTCAAGCGCTGCGCGTCGGTCGGACACATCTCGGCAGAGCGCGCGCAGGCGCTGCGCGAGGCGGGCATCCAGCGCGTGCACCACAACGTGGAGACCGCTCACAGCTACTACCCGGAGGTGAGCAGCACGGTCCGCTACGAGGGCCGGCTGCGCACGATCGAGGCGGTGCGTGAGGCGGGCCTGGAGACGTGCGTGGGGGGCATCCTGAACCTCGGTGAGACCCGCGAGCAGCGTGTCGAGATGGCGTTCGAGCTGGCGGAGCTCGACCCGACGAGCGTGCCGATCAACATGCTCAACCCGCGGCCGGGGACGAAGTTCGGCGACCGCGAGTACATGGACCCGTGGGAGGCGGTCAAGTGGATCGCGATCTTCCGGCTGATCCTGCCGGACGCGCTGTTCAGGCTGTGCGGCGGGCGCGTGGAGAACCTGGCGGAGCTGCAGCAGCTGGCGGTGAGGGCGGGGATCAACGGCGTGATGATGGGCAACTTCCTGACGACGCTCGGCAACGAGCCGGAGACAGACAGGGCGATGTTCGAGGAGCTTGGCTTGAACGTGGCGCGCCAGCCGGACAACGCGGCCAACCCGCGGCCTGACAACCGCTCGGGCTGGCTGACGGGCGAGACGCCGGATGTGCTGGCGGATGGGGAGCGCGAGCCGCGTGAGGGCGCGGCGGCGGCTGACACGATCGACCTGGAGGTGCGGCTATGGAATCCGTCCAAGCAACTGCGCTACCGCGCCAAGCGCGCGGCGCCGCCGCCGCGCCCGGATGGCGCCCCCAACAGGGCGCCCAACAGCGTGCCGGTGGCGTAGGAGACGACCATCGATGAGCGAGATCGAACAGCGCCTGGAGGAACTGGAGCGGCTCGGTCTCTCTCGCCGCCTGCGCCTGGTGAGCGGGCCGCAGGGCCCGACGGTGCTGATCGACGGCAAGCCGGCGCTGCTGCTGTGCTCGAACAACTACCTCGGCCTGGCTGACCATCCGCGCGTACGCGAGGCGGCGGCGGAGGCGGCGATGCGCTGGGGCGTGGGCGCAGGCGCGTCGCGGCTGGTGTCGGGAACGATGACGATCCACCGTCGCCTGGAGGAGAGCTTGGCGGAGTTCAAGGGCAGCGAGTCGTGTCTGCTGTTCGGCTCGGGCTACATGGCGAACATCGGCGTGATCGGCGCGCTGGCAGGCGCCGGCGACACGGTCTTCTCGGACGAGCTGAACCACGCGTCGATCGTCGACGGCTGCCGGCTGTCGCGCGCGGAGGTGGTGGTGTACCGCCACCGCGACGTCGAGCACCTCGCGTGGAGCGTGCGCAAGCACGGCCGCGGCGAGAACGCGCGGCGGCTGATCGTGACGGACTCGGTGTTCTCGATGGACGGCGATGTGGCGCCGCTGGAGGAGATCGTGGAGCTGGCGGACAGGCACGGCGCGCGCGTGATGGTGGACGAGGCGCACGCCACCGGCAACCTCGGCCCGGGCGGTCGCGGCGCGGTGGCGGAGGCGGGTCTCGAGCACGAGGTGGACGCGATCGTGGGGACGCTCGGCAAGGCGCTGGGCTCGTACGGCGCGTACGTGTGCGCGAGCGCGGAGATGGTGCGCTACCTGATCAACACCGCGCGCCCGCTGATCTACTCGACTGCGCCTTCGCCGCCGGCGGTTGCGGGGGCGCTGGCGGCACTGGACCTGTTGCGTGAGCGTCCGCACCGCGTCGAGCGACTGCGCTCCAACGCGCGGGCGCTGCGTCGCGCGCTCGCTGCCGAGGGCTTCCCGGTTGAGCAGGCGGACATGCAGATCGTGCCGCTGATCGTGGGCGACGAGCGCACCGCGATGCGCCTGTGCCAGGAGGCACTCGAGCACGGGGTGTTCGCTCAGGCGATCAGGCCGCCGAGTGTGCCTGCGGGCTCCTCGCGGCTGCGACTGACGGCGATGGCCTCGCACACGGCGACCGAGCTGGAAATGGCGGCGACGGTGTTCGGCGACGCGGCACATGCGATCGGCCTGGAGCCCGCGTCGCTGACGCCCGCACCGCCCGAGCGCCAGACGGCGATCGAGGAGCTCGACGAGCGCGTAGGCGCATACGCCGAGCTCCCCTACACCGAGCTGACGGTCAGCCCCACGCATGAACAGCCGACGGAGCAGTTCGACGTCGAGCTCCACATCGACGCGGACGCTCCCGTTCCCGCGCTCGCGGCGCCCGACGCTCCGTTTGACTTCGAGCGCGAACTGCACGACGTGCGCGCGGCCTAGCGCTCGAAGCCTGACACCGGAGAGGGACATGCGCGGAAACATGCGCGGACTGTTCGTCACGGCGACCGATACGGGCGTGGGCAAGACGGTGCTGAGCGCGGCACTGCTCGCGGCGATGGCCGCGGCAGGCGAACATGTGCGCGCTTTCAAGCCGGTCGTCACGGGCCTCGACGACCCTCAGGAAGTCGCCGCGCGCGGCGAATGGCCGGCGGACCACGAGCTGCTCGCGGCGAGCGCCGGCATGCCTCCAGAGCAGGTCTCCCCCCTGCGCTACGGGCCCGCGGTCTCGCCCCACCTCGCCGCGCAGCTCGGCGGTGAGCCGCTCGATCCCGAGCGCCTCCTCGCGGCGGCAATCGGGGGCGGCGGCGCGGTCGCGGGCGAGCCGCGGGAGACACGCGAGACGCTGATCGTGGAGGGCGTGGGCGGGCTGCTGGTGCCGCTGCGCGAGGACTACAGCGTGTGCGACCTCGCGGTCGCGCTCGGCCTGCCGGTGCTGATCGCCGCCCGTCCAGGCCTGGGCACGATCAACCACACGCTGCTGACGCTGCAGGCCGCGCACAGCGCCGGCCTGGACGTGCGCGCGGTCGTGCTCACGCCGTGGCCGGACGAGCCCACAGTGCTCGAGCGCTCGAACCGAGACACGATCGCCGAGATCGGTGAGGTCGAGGTACAAACGCTCCCGCACGTCTCAAGCCCGCAGCGCGCGGAGCTCGCGCGCGCCGGCGATGAGCTGCCGTGGCGGCGATGGCTAGCGTCCGACCCGTAGGCCGGATGCGCAGGCGGCCACGCGGGCTCGGGCTGGACCGCCGGGCTCAGACTCCGACGGTCGCGACCATGCTGACAGCGGCCAGGCAAACGCTCAAATCAGGTGGATGTGAACGACGTACAGGCGGCCACCGATCTGCACGCCTGCGTTCCAGTTGCTGAAGTCCGCCGCCTTGGCCGGCAACGAGAACTCGATCAGCCAGCGCCGTAGCCCACCGGAGCTGCCGTCTGGGAGGAACGGCGCCTGGCCGCCGTGCGGCGCCTGCGGCGCCGGCGCGGCGTAGACGTAGGTCGGAGCCGTCTGTGAGCGGACCACGAGGCTGTAGCTGGTGCCGGCGCGCACGTCATACACGCCATTGGCCGACGCCACCCCGCTGATTTGGATGGTGCCAGCAGACGCCGGCTTGGGGGTCGGATTGCTCGGCTTGACGGACTTTGAGCCGGCGCCAGTCGAACCCGACTTGAGTTTGGCGGTGGCGGGATTGCCGATCACGCCGTCAGGCATCACCGGCCAGACGGTCGCCTTGATGGTGTCTGACTTGGTCAGCCCGGTGACGGTGACCGAGGTACGGGTGGTTGTGAAGGAGAGCTTGCGCCCGTCGCTGAGGATCACCCCGAGCGCGTACCTGGTGGCCCGCGGAACCGGTAGCCACTTGACCAGTGCGCGTGTGCCGTGGCGGATGATCGCGGGCTTGGTGGCCGCGGCCTTCGGGAAACGGACGTCGACCGACGCGATCTTCACGTTGGCGACCGGCAGGCCCTTCGAGTTCGTGACCGCGCCGGAGATCGTGCGCTTGCCGCTGGGCCCGTAGGTGGGCGTGAACGTGATGTGCTCGCACAGCTGAGCACCAGGGCCTGCGTGGCCGGCGCCCGGGCACGCCCTGCCCTTGGCGACGCCGAGCACCTGCGTCCCGTGGTGCGGGCCGGCGACGTACAGCGTCATCTTCTCCCCGGCCGCCAGCGAGTAGGCGACGCCGAGGCCGACCTTGCCGCTGGACAGGCTCTTGGCGGCGCCGAGGACCTCTGGCGGCGGCAGCGCCTTGGCGGTTTCAATGCTGGTCACTGGCACCGATCCGGACACCGGCGTGACGTGCCAGCGCCCCTTCGCCGGCTTGGTCAGCAGCAGCACCGTCGCGTGGCCCGGCCCGTTCTCGAGCAGCATGCCGACGCCCGAGATCTTCTCGCCTATGTTCCCGGCGGCCGGCGGCATGATCACGCGACCGGACGGCGTCGTGATCTCGACCTGCGGGGCCGCGCCGGCGCCGTTGATCTTCACTGCCACCGGCAAGTGCGCGTCGGTCACCTGGAAGCCGCTCGTGTCAGCCGCCGCGGCTTGCTTGGCGTCGGCCGACGACTGGATCCCGACGGGCGCCGGCAGCTCGTAGTTGCCGATGTCACACGACGACCCCCAGACCGACGGAGAGGACGCGCCCCAGCCGTAGCCGAAGCCGGCCTGCCAGGTGACGGACTCCTGCACCCAGTGGATCAGCCACGGCTCATACCACTCCCAGTCGCTGTCCTTCTCCGGCACCCAGTACGAGATGTCGCCGACGGTCGCGCAACCGGAGACGCCGACGCTGGAGACGGCGCCTGAGCCCTCGAAGCTGCCGATGTCCGTGATCGCGAGGCTGATATTGCCCTGGACGTTGAACTGGTACGGGCTGGCGGTCTCCAGCCAGCCTTCGACCTCACCGTTGACGTTGACGACGCCCATCAGGCTGATGCCGGCGTTCACCTGGAAGTAGAGCGCGTTGCTGCCGTAGAACTCCAGCAGGCCGGAGCCGGCCTCGATGCCCCCGACCGTGACGCTGCCGCCCAGGTTCAGAACCCACGGCTGGCCGTTATAAGCGTCGATGTAGGAGAAGGTGCCGTTCACGTCGACGAGATCGCCGCTGGCGCCCTCCCGGAGCGCGCCGATCTGGGCGGAGCCCTCGATCTCAAACGGCTGGGCGGAGTTCGGCAGGCAGATGGTCACGCCAACCGAGTTGAGGAAGACATCCTCGGCCAGCGCGATGTTGAGGTTGCTGGCCTGGGCGCTGAGGCCGGCAAGGCTGCCGCCGGCGACGTCGCCGTAGACGCTCAACTCCGGCTTGCTGGCCACCGGCAGGACCACGTCGGCGCTACCCGACCAGTTGTCGCCGCCGGCGCCTGTGCAGCTCAGCTGCGCAACCGGCGTGGCCGGCATCGCCGGCGGTGGGCAGGCAGAGACGCCGGTTTCGCCGTCAGGTAGATACGCGAAGCAGGCCGACTTCACCTGGAGCGTGCCGATGTAGGCGTTGGAGACCTGCACGCTGATGCCGTTGAAGTGGACGCCGCCAGAATCGACGCGCACGCTGGCCGTGCCGGTGAGGCCGCCAGCGCCCTGGCCGGGGCCGTTCTTGAACATGTTCGGCAGATCGACGGTGAACACGAACGACGTGTAGTAGTTGCCGCTCGCGTCGATGCCCATGTCCATCGACACGGAGCCACCGATCTTCATGCCCTTGAGCAGAGCCGTGGCTGGCACGGACAGGCTGGCGACGGTGCCGACGCCCCTACCGCTGGCGGGTGCTGCCGGCAGGTTCCAGGAGATCGCGCCGGCGTTGAGGTTGACGCCAGCGGATCCGCCGAGGTCGATGGGGACATCCGGTATGGCGCCGGATGCCTCTACTCCCAGCAGCCCGCCGGGATGCTCGGTCGTGGGCTTGGTCGCGACGTACTCGCCGCCGCCGCCGAGTGCCGGCAGGCTGAGACCGTTGATGGTCATCGGACCCCGCGTGGTGTAGCTGTCGCCGTTGACCGACGGCTGCAGGCAGCTTCCGGACGGAACCGTTATCTGCACCAGGCCAAAGCTGAGCGACGACTGCGAGCAGGGGGAGGAAACCGTGTACGTGATCGACGCCGTCGAGGTCTCGCCGCCCGCGTCGGTGGCGGTCGCCGTGTAGGTGTAGACGCCCGGGGCGGAGGTGTTGAGCTTCCCCGCGCCGCTGCTCGGACTGGCGGTGGCGCCATTGGAGTCGGCGCACGACTGGAGCACCGCGTTGACGCCGGCCGAGCACTGGAACTGGGTCGACACCGACTGACCGACCGCGTACGTGCCGCCAGCTGCCGGTGAAGTGATCGAGGCCGTCGGTGGCGTCGTGCAACTGGTGGTCACGGTGCCACCGTTGTTGGTGAAGTTGCTCGGCGCGACCGCGGCGCAGAGGGTGCCGCCCGGCTGGAGCGTGACGTGGCCCGTCACCTGGCCGGTATCGATCAGCTCGGCCCCGGAGTTGATCGTGACGGTACTGCTAAGCGTCGCGCCAGCCGGCACCACCAGCGTGCCCGCGTTGAGCACGGCGGCGAGAAAGTCGTCGTTGCCGTTGAGGGCCAGCGTGCCGGCGCCGTTGAGGTCGAGCGTCCAGCCGCTGATGAGCGTGTCGTCACCGGTCGCCGCATCCTGATCGGTGATGCTGTCGCCGAGGGTCTGCGTCTGCCCGGCTGCCGGGCTGAAGGTGAGGGTGCTGCCGGCGGCGGGACCGGTGATGACACCGGTGCGGGTTTCGTTGATGGTGTCGATGTTGCCGCCGTCGCCCTGCAGGAAGATCGCGCCGCCGTACCCGGAGCCGTTGCCGCCACATTCGCTGGACTCACAGCCTGCCTTGCCACCGCTCGCGCTGGCGCCGCTCTCGGTGAGCGTGCCGTTCACGGTCACCGCTGCGCCCATCTGCACGAACACGGCACCGCCGAGGCCGGCGCCGCCACCGCCCATCAACTCGCCGCCGTTGGCCAAGCCGTTGCCGGCGGCGAAGCCCGAACCTTGGTTGTAGACGTTGTTGGGGTTGTTGGAGCCGGCGGCGCCGCCACCGAAGCCGGTCTCGTTCCCTCCGTCCGGGCCTGGAGGCGAGCTGACGTCAGGGGCCCCTTGACCGCCGCCGAAGCCGCCGTCGCCGCCGGTGCTGCCGCCGGCACCGCCACCACCGCCGAAGCCGTACAGGCCGGCAGCTCCACCGCAGGAGTTCTCGTCGGAGGGGCCACCGGGATTGCCGGGGCTGACGCCGCCACCACCGCCAGCGCCACCTTCGGAGCCACCAGCGCCGCCGCCACCACCGTTGGCGCCGCCGGCGTTATCGCCGGTGGCGCAGTTGGCGGGCGGCACCTCGTTCGAGTCGCCCCAGCCGCCGGCCACCAGTCCGTACGCGAGACCAGCGCCGCCCAGAACGTCGGAGCTGACGCCGTCGCTGGTGCCGCCGTCGGCTCCGATGCCGAGACCACCACCGCCACCGCCCTCACCGTGGGTACCGGAGTTAGTGGCACTGTCGCCTCCGTTGCCGCCCATGCCGCCACCGCCGCCGTAGCCGCCGGTGCCGGTGTACGTACCGCCGGCGCCGCCGGCCGCACTGTCGCCGGTGAAGGCGTCGTCTGACAGCGTCAGCGCGACGCCGTTGCCTACGAAGATCGCGCCGCCGAGGCCGGCGCCGCCGCCGGCACCCTGACCACCACTGCCGCCCTGGGCGACGGTGTTTGCGATCGTCAGGTTCTCAACCGAGATGTCGGTCGCGCTCGAGGGGGCCGTGGGGTGGCTGCAGATACCCTCGCCGAGACCGAGAACGGCATCGGCGCCGCCGCCGCAGTCGTTGTACTCATCCGCCCAGTTCAACAGGAGCAGTCCGCGGTACTTGGGCTTGCCGTTCGACCCGTCGGCGCTGGTCAGCGAGTAGCCCTCGCCGTTGATCGCAACGGGGCCGTCGATGGACGGCAGCTCGGAGGTCACCTGAATGCTGTCCGTGAAGTCGATCGTCGTGGTCGACGGCGTGACCACAGGGTTGGCTGTCGAGTCAGCCCCAGACGTGGTGTCGACCTGCTGGATGATCGACTCCAGCTGGCTCTCATTCGAGACCGAGCAGGAGATTCCGGTGGCGGGCGCAGCGGGGATCGTCTCCGAGCTGGTGCACGCCGGCGCCGCCGCCAACGCCGGCGCGGTCGCCGCGCCGCCCATGAACGCGAGCGCAGCAAATACCGACGGCACTGCGAGAACCAGCTTCCGTGCCGTCATGTACACGAACGTACACTGTTTCGCCGGGGCTCGTTGCGAGCCCGAGCCGCCTACGCAGATCCCGCTGGTCGGGGGCCTGAAGGCGCTGCTGGTCAGTCGATGTTCCGCTGCATGCTCGATGCGCCACCGCGAGATCCGCAGGACGTGAAGACCGGCCCAGAGATCAGACGGCGGCGGCCACAGCCACTGACGCCTCGGCGGCGGCGAGCATCGCGGAGGTCACCGCCGCCAGCTCGTCGCCGTCGATGACATACGGCGGCATCGTGTAGATCAGGTGTGCGAACGGTCGTAGCCACACGCCGCGCTCGACGGCTGCGGCGCTCGCCGACGACATGTCCACCGGCTGCTCCAGCTCGATCACGCCGATCGCTCCGAGCACGCGCACGTCGCGCACGCCTGGCAGCTCCCGCGCCGGGGCAAGCCCGTCGCGCAGTCCGTGCTCGATCGCCGCCACCTGCCCGCGCCAGGCTCCACCGTCGAGCAGCTCGAGCGACGCGCGCGCGACGGCGCACGCGAGCGGGTTGGCCATGAACGTCGGGCCGTGCATCAGCCCGCCCCCCTCGCCCGAGGAGACCGCCTCGGCGACCGCCGCGGTGCAGAGGGTGGCGGCGAGCGTCATGTAGCCACCGGTGAGCGCCTTGCCGACGCACATCACGTCAGGAGTGACGCCGGCGTGCTCGCACGCGAACATCGCGCCCGTGCGTCCAAAGCCGGTGGCGATCTCGTCGAGCACCAGCAGCAGTCCGTGCTCGTCGCACACGCGCCGCATTAGCGACACGCACTCGGGCGAGTGAAAGCGCATGCCGCCGGCGCCCTGGACGACCGGCTCGAGGATCACGCCCGCCAGCTGGTCGGCGTGCGCGGCCACCAACTCGCACACATGCGTGGCCCAGCGCTCGTCGAGCGCCGCGTCGAAGCCGTCGGGCGGGCGCTCGGCGAACACGTGCTCTGCCAGCACGCCCGCGAACATGCTGTGCATGCCGGTGACGGGGTCGCACACCGCCATCGCACCGGCGGTGTCGCCGTGATAGCCACCGCGGATGGTCAGCAGCCGCGTGTGCTCGCCGCGCCCGAGCGCGCGCTGGTACTGCAGGCACAGCTTGATCGCGACCTCCACCGCGACCGAGCCCGAGTCGGCGAAGAACAGCCGCTCGAGGCCCTCTGGCGCGAGCTCGGTGAGACGCTCGGCGAGTGCCAGCGCGGGCTCGTGCGTGAGCCCGCCGAACATCACGTGCGCCATCCGGCCCAGCTGCTCGCTCGCGGCTGCGTCGAGCATCGGATGGCGGTAGCCGTGGATCGCACACCACCACGACGCCATCCCGTCGATCAGCTCGCGTCCGTCCGCCAGCCGCAGGCGCACGCCCTCGGCCGAGACCACCGGCAGCGACGGCAGCGCCGCCGGCAGCGCGCCGTACGGGTGCCACACTCGCTCCGCGTCAAGCGCCAGCAGCCGCTCCCAGTCGCGCTCTGAGGACGCGGCTGGGTGCTCGGCGCCCAACCGGCTGCCTAGTCCTCGTACAGCGTGAAGTCGCGCTTGCGCGCTCCGCACACGGGGCAGAACCACGTGTCGGGGATGTCCTCGAACGCGGTACCCGCGGGGATGCCGCCGTCCGGATCGCCCTCGTCAGGTTCGTAGATGTAGCCGCAGGACTCGCAGATCCAGCGCTGGAGGGTTTCGGTGACGGTATCGCTCATGCGCCAAAGATTAGCGGCCGGTAGGGTCAGCGCATGCACGCATCGGGGGAGAGCGAGCGACCGGCGCCGGGGGAGACCTACAACCCCGGCCCACCGACCCTGCCGCGCCAGGCGGCGAGCGTGATCGTGCTGCGCGACGGCGTCGACGGCCAGCGTGGCGCATCGGACGACGCGGGGCAACTGGAGGTGCTGCTCGTCAAGCGCACGCCCAAGGCGCGGTTCATGGGCGGCGTGTGGGTGTTCCCCGGCGGCGCGGTCGATGCGCAGGAGGGCGAGGGCGACTCGGCGCACCGCGTCGCCGCGGTGCGCGAGCTGAGCGAGGAGGCGTCGATCGCGCTCGACACGCCCGAAGCGCTGGTCAAGTTCTCGCGCTGGATCACCCCCGCGGAGGTGCAGATCCGCTTCGACACGCACTTCTTTCTCGCCGTGCTCCCCGCCGGCCAGGAGCCGCGGATCGACGGCGAGGAGTGCGTCGATCTCGGCTGGTTCACACCCGCCGGCGCACTCGACGCTCACCGCGACGGCGAGATCATGCTCGTCTTCCCGACCATCAAGCACCTGGAACAGCTCGGCGCTTTCGCGTCGGTGGACTCGCTGATGACCTACGCGCGCGGACGTGACGTGCAGCCGGTGCAGCCGCGGGTGCTCGTCGAGGGCGAGGTCGCGCGCATCGTGCTGCCCGGTGAGCCGGGGTACTGACGCGCGCGGCCAGGCGCGCCGCGGAGCGGCAGGCTCAAGCCTGCTGGGCGTCGATCACGTGCGTGACCGCGTTGATCAGCGCGAGGTGCGTGAACGCCTGCGGGTAGTTGCCCAGATGGCGCCCCGATGAGGCCTCGAGCTCCTCGGCGTACAGCCCCAGAGGCGAGGCGTAGGACAGCAGGCGCTCGCACAGATGCTCAGCTTCGCGATACTCGCCGATCTCCGACAGCGCCGACACCAGCCAGAACGAGCAGATCAGGAACGTGCCCTCCGCACCGTGCAGGCCGTCGTCGGTCTCATCCGTGCGGTAGCGGAGCACCAGGCCACCCTCGGTGAGCTCGTCGCGGATCGCCGCCACGGTGGCGCGCACGCGCTCGTCCTCCGGAGGCAGGAAGCGCACCAGCGGCACCAGCAGGTTGGACGCGTCGAGCGCGTCCGTGTCGTAGTGCTGGCGGAAGACGCCGCGCTTGTCGACCCCGCGATCGAGGATCTCAGCCCTGATCTCATCGGCGATCGCCTGCCACTGCCGCGCGTTCTCATCGAGCCCGCGCCGCTCCGCCAGGCGCGCGCCGCGGTCCATCGCGACCCAGCACATCAGCTTCGAGGACACATAGTGGCGGGGCTCGCCGCGCGCCTCCCAGATCCCCTGGTCGGGTTCCCTCCACACGGCTGCCGCGCACTGCACCTGGTCGGCCAGCACAGGCCAGAGCCGCTCGGGAATGTGGTCGCGCTTCTTGGAGTGCAGGTACACCGAGTCGAGCACTGCGCCGAACACGTCGTTCTGGCGCTGGTTGAAGGCGCCATTGCCGATGCGCACGGGTTTCGCGCCCTCGTAGCCGTGGAGGTGGTCGAGCGTGGTCTCGGTGAGGTCCTTCTGACCGCTGATCCCGTACATGATCTGCAGCGAGCCGTCCTCGTTGCGTTCCATGTCCGCGACGTACTGGATGAAGTCGTCCGCCTCCCAGTTCAAGCCGAGCGCGTGCAGAGCCCAAAGCGTGAACGATGCGTCGCGCATCCAACAGAAGCGATAGTCCCAGTTTCGTTCGCCGCCGGGCGTCTCCGGAAGCGAGGTCGTGGCCGCGGCCACCAGCGCACCGGTGGGCATGAACGTCAGCCCCTTCAGCGCCAGCGCCGAGCGCTCCAGGTGAAGTCGCCACGGGTGGTCCGGGTAGGTGCCTTCTGCCAGCCACGAGCGCCAGAAGTGACTCGTGCGCTCCATGTGCTCCTCGGCCTGCTCGACGGTGTGCGGGCCGCCGCGCCCCTCCGTCCACGAGAGCGCGCAAAAGCGCTTCTCGCCTTCCACCATCGTGTGGCGGCCGTGGACGCGGTTGCCCTCGATGCCCAAGCGAATGTCGCTGTAGAGCCTGAAGCCGGGAGCCTTCCCGTTCGAGCTCTTGCCCGCCGGCTCGCCGGCGTCCATCTCCTGCACCGCGTCCATCGAGCACGCGCCCTCCTCGCCGCTCTGCACGACGCTCCATCTCGCAGGGGTGACGCCGTAGTCGAGCATCGGCTCGCACACGATCTCCACCGGCACCTCTCCCTGGATGCATTCCACGATTCGCACCAGCAGGTGGTCGGCGTCGTAGTCGGTCGGCGGGCGCGTGTGGCTCGAGCCCTCCTTGTTGTCGTGCCACGGCCCGATCGTCAGCGCGTCGATCACCCGCAGCCAGCCCTGGGGGGTCATCCAGGTGGTCTCGATGACGTTCGTGCCAGGTATGTAGCGCCGGCCGGCCGGGACGTACACGCCGTACGGTCCCACCCGCCAGCTGCCGGCGCCGCGGTCGAGAAGCGCGCCGAACACCGACGGCGAGTCGAAGTGCGGCAGGCACATCCACTCGATCGAGCCGTCGGCCGCCACCAGCGCACCGGTGTGGCAGTCCGTCAGGAAGCCGTACTCGGCGATCGGCGGGAACGGGGACGCGAGCGAGGTGGCGCTCGAGCTTGCCGCCCGCGCCGCTGGCGGGCCGACGGCCCCCGCCACCTCCTTGCCGGCCGCGCCGACGGCCGACGCGCCCGGCGTGCTCACCACTCCGTCCGTTCGAACTTCGGCCGCTCGACACCTCCCGGCAGAACCTGGTCTTCCTCGAGCTTGTCCAGATGCGCGGCGAGCGTCGCCGTCGCCAGCGGCAGCAGCGACTCGGTCACCTCAGGCCACACGGCGTCGAGCAGTTCCTCGACCGTGCGCCGGCCTTCCCCAAGCGCCACTATCAATCCGTTTTCGCGGTCGATGCGGTGGGCGAGATACTCTTCGAGCTTCGCCTGAGCCTCCCACACCGGTGGTCCGTGGCCAGGACACAACACGTTGAAGTCCTCGCGCATGCGCAGCCGCGTAAGCGCGAGCAGATACCCAGCCATCGCGCCGCGGTAGGGACTTATGAAAACGCTGCCGTCGCCGAGCACCGCGTCGCCACTGAAGCACGCGCCGCACCCCACCAGCGCGAAGTGGTCGGCGGCGTGCCCGGGGGCGGCCACGGCCTCGAACGGGCCGAAGCGCACGCCTTCGCCGAGCAGCACGTCCACCGCTCCGCGTCCGGCCGCAACCGGAGCGGGATGGCTCTCGAGCAGGCTGGCGGTCGCTTCGGTGTGGTCATGATGGTCATGGGTCAGCACGACGCCGCCCAGCCCGCCGCGGCCGTCGATCGCCGCGCGCACGCGCTTCAGATGCTCGTCGATCAGCGGGCCAGGATCGACGATCCATGCCGGCTCGCGGCCGACCACCCACGTGTTCGTCCCCGACAGCGTCAGCAGCCCCGGATTGGGCGCGCGCACGCGCAGGATGTCGTAGTTCGTCAGCAGGTCGGCCTCCGAGCCGGCCTCCGCTGAGCCTCCGTTGGAACCGGCCTCGGCTTCCGGATTGTCCGCGCGTGGCTCCGTCATTCGCAGCGACGTTAGCTGACCCTCCGGCCGAAAGTCTGCTGCTGCGCCTACCTCCCGCGACCGGATGCGCGAGCGCCGCGTCCGGCGGCGTTGCGCGCACCATTCCGCGGTTGCTTGGGCCTGCCGCTGGGCCGAATCGGTCGGCGCTCGCCGCCGCGCGAACGGTCCCCGGAAGATATGCCCGCCAGCCCCAGCTCACGATCCAGACCCAGCTCGCGCACCATCCCCGCGAGCTCGCGCGCCTGGTCGTGCGCCACCAGCGTCACGCCCACACCGCTCGCGCCAGCGCGGGCGGTGCGCCCGATGCGGTGAACGTAGTCCTCGCGCGTGGCCGGGATGTCGTAGTTGATCACATGCGTGATCCCAGCCACGTCGATGCCGCGCGCCGCCACGTCGGTGGCGACGAGCGTGTCGACTACGCCGGCCTCGAAGTTCGCAAGCGCGCGCTCGCGCTGGCCCTGCGACTTGTCGCCGTGCATCGCCACCGCGCGCACGCTGCTCGACGCGAGTCGCTTGACGAGCCGGTCGGCACCGCGCTTGGTGCGTACGAACACGAGCGTCAGGCCGCGCTCGGCCGCGCCCAACTCGGACACCAGCCGCGCGACCTTGCCCTCGTGGGTGACCGTCACGAAGCGGTGCTCGACGTCTCCCTTGCGCTCAGCCGAGTGTGCATGCTCGTGCCGGCGTGGGTTGGAGGTGTATGCCTTGGCGATCCGCCCCACCTCGCCCTCGAGCGTTGCCGAGAACAGCATCGTCTGGCGCTCGGCGGCGGTCATCTTCACGATCCTGTCCACCACCGGGCGAAAGCCCATGTCGAGCATCCTGTCGGCCTCGTCGAGCACGAGTATGCGGATGCGATCCAGCGACACGTCCCGACGCTCGATCAGGTCGAGCAGTCGCCCGGGCGTGGCGACGAGGATGTGAGCGCGCGCCGCCAGGCGAGCCTGCTTGACGATGCCCGCGCCCCCATATACGGCCGCGATCGACAGCGCGCGAGCGTGCGCGAGGGTGCGCAGGTCCTCGACGATCTGGAGCGCGAGCTCGCGCGTGGGTGCGAGGACCAGCGCGGAGGGCCGCGCGTCGGAGTCCTTCAGGCGCTCGACCAGCGGCACGCCGAACGCGAGCGTCTTGCCCGAGCCCGTCGGCGACTGTGCCAGCACGTCGTGCCCGGCGAGCACGTCGGGGATGACCATCTTCTGGACAGCAAACGGCTGCTCGATCCCGCGCGCGGCGAGCTCATCTACGACGACCTTGGACACGCCAAGGTCGGCGAACGTTGCATGCGTCATGTTGTTGGTGCTCCTTCTGGCGACCCTCTGGCCGCCGCTGCAGATGGAGATTCGACTGACCCCATCCGCGCCTACAGCGCCAACAAAGACAAAGAACCTCACGGACGACGTCGCCGCCCGTAGAGTGACCGTAGCAGGCCGGACGTGCCGCTCTGGCTATTGAATGTTGGCCATCACGTGCTTTACCACCGTGTAGTCCTCCACGCCGTACATGCTCAGGTCCTTGCCGTAGCCGGAGTCCTTGAAGCCACCGTGGGGCATCTCCGAGACGAGCGGGATGTGGTCGTTGATCCACACGCAACCGAAGCGCAGCGCCTTCGACACGCGCAGCGCACGGCCGACGTCGCGTGTCCACACCGACGAGGCCAGACCGTAGCGCGTCGCGTTCGCCCACTCGATCGCCTGCCGCTCGTCTGAGAACTGCTGCACCGTGATCACCGGGCCGAAGATCTCGCGCTGGATCATCTCGTCGTCCTGGCGCAGCCCCGCCACGACCGTCGGCTCGAGGAAGAAGCCCGCACGGTCGGCTGCCTTGCCACCGGTGACGATCTCCGCGTGCTCCGGCCGGCGATCGAGGAAGCCCTCCACGCGCTCGCGCTGGCGCGCCGAGTTGACCGGCCCGAGCGTCGTCTCCGGCGAGAGCGTGTCGCCGATCACAAAGCCCTGTGCCTGCGCCGCGAGGCCCGCGACGACATCGTCGTACACGTCGCTCGCCGCCAGCACGCGCGTGGCCGCCGTGCAGTCCTGCCCCGCGTTGTAGTAGCCCGTGCCCGCGATCGTCTCCAGCGCGCTCTCCAGGCTCACGTCGTCGAACACCACCACCGGCGCCTTGCCTCCCAGCTCCAGGTGCACGCGCTTCAGCGTGTCCGCCGCCGTGCGCGCGAAGTGCTTGCCCGTGTCCACCGAGCCCGTCAGCGCCAGCATGTCCACGTCGGGGTGGTTGATCAACGCCTCCCCCGTCGGGCGCCCGGGGCCCGTGACGATGTTGAGCACGCCCTTCGGCAGGATCTCCGCCACGAGCTCCGCCAGACGGACGGTCGTCATCGGCGTCGTCTCCGCGGGCTTCAACACCACCGTGTTGCCAGCCGCCAGCGCCGGCCCGAATTTCCAGATCGCCATCATCAGCGGGTAGTTCCACGGCGTCACCTGCCCGATCACGCCGACCGCTTCGCGCCTAGTGAACGACGTGTAGCCCTCCATGTACTCGCCCGCCGCGCGACCCTCCAGGCAGCGCGCCGCGCCCGCGAAGAAGCGCAGGTTGTCGGCCATCGTCGGGATCTCGTCGCTCTTCACCGCCTCGATCGGCTTGCCCGCGTTCAGCGCCTCCATCCGCGCGAGCTCCTCGGCGTGCTCCTCGACCACGTCGGCTATCGCCAGTAGCGCCTGCGCGCGCTGCGCCGGCGTCGTGTTCGACCACCCGTCGAACGCCCTGCGCGCCGCCTTCACCGCGCGGTCGACGTCCTGCGCCGTCGAGATCGGCGCGCGCGCCAACTCCTCGCCCGTCGCCGGGTTGAGGACCGCTTCCGTCTCGCCCGCGCCCGCCACCCGCTCGCCGTCGATGAAGTTGCTCAGCGTCTCAGTCGTGCTCGCCATCGTCAATCTCCTCGTCCACTCGGTGTCTCACGTCTTCAATTGCAAATGCTGTGTAACCATCGTTATATGGTTCGCGCGCGGAGACATTCCGCCGACCGTGACCGTGTAACCATCGCTATACACGGTTTGCATTCCGCCAACCGCGTGGTGCATCGCCAACCGCAGCCGTGCAACCATCGCTATACACGGTTTGCAAGCTCGAACTCGGATCACCGGGTCGCCGGCTCCGCCAGGCCCGGTCCGAGCGCTTCCGCCACCGCCGGGTGGGTGATCTGGCCATCGTCCACGTTCAGGCCCATGCGCAGACCGGTGTTGCGTTCGAGCGCCTCGCGCACGCCGAGGTCAGCCAGCTCGATCACGTACGGCAGCGTGGCGTTGGTGAGCGCGTACGTCGAGGTGATCGGCACTGCGCCTGGCATGTTCGTCACGCAGTAGTGCGTGATGCCGTCGACCTCGTACGTCGGGTTCGAATGCGTCGTCGGGCGCGAGGTCTCAAAGCAGCCGCCCTGGTCGATCGACACGTCCACCAGCACCGCATGGCGCTTCATCAGCTTCAACTGCTCCCGCGTGACCACCCGCGGCGCGCGCCCGCCGTGCACGAGCACCGCGCCGATCACCAGATCCGCCGCCCCCAGCATCTCCTCGATCGCCAGCGTCGAGGAGTACACCGTCGACGCCCGCCCCGCGAACGCCACTTCCAGCTCGCGCAAGCGGTCGATCGAGCGGTCGAACACGAACACGTCAGCCTGCATGCCGATCGCGATGAACGCCGCGTTCATGCCCACCACGCCGCCCCCGATCACCAGCACCGTCGCCGCCGCCACGCCCGGCACACCTCCCAGCAGGATGCCGCGCCCGCCCAGCGGCTTCTCCAGCATGAACGCGCCTGCCTGCGTCGCGATCTTGCCCGCCACCTCGCTCATCGGCGCCAGCAGCGGCAGCCGCCCCTCGGCGTCCTCCACCGTCTCGTACGCGATGCACGTCGCCCCCGATGCCATCAGACCGCGTGCCAGCTCCGGCTCCGCCGCCAGGTGCAGATACGTGAACAGCGTCTGCCCCTCGCGCAAACGGGAGACCTCGCCCGGCTGAGGCTCCTTCACCTTCAACACCAACTCCGCCTGCGCGAACACAGCGTCCGCGTCCGCCATCATCCGCGCGCCCTGCGCCGTGAACTGCTCGTCGCTCATCGCGCTGCCCTCGCCCGCGCCCGCCTGCACCAGTACCTCGTGGCCGCGCGCCGTCAGCTCCCGCACGCCCGCCGGGGTGATCGCCACGCGGTACTCATCCGTCTTGACCTCCGTCGGGACTCCGATCCTCATGTCAACCTCCAGCCGCTGTCGTTAGCCACGCGAACGCCGCCCGACCCCCGGAGGGGGTCCACATAAAAGACCATCCGTCGTCGTCGCTCATCGCACGAGCTCGCGTCCGCGCAGCGCCAGCCAGAACTCGATGCGGTCGCGCGCGTTCGAGAAGTCGCGTCCGGTCAGCTGCTCGATGCGGCGGATGCGGTAGCGCAGCGTGTGCCGGTGGCAGTACAGCGCATTCGCCGCCTTCTCCCAATGGCCGTTGTGCTCGATGAACACGTCCAGCGAGCGCACCAGCTCGTCGCCGTACTCGCCCTCGCCCCGCTCGATCGGGTCGAGCACGCTGCGGCAATACGAGCTCAGCGCGTCGTCGTCCTGCACCGACAGCAGCAGCTGGAACGCGCCCAGGTCAACGTATGAGGCCACCTCCGGCGCGCTGCCGTTGCGCAGCCGCACCGCCTCCAGCGCGCAGCGAGCCTCGTGGAAGGCCATCCGCAGCGAGTGCGTCGCCACCGGCCGCGACGCGGACGCGCGCACGTCGCCGAATCGACTCGCCAGCTCCGCGCGGATCTTGCGCGCGAGCTCCACCGGCTCGAGCGCCGGCGACCCGTTCGCCGCGCCCGAGCCGTTCGCCGCGCCCGAGCCGTTCGCCGCGCCCGGGTCGATCACCGCGCCCGGGTCGATCACCGCGCACAACAGGCCGGCGCGGATCGCCACCAGGCTCGGCACGCGCTCGCGCTGCAGGATCCGCTCCGCCGCCGACGCCGCTGCGCCCGGCTCCGCCAACCTGAACGCCAGCACCGCCACCTGCTCGCCGATCCCGAACGGGCGCAGCCGCGCCTGCAGGTCCTCCGGGTACAGGTGTCCCGTCAGCACCTCCGCCAGCACGTCCCCCACCATCGTCCGCTGCAGCAGCTCGTAGCGCTCGTCCAGCAGCCGCGCGAACGCGCGCTCGGTGATCGCGATGAACGGCAGCTCGTACGGCACCTCGAACAGCGGGAACGCGCGCTTGCGCGCCTGCGCCACCAGCGCCGCCGGCAGCCGCTTGTGCGAGAAGCCCGTGCCAAAGCCCACGCCCGCGATGTCGTGGTCCGCCAGCCGGTCGACCAGCTCGCGCTGCGATTTGGCGCCGACCAACTGCAGGCCCGTCGTCAACAGCAGCTCGCCGCCTTTCAGGAACGGCGTCGGGTCGAGCAGCTCCGTGCTGTGCACCCAGCGCACATGCGCCTGCGCGGACTCCTCGCCGCTAACCAGCTGCAGGCCCAGCTCGTCGATCAGGCTCGCGACAGTGAGCTCCACCGCTCCATCCGATCCGAGGCCTCGCTCAACACCGGGCGCAGAATCGCCTCGATCTCCTCGAACTGCTGCTCGCCCGCGATCAGCGGCGGCGACAGCTGCACGATCGGATCGCCGCGGTCATCCGTGCGGCAGATCAACCCGCGGTTGTACAGCTCGCCCGACAGGAAGCCGCGCAGCAGCTGCTCCGATTCATCCGCGTCGAACGTCTCCTTCGTGTCTTTGTCCTTCACCAGCTCGATCGCCTGGAAGTAGCCCGCGCCGCGCACATCGCCCACGATCGGCAGGTCGCGCAGGCCGTCCAGCATCTCCCGGAACGCGCCCTCGTTCGCCAGCACGTTCTCGTTCAGCCGCTCGTTGTCCATGATCTCGATGTTCGCCAGCCCCACCGCGCACGCCACCGGATGCCCGCCGAACGTGAAGCCGTGGTTGAACGCCGCCTTGCCGTGTAGGAACGGCTCCGCCACGCGGTCGCTCGCGATCACCGCGCCCAGCGGCACGTACGCCGAGCTGATGCCCTTCGCCGTCGTGATCATGTCCGGCTGGTAGTCGAAGCGTTCACAGCCGAACCAGTAGCCCAGCCGGCCCCACGCGCAGATCACCTCATCGGAGATCAGCAGCACGCCGTGGCGGTCGCAGATCTCGCGCACGCGCTGGAAGTAGCCGTCCTGCGGCACGAAGCAGCCGCCGCCGTTCTGCACCGGCTCGAGGATCACCGCCGCCACCGTCTCCGGCCCCTCGAACTCGATCGCCTCCTCGATCGCGTCTGCCGCCCACAGCGGGTCGCGGTCCTCCGTCCAACGGTAGGAGTTCGTGTTCGGCACGTGCACCCCGCCCGGCGTCAACGGTTCGAACGGCACGCGCAACGCCGTCAGGCCCGTCGCCGTCAGCGCCCCCATCGACGTGCCATGGTAGGAAAGGTTGCGCGACACGATCTTGTGCCTGCGCGGTTCGCCCTGAGCCGCGTGATAGGCCTTCGCCAGCTTCCACGCCGACTCCACCGCCTCCGAGCCCCCCGACGTGAAGAACACGCGGTTCAGTTCGCCCGGCGCCAGCTCCGCCACCCGACTCGCCAGTTCGATCGAGCGCGGGTGCGCGTAGCTCCAGTTCGTGTAGAACGCCAGCTCCTTCGACTGCGCCGCCGCCGCCTCGCCCAGCTCCGCGCGGCCGTGCCCGATGTTCACGCAGTACAGCGCCGACAGCCCGTCCAGGTGGCGCTTGCCGTGCTCGTCGAACACGTAGCAGCCCTCGCCGCGCACGATCACCGGCACCTCGTGATCGGGCTCCGCGTACGAGCCCATGCGCGTGAAGTGCATCCACAGATGCCGCTTTGCCTGCTCTTGGAGATCACCCGACATCTTTGACACGCCCTCCCTCGAATTGCCGACTAGACACTCAGGACAACGCTAGCCGCTCGCCATATCCCTCTCAATGCGCCTCCTGGTCAACAACTCCTGGCGCCATTGTACAACTCGGACAATTCAGCGCCCACGTTTTGGGAATTGCGCCCCTTGGCGTAGTCCGGCATTGCGCGTAACTTTCATCACAAGAGGGGTCTCACTTCCGCCGTATCCGAGGAGAGGAGCTGTTGATGGCCATCGAGAGCGTCGCCGTATCCGGATCTCCCGCGTCGTCTGGCGTCATGGACAAGGGCCTCAAAAAAGGCGCAATCGGCTACCTGTCCAACATCGTCATCGGCGTCGCCTCGACCGCTCCCGCGTACTCGCTCGCGGCGACGCTCGGGTTCATCGTCGCGGTCACCGGCGTCGGGGTCCATGCGCCAGCCGTGATGCTCGTCGCGTTCATCCCGATGCTGCTCGTCGCGGCCGCCTACAAATACCTCAATCGCGCCGACCCCGATGCGGGAACCACCTTCGCGTGGACCACGCGCGCCCTCGGACCGGGTCTCGGCTGGTGGAACGGCTGGGCGATCTTCCTCGCCGACGTCATCGTGATGGCGTCCCTCTCGGACATCGCAGCGGTGTACACGTTCAAGCTCTTCGGCTTTACCGAACTCGGCGAATCCAAAGCCGCGATCATCGTCGCGGCGGTCGTATGGATCGCACTCATGACGTGGATCTGCTTCCGCGGCATCGAGCTGTCGGCGCGCATCCAGCAGATCCTGCTCGGCGCCGAGGTGCTGATCCTCACGATCTTTGCCGTCGTCGCCTTCGCCAAGGTGTACGGCGGCCACCCGAGCGCGGTGGCCAACGTGCTCAACGAAGAAACCGGCAAGCACGAAATCGTCCACTACAACGCCATCAAGCCGGCGTGGGATTGGTTCAACCCCTTTGCGATGAAATTCCATGATCTCGTCGTCGCCCTACTGCTGGCGATCTTCATCTACTGGGGCTGGGACTCGGGCGTCGCGGTCAACGAGGAGTCCGAGAACCCAGCCGAGGGGCCGGGTAAGGCAGCGGTGATCTCGACGATCCTGCTCGTCCTGATCTACGTGGTCGTGACCGCCGGGGCGCAGGCGTTCCATGGCACAGAATTCCTCGCCGCCAAGGAAAACCAAGGCGACATCCTCAACGCGCTAGGCAAACCCGTGCTCGGCGGCGTGCTCAACAAGCTGCTGATCATCGCCGTGCTCACGTCCGCGTCGGCGTCGACGCAGACGACGATCCTGCCGACAGCGCGGACGACTTTGTCGATGGCGCACTGGAAAGCCGTCACCACGCTCCTCTCGCGCGTGCACAAACAGTATTTGACGCCGACCGTGTCGACCATCGGCTTCGGGCTGCTATCGGTCGCCGTAACGATCCCGCTGCTCCTGCTCTCCGAAAGCGTGCTCGCGGACTCGCTCACCGCGATCGGCTTCCCGATCTGCTTCTACTACGGCTTCACCGGGATCGCCTGCGCCGTCTACTACCGCCGCGAGCTGTTCGAGAGCCTCCGCAAGTTCGTGCTGCTCGGGCTCGCGCCGTTCGCCGGCGGCGTGATCCTGTTCGGGATCGGCATCTACGCGATGACCTACTACGGCCACAAGGCGAACGTCGAATCACCGCCGATAGCTGGGATCACGCTGCCGCTGTGGCTCGGTGTCGGCGGGCTGATCCTCGGCTTCGTGCTGATGCTGATCTCGCGGCCATTCTTCAAGGCGTACTTCGCGCGGAAACCAGAAACCGCGCCACCCGGCCTGCTCGACCGCCCGGCCCCGGAGACGATCCCAGCGCCAGTGGAGTTCTGAGTTTATGTGTGGCGTTCTGCTGCGGTGTGGCGTCCTGCTGCGCGTCGCGTCTCGCTCTGCGACGTTTACTGTATAACTATGGTTACACAGCAAATGCAAAATGCATGGCGCCCCGAGCGTCGCGTCTCGCGCTTCGCTCTTCGCTTTGCATTTACTGTATGACTATGGTTACACAGCAAATGCAGCGCAAGAGTCGCTCAGGGCACCTCAACCTGCCCGTGCGGCGCGCCGTACTCCGCCAGCAGCGCTAGGTACGGCTCTGGCGGAAAGGCCTCCGGCCCGAGTACGCCCGCGCCCTTCCATGCGCCGCGGTCGAGTAGCTCGAGCGCGACCGCCGGGTTGACCGCCGTCTGCCACACGACCGCCTGACTGCCGTACTCGCGCATCGTCGTCTCATTGTTGACCACGTGGTAGAGGTAGGTCGAGCGCGGCCGGCCGTCCTTGCCGATGCCAGTTACCCACGTGCCCGCGCACGTGCGCCCGCTCATGCGCTCGCCGAGCGTCGCCGGATCGGGCAGCGCCGCGGCGACGACGTCGCGTGGAGCGACCTGCGTGCCGCGCACCGACACCGGCTCGGTCGAGTCCAGGCCGAGTTTGTGAAGCGTTGAGAGCACGTCGATGAACTCCTGGCCGAGCCCGTACTTGAATGTCACGCGCTCGCATTGCACCCAGCGCGGGATCAGCACCACCTCCTCGTGCTCGACGTTCACGCACTCGATCGGCCCGATGCCCTCGGGGAACTCGAACACCTCGGGCTCGGAGAACGGCGCGGTGGTGTAGAAGCCACGCTCGCGCTCCCAGATCAGCGGCGGGTTCAGGCACTCCTCGATCGTCGTCCAGATCGAGAACGTCGGCGCGAAGTCATAGCCATCGACCACCAGGTCGGCGCCGTCGCGGACCCCCACTTCGGCGATGCTCGAGAACAGCTCGTCGGCCGCATAGCGGGCAAACACGTCGGACAGCCCCGGCTCGACGCCGATCCCCACGAGCGCCAACAAGCCCGCATCCTGCCACTGCTGCTCGCGGGCGAACTGCTTGTCCCCGAGCATCTCCCCCGTGAGCTCATACGGGCGCTCGGGATGGGCATGGGAGAGCGTCATCGCCATGTCCAGGTACGTGACCCTGGCGTCATAGCAGGCGCCGAAGATCGGCTCGTTGAAGCGCGGGTCGCAGGCGTTGAGGACCGCGTCGGGCCGCACGCGAGCGAACAGCTCCACGAGATCACTTCGGCTGGAGGCGTCAACGCGCTCGGCAGTGAAGCGCCCCGGCTCCCCCAGCCGCTGCGCTGCGGCTTGTGCGCGCTCGAGCGCCACGTCAGCCAGCACTACCTGCTCGAAGGCTTGCCTACGCTGCGCGATCGCCGCGAACGCCGCCCCCACACCACCCGCCCCCACAACCAAGACCTTCATGTGGCCCAGTGTGACGCAATGCGCAAGTTTGGGATGTCACAAGTTCGAGCCGTCCGTGCGCCGCAACGCAGCAGGTGGCTCCCGTATGCTGCGCCGATCCGCGCGGTCCTCAACACAGCAGACCCGGTGACGGCCGCTCAGGACCGCGTCCAGGACCCGGAGGAAGGCCCTGGACGTGCGGGCCGCTGGGCGCCCTCGCCAACGCTCACCCGCACCGAGATCGCGCTCGCCGCGCTCGCGGGCGTGGTGCTGGCGATCCTCACGAGCTGGCCGCTCGTGCTGCACATGGGCAGCCGCATCGCCCCCGATCTCGGCGACCCCGTGCGCACGGCCTGGGAGATCGCGTGGGTCGGGCACGCGATGCTCCACGACCCGCTGCACCTGTTCAACTCCAACGCCTTCTACCCGCACCCGCTCAGCCTCGCCTTCTCAGACTCGCTGCTCGGCTACGGCCCCGCCGCGTTCTTCGGCTCGGGCACCATCGCCGCGCTCGTCCGCTACAACGTGCTGTTCCTGTTTGCGTGGTCGTTGTGCTTCGTCGGCGCGTACCTGCTCGCGCGCGAGCTCCGCCTCGGCCGACTGGGCGCAGCCGCCGCCGGCCTCGCATACGCCTACGCCCCCTACCGGGTGACAGAGGCGGGGCATCTGCACGTGATCTCCTCCGGAGGTTTCGTGCTGGCGCTGTTCATGCTGCTGCGCGGTTACCGACGTGACTCGCGCAAGCTCGTGCTCGGAGGCTGGCTGCTGTCGGCCTGGCAGGTCAGCCTCGGCTTCACGCTCGGGCTGCAGTACTGCTACCTGCTGCTCGTGCTCGCGCTGCTCGCGCTCGTGCACTGGTGGCGCGGGCGCCTGGACCCGGGCGTCGCCTGGCATCGTGGCGCGGCGCGCCCGGAACGCCGTCCCGGACCCGCCGCGAGCGGGAGCGCCAACGTGCCGCCGCCACGCTCCGCGCGCGGGCCGCTGCTTCCGCGCCACCTGCTGAGCGTCACGCTGATCGGGCTGGCGATCCTCGGCGCCATCACCGTGTATGAGGCCAGGCCCTACCTGAAGGTCGCCCAGGACTATCCGACGGCCAAGCGCACCATGGCCGAAGTGAAAAAGTACTCCGCCGGCCCCCCCGCGCTGCTGGCGGCGTCCTTCGAGAACCGCGTGTGGGGCTCGCTGACAGAAGGCATGCGCGCAAAAATCAGCTCCAAGAACGAGAGCGTGTTCTTCCCCGGAGGCCTGATCTTGGTGCTTGCGCTGCTCGGCCTCGCCGCCGGCGCGTACACGCGAGGATTGCGCCTCGCTCTAGCGCTCGGCATCGTCACGGTCTCGATCCTCGCGCTCGGCTTCGGCATCACCGGCGCCGGCTATCCGTATCGCCTGCTGTACGACTACGCCCCCGGCTGGGACGGCGTGCGCGTGCCGGGCAGGGTGTTCACGCTCGCGACGCTCTTCTACGCGCTGCTCGCCGGCGCCGGCGCGCAGTGGCTCGTGACGCGAACGCGCCTTTGGAGGCGCCCAGCACGCTCTGGCCTGGCACGCTCGGACCCGGCACGCTCGAACTCGGCACGCACGGACCCCGCACGCTCTGGCCCGCACGGCCGGCTGAGCGCCGCGCTGCCCGCTGCCGGTCTGCCGGCGCTGGTGGGGGCGGCGCTGCTGGTGGGCATCCTCGGCGAAGGCGCAGGACGCCTTGGCCATCCGGTCGTGCCACAGCCCGCCCAGGCGGAGATCGGTCTGCCGAGCCCCGTGCTTGATCTCCCCTCCGACGGAGCGCTCGACCGCGTGTGGCAGTACTTCTCCACCGACGGCTTCTACAAGATCCCCATCGGGGTGAGCACCTTCGACATCCCCCAGCTGGACGACCTGCGCGGCGGCATGATCGGGTTCCCCGACAGGGCGAGCGTCGAGAAGCTGCGCTACTACGGCATCCGCACGGTCGTGCTGCACACGGTGCTGCCGCAGGGGCTCCCCCCCGAGACGGGATTCGTCACCCCGGAGCCCTCCGACCCGGCCGCCGCGGCTGCCAAGCCGATCACAGGCCTCGGCGTCACGCGCCGGCAGGCCGGCTCGCTGGTGATCTACGAGATCGGGCCTGGGCCCAAGGCCCTGCACGGAACCGATTGATGAGGCTGACGCGTCCGCGCCTGGCACTGGCGGCAGTCCTGTTGGTGGGCCTGGCATCGGCGGTGATGATCCAGAGCTTCTCCTGGAATCAGACCTCCCACTACGACCTGATCCGCGCGCTGAACGACGACCGCACGACGATCGACCCGTATCAGGCGAACACGGGCGACAAGGTCTTCTACAAGGGGCACTACTACTCCGCCCGCGCTCCGGGCCTGGCGCTGTTCGCGCTGCCCTTCTACGACACGCTCAACCTGGTGGGAGCGGAATCGTGGACCGACGCGCACGTGGCGCCGCCGGAGCACCCCGGCGACGAGATGATCTACCTGATCGGGCTGTGGGCAAACGTGTTGCCGGGTCTGCTGCTGCTGGCGCTCGTGTGGCGCGTGGCCGATCGCTACGAGCCGGGCTACGGCGTCGCGGCCGCGGTGGTGCTCGGCCTGGGGACGATGGTGCTGGCGTTCTCGCAGCTGCTGTTCTCGCACATGTTCACGACGTTCCTGTGCTTCGCCGCCTTCTGGCTGATGCTGCGCGAGCGCGACGGCCCGCCCAGCCCGATGCTGCTGGCGCTTGCTGGCCTGGCGATGGGCTACGCGTTCTCGTCTGAGTATCCCACGTTCTTCGCGGCGCTCGTGCTCGGCCTGTTCCTACTCTCGCGCAGGGACTCGTTGACGCTGCCGGGGGTTGTGCGCCGGGGCGGCGCGTACCTCGCCGGCGGCCTCCTCGGCATCGTCCCGCTGCTGCTGTACAACCACTACGCGTTTCGCTCGTGGACGCACCTGGCGTACTCGGACGTGCCGCGACAGCAGAAAGGCTTCTTCGGGATCGGCGCTCCGAGCCTGAGGGTGCTGACGACGCTGCTGTTCGACTCGCGCGGGCTGTTGACGCTCTCGCCCGTGCTGATCATGGGCGCGGTCGGCACGGTGATGCTCTATCGCCGCGGCAGGCGCGCGGAGGCGCTCACGATCGGCGGCATCTGCGCGTGCTTCCTGCTTTACAACTCGGGCTACTACCTGCCGTTTGGCGGGGGCTTCATGGGCCCGCGCTTCCTCGACACGCTGCTCCCGTTCCTGGCCTTCCCGGTGGCGCTCACGCTGAAGCGCTTCCCCGGCCCGACGATCGCGCTCGCGGCGATCTCGATCACGACGACTGTGATCGCGACGACCACGCACCCGCTGGTTGGCTACGAGAACGAGACGGTCGTGTGGATGAAATACCTGAAAGAAGCCCTGTTCCAGCCGACGATCGCCTCCGCGTACGGCCTGGGGCGCGGCTGGGGAGGCATCTGGCCGTTCTTCCTCGCCGCCGGCGGTGCGCTGCTCGCGGCGGCGTGGGCGACGCCGCGACTGCGGCTGTCCGCGCCGACGCTGGTGTGGGGCCTCGTCGCGCTCGCCGGCTGGGCGTTGTTCGCGGCGCTCGCGCCGACGGTGCTCGGGATCGACCACGCGGGCCTGGTCAGCATCTACAACGCCGGCGACCACACCGCGCTGAACCTGACGCTGCACTCGGGCAAGACCTACCCCCTGAAAGGGCTGGCGGAGCTCGCCGCCGCGGTCGGCCTGCTCGCGCTCGGCGCGATGCGCCTCGCGCGCAACCAGCGCGAGCGGCCGTCGCAAGGGCACGACGCCGACGCCGAGTCGCGCCCGCAGCCGGCGCTGAGCTCGTGATCAGTTGCTGGCGATCCTGACGCTGCATTTGGCCGCGTGCAGTTGGCGGCACACGGTCACGTAGCCCGCGCGCGGCTGTTCGCGAGCGTTGGTGATACCGGCGTCGAAGCGGGTTGAGCTCGTCCCGCCGGTCCAGTCGTAGACGTACAGGCGCTTGATCTGCGGGACCACAGACGCTACGGCGAACATGTATTTGAGCACCTTCGCCGCCCGTGTCAGACCCGAGCCGTGCCTGTTCGGGAAGGCGTTCCCGAACTGCACGAGCCCGCCGGTCTCGGTCAGCCACACCTGACCGCCGAGCGCTCTCACGAGATCACGCGTGCGCCAGCTTTCCAGGCGGTTGACGTCCGAGTAGTTGTGCAGGCCCCAGATCTTCGGCATGATCGTCTCCAGGCGGCCGATCTCGCCCTTGAATTCCGAGATGTAGCTGAGCGTCGGGCCGATCACGTAGGAGTCGAGCACGTCGAGGCCGACCACCGTGCAGCCCCTGCAAACGCGCAGCAGCGCCTGGTAGTACCTCGCCGCCGCCGCGCCCGACGGGCTCGAGAACAGATGCGGCACGTTCCCACGGTTGGACTCGTCCCAGGACTCGTACTGGCGGACGTGGGGGAACAGCTTCACGAACTTCTGCACGTCGCGCTGGTAGACGCTCACGCTCGGTAGCCGCGTCGGCGAGTATTCCGAATGGTAGAAGGAGACGAGCACCTGCTCGTGCGCGGCTTCGGCGGCGGCGATGAAGTTGATCGCCTGATCCAGCGACCACGAGTGCGAGACGGCGTCGTACGGAGCGACGTAGCGAACGATCTTCGTGTGCAGCTGCGTGTACAGGGAGCTCTTGAACATCCTCGGGTTCTCGTTGCCGATCCCCGTCAGGTAGGAGTTGGCCGCGTGGGCGCGGGGCGCAGGGCGGGCGCCGGCGGCGCCGGCCTGGCTGATGGCGCCGAGCGCGAGCCCCGTCGCGAGCAGCGCGACGAGGACGAGTGAGAGTGAGCGGCGACGTGTTTTCATACGAATCCGCAACAGCACATGCGGCGCGAGGTTGCGTGGCCCCCCACACTCTTACCAGGCATTTAGCGGCGACCCTGCATCGCGGGACGAGTTTTAATCGTCGTTTAGCGTGCGGTGTGCCGCTGCCGACGGTCGGTTGACGCTCAGTCTGCGCCCGCCAGCTGCTCGGCGAGCCGCTCCGCGCCGTGACCGCGCAGTGCGGGGTCGGCGACGATGCGCACGTCCACGCCGGGCAGACCGCGCAGCAGGCGCATCAGCAGCGATCGCTCGGAGCTCGCGCCCAGACGCCCGAGGCCGCGGCGCTCAGACGGTGTGCCCATGAACACGTACGTGGCGCCGAGAGAGCGGGCGATGTCGATCGCGACCGTGGCCACGTCCTCTCCCTCCTGCACCCGCAGGCGCGCCCCGAGCATCGCCGTCAGGCGCCGCAGCTCCTCCAGGCGCCGGCGGTCCTCGGGGCTTGGCGGACGCCCAGGCGGACGCACCACGAGCACGTCGAGCTCGGCGTCCAGGCGCTGCGCCGAGCGCCAGGCGCGCCGTACGATCCGCTCTGAGTGCGGTGCGAGCGTGGCGAGCGCGAGCAGGCGCTCGGCGATCTGCTGGGGTCCAGGCTCGGCTGGCGCCGGCAGCCCCTCCTCGTCGCGGCGCGTCGGGGCGCTCGGCACGCGCACGA
This sequence comes from Solirubrobacteraceae bacterium, assembly GCA_035939335.1. Lineage (GTDB taxonomy): Bacteria > Actinomycetota > Thermoleophilia > Solirubrobacterales > Solirubrobacteraceae > Palsa-744. The sequence continues at coordinate 67,197 of DASZFY010000012.1, read as the reverse complement.
GGCGCTTGTTCTCGACGTCCTCGGCCACCTGGCGCAGGGCGGTCTCGCGTAGCGCCGCCAGATTCTCGATCTTGAAGAAGTTGTTCAGCGCCGCCGGCACGCGCTCGGGGCGGTAGACCTTGCCCGCGCGCAGGCGAGCGATCAGCGCCTCGGGCGTCAGGTCGATCAGCACGACCTCATCCGCGGCGGACAGCACCGCGTCGGGAATCGTCTCGCGCACGGTCGCGCCGGTGAGCTGGGCGACCTGGTCGTTGAGGCTCTCCAGGTGCTGGACGTTGACGGTCGAGAACACGTCGATCCCCGCGTCGAGCACGTCGCGCACGTCCTCGTAGCGCTTCTCGTGCTCGACGCCCGGCGCGTTGGTGTGCGCGAGCTCGTCGATCAAACACAGCTCCGGCGCCCGCGCGAGCACGCCGGGAAGGTCCATCTCTTCGAGCGGAGTACCGCGATAGCTCACATGCCGGCGCGGCAGGATTTCGAGGCCTTCCGACTGCGTGAGCGTCTCTGCGCGCCCGTGCGTCTCCAGGTAGCCGACCACCACGTCGCGCCCGCTGTCAGCTTCCGCCACCCCCTCCTGGAGCATCCGATAGGTCTTGCCCACGCCGGGGGCCATCCCGATGAAGACCTTCAGGTGTCCTTTCTCGTCGGCCATGGCGCCATTGTGCTGGAAGCGGCCGAGCCGAGCACCGCCTCGTAGCGGCGGCGCACGTCCGCGCGGTCCGCCTCCTCGGGCACCGACTCCTCGCACGAGCGCATGATCATGTCGGCCTGTGCGAGCACCAGGTCGCGTTGCTCGGGGGAGGCCGTGCTCGCGATCACCTTGGCAAGCCCGTCGAGCTGGCGGATCATCACCGCCGGCATGCCGCGACTGGCCTGGCGGATCTTGTCGTGCGCGCGCTCGAGCAGGCGCTCGAAGCCGACGGTCACGGCGATCACGCGCACACGTCCGGCAGCGTCGCGATGCACCGTCGCGGGGCGCCAGCGGCTGGCGATCTTGCCGAGGCCGTCGCCCAGCCAATCGATGCACGCGAGCGCCGTGAAGGTGTCGTTGACCGCGGGTGAGAGCGCCCGGATCGCGATCTCCACGAGCTGGTCGACTGCAAACGACAGGTCCTGCGTGAGCGTTCTATGTGGGCCGGTAGCGTGTGCGCCACCGAGCGCGCGCGCGACACCGGGCGCCGCTGCCGCCGGCCATACGTTCGCCAGCGGCTCGCCCTCCACGACGAAGTGGCCCGGACGGCGCAGCAGGCGGATCACCGCGTGGCTGCGGCTGGCGATCTCGATCAGCGTGCTCATGCTCACGTACTGCAGATAGCCGCTGCTGGGTGCGCTCACGACGGCGCTGTCCTCGTCCAGGCGCACGAGCATCTCCGACAACGACGGACCGGTCTTCGGCGCGATCGATTCCGGCGTCGGCAGCGCGACCTCAGCCTCGATCGCGCGCGCGAGGTCGCCGGCGATGCTCGCGATCACCTGCGGCAGCTGGATCGACTTGGCGATGTGGTCGATGAACACGACCAGCACACCCACGTCGAGGATCACGAGCGCCAGCGTCATCGTCAGCGACACGTGCGGGACGAATTCGCCATGGCTGCCTGGACGGATCGAGGCAAGCGCGAGGATCGCGTACACGAACGTCGCCACGAAGCTCCCCAGCGTCAGCTGGGTGACGCGGTCGCGGATGAAGTTGCGCAGCATGCGCGGCCCGAACTGTGTCGAGGCGAGCGTGAGCGTGACGATCGTGATCGAGAACACGAGCGTCACCACCGTGATCACCGCGGCGGCGATCGTCGTCAGGATCTGCCGGGCGGCATCGGCGGTGCCGCCGATCACCCACGAAGGGAGCTGCAGCGAGCCGTCATACGCTGCACGGTCCAGGACGTAGGTGCCCGCGAACAGCGCCACCGCGAGCACGATCTCGACGGTCGGGACGAGCCACAGGTTCGTGCGCAGCGCCTCGCGGCGCCAGGCCGAGGGCAACGGGGGCTGGAGCCTCATGGGCACACCGTCTCAGATACTGGGCGCGCCTGCGCTCAGAAATGCCCCATGAGCGCCTCGGTGGAGATCCGGCGCGTGTCATCGGGGGCTGGTCGCAGGATCAGGATCTCAGCGGGCACGCGGTCGAGCATCCAGCGCAGGTCCTCGTAGCTCAGCCCCGCGCGGGGGTCTTCGTCGGCGGAGACGATGATGCGGTCGAAGTGCTCCACCTCGAGCAGTTTGCGCAGCGCGTCGCGCGCTGAGCGCCCGCGACCGACACGCGAGTCCACGCGCACGCCCTGCGAGGACGCGCGCTGCTCGATCGCCTCGAGCAGCGGCATCCCGCGCGCGCATTGCACCGGCAGGGCGGTGTCCAGCGGCAGGTTCATCGGCACCTGCGCGAGGAACGCCGGCATGATGATCGCGTTCTCGGCCTTCGCCAGGCGCACTGCCGCCTCGAACGAGCGGCGCGAGATCTCCTCGCCGGTGAAAGGCAGCAGGATCCTGCGCCCCTCCGGTAGACGGTTGCGCGCCGGCCGACGCCCGTGCGGCGGCAGCCAGTAGCCCGCTGCGATCCCGAGCAGCGCGCTGGCGCAGGCGACGGCCACGATCACGCCCGCGCTCATAGGCTCTCCACGCTCCCGTCCGAGCGCAGCGAGCGATCGGCCACGATCCGTACGTCGACGCCTGGCAGCCGCTGCATCAGCCGCTGCGGCAGGGGCGTGCGCAGGCGCGCAAGCCCACGCGCCGGGCGCGAGCCGCCGATCAGGATGTAGGTAGTCCCACGCCGCGCGGCAACCTCGGCGATCGCGCTCGTCAGATCGTCGGACTCCTCCTCGATCATCCTCGCCCCGAGCACCGACGCGAGCTGGCGCAGCGCGGCGAGCGAGCGCTGTTCTTCATCTGAGATCTGCTTGCCCGGCACGCGCACCCACAGCAGATCGAGCCCCGCGCCGAGACGCTGCGCCGAGCGCCACGCGCGGCGCACGAGCCGCTGTGCGCCCGGGTACGGCTCGACGAGCGCGAGCAGCCGCTCACCGACCGCCTGCGGAGCGTCCGCGGCGAGACTCTCCTCGCGCGAGCCGACCAGCTCGGTGGTCAGCCGCTTGGCGCCGACCTCCTCGGCCACCTGGCGCAGCGCGACCTCGCGCAAGGCGGAGAGGTTCTCGATCTTGAAGAAGTTGTTCAGGGCGGCGTCGATGCGCTCGGACGGATAGACCTTGCCGGCGCGCAGGCGGTCGAGCAGCGCCTCGGGTGTCAGGTCGATCAGTACGACTTCATCGGCACGACCAAGGATCGCGTCGGGAATCGTCTCGCGGACACGCACGCCGCTCAGCTCGGTGATGTGGTCGTTGAGCGACTCGAGATGCTGCACGTTGAGCGAGGAGAGGACGTCAATCCCCGCGTCGAGCACCGCCTCGATGTCCTCGAAGCGCTTGGCGTGCTCCACCCCAGGCACATTCGTGTGGGCGAGCTCGTCGATCAGGCAGATCTCCGGCCTGCGGCGCAGGACGCTCGGCAGGTCCATCTCTTCGACCACCGTGTCGCGGTAGCGCACGCGCCTGCGCGGCACAAGCTCGAGACCCTCGGCGACGCGGGCGGTATCCGCCCGGCCGTGGGTCTCGAGCAGGCCGATCACGACATCGTGGCCGGCCTCCTGCTCGGCGTGGCCCTCGAGCAGCATGCGGTAGGTCTTGCCGACGCCCGCCGCCATGCCGATGAAGACCTTCAGGCGACCACGACGGGAGTCGGCGGGAGCAGCCATGGCAGTGCAGTCGCGCTCGCGCCGGTGGCGGGGCGCTCGCCGCTCATCCCCCGAGGAGGTTGTGGACGATCAGATCGATCAGCTTGATGCCGATGAACGGCGCGATGATGCCGCCGAGACCGTAGATCCACAGGTTGCGCCGTAGCAGCGCGCTGGCGCCGATCGGCCGGTAGCTGACGCCCCTCAGCGCGATCGGGATGAGCATTGGAATCACGACCGCGTTGAAGATGATCGCCGAGATGATCGCGCTCCTGGGGTCCCCGAGCGACATGATGTTGAGCACGTGCAGCGGACCGTTTTCACCGGAGCTGATCGCGTACGTCGAGATGAACACCGCCGGCAGGATCGCGAAGTACTTGGCGACGTCGTTGGCGATCGAGAACGTCGTCAGCGCGCCGCGGGTGATCAGCAGTTGCTTGCCGACCTCGACGATCTCGATCAGCTTCGTCGGGTTGGAGTCGAGATCGACCATGTTGCCGGCCTCGCGCGCCGCCTGCGTGCCGGTGTTCATCGCCACGCCGACGTCCGCCTGTGCCAAAGCCGGCGCGTCGTTGGTGCCGTCGCCCGTCATCGCCACCAGCCGACCCTCGCTCTGCTCCTCGCGGATCAGCGCGAGCTTGCGCTCGGGGGTGGCTTCCGCGAGGAAGTCGTCGACACCGGACTCTTCGGCGATCTTCGCCGCCGTCAGCCGGTTGTCGCCGGTCACCATCACGGTGCGGATGCCCATCGCCCGAAGCTGGTCGAAGCGCACCTTCATGCCCTCCTTGACCGTGTCCTTCAGGTAGATCACGCCCAGCACCTGACTGTCGCGAGAAACCGCCAGCGGCGTGCCGCCCTCGTTGCCGATGCGGTCGAGCTCGGCCTGCAGCTCCGGCGGCGGCGAGCCGCCTTCGCGCTTGACCAGCTCGATGATCGCGTCGCCGGCGCCCTTGCGCAGCTGCTGGCCGTCCATGTCTACGCCGCTCATACGGGTCTGCGCGGTGAACGGGACGAACTCCGCGTGCAGCGTCGTCATGTCGTGCTCGCGGATGCCGTACGTCTTGGCGAGCACGACGATCGAGCGGCCCTCGGGCGTCTCGTCGGCGAGCGAGGCGAGCTGCGCGACCTCAGCGAGCTCGGACTCCGCGACGCCCGGCATCGGCACGAACTCCGACGCCAGCCGGTTGCCGATCGTGATCGTGCCGGTCTTGTCGAGCAGCAGCACGTCCACGTCGCCCGAAGCCTCGACCGCGCGGCCGGAGAGAGCGAGCACGTTGCGGCGGACGAGGCGGTCCATGCCGGCGATCCCGATCGCGCTCAACAGCGCGCCGATCGTCGTCGGGATCAGCGCCACCAGCAGCGAGATCAGCGTCGTCTCGGAGATCGTCGTCCCGGCGAACAGCCCGAACGGGCGCAGCGTCGCGACGACGATCATGAAGATCAGCGTCAGCGCCGCCAGCAGGATGTTGAGCGCGACCTCGTTGGGGGTCTTGCGCCGCGCGGCGCCCTCGACGAGCGCGATCATGCGGTCGAGGAACGACTGTCCAGGCTCCTGGGTGATTTCGACTTCGATCCGGTCGGAGGTGACGCGCGTGCCGCCCGTCACGGCGCTGCGGTCGCCGCCGGACTCGCGGATCACGGGGGCCGACTCGCCCGTGATCGCCGACTCGTCCACCGTTGCGATGCCCTCGATCACGGTGCCGTCGCCGGGGATCAGCTCGCCTGCCGGCACGACCACGATGTCGCCGCGCGTGAGCTCGGCAGCCGCCTTGGTGGAGCCGTCGCGCATCGTCGCCACGGTCTCCTTGCGCATCGCGCGCAGCGTCGCCGCCTGGGCGCGACCGCGTCCCTCGGCAAAGGCCTCGGCCATGTTGGCGAACACGACCGTCAGCCATAGCCAGATCGCGATCGTGAACGTGTACCAGGCCGGGTCGTGCCCGCCGAGCGATTCGCCGCCGCCGAGCTGGATGAACCACGTGACGGTCGTGATCAACGCGCCGATCTCCACCACGAACATCACCGGGTTGCGGATCTGCACGCGGGGATCGAGCTTCTTGAGGCTGTCGAGGAGCGCCTTGACGACGATGTCGCGCTGGAACAGCGAGATCGCCTGACGTTCTTGCGCTGCCGGAATCTGGGCGGACATCAGCTCTTTGCTCCTGACCCAGCGCTTTGCGCTGTGTGCCCACGATCGAGTGCGAGGTTGAGCTCGAGCACGTTCACGCCTTCTTCGCCGGAGAAGCCGAGCCCGCGCCCCGAGGTGTACTTGGCGATCAGGCCGTCAACGGTCGACAGCGACAGATGGCGCACGGCCGCTATCCGGTAGGCCTGGATCCAGGCGTTTGCCTTGGAGATTTCCGGGTCAAGCCCAGAGGCCGAGGTGTTGACGGCGTCGACGGGGATCTTGGCGACGGTCAGCCCTGGGTCGTATTCGGCCTTGGTGGCGGGGTTCTTGTTCAGTTCAAGGTATGCCTTGATGTTTTCTTCGTCTGCTTCCTTGGTTTTCACGCTGTTGGGGCCTTTGTTGGAGAATGTGCTCGCCGATGCGTTGTATGCGCCGCCTTCGGTGGCCGACGGGCGCGACTGGAAATACAGCGGGTCGGGTTCGGTCACAACCGCGCCTTTCACTTCCTTCACCTTGCCGTTCTTTTCGCGCACCGGCGTGCCGAAGTTCTGGCCGATGATCTTCGAGCCGACGAGCTTGCCGTTGACATAGACCTTCTGACCGTTGGCGTCGCCGGGGAACGCGACCTGGCTGATGCCGGTGATCGCGAGCGGGTACACCAGCCCGAGCAGGATCGCGAAGACGATCACCGCGATGATCGATGTGATGGTGTCGCGCAGCCAGGGTTTCATGTCAGTAGAGGTGTCCGGTCAGGCCCTGGACGATCGGTCCGAGCAGCAGGGCGGGGAAAAAGGTGAGTGCGCCGACGAGGATGATCACGCCGATCAGCAGCACGACAAACGTGCCGTTGTCGGTGCGCATCGTGCCGAGGCCCGCGGGAGTGATCCGCTTGCCGGCGAGTGCGCCGGCGACCGCCAGCGCGAACAGGATCGGAGCGTAGCGCGCGAACACCATGTCGAAGCCGCCGAGCACGTCGGCGAAGGTGATGCCGTGAGCGCCGAGGTTGCCCGCGTTCGGCTGGATGAGTCCGGTGTAGCCGGCGAACGCGGAGCCGTTGTTGTTGGCCTGGGAGAGATAGGCGTAGAAGGTCTCGGAGAACGCCTGCGGCGTGTGCACGCCGAGCTTGGCGGAGGTCGCGACTTCGGAGATGGACGCGCGCCCTGCTTTTGAAGCGACGGCCAGCGCCGTGCAGAACAGCGCCGCGAGCGGCGTGATCAGGATGCCGAGGCCGGCGAGCTTTATCTCTTTCGCCTCGAGCTTCTTGCCGAGCCACTCCGGCGTGCGTCCCACCATCAGCCCGCCGATGAACACGGCCAGCAGCACGTACAGGAGAATCGAGTAAAGGCCCGTGCCGACGCCGCCGAAGATCACCTCGCTGGCGGACAGGTTGGCGAAGGGAACGGCTCCGCCGATGCCGGTGAACGACTCCAGGGCGCTGTTGACCGCGCCACACGAGGTGACGGTGGTGACGACGTCGAACAGCGCCGAGCCCGCTATCCCGAAGCGCTGCTCCTTGCCTTCGAGGTTGCCGCCACCCGAGCCCGAGATCACACCCGTGTGCAGCCCGGCGGCGTGTTGCGCGGGCGAGCCGTGCGCCTCGGCGATGTAGGCGACCACAACCGCGCCGAGGAACATGATCATCACGGTCGCGTAGATCGCGTAGCCCTGCCGGCGGTTGCCGGTCATGCGCCCGTACATGAAGATCAGCGCCGCCGGAATGAGCAGCACGACGAGCATCTCGAAGAAGTTGGTGAAGCCGTTGGGGTTCTCGAACGGGTGCGCGGAGTTGGTGTTGAAGAAGCCGCCGCCGTTGGTGCCGAGCATCTTGATCGCCTCCTGGCCGGCGACCGGCCCCATCGCGATCTTCTGTTCGAGGCCGGTGATCGTGTGCACCGTCAGGTAGCTGGAGATGTTCGCGATCACGCCCTGCGAGGCGAGCACGATCGCGATCAGGATCGACAGCGGCGCGAGCACGTACAGGATCGTGCGCACCATGTCCTGCCAGAAGTTGCCCAGGCCCTTGCCGCTGCGCGAGATGATCCCGCGTACCAGCGCGACCGCCACGACGATCCCGACACCGGCGGACAGCCAGTTCTGCACCGTCAGCCCGATCATCTGGCTGAGGTAGGTCATCGTCGTCTCGCCGCTGTAGTACTGCCAGTTGGTGTTCGTCAGGAACGACGAGACGGTGTTGAACGTCACATTCGCTGGCGCCGAGTGATAGCCGAGCGGGTTGAGTGAGTGCGGCACGAAGAACGCGTCCTGCGTGCGCAGCACTATGTACAGAAAGATCCAGCCTGCGAGTGAGAAGATGATCAGGCTTTTCGCGTACGCCTTCCAGTCCTGCTGGCGCTCTGCGTCGACCCTGAGGATGCGGTAGAGAAAGCGCTCGGGGCCACCGAATATCGGCGACAGGAACACCCGTTCACCGGTGTACACCCGCGCCATGTAGGCGCTGAGCGGAAACGCGAGCGCGCTCAACACGAGCACGAACGCGACGATCGTGAACCAGCCAGCGAAGGTCATCTAGAGCTTCTCGCCTCGGATGAGCGCGTAAAACAGGTAGGCGATCACGATCACCGAGACGACGAGGCCGAAGAAGTCGGCGGCGCCCATGTGCGCGACGAAATAGCCGAACGGAAGCGACACGCTCATATGCGGTCGATGCCCTCGATCATCGCCAGCAGGACCGCGAACATCACGACCCCGAGAACTATGTACACGACATCCATGCGAGCACTATGCGCGTCGGGGCGTCACGAACACGTAACGAATCAGGTGCGACTCATAACGATTTTGTAACGACGAGCTAAATGCCGGGGGTGACTACTCGGAGAAGCGGTAGCCGACGCCGGGGTCGGTCACGATCAGGCGAGGCCCGTGCGCGCCGGCCGCGTCTTCGGGCTCGATCTTCGCGCGCAACCGCGCGATGTGGGTGCGAAGCGGTTGAATGTCATCGACGTACTCGGCCCCCCACACCTCCGCGAGCAGCTTGCGATGGGTCAGCAGCCGGCCGCGGTTGCGTATCAGCACGCGCAGCAGGTCGAACTCGATCGGGGTCAGGTGAACCGGCTCGCCGTCGCGGCGAACGATCCTCGCGGCCAGGTCTATCTCCAGCCCGTCGACCACGATGCGCGGCTGCTCCTCGCCGCGCGCCGCACGGCGCAGCGCCGCGTGCAAGCGCGCGACGAGCTCACGCGCGCCGAACGGCTTGGTGATGTAGTCGTCGGCCCCCGCCTCCAGCGCCCTGACCTTCTGCTCCTCCTCGCCCACTGCGGAGAGCACGAGGATCGGCATCTCGCTCCACTCGCGCAGCGTGCGCGTCACGGCGATGCCGTCGAGGTCGGGTAGCACGAGGTCGATGATCGCCGCGTCCGGCGGGCGCACCGCCGCGAGGTCGAGCGCCTCCGCGCCGGTTTCCGCCGGCACGGCCTCGAACCCCGCCTCGCGCAGCACGACCTTCAGCGCGCGCACGATCTGCGGCTCGTCGTCGACCACCAGCACCCGTGGAGCGCGCGCCGACTCCTCAGGCGTGTGGGCACTCATGTGCGACGCTCCGAACCGCCGACCGAGGAGACCGGGGCCCGGTCCTCGTCCGGCGCGCCCACACCCTGCGGCCGATCGAAGTCCGGCTCGCCGCCGGCTTGCTCCAACGGCAGCTCGAACACGAACGTCGCGCCCTGGCCGGGCAGCGACTCGACGTGCAGCGAGCCGGCGTTCGCCTCGGTGAAGCCGCGGGCGATCGCCAGCCCGAGCCCCGAGCCCCGGTGGCCGCTCGTGGGGGTGCCGGCGCGGTAGAACGGCTCGAACACGCGCTCGAGCTGAGCCGGCGGGATGCCCGGGCCGCGGTCGACGACGCGCACGATCACACGGTCGCCGGGCGCACTGTGAGCCTGTGGGCTTCCTTCGGGGCCGCTGTCCTCCCGCGGGGCCGCCGCGCGTGTGCTCGCGAGCCGGCGCACCGCGCGAGCGCGCACCGACACTGGGTGTCCGCCCGAGTGACGGCGCGCGTTCTCGAGCACGTTTACGAACGCGCGCTCCATTTGCACCGGATCGACGCTCACGGGCGGGAGGTCGCGGTCGATCGAGAGGCTGAAAGCGGCCGGTCCACCCCCCACCTCCGATGCGGCTGCGCCGATCAGCTCCTCGATCGAGGTCCACTCCCGCCGCGGCTCGGCAGCCCCGGCCTGTAGCCGCGAGAGGTCGAGCAGGTTGTCGACCAGCCGCGCGAGGCGCTTGGCCTCCTCCTGGATCACCGCGGCCATCTCCGCCCGCTCCTCGGGCGAGAGCGATGGTGAGCCGACCGCCTCGCCGGCCGCCGAGATCGCTGTCAGCGGCGAGCGCAGATCGTGCGAGACCGCGCGCAGCAGGGCTGTCTTGACGGTGTCCGCCCGTCTCAGCGCCGCCGTCTCCACCACCCCGCCGAGCAGCGTCTCGCGCTCGAGCGCGGCGCTCATCAGCGCCTCGAGCGAGGGCACGACGCGCTCCTGCAGCCTGCGCAGGCTCGCCTCCGAGGTTCCCGCCCCGACCAGCAGCGTCCCCAGTCGGCGCTGGCCTTCGCGCAGCGGAAACGCGATGCGGCGCTCGTCGCCTTCGACGGCATCCATCTCGATCGCCGCCGAGCTCAACTCGAGCGTCTGTGCCAGGCGCGCCGCGGCGGTCGGCAGCGCCTCCGCGAGATTGTTCCCGCGCAGCAACAGCCGCGCCATCTCCGCTGCAAGATCGGCCTCCTGCCGGCGCTCTTCGGCGTCACGGGTGCGCGCGCGCGTGACCTCGGCGACCGAGCTCGCCAGGATCGCGACCACCAGGAAGGCGGCCAGGGCAACCCAGTTGTCGGAGTCCTGCAGCGTGAAGCGGCCGACCGGAGGGAGGTGAAAGAAGTTGAACGCAGCGGCGCTGATGACCGCCGTTGCAACGCCCAGCCAAGCGCCCCAAGCGACCGACACGACCAGCACAGCCGGCAGGTACACGACGCTCAGCGACACGACCGGCGCGACGTGCGCAAGCGGGTACACGATCAGCGTGCACAGCGCGACGGTAACCAGCGCCACGACCGCGCCGACCCGGCGGGAGGGCGGCTCCGACGCCAGCAGGAAGCCGAACGGAGGGGACATCGCCATCAGCCTAGTGGCGAAACCGGGCGTCGGCCAATGACGAACGGGGCGGGTCTCGCCTCCCGCCCCGTTCGGTGCGCCCTGCGCGGTTCGGTGCGCTCGCGGAGCCCCGCTCGCTCTGTGTCGAGCGTCGCTCCTTGCCGTATCCCACCGTCCCGGCAATCATCATGGAGGGCGTGCGCCTGAGGCGGGTGACGCTCCCGTGATCACGCTGTGACGATCTCGTGACCCGACTGTGAGGGGCGCCACCAGAAGGCCTGCGTCTCAAGCTGCAGCCGCGATAAGTCGATACGAAACACGAAGCAGCGCAAAGACGAATGACCACGCTCGAGCGCCACAAGACAGCGCTGATCTGCCTCGCCGTCACGCTGGGGCTGTGCTTGGCGTGGGCCGGGCCGGCGTCCGCACGCTCTCTGGTACAGGCGCAGCCGGCCGAATACGCGGTGCAGCCGGCCTGTGGCCCACCGTCGTTCGGTCACGCGAGCTGCCTTGCGCTGCGGCTCGTGCGTCGCAGCGCATCGAACAGCTCGGCGGCCTTCGAGCGCGCGAGCCCAAGCGCGACTCGCGTCTCCCCGCTGCCAACCCCCTCGCCGGCACGCGGCGAAGTCGGCTACACGCCGGAGGAGCTGCACACCGCGTACGAACTGCCCACCGAAGCGCCGCAATCGCAGACGATCGCGCTGGTCGACGCTTACAACGACCCGACCGCCGCCGCGGATCTCAAGGCATACAGCAAAGAATTTGGCCTGCCGGAATGTGGGAGTGGCTGCTTCACGCAGTACAACGAGAGCGGAAACAGCGAAGCAGCGAACCTGCCGTTCCCGAAAACAACCGCGGAACTGGAAAACGCGCGGAACAGCAAAAGCGCGAGCCTGAAAAATGAAGCCGAACAAGCCGAAGGCTGGGGTCTGGAGATCTCGCTCGACATCGAGACCGCCCACGCGATCTGCCAGAACTGCCACATCGCGCTCGTCGAGGCCAAATCGACGAACGAAAGCGATCTCGAAGCGGCCGAGCGCGCCGCCGCGAAACTGGGCGCCACCGAGATCTCGAACTCGTGGGGCACTCCCGAGTGCCTCGAAGTCGGGGTCTGCGTGCCGAGCACGCAGGCGTTCAACCATCCAGGGATCGTGATCACCGCCTCCGCCGGCGACGACGGATACCTGAGCTGGGCTGCCGAAGAAAGCAGTGAACGCGGCTTTGCCTCATATCCGGCGTCCTCTCCCGACGTCGTCTCGGTCGGCGGCACCCGTCTGGAACTGAACGGCGCCTCCCATGCGTGGAAAAGCGAGACCGTGTGGAACGACGGCGGCGAAAGTGCCGGCGTGCCAGACGGGCATGGAGCCGGCGGAGGTGGCTGCAGCGTCGTGTTCACCGCTCAGCCGTGGCAGCAGAACCTCGCCGACTGGGAATCGGTCGGGTGCGGCACGCATCGCGCAGTCGCCGACGTATCCGCGGATGCCGACCCGTACACGGGGCTCGCCGTTCGATACTCAAACCCCACGTGCACGTTCGAATACGAAGAATCCGGAAAAATCAAGAGCATCCCGAACTGGTGCACGATCGGCGGCACCAGCCTTGCGTCCCCGCTGATCGCCTCCGTGTACGCGCTCGCCGGCGGAGCCGGCGGGGTGGAATATCCAGCCCAGACGCTCTACCAGAACGAGAAGCTGCGGCCGACCTCGCTACACGACATCAGTACCGGCTCGAACGGGAAATGCTCACAGCCGTTCAACGAAGAAGAAGCCTTGACCGGCTGCACGCCCGAACAGGAGGCCGAAGCCAGTTGCCCGCTGCAGCTGATCTGCCTCGCCCATGCCGGCTACGACGGACCGACCGGAGTGGGAACCCCGCACGGGATCGAAGCCTTCAAACCGCCGCCAGCGGAAGAACCGCAACCCCTCACCGCCAACTCCGGCACGAGTGGCTCCTCGCCCAGCCCTCCTGCCACCACCGCCCCGCCCGCCACGCAGACCGCACCCACGCCCGCGCCGACCGCGACGCCCACAGCCGTGCGAATCTCGAAACTGGCCCTCACGCTGAAGGCGCTGCTCGCACTCAACCGCAGCCGCCCGAAGCTGTCCCAACTCGGCTTCACGTTCACGATCAACGCGGCGACTCGGGTCAGCGTCTCGCTCGCCAAGCGCGTTCGCGTGCGCGGACGCTCGAGCTGGGCGTTGGTTCGACGTCCCACCACGATCGCGGCTGTCGCCGGGCGCAACGTGCGCAACCTGAGCGGAAGCGGCACGTTCGGCGCCGGCGCCTACCGCCTCACGCTGACGCCGTCGCACGGCGCCGGGCTCTCGCTCGTGTTCAAGCTCGGCTAGGCACCTACTTCAAGAGAGGCGTCGCGCAGGACCAACTCCCCGCGCTCGGTCAGGCGCCACGAGTTCGGTGCTCCGCGCGTGCGGCCCTCTGCGATCTTCGCGATCAGCCCTCGTGCCTGCAGACGGTTGAGGAGCTTCGAGACCTGGCCCTGGTCGACGATGCCGGCGCGGTCGGCGACCTCGCGGTTGCTCGCGCCTGGGTAGACCTCGATCGCGCTCAGCACGCGCGTCGTGCGATACGTGAGCCTCAAGGCGCCGCCGTACTCGCCAGACCCACCAGCGCCCGGTGGCTCGATCGTGGCGCCGCTGCGGATGCGCGGCGCAGGGCGAGTCAGCTCCCGCCGCGCGACGCCCGCTCCGAGATACGGCAGCACGATGATGCTGACGAGCGACCCGAACAGGTCTTTGACACCCGCGCGCTCGTCCGCGAGCAGCCTGTTCTGAAGCACCGTCAGCACCGCGCCGACCACTCCCTCGGCGATCACCGCGGGTAGCTGCTGCCTACCTGCCACACCCTCGAGGCGACCGCGGTCGATGACCGCCGCGAGCGCGGCGAGGATCTCCACACGACGACGCAGTACCCGCTCGCCGCCGCTCATCGAGTACACCACCAGCAGACGTCCCAGCGCCGGCTCGTCCTCGAGGAAGCTGAGGAACGCCACGAGCGCGGCCTTGACGGCGTCCAGCCAGCGCGCCTCCGCGTCGTAGGCGGCGAGCACGCCCCTGCTCGCGCGCGCGACACCGAGCTCGATCGCCGCCAGCAGGCATGCTTCGCGGTCGGGAAACGCCTCGTGAAAAGCGCCGCTCGAAACGCCCGTGCGCGCGATCACGTCGGCGACCGTTACGCCCGCGCCGGCGACGCCGCGCTCTGCCATCGCTTCGGCGAGCGCCTCCAGGATCCTCGTTCGCTGTGCTTCTTCCACCGATGCAGCTCCCCGCTTGACGATTAACTGGGAGCCTATCTCCTAATTGTCTAGCCCTCGGCCCGGCTGCGCCAGCCCGCCGAACGGTGGAGCCGTGGAACGGTGGAGTCGTGGAACGGTGGAGTCGTGGAGCGGTGCGTCCGCGCGGCGCTCAGGTCACTGCGCGGCCGCGGACAGGACCGCCGGCGCACCGTAGGGCTGCAGACACTGCGGCAGCACCACGCTCCCGTCAGCGCGTTGGCCGTTCTCGAGCAGCGCGACGATCGTGCGCCCGACCGCCACCGCGGTGCCGTTGAGCGTGTGCAGCACCTGCGTGCGGGACGGGCTCCCATTCATGCGGACACGGATGTTCAGACGCCGGGCCTGGTAGTCGGTGGTGTTCGAGCACGACGTCAGCTCGCGGTAGCGGCCCTGGCTGGGAATCCATGCCTCGCAGTCGAACTTCTTCGCCGCCGAGTTGCCGAGGTCGTTGACCGCGATGTTGAGCACCCGGTAGGGCAGCCCCAGCTCGGCGAGGATCTGCTCCTCCATCGCGAGGATGCGCTCGTGCTCGCGCGCGGACTCCTCGGGCGTGACGAAGCTGAACATCTCGACCTTGTCGAACTGGTGCACCCTGAAGATGCCGCGCGTGTCCTTGCCCGCGGCTCCCGCCTCGCGCCGGAAGCACGGCGAGAAGCCCGCGTAGCGCAGCGGCAGGCGCTCGCTGTCGAGGATCTCCCCGTCGTGCAGCGAGGCCAGCGCGACCTCCGAGGTGCCCACGAGATACAGCTCGTCCTCGGGCAGGCTGTAGATCTGCTGCTCGGTGTCCGGCAGGAAGCCCGTCCCGTACAGCGCGCGCTCGCGCACCAGCACCGGCGGCACCACCGGCTCGAACCCCGCCGCGCGGAGCTTCTCGAGTACCCAGCGCACGAGCGCCAGCTCGAGCATCACGAGGTCGCCTTTCAAGTACGCGAAGCGCGCTCCCGAGAGGTTTGCCGCGCGATCCATGTCGATCATCGCGCCCGCCAGCTCGAGGTGATCGCGCGGCGGGAAGTCGCGCTCGGGCACGACGCCGACCTCGCGCACCAGCTCGTCCTCGGGCCCCGGCGCAGCGTCGTCGTCGGGGATGTTGGGGAGTCGCGCGAGCAGCGAGTCGAGCTCCTGTTTGGCGCGGGTGGCCTGGTCGCTGAGCTCCTTGACCTGGGCGCTCATCTCCTTGAGCTTCGCGAGCTCCGGCTCGACGTCCGCACCGGCCCTCTTGCCGGCGGCAACGTTCTCTGAATGCTCCCGCTGCGTGGCCCGGAGGCTCTCAGCTGTCGTCGTCGCGGCGCGCCACTCCCGGTCCTTCTCGACGAGCCGATCGACGATCTCGACCAGCGCCGGATCACGCCGCGCGAGCGCCGCGCGTACGCCGTCGGGGTCATCGCGTATGCGCTTGAGATCCAGCACGGGCTGGTGAGGGCGGTTGGGGGCGGCGGGTGGGGACTGGGCGGGCGGGGACTATTTGGACGAGAGCGTGATGTTCGTGGTGGGCACTTTTTCGGCTTTCAGCCCAGAGTACTTTGCGAGGAATTCAGCGACCGCCTGTGCGTTCGAGCCAACGACGATGTTCTCGGGCATGATCGCGCCCGAGAAGCCGCCGTTGCGGATCGCGTAGAGCGCCTGTTCGACGTCCTCCTTGCGGACGTCGAAGCTCGGCCCGTTGGTCTTCACGCGGTTGGAGATGACCGTGGCCGAGCCCTCCGCGCCGACGACCGCCAGCGTGTGGCAGCCGGAGCAGTGGTCGCGGAATAGCGCGGCGCCGTGATAGTACGGATTGCTCTTCGCCAGCTGGATCCCCTGCGACCCGCACCCGGCGACGAGCGCCGCGCACGCGATCAGGGCGATCGCCGTGAGTGCTGCTCTTGTGCGCCGGTCGAGTGCTGCTCGCATGCGCCGGGAATATATAGGCCTGAGGCCGGCATGGAGCGCCGGCCGAATCCTCGATCTCAGAACCCGTGGGCCGTGCTCGCGGCGCGTAGCGCGAGGAACACCACCACGATCGCCGACAGCGCCATCACGCCGATCTCGCGCCGCACGATCGCCGCCACCAGCGATTGCTGCTCGTTCTCGGGCAGCGTGCCCACCGCCGCCGCGCTCTCCAGGCCGCGCTGATCGAGGATCGTCTGGGCCGATGCGACCCGCAGCTGCTCCGCCACGAACGCGATCGCCAGTGGCAGCAGCGCGTACAGGTAGAAGAGCTGTTCGGTGGAATCCTTGCCGGCCGCCGCCAGCGATCCGACCGCGATCGCAAGCGTCAGCGCGCTGCCCTGGCCGACGCGGAGCATCACCCAGAAGGCGCGCACCGGGCCGCTCGCCGCGGCGCCGTCGGTGAGCGCGACGCCGCGGTAGAACAGCAGGCCCCCGAGCAGGCCCGAGATCGCGTTCAGCGCCGCCACGACCAGCGCGCCCGCCACTACAGCCTGGGTCACAGCGGTGTCGATTTCGAGCCGATTGCCACTATGTAACACCCTGCCACAAGCAGTGATATAACAGCGCGCGGTGCTGCGCACTTATCTCCCGGCGATCGTATTCCTCGTTCTCGGTGGCGCCGTGGGCGGCGCATTCGCGATGCTCAACTCGGTCATCGGGCCGCGCCGCGCCGTCCCGCACAAGCAGGACCCGTACGAGTGCGGACTGCCCTCCGAGGTCAAGCGGGGACTGCGCTTCGGAATCAGCTTCTACCTGATCGCGATGCTGTTCATCCTGTTTGACATCGAGGTCGTGTTCCTCTACCCGATCGCGATCGAGCTGCGCGCGTACGGCAGCTTCGCGCTGTTCGAGATCATCGTGTTCATCGTGCTGCTGTTCGCGGCCTTCGTCTACGTGTGGAGACGGGGGGCGCTCGAGTGGAAGTGAAACGCGACCCGATCGTGGCGGCGGGCGCCACGCTTGGCACCCACGTCGATCCCGAGGGACTGCACGTGCGGCGCCTGAACGCGCGCCAGCTGCTGCGCGGCGGCGAGCTCGTGGGGCCCTCGCAGCCCGCGCATCTCGAGGGCGCCGAGCTCGAACGCCACGTCGAAGAAAGCATCATGACCACGACGCTCGACAAGGCCGTCGCGTGGGCGCGCTCGAACTCGTTCTTCCCCGCCACGTTCGGTCTGGCGTGCTGCGCGATCGAGATGATGTCGATCGTCGCCGCGCGCGTGGACGTCGCGCGCTTCGGCTACGAGGCCTTCCGCGCCTCGCCCCGGCAGGCCGACCTGTTGATCCTGTCCGGGCGCGTGTCGATCAAGATGGCGCCGATCGTGCGCCGCATCTACGACCAGATGCTCGAGCCCAAGTGGGCGATATCGATGGGCGCGTGCTGCAGCTCGATGGGCGTTTTCAACAACTACGCGCTCGTCCCCGCCGACAAGTTCATGCCGATCGACGTGCACGTCCCCGGCTGCCCGCCCCGGCCCGAGGCGCTGATGCACGGCGTGCTCAAGCTTCGCAAGATGGTGCAGGACGACCCTGACATGGGCTGGCGTGAGCGCTACCAGGCGCAAGGCACCGAGGAGGTCCTCCCGGAGCTGCGCGCGACCACGGAGTCGCCGGCGGCGGCCGACGTGGCGCGTGGGGATCGCATGCAGGACACCGCCGGTGCCTGACGCCACCGGCCTCGAGCTGATCGCCCAGGAGCTGCGCGAGGCCGAGGGCGCGGACGTCGTCACCGACACGCTGTTCTTCCGCGGTCGTGCCACGTTGAGCGTGCAGGCGACGTCGATCCGCCTGGTGCTCGCGCATCTGCGCGCGCAGGGCTACGCGTTCCTCGCGAGCGTCCATGGCGTCGACTACTACCCGCACGAGCCGCGCCTGGGGGTGCACTACGAGCTGCTGGACATGAGCCGCGTCGATCGCATCACGGTCAAGCTGCGTGTCGCAAGCGACGCGCCGGATGTCGAGTCGGTGACCGAGGACTGGCCCACCGCCAACCATCAGGAGCGCGAGGTGTACGACATGTTCGGCGTCGTCTTCCGCGGCCATCCGGACCTGCGGCGGATCCTGATGCCCGAGGACTACGAGGGCCACCCGCAGCGGCGCGACTTCCCCGTGGGCGGCGAACCGGTGATCTTCACCTTCAACGAGGCCGACGCGCTGGGGTCCCGCCAATGAGCCCGTCCGAGCAGACGCCGACGAGCGGGCCGGCGGCGGTGTCGGATTACCGCAAGCGCGAGCAGAGCATCACGCTCGCCCCGATCGAGGAGCAGCTCGGCGAACGCGGCGGGCCGGGAGCGGGAGAGGCCACGCAGGAGCTGTTGACGCTCAACTTCGGCCCGCACCACCCGGCGACGCACGGCGTGCTGCGCCTGCTGGTGACGCTCCAGGGCGAGGTCGTGCGCGACGTCAAACCGATCATCGGCTACGTCCACACGGGCATCGAAAAGACCGCCGAGGACAAGGCGTACTGGAAGGTCATCCCGGTGATCGAGCGGATGGACTACCTGTCCTACTACTTCAACGCGATGGCGTTCTGCGGCGCGGTCGAGACGCTGCTCGAGGTCGAGGTGCCCAGGCGCGCGCAGTACCTGCGCGTGATCCACATGGAGCTCAACCGGATCATGTCGCACCTGGTGTGGCTCGGCACGAGCGCGCTGGACCTGGGCGCGATCTCGATGTTCTGGTACTGCTTCCGCGAGCGCGAGAAGATTCTCGACCTGTTCGAGATGTCCTCCGGCCAGCGGATGCACACGCGCTACTTCCAGGTGGGCGGCGTGATCGAAGACATCCCGCGGGGGTTCGCCGAGAAGCTGCGTGGCTTTCTCGCGGAGATGCCCTCGCGTGTGGACCAGTACCGCGACATGCTCAACGGCAACGAGATCGTGCTGCAGCGCCTGCGCGGCACGTGTCCGCTCGACGCCGAGACGCTGCTGTCGCTGGGCGTAACCGGACCGCTGCTGCGCGCCGGCGGCAACCCGTGGGACCTGCGCAAGGCCGACCCGTACTGCTCCTACGACGACTTCGACTTCAAGATCCCGGTCGGCACCGCCGGCGACAACTACGACCGCTTCGCGGTCCGCGTCGCGGAGATGTACGAGTCGGTCAAGATCGCCACGCAGGCGCTCGAAGGACTGCCCGACGGCCCGCACATCACCGAGGACCGCAAGGTCGCGCTGCCCCCGCGCCACGAGCTCGCGACCTCGATGGAGGCGCTGATCCACCACTTCAAGCTCGTCACCGAGGGCATGCGCGTGCCACCGGGCGAGGTGTACTTCCCGATCGAGTCCCCGCGCGGCGAGCTCGGCTGCTTCGTTCGCTCCGACGGCTCTTCCAAGCCGGCGCGCGTGCACATGCGCGACCCGTCGTTCGTCAACCTGCAGGCCACCGCGCCGATGGTCAAGGGCGCCTACATCGCAGACATGATCGCCACGCTCGCGATGCTCGATCCGATCCTCGGCGGAATCGACAGATGAGATGAGCACGCCTGAGGAGATCCTGCGCGGGGCGCAGAACCTGGAGCTGGAGGCCGCCGAGGAGGGCACGCGGCCGCGGCCGGTGCGCCGCTTTGCGCACGGCTCGCGCGTTCCCGGCTGGGATGAGGCGGTCGATCTCGAGAAGGACCCCGCCGGCATCCCTGATCCGGCGCTCACGCCCGTGCCGTCGGAGCTGCGCGCGGAGATCGAGGCGCACATGGCCAACTACCCCGACCGCCGCTCGGCTGCGCTGCCCGCGCTCGCCGCGGCCCAGCGCGTACACGGCTGGTGCTCGCCCGAGGCGATCGAGCAGGTGGCGTGCGTGATGCGCGTGACGCCCGCCTACCTGGAGTCGGTGGCGAGCTTCTACGACATGCTCGAGACCTCCCCCGTCGGGCGCCACAGCGTGTACGTGTGCACGAACATCTCCTGCTCGCTGTGCGGCGCCGACGAGCTGTACGCCGCCCTCGCCGCCGCGGCCGCGGCGGGGGACGGCGGGGATGAGATAAACGTGCGCTCGTTCGAGTGCCTGGGCGCGTGCGACATCGCGCCGATGGCGTCCGTCGACGGCGTGTACGTCGGCCCGCTGAGCGTCGCCGACGTGCCGCAGCTGCTCGCCGACGTGCACGCCGGACGGCCGGTGCTGCCCGACAAGCAGCTCGCGCGCCGGCTCGTCGCCGATCCCCACGCGAACACGCGCGAGTTCCCCGAGCATCCCGCTGAGCAGGCCGCACGACCGGGAGGCGCATGATGATGGCGGCCGCAAGCGAGGGTGGGCGGGCTCCAATTCTCCTGTTCGCCGACATCGACGAGCCGGGACTGAACACGCTCGAGGTCTACGAACGCCGCGGCGGATACCAGTCGCTGCGCAAGGCGCTGGCGATGACGCCCGAAGAGGTGCTCGAGCAGCTCAAAGCGTCGGGCATTCGCGGGCGCGGCGGCGCGGGCTTCGCGATGGGCACGAAGGTCTCGTTCCTGCCGAAGGGCTCGATGGACAAGTACCTGGTGTGCAACGCCGACGAGTCCGAGCCGGGGACGTTCAAGGACCGCGAACTGATGCAGAAGACGCCGCACACGCTGATCGAGGGGCTGATCATCGCCTCCTACGCGGCCGGCACGAACCGCTCGTTCATCTACATCCGCGGCGAGTACGAGCTGCAGGCCGACATGCTCGACGCGGCGCTGCACGAAGCGCGCGCCGCCGGCTACGTCGGCGAGAACATCCTCGACTCGGGGCATTCGCTGTCGCTGGTCGTGCACCGCGGCGCCGGTGCGTACATCTGCGGCGAGGAGACCGGCCTGTTGGACTCGCTCGAAGGCAAGCGCGGCAACCCGCGCCTGAAGCCGCCGTTCCCCGCGCTGCAGGGCCTCTATCAGGGACCGACGCTGATCAACAACGTGGAGACGCTCGCAACGGTGCCGGCGATCCTCGCGATGGGCGGCGATGAGTACGCGAAGCTCGGCGTTGAGACCTCGACCGGGACCAAGCTCGTGTCGGTCTCCGGTCACGTCCAGCGTCCGGGCAACTATGAGATCGAGCTCGGCATCCCCTCGCGCGAGATCATCTATGGCCTCGCGGGCGGGCCGCCGGAAGGGCGCGAGGTCAAGTGCTGGTTCCCCGGCGGCTCCTCCTCGCCGGTGCTCAAGGCCGAGGACCTCGACGTCCCCTATGACTTCAACTCGCTCGCCCAGGCGGGCACGATGCTCGGCTCGGGCGCGATCATCGTCGTCGACGACTCCACGCCGATCCTCGACGTGGCGATGAAGGTCGCCAAGTTCTACCGCCACGAGTCCTGCGGCAAGTGCACGCCCTGCCGCGAGGGCACCAACTGGACGGTAAAGATGCTCGAGCGCATCGACGCGGGCGAAGCGACGCCGATGGACCTCGAGGTCATGGCCTCCGTGCAGGAGCACATCATCGGCAACTGCCTGTGCGTGCTCGGCGACGCGATGGCGATGCCGATCGGCTCGATGATCGCCAAGTTCAAAGACGAGTTCGAAGCGCATATGGAGGAGCGCCGCCTCAGCCATGCCTAGACCAGAGCCGCGAACCATCACCTTCACGATCGACGGCCGCGAGGTGCAGGCCCCCGAGAACGCGATGCTGGTCGATGCCGCCAAGCTCGGCGACGTCGAGATCCCGGTGTTCTGCTACGAGCCCAAGCTCGGCCAGCCGGTCGGCGCGTGCCGCATGTGCCTGGTCGAGATCGAGGGCATTCCGAAGCTGCAGACGGGCTGCTCGACGCCGGTCAAGGACGGCATGGTCGTGTACACGCAGTCACAGCGCGTGCAGACCGCGCAGCAGTCGGTGGTCGAGTTCCTGCTGATCAACCACCCGCTCGACTGCCCCGTGTGCGACAAGGGCGGCGAGTGCCCGCTGCAGGACATCACCTTCGGTTGGGGCGGCGCCATCTCCCGCTACATCGAGCCCAAGCGGCACTTCGTCAAGCCGCTCGAGCTCTCGCCGCTGATCGCGATCGACCGCGAGCGCTGCATCCTGTGCTACCGCTGCGTGCGCTTCTCCCAGGAGGTCGCCGAGGACTACCAGCTGGTGCTGCTCGAGCGCGGCGCGCACTCCTACGTCTCGACGTTCGACGGCCACCCGTACGTGGCGCCGTTCAGCGGC
Organism: Solirubrobacteraceae bacterium; assembly: GCA_035939335.1. Taxonomy (GTDB): domain Bacteria; phylum Actinomycetota; class Thermoleophilia; order Solirubrobacterales; family Solirubrobacteraceae; genus Palsa-744. Next base: position 44,944 of record DASZFY010000012.1, on the reverse strand, counting down.
AACATCATCGAGCTGTGCCCCGTGGGCGCGCTCACCTCCCGCCCCTACCGCTTCCGGGCGCGCCCGTGGGACATCGAGGGCGCAGGCTCGGTCTGCACGCTGTGCCCGGCGCAGTGCAACGTCACGATCACCGTCCGCGACGAGCGAGCGCTGCGTGTGCTCCAGCGCGACAACAGCGAGGTCGACGACGGCTGGCTGTGCGACAAGGGCCGCTTCGCCTACCAGTCATTTCACGTCGACGAGCGCGTGATCGAGCCGCTCGTGCGCGACGGCGGCCAGCTGCGGCCTGTCTCCTGGGAGCGCGCGCTGAGCGCGGCGGCTGCCGGTCTGAAGCGCGCCGGCGCGCACACGGGCGCGCTCGCCGGCGGCGGCACGACCAACGAGGAGGGGCTGCTGCTCGCGCGGCTGCTGCGCGAGCGCCTCGGCTCCCCGCACCTGGACTCGCGCCGCGCCGGCAGCCTGCCGCTGGGGCTGCTCCGCGCGCTCAACGAGCCGCAGCTGCAGGCCAAGGTCTCAGACCTCGAGTTCGCCCACGCTGTGCTCGTGCTCGACGCCGAGCCGGTCAACGACGCGCCGATCCTCGACCTGCGACTGCGCAAGGGCGTGCGCCGTCAGCACATGAAGCTCGCCGTCGCCTCCCCCAACGCAAGCCTGCTGGACGCGAACGCCGCGCTGTCGGTGCGCTACGCGCCGGGCGCCGGCGCGCTGTTCGCCACCGCCCTGAACGGCGCCCTCAGTGATGACCCGAACGTCGAGCAGCTCGCACGCGAGGCCGGCGCCGAGCCCGAGGCGGTACGCGAGCTGGCGGCGCTGCTGAGCGGGTCCGACAGTGACGGCGACGGCGGGCCTGCTGACAGCGCGGACGGCAATGCGCCCGCCCGCGAGATCGTGATCGTGTGGGGCGAGCGGCTCACCGCTGGCCCGAACGCGGCCGCCGGCGCGATCGCGCTGCTCGGGCTCGCCGACTCGCTCGGCATGGCCGGCGCCGACGGCGCCGGGCTGCTCGAAGTACCGGCGTTCGCCAACGGACGTGGATTGCGCGAGGCTGGCGTGCTCCCCAACGCCGGCCCCGGGCTGAGCGAGCCGAGCGCCGTGGCCGGCGAGACGGACGGAGGCTCACCGGCGCGCGATGCGCGCGCGATCGCCGAGGGCCTGACCGCGGGCGAGCTCAGCGCGCTCTACCTGCTGCACTGCGACCCGCAGCGCGAGCTGCCCGACCGCGAGCTGTGGGAGCGCGCGCTCGCCGGCGCGAGCACGGTGATCGCGCACACGTCGTTCCTGACCGACGCACTGCGCGAGCACGCGGATGTGGTGTTCCCGGCCGAGGCGTATGCCGAGAAGGAGGGCACGGTCGTGCACCCCGACGGGCGCCTGCAGCGCCTGCGCCCCGCGATCGCACGGCCGGGCGAGGTGCGCGCCGAGTGGCGTGTGCTCGTCGAGCTGGCGCTGCGGCTCGGGCACGATCTGGACGTGCTCAGCGCCACGATGGCCTCACAGCGGCTGTTCGACGCCGTGCCGTTCTACGCAGGCCTCACGCTCGAGGAGATCGGCGGTCGCGGCGTGCGCTGGCAGGAACGCGCAGCCGCCGCCGCGTACCCCACGCCCGCCACCTCAGATGAGCCCGAGGGCCCGTCGGCGGCGGCCGTGCAGCCGCCCGAGGACGCGGCCGACCTCGACGGCTACCACTCCGTGTGGGACGCGCCCGAGGTCGAGCACTCGCCCGCGCTCGAGTTCCTGTTCCCCCGGCGCAATGGCGCTGGCGAGAGCGTGTTGCCATTGTCATACGTCGGTGGGGAGCCGGCATGATCGCGCTGGTTGGCTTCTACGAAGCGTGGTGGGTGCAGGTCCTGAAGGCGATCGTGATCTTCGCCGTCGGGCTGCAGCTCGTCCCGGTGGTACTGATCGCCGAGCGCAAGATCATGGGCCGCATGCAGGGCCGCTACGGACCCAACCGCGTCGGCCCCTACGGCGCTCTGCAACCGCTCGCCGACATCCTCAAGCTGCTCACCAAGGAGCAGTTCCGCCCGACCACATCCGTCGGCTTCCTGTTCGCGGTGGCTCCGCTGATCTCGATCCTGACCGCGGTGGCCGCGTTCGCGATCATTCCCTTCGGCGACGTCCAGCACATCTTCGGCGAACGGGTCGGTCTGTACGGGGTGGACGTGTCGATCGGGCCGCTGTACCTGTTCGCGTTCGGCGCGGTCGCCTTCTACGGGATCATGCTCGGCGGCTGGTCCTCGGGCTCGAAGTACTCGTTCCTCGGCGCGATGCGCGGCGCCGCGCAGCTGATCTCCTACGAGGTCTCCCAGGGCCTCGCGCTGCTCGGCGTGATCATGACCTCGCAGACGCTCTCGCTCACGGGGATCGTCCACGCCCAGGGCGGCATGTGGTACGTGATCCCGCAGTTCGCGGGGTTCATCGTGTTCCTGGTGGCGGGCTTCGCCGAGACCAACCGCGCGCCGTTCGATCTGACCGAGGCGGACGCCGAGCTCGTGGGCGGCTACAACACCGAGTACGGTGGCGGGCGCTTCGCCTCCTACTACTTCGCCGAGTACCTCAACGTGCTCGTCGTCTCGGGCATCGTCACCACGGTGTTCCTCGGCGGCTGGCTGCTGCCGTTCGGCATCCACCCCCCCGGCTGGGTCGACCCGTTCGTCGTGCTGTTCAAGATGTCGCTGATCACGTTCCTGTTCATCTGGGTGCGCGCCACGCTCCCGCGCCTGCGCTACGACCAGCTGATGAGCTTCGGCTGGAAGGTGCTGCTGCCGATCGCCACCCTCAACGCCCTCGTCACCGCAATCGTCGTCGTGGTGAGCCACTGATGAGCGACAGCCTCCCCACCCCCGAGAGCCCCACACCCTCGCCCCCGACGGCGAGCGCAGCCGCGACGCTGCCGCTCACCCGCTGGAGCCCCGGCGATGACATGATCGAGGTCCAGCGTCCGCCCGCGCCCGGCGCGGGGCACGGCGCCTGGCGGGCGTTCCGCGAGACCGCACGCGGCCTGATGACGACGTTTGGGCGCATCTTCGAGGGGCCCAACACGATCCAGTACCCGGAGGAGAAGGTCCCCGTCTACCCGCGCTTCCGCGGGCGCCACAAGCTGCACCGCTTCGAGGACACCGGACTCGAGAAGTGCGTCGGCTGCTCGCTGTGCGCCGCCGCCTGCCCGGCCGACTGCATCCGCGTGGTCGCCGCCGAGAACACGCCCGAGAACCGCGTGTCCGCGGGCGAGCGGTATGCCGCCGTGTACGAGATCAACCTCTCGCGCTGCATCTTCTGCGGCTACTGCGAGGTCGCGTGCCCGTTCGACGCGATCACCATGGGCCACGACTACGAGCTCTCCGACTACAGCCGCATGGACCTGATCTTCACCAAGGAGATGCTGCTCGCCGAGCCGCTCGAGCGCACGCCGCTGAGGAACGAGGGCGAGTGAGCCAGGGAGCGACGAGATGAGCGCCGTGCTGTTCTTCCTCGCCGCGGCCGGCGTGATCTCGGGCGCGGTCGGCGTGGTCGTGCTGCGCAACCCGTTCTTCAGCGTGCTCGCGCTGGTCAGCCACCTGCTGTCGCTGGCGGTGCTGTTCCTGCTGCTGCGCGCGGAGTTCGTCGCGGCGGTGCAGGTCGTGGTGTACGCGGGCGCGGTGATGGTGCTGTACGTGTTCGTCGTCGCGTACGTCGGCGGCGAGGGCGAGACCATCGGCGAGCGCCTCCGCGGCGCCGGCGCACCCGGCCCCGTCGGCTCGGGCCTGCGCCTCGGCGGCGCGATCCTCGGCGGCGCGCTGCTCGTGGAGTTGCTGATCGCGCTGCTCGGAACCGGCCTGGAGGCGATCGACGGCTACGGCGCCGGCTATGCGCCGGGCCCACAGACGTACGGTACGCCCGCCTACATCGGCAAGCTGCTGCTGACGCGCTTCCTGCTGGCGTTCGAGCTCGCGTCGTTCCTGCTGCTGATCGCCGCCGTCGGCGGCGTGGTGCTCGCGCGCCGCCGCGGCGGGCTCGGCGAGGAGGACGAGCGCGACCTGATGGAGCCGCTCGATCTGCTGCGCCCGCGCGGCACCGGCACGATGGCCGAGGGCGTCGGGACCAGAGCACACAACTCGACGCACTCGGGCCAGGAGCTCGAGACGAGCTCGAGGTCGCGCGCATGAGCATCGCCTGGTACCTCGCCGTCTCGGCGATCGTGTTCGCGCTCGGTGCGGTCGGCGTGATGACCAGGCGCAACCCGCTGGTCGTGCTGTTGTGCCTCGAGCTGATGCTCAACGGCGGCAACCTCGCGCTGATCGCGTTCTCGCGCATGTGGGGCAACGGCGACGGCCAGATCCTCGCGATCGTCGTGATGACCGTCGCCGCATGCGAGGTCTGCATCGGCCTCGGCATGATCGTCGCGATCTACCGCCGCCAGCTGCCGATCGATGTGGACGAGCTGAGAGAGCTGCAGGGCTAGATGAGCACCACCACCTACGGCTGGCTCGTGCTGGCGTTCCCGCTCGCGGGGATGCTCGTGACGGCGCTCGGCTATCGCTCCTGGCGCGGTCATGCCGCCGGCTGGATCGCCACGGGCGCGATCTTCCTCGCGTTCCTGGCAGCGCTCGGTGCGCTGATCTCGCTCCAGGGCCACTCGCCCCAGCACCGCGAGCTCGTCTCCTCGCTGTGGAGTTACGCCTCCACAGTCGGCATCGACGCGAACATGTCGATCCTCGTCGACCCGCTGTCGGTGTACATGATCCTCGTCGTCAGCGGCATCTCGACGCTGATCCACCTGTACTCGATCTCCTACATGGACAAGGACCGCGGCTTCGTCCGGTACTTCTCCTACCTGAACTTCTTCGTGTTCTCGATGCTGCTGCTGGTGCTGGCGGGCAACTTCCTGCTGCTGATCGTCGGCTGGGCGTTCGTCGGCGCCGCCTCCTACCTGCTGATCTCGTTCTGGTACCGGCGCACGACGGCAACCAAAGCGGGCATCAAGGCGTTCGTGATCAACGTCGTCGGCGACGTCGGCCTCGTGCTGGGCACGTACTTCATCTTCAAGCACACGCACACGCTCGACTTCCTAGGGAGCTTCCATGCGACCGAAGCCGGCGCCTTCGGCCACGCCAGCGACAACGGCGACCTCGTCGCGGGTTGCATCCTGCTGCTCGTCGGCGCGTTTGCCAAGTCCGCGCAGATCCCGCTGCACACGTGGCTGCCGGACGCGATGGAGGGCCCGACCCCCGTCAGCTCACTGATCCACGCCGCCACGATGGTCACCGCCGGCGTGTACCTGATCGCGCGCATGCACCCGCTGTTCGAACGCGCGCCCGCCGCGCAGGACGTCGGGGCCACGGTGGGCGCTCTGACGCTGCTCATCGCCGGCACGATCGGCCTCGCGCAGACGGACATCAAGCGCGTGATCGCCTACTCGACGATGTCGCAGATCGGCTACATGATCATGGGCGTGTCCGTCGGCGCGTACGCCGCGGGGCTGTTCCACCTGATGACGCACGCGTTCTTCAAGGCGCTGCTGTTCATGGCGGCGGGCTCGCTGATCGGCGCGATGGCAGGCGAGCAGTCGTTGGAGAAGATGGGCGGCTTTCGCAAGGCGATGCCGTTCACCTACGGCTGCTTCATCGTCGGCGGGCTCGCGCTGTCGGGGATTCCGCCGTTCTCGGGCTTCTTCTCCAAGGACGAGATCCTGTTGCAGGTGGGCGAACGCGGCGGCTGGCACTGGGCGCTGTACGTGGTCGGCTACGCCGGCGCGTTCCTCACCGCGGTCTACACCTTCCGCATGATCTTCCGCGCGTTCCACGGCGAGCCCGTCGCCGAGGCACGCGAACTGGAAGCCGGCCACCTCGCCCACGCCGAGCACCCCACCAATCCGGCTACCGGCGAGGTGGAGGACACGGACGTCGGCTTCCCCGGCCCCGCCCACGCGATCGCCGAGCGCGCGCTGCCGATGCGCATCGCGATGGGGCTGTTGGCGCTGGGCGCCGTCGGCGCCGGGCTCGTGCAGATTCCGAAAACGGACTTCGTGATCGACGAATTCCTGCGCCCCACGTTCGCCACCTCCAAGCTGTATGAACCGACCCCCAAAACGGGGCTGCTCGTGATCGGGCTGACGCTCGGCACGATCCTAGGCCTCGCGGGGATCGCGCTGGCGTACCGCGTGTGGGTCCTGAAGCGTCCCGCCGCCGAGCTGTTCCGCCGCGTGCCGGGCGGCGAGGCGCTGTACACACTGTTCGTGAACAAGTGGTACTTCGACGAGCTGATCGACGCGCTCGTCGTGCGGCCCGCCGCAGTGGCGGGACGATTCGCGCGCGACACGTTCGAGCGCGTGTTCGTCGACGAGACGCTCGTCGGCGGCGCCACCGGCATCGTCCGCGCGGGATCGGCGGCGGTGCGCGCGGCCCAGAGTGGGTTCGTGCGCTACTACGCCGCGCTGCTGATCCTCGGCGTCACGGGCGTCGGCTTCTACTTCCTGCTGCAGTCCTGATGCCAGCGCTCTCGATCCTCATCTGGGTTCCTCTCGCCTGCGGCCTGCTCGGGGTGCTGTTGAGCGCCGTGACCAGTTCCGGGCGCGCTGTAGGCGTGGGATCGGATGGCGAGGAGCGCGACGGCCCTGCTCGCGCGGGCTGGAGCGCGCCGGGGGCAATGGCGCTGCTCGGCTCGCTCGTGGCGCTGGGCCTGGCGATCGGCTACATAGCCGACTACAGCGCCGGCGGCCCAGCGCTGCAGCACGTCACCGACGTCGTGTGGATCGCCGAACTGGGCATCCACTACAAGCTCGCCGTCACCGGGCTGAACGTGTTCCTAATCGGCCTGACGACGCTGCTGTTCGCCGCGGCGACGCTCGCGGCGAACCTGAGGACAGATGCCCGCCCACTCGAGCGCCCACGGCTCTTCTATTTCCACTTCATGCTCGCCGAGTCAGCCGTGCTCGGCGCGTTCCTCGCGCAGGACCTCGCGCTGTTCGTCGCCTTCTTCGACCTGATGCTGATCCCGTTCTACTTCCTGATCGGTGGGTGGGGCCGCGAGCCCGACCGCGTGAAAGCGACGATCAAGCTGGTGATCTACACGCTCGTCGGCTCGCTGCTGATGCTCGCCGCAGCGATCGCCACGGGTGTGCTGGCGGCGCAGCAGGGCGGCCACCACATCACGTTCGTGCTGTCAACGCTTCAGGCGCTGCCGCTCGGCAGCGGCACGCAGGAGTGGATCTTTCTGCTGTTCGCCGCGGCGTTCCTTGTGAAGATGCCGGCGTTCCCGCTGCACGGCTGGATGCCCGACGGCTACCGCGCGATGCCGGTCGAGGTGCTGATGGTGTTCTCGGGCGTGCTCTCGAAGGTCGGCGCGTATGGCTTCCTGGCGATCGTGCTGCCGCTGTTCCCGCAGGCGGCCGTGCACTTCCAGACGCTGATGCTCGTGATCGCGCTGCTGTCGATCATCTACGGCTCGATGCAGGCGTTCAGCCAGACGAACGCGCGACTGATCCTCGGGTACTCCTCGGTGGCGCAACTCGGCTTCATCCTGCTGGGCATCTTCGCGCTGAACCCGCAGGGCGCCCAGGGCGCGCTGCTGCAGATGGTCAACCACGGGCTCGTCGTGGCGCCGGCGCTGTTCATCGCCGCGCTGCTCGGGCGCCGCGCGGGCGGCTCGGAAGACATTCGCGAGATGGGCGGCGTCGCGTTCCGCGCGCCGGTGCTGGCGAGCATCTTCCTGATCGTGTCGCTGGCAACGCTGGCGATGCCGGGCTCGTCGAACTTCGTCGGCGAGTTCCTGATCCTGCTCGGCGTCTTCAAAGCCAAGCTCACGATCTCGATCATCGCCTTCTCAGGCGTGGTAATGGCGAGCGTGTACGCGTTGCGGCTGTTCATCCGCGCGATGCACAACCGCGTCGGCGCCGACGTGAAGTCTCGTGAGATCTCGATCCGCGACGGCGCGGTGCTCGTGCCGCTGGTGCTCGTGATCCTGTTCCTGGCGCTCTACCCGCAGCTGGCGCTGCATCGCAGTGAAGCCTCGGTCAAGACCGCTGTGTTCCCGGCGGAAGCCTTCGCCGCCATCCCAAACGCCCAGCTCCACTATTTCGCCGGCACGGCTGAAGGGGCCACGCCATGAGCTTCGTGCCCCTCCTCTCGCCGGCGATGGCCACGGCCTACCTGAAAGGCCCGCACGTCGACTTCGCCGGTCTCTCGCCGCTGATCGCGCTGCTGGGCGGCGCGGTGATCGCGCTGCTCGTGGGCCTGATCGGCTCGCGCTGGGTGCGCTCGCAGGTCGTGCCGGCGCTCAGCCTGGTCGCACTGGGCGCGGCGCTCGGGCTGACGATCTGGCAGTGGCACGCGGACAAGTCGATCGTGTCCGGAGCACTGCGCATCGACAACTTGTCCCTGGCGTTGAACCTGATCCTGATCGGCGGCGGCGCCTGCGCGGTTCTGCTCGCGTGGCGCTCGCTGGCGTCGCGCGAAGCGGCGCATGGAGAGTTCCACGCGCTGCTGCTGACGTCGGTCGGCGGGATGTCGGTGCTCGCGAGCGCCCAGAACACGATCGCGCTGTTTGTCGGCCTCGAGCTCCTGTCGATCCCGCTGTACGTGATGTGCGCGACCGAACTACGCCGCGAGCACTCGCTCGAGTCGGGCCTCAAGTACCTGATCGTCGGCTCAGTCGGCTCGGCGACGCTGCTGTACGGCCTCGCGCTGATCTACGGCGCGACCGGCTCGACCGACTTCTCCGCTATCGCCAGCGCCCTGTCGAGCGGCTCGCTGGCGACCGACCCACTGACGCTGACGGGGATCGCGCTGTGCGTCGCGGGCCTGTGCTTCAAGGCCTCGGTGGCGCCGTTTCACCAGTGGACCCCCGACGTGTACGAGGGCGCGCCGACGCCGATCACGGCGTTTATGGCAGTCACGACGAAGGTCGCCGCGTTCGGGGCGTTCCTGCGCTTCTTCGACATCGCGCTGATCGGCGCGCAGTCGAGCTGGGGACCGGCGCTGGCTGTGCTCGCGACGATCACGATCATCGCCGGCAACGTCGGCGCGCTCGGGCAGTCCTCGCTGAAGCGCATGCTCGCGTACTCCTCGGTGGCGCAGGCCGGCTACATCCTCGCGGGCGTCGTCGTCGCGACGCGGCTGGGCGTGGCCGCGACGGTGTTTTACCTGGCGGTGTACCTGCCGATGAACATGGCGTCGTTCGCCGTGATCATCGCGCGCGAACGGGAAACCGGCCTCGGCGACTCGATCGAGTCGATCACGGGCCTCGGCCGTGATCGACCGTGGCTGGCGTGGCCGATGACGATCTCGATGCTGGCGCTCGCGGGCATCCCCGCAACGGCGGGCTTCATCGGCAAGTTCTATTTGATCGACGCGGCCGTGGCGGGCGGCTACACGTGGCTGGGCGTCGCGATCGTGATCGGCTCGATGATCTCGCTCGGCTACTACCTGCCGGTGATCGCCGCGATGTGGATGCGCGAGGCGCCGGCGGGAGCCGGACGCGGGTCCACCACCGCAGTCGGCCCCGCCGCCCCCATCCCAGGGGCGCTGCCGGCGCTCGCGGGGGGTTCGCCAGAGCTGGACGAGCAGGGCGGGCTCGCGCCCGCCGCCAGCGGCGCCGACGTCGCCCGCCCCCCGGCAAGCGGCCTACAGCCCGAGGTCGCCTTCGTCGCCGTGCTCGCCGCGACGGCCACGATCTTCTTCGGCATCATCCCCCAGCCGCTGTTCAACCTCGTGCATCAGGCTGGAGGGGTACTCGGGCTGTTCTGAGGGATCCGGGTTGCTCCGCCAATGCGCGTGCGATGTCAGTCAGCCGGCGCCAGAGGCGACGGTCGTCGAGATCGTGAAAGCCGAAGTGGCGGTAGAAGTCGCCAGCCTCGCGTGACAGGGCGTCAACGACAACGGCTCGTGCCCCGAACTCGCTTCCGCCTCGCACACAACGAGCAAGTGCGTCGACGAGCAGGTGCCCGCCAAGCGACCGTCCCTGCTCGGAGCGATCCAGCGCAAGACGGGCGAGCAGAACCACGGGCACCGGGTCTGGCATACCGCGCCGCAGCCGCGAGGGAGCCCGCTCGTGTCCGACGGCGCTCATCGCCAGGGCGTAGTAGCCGACCACTCGCTTGTCGCGGCAAAGCACATACGTGGCAGCAGTGCCGCTGGCAGCAGCGACGCGCGCGGATTGACGCAGCCAACTGTCGAGCACAACCACCCCGCAGTTGAAGTCGTCGAGACGGTGCGCGTCGGCGAGCGCCTGTACAGGACCGAGCGCGCCGGAGCTCAATGCGCCGGAATCGGGCTCTGCGTGCGGGCGTAGCGGCGGAGCGTGGGCATCTCCTCCGCAGGTGCGTCGAGCGCCAGGACGAAGCGCCGAAACGCCTCGTCGCCGAGCTCGATGCGCTGCGCCCGCTCGAGCACCTGCTCGGCGCGCTCAGTGGCTACCGACAGCACAAAGCCGGTGAGCGTCTCGCCGCTCAGGTCAGCTGCGGCCCTGAGCACACGCTCCTGATGCTCGCTCACCCTCATGTTGATGCGTGCACGACGCGCTGACTCGACAGATCCCATGATGGCCAATTGTACAGCTTGAGTATGTACAGGACAACGTCTCGCGGATTGCGCGAGAACCGCTCATCTCCGGCTGGGTGCTCGGTCTGTTCTGAGCAGGCGCTCGGCTCGTCCGGTCACGTGGCGCCTTACCGCGGACTCGGATCGAAGCTCTGCCGTCGCGGCGTGCAGGCGTTCCGCCGTGTCCGTCACGACTCGTAGTGCGCGTACCGGATCGTGGCGCCAGCCTGCCGCCTCGCGGACGAGGTCCTCGGCGAGGATCGAGTCGAGCTCCCAGCGCCCACCGATGCTCATTGCAGCGCGCGTTCGCAGCCTCGGCCAGAGCACCGTGGGGACGGTGTCATAGAGCGGCGCAAGCTCGACCGTTTCCGCTGTCGGGTGTAGCAGGGCAAGGTTCTTGCCGTGGGCGTCCGCGTTGCCGATGAGCACCGTGAATGTGACCCCGGCGAGCAGTCGGTCGAGCTGCTCCTGCGGCTTCGACGCATAGCGGTCGAGCAGCTGCGCCGCCTCACGCAGTGACGGGCCACCGGCATCCTCGTACTTGCCACGGCCACGCGCGGCATTCGGATCGCGTGCCAGCGCCTGGCAGAGGTCCTCCTGATGGATCCGTGCGACGGCGCCATCGGAATCCACCAGTCGGTCGAAGCGCGATACGAGCAGGCAGGATCTCTGCGCAATCGTCTCGATCTCGACGTCGACGCTCGTCAACCCGACGCGTGCTGCCAGCTTCAGACACTCTGCCTCAGCTTCGACCAGGCCCGGCCTCTGCGGATCGTCCACCTTGAGAATGTGGCTCGAGGGGTATCCGTGAGCAGGCCTTCCCCATCCGCCATCGGGCATCCGCACGAGCAGCAGCTTGTCCTGCAGACCGGCGATCGACAGCTCGCTGTCATCGTGGATGGCCAGCGGACGCTCGGGGAGCTCCTCCACCTCCTGCTCGAGTGAATGCCGCGTGTAGGGGACGACTTCGGGCGTGCGCTGCGCGGGCTCCTCAGGCGCGATGACGAGAGCTCCCGCCACGTCGCGCCCGAAACGCCGCAGCAGCTCATACAGATCGTTCACCGCCACCTTCAGCTCGCTGCTCAGCGCCTGGCGGTGCTGCCCCTCTGGAAGCAGCCCGTCCAGGAACACGCTCGCGTCCGTGCTCCTTCTCTGCAACGGAAGCGAGCACGACAGCACGGGAGACAGCCCGTCCCAGCGTTCGAGCGCCGGCTCGGTGTAGGTGCAGCGCAGCTCCCACGGGTGGCGCGCCGTGAGCTCGGCAACGAGCAACCCGTCGAGCCATACGCCCAGCGGCTCAGGCTTCGCCATTGTCTCCCGGCCAGGAGACGGTCACGGTGGCGCCGGAGCGGCGCAGTACACGCAGGAGATGCTCGAGCGACGTCGCGGTTCGTCCGCTCTCGAGGTGAGCGAGGTAGCCCCGACTCAGCCCCGTCTGCTCGGCAAGCATCGCCTGGGTCAGATTCCTCCGCCCACGAATCTCGGCAATCGCTCGACCGAAGTCAGCGCCGGTGCGGATATTCCACCGCGCCATCCGCGGCCTGCTTTGTGGATATGACATATTTGTCGCACATCTCCTTTTCTGGTCGCTGCGACAATATCGTCACATTAGCACCATCGCGTGATCATGCGACAATATTGACGCAGCGAATTAGACCGAAGCGGCATCATGAAGAACTCGCGGCCGCCGTCGCGCGACCCCTTGTCAGACAGTGCGCTCGCGCCGCTCGCGCGTGAGCTTCTTGTAGGCGTCGGCGATGAGCGGCACGCGCAGGCGCGGCGCGCGGCGCATCACCCAGAACGCCGCGCGCATGTGCGGGCGGTCGATGACCACCACGGGCTTGCCGTGCTCGGCGGCGCGCACGATCGCGCGTGCGACGTAGTCGGCTGACATGGCCTTCTCTGGTGTGACGCCGCCGGTCGGTCCCCACTCGTGCTCCTCCTCGAGCTGGTCGGTGCGCACGTCCCCAGGGCAGACGACCGTCGCGCGCACTCCGCTGCCGGCGAGCTCGTGCGTGAGCACCTCCCCCAGCCCCACCATCGCCCACTTGCTCGTGCAGTAGGAGGTGTAGGAGGGGCCGCCGAACAGGCCTAGCTCGGAGGAGACCAGCACGATCCGCCCGTAGCCGCGCTCGCGCATGCCTCCCAGCACGCCCTGGGTGAGCCAGACGCCGGCGCCGACGTGCAGGCGGTAGCTGCGCTCGAAGTCCTCCGGGGTGACGTCCTCGACGAAGTCCCGGCGCAGCACCCCCGCGCAGCTGATGAGCACGTCGACCGGTCCGAGCGCGGCGCTCACCTCGCTGACGGCGCGCGCGCACTCAGCCGGGTCGGTGAGGTCCGCCGCCACCACGTGGTGCGTGCCCTGGAGCTCCCGAGCGACGTCGGCGAGCAGCTCCGCGTTGCTCGCGACGAGGCCCACCTGCGCGCCGAGCGACGCAAACGTGCGGGCGCTCGCCAGGCCGATGCCGCGAGACGCGCCGGTCACGAGCACCGTCTTGCCAGCGAAGGTCGAGCTCAACTAAGCCGTCCCGACGCCTCGGCGGCCGCTTCTGCTTCCTGCAGCTGGCGCTCCACGAGGTCCAGCCCCGCCGTCCAGAAGCCGGGATCTGCCAAGTCCACGCCGACGATCTTCCCAAGCTCCTGCGGTGGCAGCGAGCCGCCCGCGGCGAGCATCCGCAGGTAGTTGGGCACCAGCTCGGGGCCCGTCTGCTGGTAGCGCTCGTACACCGACAGCGCGAGCAGCTGCCCGTAAGCGTAGGCGTACACGTAGCCGGGGCTGCCGATGAAGTGCGGGATGTAGGACCACCACGTGCGGTAGCCGTCGGTCAGCTCGATCGAGTCGCCGAACATCTCCGACTGGCTCTCCGCCCACAGCTCGCCCAGGCGCTCCACCGACAGCTCGCCCTGCTCGCGCCTGTTCGTGTGGACGAGGTCCTCGAAGCGGTTCATCGCCACCTGGCGGAAGACCGTCGCGATCGTGTCCTCGAGGTTCTCCGCCAGTAGCGCCAGGCGCGAGGCCGGTGTCGTGTCCTGTTCCAGCAGCCGCCCGAACACGATCGTCTCGCCGAACACCGACGCCGTCTCGGCGAGCGTCAGCGGCGTGCTCTGGTGAAAGACCCCCTGCGGGGCGGCGAGCGCGAAGTGCACGCCGTGCCCCAGCTCGTGCGCGAGCGTCAGCACGTCGCGCCGGCGCGCGGTGTAGTTCAGCAGCACGTACGGGAACACCGACGGCACCGCCGCCGCGCAGAAGGCGCCGCCGCGCTTGGCAGGGCGCACGGGCGCGTCGATCCGGCGCTCGTCGAAGAAGCGTTTGACGAGCGTGCCGAGCTCGGGGGAGAACGACGAATAGCAGTCGAGCACGATCTCGCGCGCCTTGGCGAAGGGGAAGCTCACATCATCTTCGGTGACCGCCGCCATGCGGTCGTAGTCGGCGAGCCGCTCGACGCCCAGCAGCCGCGCCTTCAACCGGTACCAGCGGCGCGGGATGTCGTAGCGCGCGCGGACCGCCTCGATCAACGCCTGCACGGACTCGTCGCTGGCTTCGTTGGCGAGGTTGCGCGCCGCCAGCCAGTGTGGATAGCGGCGCAGGCGATCGTCGGTGGCCTTGTCCGCGAGCAGCGTGTTGAACAGGTACGCGCGCGTGCGCAGGCCGGGCGCAAGGGCAGCGGTGACGGCTTCGGCGGTCGTGCGCCGTGTGTGGGGATCGGGAAGCGACAGACGACTCAACGCCACGTCGAGCGCAACCGTCTCGCCGGCGTCGGCGTCGGCGTCGGCGGAGCCAGTGCCGGTACCGGTCGCGGGCAGCCGCACCTCGATCGCGGAGGTCAGCTCCTCGAACAGCCGCGTCCACGCGTTCGCGCCGGTGAGCGCCTTCTCGGTGAGGATCTTCTCCTCCGGCTCGCTCAGCAGGTGCTCGCGGTAGCGGCGTACGTTGCGCAGGTGGTGCGCGCAGAACTCCAGACCGTCACCCGCGAGCAGCTCCTCCACGCGCTCGTCCGCCAGCGCCGCCCACTGCAGCTCGAAGAACAGCAGCTTCGTCTGGATCGCCGTCTCCTGCTCCTGCACCTTCTGCAGCAGCGCGCCGTTGGCCGGGTCGGCTGTGTCGGTGGAGAAGCGCAGCGCCGCGTAGTAGCCGGCGCGCGCGACCAGCTCGTAGATCTCTGCCAGCTCGCTCATCGCCTCGCGCAGCCCCTCGCTGTCGAGCTCGCCGAGCTTGCCCGCGTAACGCTCCGCAAACGCCTCAGCGCGCGCGAGCGCGTCGCTCAGCCGGCGCTCGACGCCCTCCTGGCCCTCGCCATCGACCAGCGGCTCGAGGTCCCACGCGGTGGCGTGAAGCTCGGGGTCGGTGGGCTCGGCTGGGGCTGGCGCGGCCATCGCCTCGGCAGCTTATCGACGGCGCGGCGCGGGTATGTTCGAGGACCGGCGTCGTCCGCAAGAGGCCCTAGCATCATCGACCCCCATGCACCCAACCAGCCCGGAAGTGTTCCTGCTCGCCCGACCGTCGATCGACGTCGACGGGATGCGCGGCTACCTGCGGGACGTCGGCGGCGAGTCGTGGCTGGAGCGCCGTTTGCAGGAGGCCGACGACGGGCCCAACGGCGGCGAGCTGATCGTCGAGTTCGGTGGCCGCGCCTGCTACCGCAGCTGGGAGCCGGGGCTCAACCCGAACGTCACAAGGGTCCGCACCGACCAGCGCGAGTACTTCGCCAACATCCTGCGCTCAGCGCACGGCAGCGTGCTCGAGCACGCCAACTACAGCTTGGCATTGAGAAACGTGAGCAGGGTATTTACACATGAGCTTGTGAGGCATCGTGCCGGCTCGGCGTTCAGCCAGGAGAGCCTGCGCTACGTGCGCCTCACCGACATCGGCTTTCGTGTCCCCCCCGCCCTGGAGCCCGTCCGCGAGCAGGTGCTCTCGATCGTCGAGCAGCTCGAGGAGTTCCAGGTCAGCGCCGCCAAGGAGCTGGGGATCGACGAGGACGGCGTGCCCTTCCACGTCAAGAAGGAGGTCACCTCAGCACTGCGCCGGCTCGCGCCGATCGGCCTCAGCACCGACATCCTGTGGACGGCCAACGCGCGCACGCTGCGTCACGTGATCGAGATGCGCACCGCCGAGGGCGCCGAGGAGGAGCTGCGCCTCGTGTTCGACAAAGTCGCCCGAATCATGCAGGCCGAGGCGCCCGGCCTGTTTCAGGACTTCGCCCGTCAGGACGACGGCTCGTGGGTTCCCGAGTACCGCAAGGTGTAGGCAACAGGCGCCAGGGAGTCGCTGGCCAGCGACTTCCTGGTCAGGCGTCCATCGTGCGCGTTCGCCACGCGCCGAGCGCTAGGAACAGCGCCAGCCAGCCGAGGACCACGACGATCGCGAGGCCCTGCGACAGTTCGACCGTGCCGCCGCGATCGCTGACGTGCACCGGGCTGAAGTGCACGATCGCTTGACTGAGGATCAGCTTGCGTGGGCTCCCCAGCGAGCTGATGTTTGCCAGGATCGGGCTCGCCACCAGCTGCCAGCCGATCAGCGCCGTGAGTGCCGCTGGGCGCGACGCCGTCAGCGAGGCGAATCCGACGGCGACGACGCAGATCACGCCGCTCGCGAACAGCGTGAACACCAGACCGTTGATAACCGTGCTCGTGCTCGGGGTGGGCGTGCCCGAGGCAAATGCGTAGGTGCCGATCAACAGCAGCGCATAGCCCACGAGGAGCACCAGCCACGTCACTCCCAGGGCCGCCGGCACCCTTGAGCCGAATAGCGCCAGGCGTGAGCGCCCGGTGACCACGAGGTCGCGGAACACGCCGGATGAGACGTCGCCGGCTCCGGCGTCGGTACCGATCATGATCGCCGCGAGCGGCCCGAAGAACAGGGCGAGGATGCGGATGCCGTCGATGTAGCCGCTGGTGCCACCGGCGGGCGCGTACTTCGCCGCGTTGGAGGAGTGCTGAGCCGCGCGCACGATAAAGAAGATCAGCAGCGGCGCGAGCGCCAGCACCGACGCCCAGATGACCGTGCCGCGCTTCTTGCGCAGCTTCAGGAAGTCAGCGCCCGTCATCTGTGCCGCGATCGTGGCGTTCATGTCTTTAGCTCCTCCGGAACAAGGTCGGCGTCGAGCCGCGAGGTGATCTGCAGGAAGCGCTGCTCGAGGCTGTGGCGGACGGGCTCCAGGCGCGTGACAGCGACTCCTGCGCGCACCAGCTCTGCGTTGATCTGGGCTGCCGTCTGCGGTTCTCCCGCGAGCACCACGCGAATGCCTTCGTCGTCGGGGCGCGCCTCCGCCACCAGCCCGTTCGCGCCGAGCAGGGCGAGCGCCCGATCGAGGTCGTCGACGCTCAGGATCAGCTCGTGGCGCGCGCCGCCGCCCGCCGCCAGATCCGCGATCGCGCCCTGCGTGACGATCTTGCCGCGGTCGACGATTGCCGCCGCGTCGCACGTCTTTTCGACCTCGTCCAGCAGATGCGAGGAGATGAACACCGTGCGTCCCTCCTGCTCGACCATCGCGCGGATCATTTCGCGGAACTCCTGGATGCCGCCCGGGTCAAGGCCATTGGTCGGCTCGTCCAGGATCAGCAGCAGCGGGTCCGCGAGCAGGCAGCGCGCCACCCCGAGTCGCTGGCGCATGCCCATCGAGTAGCTCTTGACCTTGTTGCCCGCGCGCTCGGCCAGGCCGACGCGCGCCAGCGCGGGCTCGATCCGCGCCTGCGTCTCCGGGCCGCGAACGGCGGCGACGATGCGCAGGTTCTCGCGCCCGGTGAGGTGCATGTGAAAGCGCGGCTCCTCGACGATCGCGCCTACACGCTGTAGCGCCTGCGCGCGCTGCGCCGGGACCGGGTAGCCCAGCAGCTGCATCGTGCCGGCGCTCGCGTGTGTGAGGCCGAGCAGCGTGCGGATGATCGTCGTCTTGCCCGCGCCGTTGGGGCCGAGGAAGCCGAACGCCACGCCGCGCGGCACCTGCAGGTCGATGCCGTCCAGCGCCGTGCGCTCGCCGAAGCGCTTGGTCAGGCCGTGCGTCTCGATCGCCGGCTGTGAAGAACTCTGATCCATTGCTCACCCATTGTTATCGGCAGCGATCGCTTCGGCAATCGGGGATTGCCCTTATTAGGGTCAATCGAGGCTCACCAGGCGCCGCTGCACCGCCCAGCGGCTGAGCTCGTGGCGGCTCGACAGCTGCAGCTTGCGCAGCACCGCCGATACGTGCGCCTCGACCGTCTTCACCGAGATCCCCAGGCTCTGGGCGACCTCCTTGTACATGTACCCACGCGCGATGTGGCGCAACACCTCGCGCTCACGCGGCGTCAGCTGGTCGAGCTCGCGATCCTCTGACGGCGCCCGCTCGGCGTCGGGGCCGCCGGCGTCCCTCGCAAACGCGTCCAGCACGAAGCCCGCCAGCCGCGGCGAAAAGACCGCGTCGCCGCCGGCCACGCGGCGCACCGCCTCGGCGAGCTCCGCCGCGGAGATCGTCTTGGTGACGTATCCGCGAGCGCCCGCGCGGATGACCGCGATCACGTCCTCGGCCGCATCGGACACCGACAGCGCGAGGAAGCGCAACGACGGGCACTCATCGCCCACGCGCGCGATCACCTCCACGCCGCCGCCGTCGGGCATGTGCACGTCCAGCAGCACAACGTCCGGGCGCTGCTCGCGGATCAGCGCCACCGCCTCCTCGACGGTGCCGGCGTCACCCACCACCTCGAGCTCCGTCCCGAGCTCAGCGCGCACGCCCGAGCGAAACAGGTGGTGGTCGTCGACGATCGCCACGCGCGGCTTCATAAGCGGAGTCACGACCCCGACCCCCGCTCCATCACCAGCTCGATCTCGGTGCCCTCACCCGGGCGGCTGTGCACCGCGGCGCGGCCGTTGTGACGCTCCATGCGCCCGATGATCGAGTCGCGCACCCCGCGCCGATCGGGCGGTATCGCATCGGGGTCGAAGCCCACGCCACGATCGCGCACGAACACCTCCACACGGTCGGGCTCCACCTCCGCATACAGATCCACACGCTCGCTGCTCGCGAACTTGGCCGCGTTGGTCATCGCCTCGCGCGCCGCCTGCACGAGCGCCTCGAGCCTGCCGTTCAGCGGCCCGTCGCCGACCGTCACCACCTCGATCGGGACCCTGTGCAGCTCCTCGACCTCCGCCGCCACGCGCTCGAGCGCAGCCGCCACGCTCGCCCCCTCGCCAGCGTCCGGGCGCTCCAGCAGCCAGCTGCGCAGCTCTCGCTCCTGCTGGCGCGCCAGCCCCGCGACCTCGCGCGGGTCACCCGCGCGCTTCTGGATCAACGCCAGCGTCTGCAGCACCGAGTCGTGCAGGTGCGCCGCCAGCTCCGCCCGCTCCTGCTCGCGGATTCGCGCCGCGCGCTCGAACGACAGGTTGCTTCCCAGCCGCACGAACCACGGGACCATCAGCAGCCCCAGGACCGTCGCGACGATCGCCACCACGCCGACCGCCTCACCCAGGTTGCGCTGCGCGCCCACCAGGTGCAGCAGACCGGCGACCGCGAAAGCCACCAGCAGCACGCCCAGCACGAGCCGCGGAGCGTCAACTCTGATCGCGCTGCGCAGCTGCCGGCCAAGCGATGCGCGCCCTTGCCCTGACGGCCGCTGCGCCGCCGCGATCGGGCGCCACACGAGCGCCAGGCCGCAGACGCCCAGAACCATCGGCCACAGCGCGCTGCCATAGCTGACCCGCGAAGACAGATGGTGCAGGCCCGCGAGCACGGCGACGGCGCCCAGGCCGATCAGCAGCGCCTGGCGCAGCGCCTCCCAGGGGCCGCTGCGTGGCTCGCTGTCCGGCGACACCGGCACGAGCGTCCACGCCAGCGCGTACACCGCGATTCCCACCCCGCCGAAGGCGACCATCACGACCATCACCAACCGCACGATCACCACCGGCGCGCCGAAATGCTCGGCGAGGCCCGCGCATACGCCGCCGAGCAAGCCGCGGTCGGGTCGGCGAGACAGGGGCGCCCGGGCCGGCCCCACTGGTGCCTGGGCAGAGGCCATCACTCAATCATCGCAGCGATGGCGCAAGCGGAGCTAAGGGATTCCCCTACCAGCGCGCCGCCCCGCGCACGCCGACAGGCGGCCGGTAGGCCGCCCCATAAAACGAGATCCTCAGGCCTCCTCGGCCTGCAGCTGCTGGACCTGCTCCTCCAGCGCGCCCATCACCGCGGGGTCGCGCAGCGTCGTCACGTCGCCCAGTGCGCGTCCCTCGGCGATGTCGCGCAGCAGGCGGCGCATGATCTTGCCCGAGCGCGTCTTCGGGAGGTCGTCAGCCCAGATGATGCGCTTCGGGCGCGCGAACTTGCCGATCCGCTCCGCCACCGTCTCGCGGATGCCTTCGACCGTGCGCTCGTCGCCCTCGAGACCTCCCTGCAGCGTCACGAACGCCACGATCGCCTGTCCCGTGTCCTCGTCGTGCTGGCCGATCACCGCCGCCTCCGCCACGTCCGTATGGGCCACGATCGCCGACTCGACCTCCGCCGTCGACAGGCGGTGGCCGGACACGTTGACCACGTCGTCGATGCGCCCGATCACCCACAGGTAGCCGTCCGCGTCGCGCCGCGCGGCGTCACCGACGAGGTACGTCTCTCGCCCGAAACGCGAGAAGTACGTCTCGATGAAGCGCTCGGGCTCCTTGTACAGCGTGCGCAGCATCGACGGCCACGGGCGCGTCAGCACCAGCAGGCCCTGGCCCTCATCGATCGGCTCGCCCGTCGACTCGCCCAGAACCTCGGCGAACACCCCCGGGAACGGGTGCGTCGCCGAGCCCGGCTTCGTCGCCGTGATCCCCGGCAGCGGCGTGATCATGATCGCGCCCGTCTCCGTCTGCCACCACGTGTCCACGATCGGGCAGCGTTCGTGGCCGATGACCTTGTGGTACCACAGCCACGCCTTCGGGTTGATCGGCTCGCCCACCGACCCCAGCAGACGCAGCGAGGACAGGTCGTGGTCGTTCGGCCACTGCGCGCCCCACTTGATGCACGCGCGGATCGCCGTCGGCGCGCAGTACAGGATGCTCACGCCGTAGCGCTCCACGATCTCCCACCAGATGCCCTTGTGCGGGTAGTCCGGCGCCCCCTCCCACATCACCGACGTCGCGCCGTTGCACAGCGGCCCGTACACGATGTAGGAGTGGCCCGTCACCCAGCCGACGTCCGCCGCGCACCAGTAGACGTCCGACTCCTCCTTCAAGTCGAACACGTAGCGGTGGGTCGCCGCGACTCCTGTCAGATAGCCGCCAGTCGTGTGCAGGATGCCCTTCGGCTTGGCCGTCGAACCGGAGGTGTAGAGGATGTACAGCGGGTGCTCCGCGTCGAGCGGCTCCGCCGGGCACACCGGATCGGCGGCGGCGACGATCTGCTCGTAGAAGACATCGCGGCCTTCCTGCATCTGGCACGGCGTGCCCTTGCTCTGGATGACCACGATTTTCTCGAGGCTGTCGAGGTCGCCCATCACCTCGTCCACGCGGTCCTTGATCGGCGTCGTCTTGCCCTTGCGCGCCGCGCCGTCGACCGTGATCAGCACCTTTGCCTCGGAGAACTCCATGCGCTCGCGCACCGCCTCCGCGGAGAAGCCCCCGAAGACGACGTTGTGCGGGGCGCCGATGCGCGCGCACGCGAGCATCGCCACGACCACCTCAGGGATCATCGGCAGGTAGATCCCCACCACGTCGCCCTTGCCCACGCCGAGCTGCTTCAGCGCGCTCGCGAAGCGTTCCACCTCGCCCAGCAGCTCCGCGTAGGTGATGTCGCGCTCCTGCCCGTCCTCGCCGCGCCAGTGGAACGCCACGCGCTCGCCTCTGCCCGCGATCACGTGGCGGTCCAGGCAGTTGTACGACACGTTCAGCGTGCCGCCCGTGAACCACTTGTAGAACGGCGGGTCGTCGTCGTCCAGCACGCGCGTCCAGCGCTGGAACCAGTCGAGCTTCTCCGCCTGCGCCTCCCACCACGCCTGCGGATCGGCCGCCGCCCGCTCGTACACCGACGGGTCGTTCAACAGCGCATGCTCGCGAAACTCCCCACGAGACTCGAACCGCTCGACCCCCAGCAGTGCCGCCAGCTCTGTGTCGAGCTCCTCGCCCGCAGCCTGGTCTGATCCCGTTGCCATGGCAGAAGACTACCGCTGCCCGAGCGGCACCACCGGCATCACCGTACGCCCGAATGTCGAGTTGACAACCGCCGCGAACGACGCGTACCAAGCGGCCGCCGCCGTCGCCAGGCCGACGTAGCCGCCCCAGTGCGTGACCGTTTTGTGCAAGCCGTCGGCGCCGATCGCCAGCAGGATGAACGTCGCCGCCAGCAGCACGAACACGAGCAGCACCGCACCGCTCGTGCGCAGCGCCGCCACCGCCATGTACGTCGTGAAGATCGCCCACGCCCACAGGTACAGGCCGATCGCGTGTCCCGCGTTGCCGCCGATCTGTTTCGCGTAGAACACGTTCAGCGCCCAGAACGAGATCCAGAAGGCGCCGAACGAGCAGAACGCGACCGCGCCGAAGGTGTTGCCCGTGCGGAACTCCCACAGGCCCGCGATCAGCTGCACGATGCCGCCGTACGCCAGCGCCAGCCCGAGCACCACCGGCACGCCTTTTTCGTTGACCAGGTTTGCGTTGAACATCGAGAGCACGAACGTCGTCATCGCGAACGCCGCCAGACCCAGCGGCCCGGGATCCGCCGGTTTCCAGCCCGCTACCGCCGGGCGCGTCGGGTCCTCGCGCTGGCCGTGGTCTTCGCGCCGACCACGCTCAATCGTTGCTGCCTCCATGGGAGCCTCCTTTGCACCGCCTGCCGCGGCGGTGAGTGACGCCTATTGGGTGTGAATCCCTCGGGAGCGGGAAGCGGCAGTTGCGCACGCTCCAGGCTCTCTCCTCTTTCAATAGCGTTTTTCCCGCGATTGAACACCGCTAATCATGCGAGCGGCGCCTCGCCGACGTCGCGTCGGCTCGCTCGAGCGCGAGCTCGCCCTCAGGCGCTGCCGCCGCGCTTGCGCCGGCGCTTGCGCGAGGAGGCCGGCACCGCGGCCGGCACGGGTGCCGGCGCCACGCCGGCCGCCGCCGGGCTCGGCGAGAGCCCTGCTTTTGCGGCCTGCGCTTCGGCCCGCAGTTGCGCCTGCGATGGCCACGGCCGCGCCTCGCCGGCGGCCCACGCCGGCGGCTCGCCCTTGGGCCAGCGCCCCATGTACAACAGGCCCATCATCACGATCCAGAACGCCGGCACGACCTGCAGCTCGGCGCCACCGATCGGCAGAAAGATCAGCAGCGCCGTGAACATGCCTAGGAATGCCATCCAGCGGGGAAGCAGCCCCACGCGCAGGGCGTTGATCATCGTCCCGATCATCCCCGCCGCCAGCGCCAAGCCCGCGAGCAGGTCGATGTAGTCGGCGATCGTGTTCGCCGTGCCGTTCGTCAGCGCGTGTTCGACCTGCTGGTTGGAGTGGTTGGCGCCGACCACGAAGTTGTGCGTCTCGATCGAGCTCGCGATCTGGTGGCCGATGCTGACGATCGCCACCGCGATGCCCCCCACGAGCACCAGCGGGTATGCCGCCGCCCAGGTCTGTGGGCGGCGGAAGCGCGTCGCGTCGAGCAGCGTCAGCAGCACCAGCGTCAGCGCGGCGATCGCGATCGCCGCGAGCGCGCTGCCCGCGATCAGCGCAAACGCGTGTTCGCTGATGAACTTGACCTCCGGCGTGCGCGGGCTGACTGCCGGGTTCGCCACCCCCGACAGCGCTGGGCCGAGACCCTGCAAAAGGCCCACCGAGGGCGCGCCCGCGAGCGTCCCCGAGATGATGATCGCGCTCAGCAGGTACAGGAATCCGCCCGCGAACGCGGGCACCGCGAGCCGCGCGCGATGGTTGCTCTCGCGGGCGATCTGGTCCTTGGTTTGGTTTGCGCTGGGCACGAGCAGGGCAGTCTATGATGCGAGCATGGAAAGTGGTGGACTCGGAGATATGTTCGGCGATCCCGAGGAGCTGCAGCGCCGCTTGGCCGAGTTCGCCGAGCAGATGCAGGGCAACCAGCGCCTGGTGTGGGCTGACAACGCCATCAAGCTCGCCGTCGACATGACCGTCGCCGCCGTCGAGCGCGTCAACGTGCAGGGTAACGCCGAGGCGCAGGCCGAGCAGATCCGAACCGTCATCGCGCGCGTCTTCCCCGAGGCCGTAGCACTCGTGCGCGAGGCGCGCGAGGGGCTTCAATAAAAAGTCCAGCCGGCGCGTAAGCGCCGTCCTGGACGGACTTCTAATAAGCCCCGGCTCGCTCCGCTTCGCGCTCTGCCTCCCGTGACGCGCGTCCGGCGTGGAGCACCTCGCGGAAGGAGCGGAAGCGGAAGATGAACACCACCGCGCCCAGGCCGACGAGCGCGGTGAACGCCGCGATCGCGATCTGCTGACCGACCGAGTACGCCGCGACGACCGCCGTGGGGGCGCTCGCGGCGAAGACCTTGACGAGCAGCGCCTGCTGCACGCCAGCGCCACCGGGCGTGAACGGCACGGCGCCGGCGACCTGGTTGACGGCGAACACGAGCAGCACGTTCTTGACCGAGCCGCCGACGCGAAAGGCGTCGAGCAGGAACCAGAAGGCGACGAAGCGACAGATCCATCCGAGCGCCTGCAGCACGGCCACTTCCCGCAGGTAGCGGGGGCGGTCGCGGAGGATCGTGACGCCCTGGCGGACCCGCGACCAGAAGGCCTTGGCGCGCTCGGCCAGCAGCGCGAACGCCGCCAGGGCGAGAACCCCCAGCGCGGTGATCCCGAACAGCATCAGCCGGAAGTGCACCGCGAGGTAGGAGATGTCGAACGAGCTGAGATTGGCGAAGGCCGGGGGCTTGGGAAAGACGCCCTGGGTGAAGGCGAAGATCAGCACGAGCACGCCCACGCCGGCGTCGAAGATCGACTCCACGAAGAACGCCGCCGCGACCGTCGGGTAGCGCGAGCCGGGAATC
This sequence comes from Solirubrobacteraceae bacterium, assembly GCA_035939335.1. Lineage (GTDB taxonomy): Bacteria > Actinomycetota > Thermoleophilia > Solirubrobacterales > Solirubrobacteraceae > Palsa-744. The sequence continues at coordinate 20,499 of DASZFY010000012.1, read as the reverse complement.
GACGAGCGCGTGAGGAACAGCTTGATCACGTCGCCACCGCGCGCGGGCACGACGTTGTTGAAGCCGACCGCCGCGAAATACGCGCCCCACACACGTCGCCACTGGAAGCGGGCCGCCGGGTAGGCGGCGCGCAGGCTGTTGAAGAACGCACGCGAGCGCAGCGTCAGGTTGAGGGCGAAGAATGCAAGCCCCGCCAGCAGCGCGAGCCAATGCACCGCCGCGAGATCCGAGAAGAACTGCCCAGCCGCACGCAGGAAAGAGCTGATGCTCTGGCCGATCGAAGTGGACGCCGTCAGCGCGATCACCGGTCAAGCGTACGGCCAGGCGCGGCTCGCCACGGCAGGCCGATGCGCTACAACGGGTGCGATGGCCGTGCGCGGGACCGCCAACAAAGGCCTTTCGGTGGCGATCACCGGCCCCACCGGCGAGATCGGCCAGGCGGTCGTCGCCGCGCTCGAGCGCTCACGCGAGGTGGCGTCGATCCTCGGCATGGCGCGCCGGCCGTTCGACCCCGGGGCCAGAGGCTGGAAGAAGGTCTCCTACCGCCGCGGCGACGTGCTCGACCGCGACGCCGTCGACGCGCTCGTGCGTGACGCCGACGTGGTCGTGCACCTGGCGTTCATGATCATGGGCGGCGCCAAGGAGAGCCGCGAGGTCAACCTCGTCGGCTCGCGCAACGTGTTCGAGGCCACCGTCGCGGCGGGCGTCGAGCGGCTCGTATACGCCTCGTCGGTTGCCGCGTACGGCTTCCACCGCGACAATCCCCAGCCGCTCACCGAGGACGTCCCCGCGCGGGGCAGCGCCGCCCACTACTACTCGGCGCAGAAGGCCGAGGTCGAGACGCTGCTCGCGCACACGCTCGCCGCCGGGCGCACCGCCGGCTACGTGTTCCGCCCGTGCATCGTCGCCGGCCCGCAGGCGCCACTGCTGATCGACAGCCTGCCGTACACGCAGATCTCCGAGCGCCTGCCCGGGCCGGTGCTCAGCCTGCTCGAGGGGGTGCCGATCCTGAAGCCGGTGCTGCCCGACCCCGGAGTGCCCTTCCAATTGGTGCACCACGACGACGTCGCCACCGCGATGCGCGCGGCGGTGCTCGGCCGCGGAACGCCGGGCGCGTACAACCTCGCGGCGGCGGGCGAGCTGACGATCAAGCAGCTCGCCGACGAGCTCGGCTGGTACTCGATTCCGGTACCCGAGCTTGCGCTCGACGCGGTCGCCGATATGGTCGCGCGGCTCGGCTTCCTGCCCGCGCAGGCGCAATGGATCGCCGCGTTCCGCGAGCCGGTGATCATGAGCGCGAGCAAGGCGCGGCGCGAGCTCGGCTGGCGCCCGCACCACGACGCCCTGCACACCCTGCGCGAGACGATCAGCGCCACCCGGCTGGATCCGCTGATCCGCTAGAGGCTACCCATATCAAGCCTCTATGCGCCGGCGCTTTCGCGAGCCCATAGGCTAAGCGGCCGTGAACGTCTCAGAAGCCACCGACAGCAGCGCCGAGAGCCGCCGTGTGGCGATCGTCACCGACAGCACCGCCTACCTGCCCCAGCCGCTAATCGAGCGCTGGGCGATTCGGCAGGTGAGCCTGTATGTCGGCTGGGACGGGGACCTGCGACCCGAGCACGAGTACGTCGACCTCGACGCTTTCTACGCGCGGCTGCACGACTCACCGCAGCTGCCGACGACCTCACAGCCCTCGGTGGGCGACTTCTTGGCAAGCTATGAGCCGCTGCTGCGCGAAGGCCGCGACGTGCTCTCGATCCACATCGCCGGCGGCCTGTCGGGCACGTGCGAGAGCGCGCGCGAAGCCGCGCGGATCGCCGCGGAGGCAGGGCATCCGGGCAGCGTCGAGGTGCTCGACAGCCAGACCGGCGCCGGCGGGCTCGGCTGCCTGGTGCTGCTGGCTGCCGCGCTCGCCGAGCAGGACGTCGCGCTCGAGACGATCGTCGAGGCTGTTCGTCGCGGCCGAGAGAGCCTCGACATCTGGTTCTGTCTGGACACGCTCGAGTACTTGCGCCGCGGCGGAAGGATAGGCGCGGCGCAGGCCGTGGTCGGTACAGCGCTGAAGGTCAAGCCGATCCTCACGTTCGCAGCCGAGATTGCGCCCGTCGGGCGCGTGCGCACGCACCGGCGCGCGCTCGAGCGGATGCTCGCCTACCTGCACGAGCTGCGCGAGCGCGGCGCGAGCGACTGGATCGTCCAGCACGCCCAGGCGCCTGCCGACGCCGAGCGGCTGGTCGCGGAGGGGACCGCGCTGTTCGGCTTCGGACCGCTGTTCTGCACAGAGGTCGGCCCGGTGCTGGGCGCGCACCTCGGCTCGGGGATGCTCGTCGGCGGGATGACGCGACCCTGAGCGCCGCGCGCTCGCTCCCCCCAGCTCGCTAAAGCGGGCTCAGCATGACCTGCGTCTCGGTGCGGATCGTCGCCCACTCCTCCGCGCGCAGGCCGCGTGCGAACTCGTCGATCTTGCGCTTGGGGCCCGTCACCGTGAAGGCGAGTTGCGACGTCAGCAGGTGGGGATGCTCGACGATCTTGCACTCCAAGCCGAGCCGCTCGGCCCATTCGCGCATGCTCTGCTCGACTTCCGCGCGGATCATCCGGCCCGAGCTGACGACCAGAGTGCGCGTTTCGATCGTCTCGCCGTCACGTTCGGCGGCCTCCTCGGCCTGCCGGTCCTCGGCGCTGGGCGGCGGATCGGTCTGGCGCCAGCGTTCGAGCTCGTCATCCCAGTGGCTGACGCGCATGCTCGCTTTGATCCCGTCGCGCGCGAGCACCTCTTCGACTCCACGGCGCGCCGCGGCGAGTGTCTGCTCGTCGGCGGCGTAGACGAACAGCCGCTGGCCGTCGTGCGTGATCACGACGTCGCGCGGCACCATCGCCTCGAGCTCCTTGACGAGATCCGGGCCGCGCACGCGCCCGAGCAGAGATTGCAGCACGCCTCCGGGCTCGGCCACGTCGAGCTCTGCCTCGATGCGCCAATCCTGTTCGTCTGAGCGCTCGCGCGAGTGGCTCTCCATGGCGGGGACGATATCGGCTCGGTAAGCAGTCCATCGCTCGACGCCGAATAGTCATCGCTTGAATATTCCTGGCGCGCCTTATCCCAGCGTGCGCCACGCGCCATCATCCGCATCGCGATGGCCGTCGATGACACAACCAAGGTTCGAGCGGGATCAAACCAGTCGAGCAGGCGCCCGGCGCGCGGCGGCGCGCGCGCCGCCGATGGCACGGTCTGCCTGGAACTCACCGAGGCGCAGGTCGAGGGCGTCATCCGCGCGACGGCGGACGCCCACGGGCCGAGCCTCAACCTGCTGCTGTCCGGCCTGATAACCGAGCAGGCGATCTCGGAGAGCTCGCTCGAAGACCGCTACTCTGCCGAGCTGGAGAGCGGGCGTCTGTCGCACTCTCTGTTCCGCGGCCTGCTGATACTCGCGCTGTTCATCTCCGGGGAAGAGGGGCGGGGCGTCGTGGAAGTCGCGCGGCAGCTGGGGCTGAGCCCGAGCACGACGCATCGCTACATGACCACGCTCGTGGCGTTTGGGTTGCTCGTGCAGGAGCCTGCGACCCGCAAGTATCGGCTGCCGCTGTGAGCGGGCAGCCAGTCTTCGGCTCGAGATGCGGGACGCAGCGGCGCAGCGTCGCGCTGGTCAGCCGACGCTCCGACGCCGCAGGCGCATCACCGCGAGGATCGGGACGCTGGATAGCCCGAGACAGTCGAGCGTACGCGTCGCGACAGGTTGAGCGGGCTTGGTGCGCGCCGCGGGGGCTGAGAGGTAGAAGCTGGCGATCCCGGCGAGGATCACCGCGTGGCGGTGGTGACGTTTGAGCACGCTCGAGAGCGTGCTCGCTTCGCTGGTGATAGCCGCGAACCGCCGCGCCGCGAGCGTCCAGTCTCCGTAGTGCGCGACGAAGCTGTGGTTGGTGCCGTCCCTGTCGTCCGGGTGGTCGACGAGGCTGTCCAGCAGCGCGCTGATAGCGCACACCGAGGGGAAGTAAGCGGCGTCGATGCGCGCGGCCTCCTCCGGCGTCGTCGCACACGCGGCCGCCGCGAACAGCGCGTGCAGTGCTAGGCACGAGATGCCCGCCGCAGCGAGCTCCCACCACAGGTACTCGCCCGTGTCCGGCTGGGCCGCCGCCCAGTCGATCAGCTGCTCGTTGCCTTCGACCAGCACGGCGTGGTTTCGGCTCTGCGCCTCTCCGCAGCGCTCAGCGGCGTGCACCAGCAGCGACTCGATCGCCAACGCCGAGGGCAGCATCTGCAGCGCCTCCCTGCACGCACTCACCAGATCGAACAGATAGCCGCCGTCGTTGTGCTGCGGGTGATACAGGTAGTAGTCAGAGCGTGACGGGTGGGAGCTGACGGCGTCGCTGAGCGCGCGGTGCAGTTGCAGCCCGTTGCGCAGCGCGGCCGTCGTAGGCTGCTCGTTGATCCCATCCAGATAGTCGTAGGCGATCTGGAAGCCCACCATCAACCGCACCAGCGCGCCCCGGTGACGGCGCGGCGCGAGCACGGCAAAGAACGCCGCGGCCTCTGGGTTCAGACGCTCGTGCGTGATCTTGTACAGCGCCTGCGCACGCAGCGTCGCGTCCGGAATCCGGCGCGCCCGGGCCGCCCAACGACGGATCTCCAGCATTGCGCGCGGGTAGATCGTCAGCCAGTACACCACTCCGGCCGTCACGAGCGCGATTATCTCTGCAGCCACGGACGTATGTTTGGTTTTCATACCAACATGCTGGTATGGAAAACCAGAACTTCCCCGCTGACCCAATCAATGTTCTAGTCCTGCAGCGCGAGCTGTGGCGGCGCCTGTGAGGCCACATATCCCGGAATCGCGAGCACCGCGAGCGCCCCGACGACGATCAGCAGGATCGTCTGAACTGTGCGAGCGCCTTCGAAGGCGAATGGCGCGGGGAATCCGGTGGTGAGCCTGAGATAGCGGTCGCAGAGCAGATGCCCGTAAATGCCGGAGGCCGCACCGGCGAGCCCGCCCGTGCCGAGCACCAGGATCGACTCGCACGCGAGCACGCCGCGCAGCTGCCAGGGGGTGAAGCTGTGTATGCGCAGTGACGCCAGCGACGAGCGCCGCTGCCAGATGCCGGCCCCGATCGCGGCGGCCATCGCGAGCGCGGCCGCGATCATCAGAAGCAGTGTGATCTGGCTCATGCGGCTGAGCCCCTGGCGCGCCAGCGCATCGGCCTGCGCGGCGCGTTCGCCGCTCGTCTGCACCGCCAGCGAGCTGCCGGGGCCGAGCAGCCCCGCAACGGCGCGCTTCAGCGCCGGGACGTCGACGCGAGGGCGCGCGCTTACTTCCAGCGCGCTGACGTCCGTGCTCGCCCACGCGCGACGGTAGTCGGTGGCGCCGATGACGATCGCGCCCGCGCTCCAGCCGAGATTGGTCGTCGTCGCGGCGATGCGATAGCCGACTGGACCGCTCGGCGTGGGCAGCGTCAAAGTGTCTCCCACTCGCACATGGTGGGCTTCGGCGACCTGCTCCGAGACGGTGATCCAACCGCCCGCGCGCAGGCGTGCGGTCGCGATCGCGACGTTTCCTTCCTGTACCTGACTCGCGGGGATCGGCGCGGGTGTGCCGGGCGCGCGGGCGATGATCCACATGCGCCTGCCGTCGAAGTCCAGGAACCCGCCCCGGTAGGCGCGTACGGCGGCGACGCCGGGGACGGCTGCGATCCGCGCTGGGAGGCGCCCCGCGCGGAAGCCAGCGGTCGCGAGGTCGTCGTCGTTGTTGACGACCCACAGATCGGCCGTCGAGACGTACTCGGAGTAGTCGCTGTACAGACCGTGGAGCAGGTCGTTGTGCGAGTCTTCGGCGACCACGCAGCCGAAGACCGCGATCGCGCCCGTGGCTGCGAGCGCGAGCGACCGAACTGTCGTGGCGCGCAACGCGCGCACGGCGACCGTGAGCATGTTCAGCCGCGCCGAATACGACGCGACGCGCTCGGCGAGTCGCACGATCATCTGGAAGAGGAACGGGATCGCGAGCAGCGTCGCGACGGCTACTCCGATCGTCGCGGGAACGATCGCCGAGGGCCACACGATCAGCGGGCCGCTGGTCGCGAGGATCAGCGCACCGGCGGCGAGGAACAGCCGCAGCTGTGCGCGGCCGTTCAGCGCCTGACCGGGTTCGCCGTCCTCGAAGTACACAGCGTCGACGGCGCGACTGCGCCGCAGGTCGAGCAGTGGCGGCGCGGCGGCGAGACACGTCGCGATGACTCCCCCCGCGAACGACAGCAGCAGGGGCCGCAGGCCGATGACGGTCTGGGTGCCGAGCGGGAACGCGGCCGACAGATAGGTGGGCGTGGTGTGGAAGATCGTGTGCGAGAGGAAGTCGCCGGCCACCAGCCCGACGAGCGTCGCCACCACACCGAGGCAGACCGCCTGAAACATCAACATCCTGGCGAGCTGCCATGGTCGCACACCCTGCATGCGCAGGTCGGCCATCACGCGCCTGCGCTCCGGGACGGTCAGCAGCATCGCGTTGAACGCGAGCAGCAGACCGACGATCGCACTGACTAGCACGAAGAAGCCGGTCGCCTCGGTGTTGGGCGTGACCGCCTGTTCGAGCAGCGCCACGTCCTGGTCGGCGCTGGCCACCGTCAGGCGCCCACCGGCGAGCGTCGTCAGCTCGTGCTGTACCTTGGCCCGCTGGCCCGGCTGGGTAGTGACGAGAATCCGCGTCACGCGACCGGTTAGCCCGGTGGTCCGCTGCACGAAGGCGAGCGGGGCGATCGCCGCCATCGAGCCCGAGAGGTTCCCGATCGTTTCCTGCCCGAGCACGGCTATCACCGCGACCCGGATGGCGCGTCCGCGCACGTCGAGCAAGACCCGCGGCGGCTGTCCTTGAGGGGACTGCGCGGGAGCGGTGGACAACCCGAGCGCGCGCGCCGTCGCGCTCGGCAGGATCACGCCGGGGGTTGAGAGGTCGTGCAGCGAGATGCTGTGGGTGATGCTCCCGTTGAGCTCGATCAGGCTCGGCGCGGCGCTGGCGAGGTCGATCGCGACACGCCGACCGCCGGGGCCGACGAGCGACGCGTTCTCGTCGAGGATCGGCGCCGCCTGCGAGACACCAGACAGCCCCTGCACACGCGGGAGAATGCCTTCGTCAAAGCCGCTGGCGTCGCGTGCGCGCAGCTGCAGGCTGGCGGTGCCGGCGATCCCGCGCACGATCGCGCTTGAGGCGTCGGTGATCGAGCTGTTGGCGACCTGGACGGCGAACACGAGCGCCACGCCGATCGCGATCCCGACGCCGGCGAGCAACTCCTGGACGGGACGGGTGCGCAGCCGTCGGCCATACAGGTAGAGCAGCCCCGAGAGCCGCATCAGACGCTACCCCCAGGCCTGCCGTCGCGCGAGCGCCGCTGCGGGCGCATCGTCACCGGCCTTGGCGGCTGCGTCCCGCAGGGAGGGCTCCGCGACGAGCAGCCTGCCGTCGCGCAGCGTGCAGACCCGGTCGGCGACCGCGGCGGCCTGGGAGTCGTGGGTGACGAGCAGCACCGCCGCCTGCTGCTCGCGTGCGATCTGCGCGAGCAGCGACAGGACCTCTGCACCGCGCTGCGTGTCGAGGCTCCCGGTCGGCTCATCGGCGAGGATCAGCCGCGGCTCGTTCACGAGCGCCCTCGCGATCGCCACGCGTTGACGCTCGCCGCCAGAGAGCTGGTCGGGTGTGTGGTTCAGGCGCGTGGCCAGGCCTACGCGCTCGAGCCATGGGATCGCCGCGCGACGCGCCTCTTTGAGCGGCACACGGTCCGCCAGGAGCTTGATCGCCGCGTTCTCGACCGCCGGCACCCCTGCCATCAGATGAAAGGACTGGTAGACGAAGCCGATCTTCCGGCGCTGGTAGTCGGCTGCGTCGGCAGCGGAGAAGTCCGCGAGCGCGCGGCCTTCGAAGCGAACGACGCCCGCGTCCGGCTCCATCAGCGCGGCGGCGAGCATCAGCAGCGTGCTCTTGCCCGAGCCGCTGGGCCCGTGCAGCGCGATCACCTCGCCGGCTGCGACCGCGAGCGTCACGTCGTCGACGGCGCGCACCACCTCTCCGCCATAACCCGGATAGTGCTTGACGACGCCGTCCAGCGCCAGCACGGCGCCACGCGCGCTGGCGCTCACCGCCTGCGCGCCCCCGACTCCGCGCGCCACAACGACACGACCTCCGCCGGGGTGGATTGCACGTGGAGCTCACCTTCGTCGAGCGTGAACGCACGATCGACCCCCGCCAGCGCCGCAGAGTCACCGGTGCTCATCAGCACGGCCGTGCCCTCGTTCGCGATCGAGCGCAGCAGCAGGAGCAACGGATCGCGCTCCAGCTGGTCGACGCCGTTCGTGGGCTCGTCGATCACGAGCAGCGCCGGCGCGGTGACGAGCGCGCTAGCGATAGCCACCCGCACGAGCTCCGCGCCGTCGAGCTCGTGGCAGCGCAGTTGCCCGCAATTCTCGGCGCCCACCCGCAAGAGCAGTTCCTGGCCGCGCCGCCGCGCCTGCTTGGGCGAGATGCGCTGAGCCAGCAGTCCAGCCGCGACGTGCTCGATCACCATGCCGCGCTGCGAGGAGGAGAAGTTCGTCTGGCAGTAGCCGATCCGCCTGCCGAGGACGCTGTTGCGGCAGTGCGCGAGATCGTCACCCTCGAAGCGCACGCTGCCCTCTTCGGGGGACTCGACGCCGGCGGCGATACGCAGCAGCGTGCTGCGTCCGGAGAAGCGCGCACCCATCACCACCACGAGCTCGCCCGGCTCGATATCGAGCGAGGCGTCTCTGACCGCCACCCGCTCGAGCCGCCCACGCTGATAGCGCTTCGTCACGTGCTCGATCGACAGCAGGCTCATTCGGTGACGGCCAGCCCCGGCGAGTTGGCGCGCGCGGCCCGCAGCTCGGACCGGGCATAGGAGATCCACCGCAGTTGGGCGTCGATCATTTGACGGCGCTCCTCGATCAACAGCCGCTCGACGACCCCGGACACTCCGCCTCGGTCGGATGCGACATTGGCGCTCGGCGGCTCGAGCTCTTGCGCCTCGCGGATGCATTCACGCTCGTAACGAGCGATGAAATCCAGCGCGGCGTCGACGCTGTGCACGCCGGCGAGCGTCATCCGCCCGAGCATCTCCACGCGGTGAGGATCGTTGCGAAGACGCTCCGCCAGCCAGCCTCTGTAGGCGCGCGCGCCTTGCGCGGTGGCGCGATAAGACGCACCGGCCTTCGCTCCGCGGCTGACGCCTGTCGTCGAGCGGGTGGACAGCTTCTCGATCAGCGCGGCATCCATCAGACTGCCGAGGGCCGCGTAGATCGACGAGCGCCCGACGCTTAGGAACGCGCCGAAGCGCCGCTCGAAGCGCTGGCCGATCTCATAGCCGTGGCTCGGCTTCTCGATCACAAGGCCGAGCACCGCGCACGCGACCTGCGAGCGCAGCACGGCATTGCCAACCGGATCTGTCCCCCGCTCCTCCAAGACCTGCTCGCCCACCGCTGCCATGCGTGCTCCTCAATACACAAATCGACCGCTTCCTTGACGTAGCCGCAATCGTACCGGTCATTCCAAACTTTACGGTTGACCAGTTAGACAGAAACAAGGACACTTTTGTCCACCCCCCCTTGCACGCGCACCCCAGCGAGCGCTCTCCAGATCATCCAGGCGCGGCGACGGGCACCACGGGCGCGGGCCTGCCGATGTGAAAGCCCTGTGCCAAATCGACGCCGAGCTCGAGCAGCAGTGAGAGCGTTGCCTCGTCCTCAACTCCCTCCGCGATCGTCCGCAGGTCCAGACCCGCGGCGAGCGCCACGACCCCCGATACGACCGCGCGGGAGCGGCCGTTGTGGAGGAGGTCGCGCACGAAGTCGACATCGATCTTCACGTAGCTAAATGGGATGTGCTTGAGGTAGGTGAGCGCGGCGTACCCGGTGCCGAAGTCATCGAGTGCGAACCGACAGCCGATCGCCTCGAGTCGATTGGCGAAGCGGGTGGCGCCGACGATGTCTGAGATGACGGCGGTCTCGGTGATCTCGAAGGTGATCAGCGACGGCGGCGCGCCATTGCGATCGAGCGCGCGTTCGGCGAACTCGACGAATGATGAGCACACGACGGTCTGGGCGGATACGTTCACCGTCACCGCGCGGCCGCTCGCGGCTATCTTCGTCGCCCGCTCGAACACCCATTCGTCGATCGCGGTCGCTGTGCCGTGGCGCTCGGCCGCTGCCAGCAGCTCCCCCGGGCCCACGATCGCTCCACCCCGGGATCGCATCCGCAGCAGCAGCTCCTCGAGGAGCGTCTCTTTCGCGGCCAGGTCGATGATCGGTTGCGCGTAGAGGAGCAGCCTCCCCGCAGCAAGTGCCTCCTGCACGCCGTGGACCAGGCCGAGCGTCCGCAGCTCCTCGCGCACACGGGCCTCCCGCGCACGCTGCTCGGTGACGTCCGCGAACACCGCCACCGCGCCGAGACGGGCTCCCCGCTCGTCACAGACCGGGTTTGCGGTCGTGCTCATCAACACGTCGCCGTGCGGCGTTCGCACCAGCAGGTCGACGTCTCGCACGACCTCGCCCTGCAGGGCTCGAACGATCGGCAGCTCGTCCAGCGCCAGCTTTCGACCCTCCGGCGTGCGCGGCCACACCTGCTCGATCCACGTATCCGGGTGTGAGCCAGCGGAGCCGTCCATGCCCATCAGCTCGACCGCGCGACGGTTGACGTGCGTCGGGTGCCCGTCGGGCCCGCATGCGACGACTGCGACGTCGACGCTGTCGAGAAGCACGTCGAGCAGATTTCCCTCGCCGCGGATGAGCCGACGAACACGACGCAAAAGGCCACGCGGGATGCTGGGTGACATGTTTAAATCCTCGACATGGGAGCGAGCTCGGTCGATCCCTCAGGTGGATGATTTGCTTGGGGTACCGTCGTCCGTACGGCCCATCTCGAGCGGCTTGTGGCCTTCCATCGCGACGGCGACCAGCTGCGCGCGGGTATGGGCTCCCAGCTTTGTCATCGAGTTGCGGACGTGCGTCCGCACGGTGGACGGCGAGACGTGGAGCGTCTGGGCGATCTCCTCGGTCTCACGTCCCGTCGCGATCAGAGTGATCACAGTCCGCTCGCGCGCGGTGAGCCGCCGCCCGACGGGCCCGGGGGCGTTGGAAGACGGTGGAGCACCCTCAGTCAGGGCCAAGTGGATTGCCAGGCTGCGGTCGTCCACGAACTCCACTCTGGCGACGACGTCGACCGGCACCTCCGATCCGTCGGCGCGGATCGAGGCCCGCGCGCCGGCATATTCGCCAGAGCTCAGGAACTCCCGCCACGCGTCCGGAATCGGCAGCGCGCGCCTCTCGCGGGCGGTCCCGCTCGGGCCGCTCACCCGACTCTCCGATCGGACGCTGACACCGCCGCGACGACGTGGTCCACGATCGTGCCGGCGAAGCGGGCCGTGACAGCGGCGTGGCCGTGCAGGAGCCGATGGTAAAAGGGACCGTAGAGTAGGTCGAGGGCGGCCTCGACGTCGGTGCTTCGGGGGATATCGCCACGCTCGATCGCGCGGTGGAGAGCGCTTCGGCCGCGCTCGCGGCGCGGCCCGACGAAGTGGGTGCGATATTCCCGTGCGAACTCCGGATCTGCCTGCGCGCTGGCGACGAGCGAAGCAATCACGCGCGCATATGGCTTTGCCGCGAGCTCGCGCGCCCAGGGAATCATGAGCGCGCGCAAATCCCCAGCGAGCGATCCCGTATCGGTCACCTCCGGCGTCGCGGTGTCCCATTCGCTGCGTATGGCATCGAGGACGAGCAGCTCCTTCGAAGGCCACCATCGGTAGATGGTGGCCTTGCTCGCCTGGGCGCGCTCGGCTACGGCGTCCATGCTGATCTCGCTGAGGTCGCGCTCCAACACCAGATCACTCGCCGCGCGCAGGATCGCCAGCCGTGTGCGCTCGCTGCGAGGCCGTCCCCGTCGCGCCGGTGTCCCGGCTGTCTCTACGCCTGGCATCCGACCGTCATCTCGACCTGCTTCGTGGTCTGCATAGTCACGGCCCTTCCTCGCACGTTCGCTTCAGACTGGTAGAGCATGATATCAAAACGAAACGTCTCGTATCTATATGGTCCAGGGGCAGCGCCTGCTCCCGGGATTTGACAGGGGCGGTGGGATGCGCTCGACGCCGCGCGCAGGCCGTGGTGCGAGTGCTAGCGGCTGTCCGACGGTACGCTACGCGCGTGATCAGCCAAGGAGACCTCGCCCCCGACTTCGAGCTTCCCGACCAGGATGGCCGCGCGGTCAAGCTCTCGGACTTCCGTGGCCAGGCGGTCGTTGTGTACTTCTATCCCAAGGCAGCGACGCCCGGCTGCACCACGCAGGCGTGCGGCGTGCGCGATCATCGCGCCGACTACGAGCAGGCGAACGCGGTCGTGTTGGGGATATCGCCCGACCCCGTCGCCAAGGTCAAGAAGTTCCACGACAAGGAGGGGCTGAACTTCTCGCTGCTCGCCGACGCAGACCACGCCGTCGCCGAGAGCTACGGGGTCTGGGTGACCAAGAGCATGTACGGGCGCACCTATCTCGGCAACGAGCGCACGACGTTCATCGTCGATCCTGCGGGGAAGGTCGCGGAGGTGCTGCGCAAGGTCAAGCCGGCCGAGCACGACGCGCTGGTGCTCGAGGCGCTCGATAGGGCCGCGCCGTCCGTGATCTAGCTGCAGTACCCGGGGCGCGCCCTCACCGCAAAAGGCGCGAGAGGCGACGGTCCTTGAGCACGCGCCCGTCGGTCTGACAGGTGGGGCAGTAGGCGATGACGTAGTCCTCGAAGTGGACCGCCTGCAGCGGCGCGTCGCAGCGCGGACACGGCTCACCCTGGTGTCGGTGGATGCGCAGCGGCATCGGCAGCTTGTCGGGGATCGGCAGGCTGACGGCCTGCTCGTAGTGGGCGATCGCCCCGCCGAGGGTCTCGCGCACGGCGTTCCGCAGCCGCTCGGCCTCGCCCTCGTCGAGGTCGGCGCCGCGCTTGTACGGCGACAGCTTCGCCTGCCACAGGATCTCGTCGACCCAGGAGCGCCCGATGCCGGCGATCACGTGCTGGTCGCGCAGCAGCGCGTGTAGCGGCCGCGGCGCGTCGAGCAGCACTTTGAGCTCGGCCGGCGTGCCCGGATCCGGCCAGGCCTCGGGCCCGAGCGTCGCGAGCGCGTCGTCGCGCTCGAGCTCCTCGGCGGGCAGGAGCTTGACCCATGCGGCCTGCTTGGAGCCGAACTCGCGCAGGCGCAGCTCACGGCCATCGGCGAAGCCGAGCAGCATGCGCGAGGTGCGGTCGCGCGGCCCGGCTGGCTTGTCGTAGAGCTGCAGGCGTCCGGCCGACATCAGGTGCATGAGCAGGGCAAGCTGAAGCGGTGCGTCGCCACCCCGCTCGAAGTCGACGATCAGATGCTTTCCGCGCCTGCGCACCGCCGCGAGGCGCGCACCCTCGAGCGCCGACAGCGGCGGGTCGAACGTCCGCAGCGCGTTGATGCCTGGGGCTCGCGCGTACTCGATCTGCGTGCCCGCCAGCGTGGCGTCGAGCAGTCGAGCGGTGATCTCTACCTCGGGCAGCTCCGGCATCGCCCTTTCATCGTAGGCGGATGCCGGAGCGTGCCAGCCAGGGGTTTACGCGATCGGCGGGCCTTCGTACTTCACGCCCGCGGGGCTCGTCCAGCGCACGCGCCAGAACTGCCCCGCGGTCGAGGAGCTGAAGCCCCAGTAGCCGGCGCCGTTGGTCGCGACCGTCTTGAGCGTCTTGTAGTGCTTGGCGCCCTTGGCTTTGACGAGGATCGTCACTTTCGTCGCCCCCGTCGCCGGACGCACGAGGCCCCACAGCGCGACGCCGTGGCCGTGCTTGGTCACCGTCAGCGGTATCGGCCAGCCGAAGTACAGCGGCTTGGCTGCGCCGCTGGAGTACTCGAGACCCGTCTGGAAGTTCGCGGGCCCGCCTACCGGATCGTCTTTGAGCAGGTATTGCGAGAACGCCGCCACGCGCGGGTTTTCGTAGGCCATGTGCTCGGCGATCGCGTCGAATTCGGCCTGCTTGGCGGCGGACACGCCGAGGAACCTGTTCGGGAGGCTCTGCACCCCGAACTCGGTCAGATAGATCGGCACGCCGGCGGGGATCGCGTGCGCGTTCGCAGCCAGGTTGAGCGCGTTCGACAGCCGCGAGAGCGCGCCGATCGTCACGTTGTCGCGTTCCGCCGGCACGTAGTGTGGGCCGGCTGGCAGCGTGTAGGCGTGATGGGCGTAGCCGGACGTCTGCAGCTCGCTGCAGGAGCCCGATTTCTTGTAGTGCGCGTTCAGGCACAGCGCTTCGCGCATGAACGCCAGGGGCGCGACCGGGTGGCGCAGGGCTGTGGTCGAGCCTTCCCTGCGGGGGTTGACTTTGTCGTAGCCCACCGGCGCGGTCTCGCCGAAGAGCACCTTCGGGTGGGCCAGCCCCCCGGCTTGCAGGCCCGCATAACCGGCCTGGTAGAGGCCGCGGTAGATCCGCCCCGAGGCGGGCGTGCCGTTGGAGTTCCACTGCGGCAGCAGGAAGACCGACTCGTTGGGCTCGTTCCAGATCGAGTACACCGAGACATCAGAGCCGAACTCGCGCGCCACGGCGGTCGTGAATTCTTCGAAGTCCTTGTCGTCGGGGCGGGTGATGTACGGAGCTTGGTGATTGGAGGTGGCCCACCGCGGCGCGGGTCCGGTGACCGTCAGCAGCACGGGCCAGCCGAGCTGCTTGGCTTCCGCGAGCAGCGTCGCGTAGCCGCCCCAGTCGTAGCTGGCGGGATTGGTCGCGTCGAAGCTCGGCTTGGTGGCGCTGGTCGGGGCCGGCGCGGCTTCGCCCCATTTCAGCTCGACGCGCAGCGCTTTGACGCCGAGGGATTTCAGCTGTTCGATCGTGTGGTGGCGCGTGTTGGCCTTGAGCAGCAGCGAGGAGGCCTCGAAGTAGGTGGTCTGGCCGCGTGAGGCGAGCGCCTGAGCGGCGCCGGCGGAGCCCGCCAGGATGGTGCAGGCGAGCGTGGTGATGAGGAGCTTGTGGATTTTGAGCATGGTCGCTTGAGACACCTCGGCGCAGAGAAGGTTGCGGTCTATGTAGCTTTCGGTTCGATGAGCGCCCCAATCGCAGCGGACGACATCGTCCAGAGCCCGGCGGACGCGGAGGGTAACAGCCGTCCCCCGCTGCTCGTGCTCGCGCCATTGCGCGCGTTCCTCGACGCCCACGGCCTCGGCGCGGGGGAGCTGCGCGCGACGCCAATCGGCGAGGGCCACTCGAACGTCACCTACCTGATCGAGCGCGACGGCAGCGAGGTCGTGCTGCGCCGCCCTCCGCGCCCACCGCTGCCGCCCAGCGCGCATGACGTGCTGCGCGAGGCACGGCTGCTGGGAGCGCTGCAGAGCACGCCCGCGCGCGTGCCCGAGGTGCTGGCGGTGTGCGACGACCCCTCCACGATCGGCGCGCCGTTCTACGTGATGGAGCGGATCGAGGGCGAAGCGATCGTCGCGAGCGTCCCCCCCGCGCTCGATACGCCGGCCGAGCGCCGACGGATCAGCGAGCAGCTGATCGACGCGCTCGTGGAGATCCACGCCGTCGACTGGCGCGCGGCGGGCCTCGAGGGCTTCGGCAAGCCGACCGGCTACCTGGAGCGCCAGTTGCGACGCTTCGGCGGCCTGTGGGAGCTGAACAAGACGCGTGAGATCCCCGCCGTAGAGAGCGTCGGCGCGTGGCTCGCGGAGAACATGCCTAACCAGACGGGGACTTCAACGATCGTCCATGGCGACTATCGCCTCGGCAACACCATGTTCGCGCTGCAGGCGCCAGCGCGCCTGAACGCGGTGCTCGACTGGGAGATGGCCACGATCGGCGACCCCCTGGCGGACATCGGCTACATGTGCATGATGTGGGCGCAGGCGGGCGACCCCAGCGAGGGCCTGCGAGCCCATCTCGGAAACGTCACTCGCGCTGATGGCTTCAACACTCGTGAGGAGCTGATCGCGCTCTACGAGGAGCGCTCGGGCCGCTCGGTCGGCGACATCCGCTGGTACGTGACGCTGGCGCTGTGGAAGAGCGTGGTGTTCATGGAGGGCAACTACAAGCGCGCGATCGCCGGCTCCACCGACGATCCCTACCTGCGCCAGTTCGGCGAGGGTGTGCTCGAGCTCGCCGGCAGGGCCGAGGAGGTGGCGCTCGGTGGCTGAGTCCGAGCGCGCGGACGACGCCGGCGCGACCCGTTCGGCGCTGCTGATCGACTGGGGCGGCGTGCTGACGACCAACCTGTTCGCGTCCTTCCACGCCTACTGCGTCGCGGTCGGGATCGATCCGCAGACGCTGATGGGGCGCTTCAGAACCGACCCGGAGGCGCGTGAGCTGCTGGTCGCGCTGGAGAAGGGGGAGCTCGACGAGCACGACTTCGAGCTGCAGTTCGCGCACCTGCTCGAGGTCGGCCCCGAGGGTCTGGTCGACGGGCTGTTCGCGGACGTGCATCCGGACGAGGCGATGGTGCAGGCCGTGCGCATGGCCCGTAAGGCCGGGGTGCGCACAGCGCTCGTGTCGAACTCCTGGGGCGTGCACCGCTACCCGCACGACCTCTTCGACGAGCTGTTCGACGGGGTTGTGATCTCCGGCGAGGAGGGCATCCGCAAGCCATCACGCCGCATGTACGAGCTCGGCGCCGAGCGCGCGGGTGTGACGCCAGAGGCGTGCGTTTACGTCGACGACCTGCCGTTCAACCTCGTGCCCGCCGAGAAGCTCGGGATGGCGACCGTCCATCACACAAGCGCCGAGACCACAATTCCGGAGCTGGAGCGGCTGCTTGGGGTATCGCTCGCGGCGTCCCCTGTATAGCAATCGCTATACAGCATTTGTCGCCAGAGACATCAAGCGGGCGACCTCTGGCCCACAGCCCGCCTCGCCTTTGATCTTGACCACCGCCGTAGCCGACGCGCCCGCCGGAGCCGCAACAGTCGTCGGCTGGTGCGCGCCAACACTCACGTAATGGCGCTCCGGAGCCGAAACAGGATCATGACCATGAGCTTCATGGCCGACGAGCCGCGTGCGCCGTGGGCATCTCCCACGGCGATCGACACGGGCTTCGATTCGAAGTTGATGGCCAAGGCGCTCGCCGGGCTGTTCGCCGCGGGAGCGACGCTGGCCCTGATCACCGCGGCGCTGCCGCATTCCGCCCGCGCGAGCGACCTCGGCCTGCTCGTGATCGTGGGCGTCGCGTACGCCGTCGCCGGCGCGCTCTACTGGCGTGCGAGCACAGCCCCGAGCTGGAGCCTGCGCGCCGCGCTGGCGTTGGGGAGCACGCTGATCACCGGCGTCGCCTATTTCTCCGCGCAGAGCCCCAGCCCACTGGTCTTCTTCTACTTGTGGGTGTTCCTCTACTCGGCGTACTTCTTCACGACTCGCGAGATGGTCGCGCAGATCTTGTATGTGGGGCTCGCCTACGGCTCACTGCTGGCCGCGAGGCAGCCGTCGGGCGGGATCCCCGAGTGGTGGCTGGTCGGCATGGGCACGCTGCTCGTCGCGGCGATGCTGATCCGCTCGATGCGCGAACGGGTGGAGCTGCTGATCGCGAGGCTTTACGACGCCGCCCGCGCAGACCCGCTGACGAAGCTGCCCAACCGGCGCGGCTTTCGCGAACTGCTCGACCTCGAGCTCGAGCGCGCCCGGCGAGGAGCTGGCCAGATGACGCTGCTCGTCGCAGACATGGACCACTTCAAGGAGGTCAACAACCGCTCAGGCCGCCAGGTCGGCGACGCCGCTCTGCAGCGGGTGGCGCGAGTATTGGAACACGGCAAGCGCGCGATCGACGGTCTAGCGCGCGTGGGCGGTGAGCAGTTCGCGCTGATCCTGCCCGACACCGACCCCCACAGCGCGTTCGCCACCGCCGAGCGTCTGCGCTGCGAGCTGCGCGACGAGTTCGCCCGGGACGCGGTGCCGGTGACCGCCAGCTTTGGCGTTGCCAGCTACGGGGAGCACGGCGACACGGCGGCATCGCTGCTGCGCGCGGCCGATGAGGCGCTGTTCGCGGCCAAGGCCAACGGCCGCGACATGACGGTGCTCTACAGCAGGACGCTGCCACAGCCGGCGCGCGCCGACGGACAGTCGCGCGACGTTCAGAGTGAGCGCTTCGTCGCGGTCATCCTCGACCTGGCGGAAGCCGTGGACCTGCGCTTCAGCGGCAGCGCGCGCCACTCAGAGACGGTCGGGCGCTACGCGGAGATGATGGCGCGACAGCTCGGCCTGTCCGAGCGGCGCGTGGCGCGCGTGCAGCTGGCCGGCAAGCTGCACGACATCGGCAAGGTGGGCGTCCCGGACAGCATCCTCAGCAAGCCGACGAAGCTCACCGAGGACGAGTTCGCGATCATCAGGCAGCATCCCGACCTCGGCGCCCAGATCCTCGAACATCCAAGCCTCGCAGACGTGCGCCAGTGGGTGCGCGCGCACCACGAGCGTCCCGACGGGCGCGGCTATCCGCTCGGTCTTTCAGGCGAGGCGATCGCGCTCGAGGCACGCATCCTCGCCGTGGCCGACGCGTACGAGGCCATGACCAGCGACCGTGCGTACAGCCCTTCGATCGGACACGCCGCCGCTCACCGAGAGCTCGAACGCTGCGCCGGCACGCAGTTCGATCTGCGCGTGGTCGAAGCCCTGCTCGCGGTCCTGCGGCGCGACGCCGAGCACGCCGAGTCCGCACTCGCGCACCTCAGCTAGCATTTGCCGTATAACTATCGTTATACAGAACTTTCAAGAGCAGAACCACCGGCCGGCTCTGCTGACTAGTCCCGCTTGCCGCGACCGTAGAGCAGTTTGAACATGCCGGCGAGCAGCCGCGAGGTGCGTGTCTTGTACGGGTACATGAAGAGCTCCTTCTTCATGGCCAGTTTCGCGGTTACGACGATCGCCTGCTGAGAGCAGTACTTGCGGATCCCGCCTGCGCCGTGGCGCGAGCCGATGCCGGAGGCCTTGGCGCCACCCATTGGCAGCTCGAGCACGGTGTAGTTGATCATCGCGTCGTTGACGTTGGCGGCGCCCGCTTCGAGGCGTCTTGCGATCGCCTCGCCGCGCGCGGCGTCGCGCGAGAACACCGAGGCGCCGAGGCCGTACGGAGAGTCGTTGGCCAGGCGCACCGCCTCGTCGGCGTCGGCGACCTTCATGATCGGCAGCGTCGGGCCGAACGTCTCCTCGGTCATGATCTTCATCGTGTGGTCGACGTCGACGAGCACGGTGGGCTCGTAGAAGCGACCGGGGCCGGGCACCTCGTGACCGCCGGTGAGCACGCGCGCGCCCTTCTGCACGGCGTCCTCGACATGGTCCTTGATGGTGTCCATCTGCGGCGGGAACGTGATCGCGCCGACCTCGACCGTGCCGAAGCCGCCCTCGGGGTTGCCGACGCGCAGCGCACGGACCTTCTCGGAGACCTTCGCGACGAACTCGTCGTAGACGGGCTCCTCGACGTACACACGCTCGATCGAGATGCAAGTCTGCCCGGCGTTCTGCATCGAGAAGTACGCGGCGAAGTTGGCCGCGCGCTCGAGATCGGCGTCTGAGAGCACGATCATCGGGTCCTTGCCGCCGAGCTCCAGCGACGCCGGGATCAGCCGCCTGGCGGCGGCTTCGGCGACCTTCCTACCGGTCTTGGTGGAGCCGGTGAACATGATCATGTCGACGTGCTCGACCAACGCCGCGCCGGTCGCGCCGCGACCGGTGGCGATCTGCAGCACATCATCGGGCAGGCCGCACTCGCGCAGCCCTTCGGCCATCAGCAGCGAGGTCAACGGCGTGATCTCCGAGGGCTTCAGGATCACGCTGTTGCCGGCCATCAGCGCGGGGATGCAGTCGCCGAACGAGTTCGTCAGCGGGTAGTTCCACGGCCCGATCACGCCGATCAGGCCCAGCGGGCGGTAGCGCAGGATCAGCTTCTTGCCCTTCACCAGCACCTGGCTCGACTTGACGGCCTCGTCGGCGAGGTAGTGCGGCCCCTCCTTCGCCCAGAAGCCGAACGCGTTGCCCGCGTAGCCGATCTCAGCGAGGCTCGCGTCCTCGTAGGTCTTGCCGGTCTCCGAGACGATCGTCTCGGTCACGCGCTGGGCGTTGTCCATCAGCCACTTCTGCGCCCTGCGCAGCACACGCGCGCGCCCCTCGAAGCCGTAGGCCTCCCACTGTGGCTGGGCCGCGCGTGCGCGCGCCGCCATCTCAGCCACGGCATCCGCCCCGAGGTCGGGGACCGTACGGACCGTCTCGCCGGTCGCGGGATTCTCGACCGGTATCTCGCCGGTGGGCGGCGTCTGGACCGGTACGTTCGTGTGCGCGTCCGCCTGCTCGGCGTCGCTGCCTGTCCGGAGGATCTCCTGCTCGACGTGCTGCTCAACGCTGGCCATCTGGTGCACTCTCCCCTGCTCGTAGCTCGTGCACAGAGAGTACTCCTGTCGGCGCTTGCGCCGACAGGCCGGGCGGCGCATGCGCCGCCCGGAGGAGCCGCACATGTGCGGCTCCTGGGGAGGGCCGCATGCGGCCCTCCCGGCCACGCCG
>DASZFY010000011.1:0-26789 GCA_035939335.1 Solirubrobacteraceae bacterium | reverse complement strand
CGTAGGCGGCCCCGGAGGGGCCGCCTTGACGGGTTCCGCCCCCGGAGCTACCGGAGCCGAGGAACGCCTGGCCTGCTTTGCGTAGCTGGTCGATGCGTAGCTCTGTTGGTGGATGGGTGTGTTCAGTGAGCCAGATGAAGGGGACGGGGTGGTCGTGGATGAGCGCGTGGACCTCGAGGAAGTCGGCAAGCTCGTCTGCTTGTCCGAGGCTTGCGGCGTACTGGTCGGCGGTGTACTCGCGTTCGCGCCAGTAGGACCCCCACGCGGGCGCGAGGAACCGCAGGCCGAGCCCGCCGCGGGCGAAGCGCCCGACGAACCGGGCGGCCCATATTGCGGCGCCGAACATGGTGATGGTCAGCAGTAGCCGCTCGTTGCCGACGACGACGAGGTCTCGTTCGCGTCGGAGTCGTTCTCGGGTTTTGGGGAGTGGGTTGATGATGAGCCGGTTGATCGCGGCGGTGAGCTTCCCGTCGCTGGTCGCGAGGTGCCCGAGCTCGTGCGCGAGCACGGCGGGTAGCTGCTCGTTCTCCAACAGGCGGCTTCTCCACGTCGCTGACCGGGTTCGCTGGCAGCCTGTGGACCTTGCGCGCGCGCTGAAAGATGCCGTGGAGGATCACGAGCGCCTTCGTGCGCGTGGCCGCCTTGCAGTCCATCGCCGCCAGCCACCGCTCGACGTGCTCAGTCGTGACGTCCTCAAGGCGCATCGCGCCGAACGTCCGTAGAACCTGCGCGTCGATGATCCAGCGGTAGCCCTGGACCGTCGAGGGCTTGCGCTGGCGGTCGTGCTCGATGTAGCGCAGGTACTCCGCCGCGGCGTCCGCCACCGTCGCGCCCGTCCGCACCAGCCCCGGCAGCGTCCCACGGCGTGCCTCGTCGAGCACGTCGCGCAGGCAGTCCTCGGCGAGACGCTTCGTAAAGTAGCCCGCAGGCGGACGGCCGCGCTCAGACCACGCGGGGCCGAGCTTGCGCTGAACCTGGCGGCCGTCCGGCAACCGATACTTGGCGTACCACAGCGGACCTCGCTTGCGATCGACGCGGAACACGTGCCCGCTGGGAGGCGAGCTCGGCGCGGGGCGCAAGGTAGCCGAGCGAACCGCAGCCGTGGACCGAGAGATGAAGTCGGAGGGAGCCATTGCTCTCTTCCTTCTCCGACCCCTGCCCCGTTTCGGGACATATTCGGGACACGGTTACTTTTCTATAGTGCCCCGACCAAAGCTAAACCCCGCATTTGCAGGGCCGTTTGAGAGCCGACGCGGGGACTCGAACCCCGGACCCCTTCATTACGAGTGAAGTGCTCTACCAGCTGAGCTACGTCGGCGCGTATCGCTCGGTGCATGGTACCGACGCGTCCCCGCCGTGATTGCGCCGGGCGGTTATCCACACTTATCGCTAGTTATCCATGTTCTATGGAAGTTGCGATAACCGCGGCTAAGTAGCGGGTTCGCTCCCATCCAACCCAGCAAGCACCGCCAGCAGCGCTTCCCCGTGCTTCTCGCAGAACGCGGGCCCGATCCCCTTGACGTCGAGCAGCGCGCCGACATCACGCGGACGCTGGCGCAGCAGCGCGCGCAGCGTGGCGTCGCTGGCCACCGTAAACGCGGGCTTGCCCTCGGCGCGCTCCATCCGCCACGCGCGCAGCTCGTCGAACGCGCGCTCGTCAACCGGCTCGAGCCCATCCTCGGCCGACGCCGCGGCGCGCCCGTAGGCACCGGCGCGCCCACCCGCACCCGCGCCGGCATCGCCCCCGCCTCGGCCCCTCTTCCTCGACGCAGCGGCAGGCGCCGCCAGCATGGCCTGCTCGAGCGCGCGGTCTGGATCGCACACGTCGCAGCAGCGGCCGCTGGGCGCGCCGGCGGCGGGGTCGCCGAAGTGGTCGAGGATCTGGCGGCGCCGGCAGGTGTGCGCGGCCGAGCTGTAGCGCTCGATCGAGCGGTAGGCGTCCCAGCCGCGGTTGCGCGAGGCCTGGATGGCCTGTTGCGCGAGCCGCGGGCTGCCTTGGCTGGTGAGCCGCACGAGCAGCCCGTCGTGCCCGCCGGGCTGCAGCTCGACAGCGCCGGCGCGCTCGGCTACGGACAGCAGCACGCGCTGGCGCTCGCCGAGCTCGCCGTGGCCGATGGTGAGCTCGTGACGCTGATCGGCGAGTGCGCGCAGGCTGGCGACGTAGCGCTTGACGTCCTCGACGGTCATGTCGCGCTCTTTGATGAAGCGGATCAGCCGCCCGAGGTCCATGCGCGAGGCGAGCAGCAGCGCGCGCGCGGGCGCGCCGTCGCGCCCGCCTCTGCCGGCCTCCTGGTAGTAGGCCTCGAGGCTGGTTGGCAGCGCCCAGTGCGCGACGGTGCGCACGTCTGCCTTGTCGACGCCCATGCCGAACGCGTTGGTCGCGACGACGACCTCGGCGCTGCCTTCCATGAACGCGCTCTGGCTGTGACGGCGCGCGTGTGGGCTCATGCCGGCGTGGTAGACGACCGTGTCGATGCCCGCGTGCGCGATGCCCGCGGCAACCTCCTCGGTGTCCTTGCGCGTGCCGCAGTAGACGATCGCGGGCAGACACGGTTGGCCACCCGCACCCGACCCGCCACCCGCGCCGGCTGCGCCGGGCGCGCCACCACCGAGCGCGTGCATGAGCGCGGCGCGCTTGCGCGCGATGGCGCCCTTGCCCTCGACGCTGACGACGTCGAAGGTGACGTTGGGGCGATCGAAGCCGGAGCGGATCGACACGGGCTCGTGCAGGCCCAGCCGCGCGGCGATCTCGTCGGCGACCTGCGGCGTGGCGGTGGCGGTGGCGGCCATCACGGGCGGGCGGCCGAGCGCGGCGATTGCGTCGTGCAGGCGCAGGTAGTCGGGGCGGAAGTCGTGGCCCCACTCGGCGACGCAGTGCGCCTCGTCGACGACGAACAGCCCCACGCGCCGGCGCGCGAGCGCGGCGCGGAAGGCGCCTGAGGCGAACCGCTCGGGCGCGGCGAGCACCAGTTGGGTGACGCCGTCCTCGATGTCGCGCAGCGCGTGCGCGTTGTGGCCGTCCTGCATGCCCGACGCGAGCATGGCGGCGCGCACGCCGGCGGTGTCGAGCCTGCGCCACTGGTCGGCCATCAACGCGATGAGCGGGCTGACGACGACGACGAGCGGGCGCGTGGGATCGGAGTCACTGGCGAGCGCTGGCAGCTGATAGCACAGCGACTTGCCGCCGCCGGTGGGCATCACGACGAGGCTGTCGCGCCCGTCGAGCGCGGCCTGCACGGCCTCGCGCTGGCCGGGCCGGAACTGGTCGAGCCCGAAGCGCCGCAGCAGCTCCTCGGGCGTGGGACGCGGCGCGGAGCCCGCCTCGAGCGTGGGGGCGGCGGTCAGTGTGGTGGCTTGCACAGCAGGGAAGCTACCCCTCGCTTCGGGCGGGACGCTGCGCCGTCTATTTGGACTTGGCTTTGGCGCTCGGGCCGGCGGCGTGGTCTTTGTCGAGGACGTTGCCGACGGCGTGTTTGACGCTGTGCTCGGCGTGGCTGACAGCGTGCCTGACTCCGGGCGAGACGGCGTAGGCGAGCAGGATGGCGAGGATGCCGATGGTCGCGATGACGATGGCGAGGCGCGCGCGTCGGCGTTCCCCCTCTGGGGAGGCGGGCCGTACGTTGAACGGCGAGATGGCCATGGCTGCTATCAACGCTAGCGCCCGCCGCGCCCGCGCACCATGGGCAGCGACAGCGCGTGCGCGCGACGACGGCGCGCGCGACGCGGAGCGCTGCGCGCGTGGTACTCGAGCAGCGCCTGTGCGACGAGCTCGTGCGCATGGTCGATGTCGTGCGGCGAGAGCGTTGATTCGAGCTTGGCGAGGTGGCGCAGCAGCATCCGCGCGGGGACGACGCGCACGCCCTTGCGGCGCGCGAGCGGCCGGTCGACCCACGCGCGGCTGAAGACGATCAGCGGTTCGACGTGGAAGCCGGTGACGTGCTCGATCGCCCGCTGCTGCGCGAGCGCCTGTCTGAGCGTCTCGCCGTGCACGCGCGCGACGCGCACGGGGCCGGGGTGGCTCTTGGTCTCGATGGTGAAGATGCCGGGCGGCCCGATGAGGATGTGGTCGACGTTTCCGCGTCCGAGGCTGGCGTCGTGGATGACGCGCCAGCCGCGCTCTGAGAGCACCTCGAGCAGGCCGCCGACCTGCTCCTCGCCGGTGGCGCCGCGGTCGTGGCGCTCGACGAGCGGCAGCACGTAGCGCGAGATGACGAACATGCTGACGAGCAGCGCGATCTCGGAGGCGAGGAACCAGAAGTTGTGCAGCCCGAAGGTCCTGCCGAGAAGCGCGGTGGCGACGGCGAGCACGCCGAGCGTGGCGAGCGTGCGCATGCGCAGGCGGCTGACGGTCGCCCGCGCGTACTGCCCGGCGGTGCGACGAGTTGGGTCGGTGTCGAGAACGTGCATCTCGCTTCCTGGTCGGCGGTTGTCCCCACCGGGTTCATCGGCGAAAGCTCGCGTCGGCCTTGAGCGAAAGCTCGCGTCGACCTTGAGCGGAACCTCGCGTGGTCCTCGAGCGGCATGGAGAAGCGTGGAGAGCTGGGCGATGAATCTAAAGCAGCGATTCCGACGCGCCGAAGCCAGAGGTGAGCCACACAGACCCTCCAAATGGCCTGCGCGGCCGGCCCCTCGAAATGCTCGCGCCGGCCGAAGGCACACGATGACGGACCACCACCTCACCTCCCACCCTCCTGACATCAACCTGATCCTGCGCGCGCACGGCGAGCAGCTGTGGCTGACCTCGGAGGTGGTGCCGATCGTGCACCAGCTGGAGCAGCGCGGCGCGATCGCGGAGGACCAGGTGGGCGCGGCGCTGGCTTACCTTGAGGTGATCTGGATCGACGCGTGTCAGCGCGCGGCGGAGACGGACGGGGCGCGTGCGGAACTCGAGCGCGCGGGCGCGGAGCGCGATGGCGTCCTGTGCGACAGGGCGCGCCGCTACCACGCGGCGGTACGCAGGCTGCGCGTGGCGGTGGCGAGCCGCGTGGCCACGTTGACTGGCCTAGGCAGCCAGTCGCACGAGCACGAGCACGCGAGCTTCTGAAGCGATCGCATACGCTGCGCGCGGTGGCGCTCCGTTTCGACCTGCAGTCGCACTCGACGCACTCCGACGGCACGTTGGCGGCTGCGGAGGTGGTGCAGCGCGCGGCGGACGCGGGTGTGGAGCTGCTGGCGCTGTCCGACCACGACACGATCAGCGGCGTGTCGGAGGCGATCGCGGCGGGTGAGCGCGCGGGCGTGCGCGTGGTCGCGGCGGTGGAGATCTCGGCGGTGGACGCCACGTCGGCGGTCGCCCGCGAACTGCACATCCTGGGCTATGGCATCGACCACACGGGCCCGGTGATGACTGCCCGCCTGGCGGATTTCCTGGCGGATCGCGAGAAGCGCACGCTGCGCATGCGCGACGCGCTGCGCGAGGTGGGCTTCGACCTGGACGAGGCGGAGATCGAGCAGCGCATCGCGGAGGGCAAACCGATCGGTCGCCCGCATCTGGCGGGCGCGGTGCTGCGCGCGCGGGCGAACGCCGAGCGTCTGCGCAGCGAGGGCATCGACGACGTCGGCTCGCTGATCCGCGGCTACCTGATCGAGGGCAAGCCGGCGTTCCGCCTGCGCGAGACGCCGACGGTGGCGGAGGCGGTTGAAGCGATCCACGACGCGGGCGGCGTGGCGATCTGGGCGCACCCGTTCTGGGACATCTCAGACCCGGACGAAGTGCTGTCGAGCATCGAGCGCTTCGTGGCGCTGGGCATCGACGGCGTGGAGGTGTTCTACATCACGCACACGCGCGAGCAGACCGAGCTGCTGGCGGCGCGCTGCGCCGAGCTGGGCCTGCTGAGCACCGGCTCGGCTGACTTCCACGGCCCTGAGAACCGCGACTTCTCGAAGTTCATGGCGTTCGACACGTTCGGCATCGAGCCCAACCTCGGGCCGATCGCCTGACGGCTTTTATTTTTAAGGGGCCGCCTGCCGGCGGCTGAGCGGGGTCGCGCGGTGGGGCCGCCCCGCCCGTGTCAGCGGGCCAGCGCGTGCTCGTCCGTCCGCGCGCTTTCGCCGCGGGCGAGCAATCCCTGCAGGCGATAAGCGAGCGCCTCGAGCGCGAGCTCCTCTGAGGCGTTGAGCGACAGGCTGAGGCGCGCGTCGGCGACGAGCTCGACGCCGTGGCGCAGCGCGAGCGCATCGCGACCGTCGGCGTCCTGCTGGAGCTGCGCGCGGCGGTCGACGGCGTAGACGAGATCGGGGGCGCCTTCGCGCACGCACAGCACGTCGCGCAGCCACAGCTCGGCGAGGCGCAGTCCGAGGTCGAGCGTGGCGGTGCGCACGCGCCGCTCGCCGCGCCGGCGCGCCTCGGCGGCTTCGCGCTCGTAGCGTTTGCGCTCCTTGCTGGGCACGAGCTCGAGCTCGCCGTCGGTGCGCGCCTGCGCGCGCTCGCCGGCGGCTGTGCCTGCGGCCTTGGCGACGTCGAGCAGCCCGAGCCACAGGCGCGTGTCGGTGGCGCCGGCGATGGCCGAGCGCACGAAGTCCTCCGCGCGCGCGCGCAGCGCCTCGCCCTCGTCGCTGGCGAGCCGCGCGGCGAGGCCGGCGTCACCGAGCGCAAGGCGCGCGCACGCCTGCGCGCGCTCACCATCCGTGCCCGTGAGCCCCCGCGCGATCAGCGCGGATGGCAGCGGGTCGAAGCGCACGGACTGGCAGCGCGAGGCGATCGTCGGGAGCACGTCCTCGCGCCGGTCGGCGAGCAGCAGCAGGTGCGTGAACGCGGGCGGCTCCTCGAGCGTCTTGAGCATGCGGTTGGCGGCCTGGTCGTTCATGGTGTCGGCGCCCTCGATCACGAACACGCGCCGCGCGGACTCGAACGGCGTGCGCGTGGCGGCGGCGATGACGGGCTCCTCGATGTCGGCGACGAGCATTTCGGCGGCGCCCGACGGGGTCACCCAGGTGAGGTCGGGGTGGCTGTCGCGCGCGACCCGTTCGGCCACCGTGTCGGGGCTGCGCGCGCCCTGCTCGAGCAGCGCGGCAGCGAACGCGCGTGCGACCGCGCGCTTGCCCGTTCCGGCGGGACCGTGGAACAGGTAGGCGTGCGAAGGGACGGCGCCTGGCGCGAGCGTGGGCATCAGCACGGCACGCGCGTGCGGCTGCGCCGCGACCGCCCCCTCGAGATCGGCGTGTGAGGGCGTGGCGGACATGCGCGTTCATCCTAGACCCGCCGGTCGGGGGCTGCGCGCCTGTTCTCTCTCACAAAACTCTGTATAACGATGGCTATACAGAGTTTTGTTTGCGAGTAATTGTGCGCCGCCCCGTGTGAGCCGCCCCGTGTGCGACCTCCCCGTGTGCGACCTCCCCGCGGCACTACCGGCGCCGCGCCACTTCGCGCGCGCCCCACAGAATGAACAGCACGACGAGGACCAGGATGATCAGTTCCCGGGCGACCAGAACGAAGCCTTCGCGCGCCACCACGGACGCCACTGCTGCCTCCTTGTAACGGACTCTGAGCGTACCGCGGAGCGACGGCGAGCGCGAGCGCTCGAAAAGCCGGCGCGGGGCGGCGCATGTAGCGTCCTCGCGGCGGCGCGTGTACCGTCCCGGCGGTGGCACGCGGCACGCTGATCACGATCGAGGGGCTGGACGGCGCGGGCAAGTCGACGCTCGCACTCGCGCTCCAGCGCGAGCTCGCCTCGCGCTGCGCGCGCGTGGAGCTGCTGCGCGAGCCGGGAGGCGTGGAGGTCTCCGAGCGCATCCGCGCCTTGGTGAAGGACCCGGCGCTGAACGTGCTGGCGCGCACGGAGGCGCTGCTGTACGCGGCGGCGCGCGCGCAGCTCGTGGAGGAGCGCCTGCAGCCGCTGCTGCGCGAAGGCACGACGGTGTTGCTCGACCGCTTCGTGGACTCCTCGCTGGCGTACCAGGGCGCGGGGCGCGCGCTGGGCGTGGAGCAGGTGCGCGCGATCAACGTGTTCGCGACGGGCGGACTGGTCCCGGACCGCACGCTGCTGCTGCGCATCTCGCCCGGGGCGGGCCGCGCGCGCCAGCACGAGCGCGCGCTGGAGCCGGATCGCCTGGAGCGCGAGGGCGACGGCTTCTTCGCGTCGATCGGCTCGGCCTACGAGCAGCTCGCGGGCGCGGAGCCGCGGCGGATCCGCGTGATCGACGCCGAGCAGCCGCCCGAGCGGGTGCTGCGTGACGCGCTCGCCGCGCTCGCTGATCTGCCACTCGGCGACGACGTCTCCCACTAGCATCCGCCCAGATGCTCCCCGCCGTGATCTCGCACTCCCAACAGGTCGCTCACGCCGGCGGCCTCTCGCACGTGGCGCTGGCCGCCGTCGCGCTGGCGGCGCTGGTGTTGATCGTGTGCGTCGTGTGGGGCGTCGCGCGGATGCTGGCGTATGAACCCCGCTGGACCCTGTCGCTGCGCCACGCGGTCGCCGAGGCGGGCTTTCGCGCGTCGGCGACGTGGGACGAATTCAGCGACTGGGCGCGGCTCGGGCACTGACTCGCGCGGGGCTCACGCCGGGCTTCCCGCGGCCGCATCGGCGCGCTCGAACCCGCTCTTTGGGAGCGTCGCGAGGCCGGCGGCGGTGGGCCCCGCCGCTATCCTGTAGGGAGTAGATGGCGTCTTGCGATGGTCCTCCAAAAGGTCCGTCCGACCGGAGGCGGATCATCCTCTGTTACCCCCAAAAACCCTGTGTACGCGCCGCAAAATGGGGATTTCGAGCGGCTCGAGACGAGGAGAACAGTTAGATGGATGGCGCCCCGCAGAGCTCAGTAGCTGAAGTTTTCCAGGCCGGCACGGCGCTGTCGATCAGACGCATGTTCACGAGTCCGGGGACGCATCCGTTCGAGACGGTCGAGTGGGAGCTGCGCGACGCGCGCATCGGCCACGGCGACCGCGTGGCGTTCGAGCAGCAGGGCGTCGAGTTCCCGAAGAGCTGGTCGCAGAACGCGACCAACATCGTCGCGCAGAAGTACTTCCGCGGACAGCTCGGCTCGACCGAGCGCGAGAGCTCGGTCAAGGAGATGATCGGCCGCGTCGCGGGCACGATCACCGGCTGGGGTCGCACGGGCGGCTACTTCGCCGACGAAGAGGACGCGAAGGCGTTCAACCACGAGCTAACCCACATCCTCCTGCACCAGCTGGCGGCGTTCAACTCGCCGGTGTGGTTCAACGTCGGCTTCGAGGAGAGCCCGCAGTGCAGCGCATGCTTCATCCTCAGCGTCGACGACACGATGGAGTCGATCCTTGACTGGAACACCAAGGAGGGCATGATCTTCCGCGGCGGCTCGGGCTCGGGCATCAACCTGTCGAACATCCGCGGCTCGATGGAGCCGCTGGCCAAGGGCGGCACGGCTTCCGGCCCGGTGTCGTTCATGCGCGGCGCGGACTCGTGGGCGGGCACGATCAAGTCCGGCGGCAAGACGCGGCGCGCGGCAAAGATGGTGGTGCTCGACGTCGACCACCCGGACATCCGCGAGTTCATCTGGTGCAAGGCCAAGGAGGAGGACAAGGCAGAGGCTCTGCGCGACGCGGGCTTCGACATGTCGATCGACGGCGAGGGCTTCAAGTCGATCCAGTATCAGAACGCGAACAACTCGGTGCGGGTGACCGACGAGTTCATGCGCGCGGTCGAGGAGGACGGCCAGTGGCGGCTGACCGCGCGCGCGACCGGCGAGCCAGTGGGCGAGCCGATCCCGGCGCGCGAGCTGATGCGCGAGATCGCCGAGGCTGCGTGGCGCTGCGCGGACCCGGGCGTGCAGTACGACACGACGATCAACCAGTGGCACACCTCGCCCAACAGCGGGCGCATCAACGCGTCGAACCCGTGCTCGGAGTACATGCACGTGGACAACTCGGCGTGCAACCTGGCTTCGCTGAACCTGATGAAGTTTCGCCGCGCGGACGGCACGCTCGACGTGGCCTCCTTCGAGCACACGATCGACATCGTGCTGCTAGCGCAGGAGATCATCGTCGGGCCCTCCAGCTACCCGACGGAGGAGATCGGCGTCAACGCGCGCGCGTTCCGCCAGCTCGGCCTCGGCTACGCCAACCTCGGCGCGTACCTGATGAGCAACGGCATGCCCTACGACTCCGACCACGGCCGCGGCGCGGCGGCGGCGATCACGGCGCTGATGACCGGCCGGGCCTACCGGCGCTCGGCGGAGGTCGCGGGCGCGCTCGAGCCGTATGAGCGCTACGCGGAGAACCGCGAGCCGCACAACAACGTGATGCGCATGCACCGCGACGCCTCCTACACGATCCCCGACACGGCGTGCCTCGACGGCGAGCTGCTGGCGGCGGCACGGCGCTCGTGGGATGAGGCGGTGGAGCTGGGCGAGCGCTTCGGCTACCGCAACGCCCAGGCGACGGTGCTCGCGCCGACGGGCACGATCTCGTTCCTGATGGACTGCGACACGACAGGCGTGGAGCCGGACTTCTCACTGGTCAAGTTCAAGGAGCTCGTCGGCGGCGGGCAGATGACGATCGTCAACAAAACGGTGCCACTGGCGCTGCAGACGCTCGGCTACTCCGAGCCCGATATCGAGCAGATCGAGGCGCACCTGGCGGAGCACGGCACGATCATCGGCGCGCCGGGCCTGAACGAGGAGCACCTGCCGGTGTTTGACGTGGCGGTCGGCGAGCGCGCGATCTCGCACATGGGCCACCTGCAGATGATGGGCGCGGTGCAGCCGTTCATCTCGGGCGCGATCTCAAAGACGGTCAACCTGCCACAGGAGGCGACCGTGGAGGACATCTCGGACGCCTACACGCAGGCGTGGCGGTTGGGCGTGAAGGCACTGGCGATCTACCGCGACGGCTCGAAGACCGCGCAGGCGCTGCGTACCGACGCGCAGCTGGGCGTCAAGGAGCCAACCGACGTCGACGCGATCGTCACAGAGGCCGTCAGCAAGGCGCTCGCGGAGGCGGGTCCGCGGCGCAAGCGCATGCCTGTCGAGCGCCAGTCGATCACGCACAAGTTCGCGATCGCAGGCCACGAGGGCTACATCACGGCGGGTATGTACGAGGACGGCTCAGTCGGTGAGATCTTCCTGACGGACATCGGCAAGGAGGGCTCGACGCTGCGCGGGATGATGAACTCGTTTGCGACGGCGATCTCGATCGCGCTGCAGTACGGCGTGCCGCTTGAAACGCTGGTGCAGAAGTTCAGCTACATGCGCTTCGAGCCGGAGGGAATCACCGGCAATCAGGAGATCCCGTTCGCGAAGTCGATGCCCGACTACATCATGCGCTGGCTGGCCTCGCGCTTCCTCGACGTCGACGCACAGGAGGAACTCGGCATCCTCACTCCCGCGGTGCGCGCACGCAAAATCGCACAGGAGACGGTGCAGTCGATAGCCGTATCCGACACCGCCGGCCCCGCTGCCTCTAACACCGACGCGGCCACCCCCGGCAACGGAAATGGCGGCAACGGCGGAAACGGCGGCGGCTCCTCGAGCGCGTCCCCGCAGGCGTCAGCCGCGAGCGCCAGCCACGGCACGCCCGCGGCCGCGTCCCTCACGGACTCCCCGCCGGTCGTCCCCGCCCGTCTACACGGCCTCGACCTCGGCCCCGCATGCAGCCAGTGCGGAGGGATGATGCAGCGGACGGGCAGCTGCTACACGTGCTCATCCTGCGGCAACAACACCGGCTGCGGTTGACGCGCGAGGGCCGGCGCAATCTCGGCGTCCTCGCGCGTCAACCCCCTCGACTGGGGCGTCTATTCGCCTACGGCATCAGCTCGATGTGATCCCAGACGGCGCCCGAGCTGCCGATGCTCAACTCGGCCTCGCGTACCACCGCGCCGGGCACCAGCGCAGCCGTCGTGCACGGTCCGCTCGCATGTTCGTCATCGCCCGAGCCTTCGTCATCGCCTCCATGGCCTGGACCTCCGCCTTCGCCATCCTCATGGCCTGGGCCTCCGCCTTCGCCATCCGAGCCGGCGCTCGCCGCACGGGCGTCGCCTCCGGCCGAGGAGCCAGGACCACCTGACGATGGGCTGCCGTCTTCGCCGCCGGTTTCGTCGCCTCCGTCGCTGCCGTCATTGGAACCGGTGGGGCTTCCCGACTGACAGTGGATCTCGGTCTGTTCGGTCACCTTGCCGCTGACCGTGGTGCCGTCGTTGAGCGTGATCACGAGGACGCCTTCCGTGAACGACTTGACCGTGCCGGCCGTTTCGCCAGGAGTTGGTGTCGTCGGGCTGCCTGGCGTGCCAGCGGTCGCGGGCGGCGTGGAGCTCGACGGGGCAGACCCCGCAGGAGCGCCCGCTACGAGGGGAGCGCCGAACCGCAGCAGCCGCGCACGCGAGGCGCATGAGGAGTGCTTGGCGTGATGCGCGCGGTGACAGGACTTGGACTTGCCGTGATGCGACGCAGAGGCAACGCTCGGTGCGGACACGACCAGCGCGCTGGACGCGACGGCCGTCAGAAAGATCCGTCTCATGTGCATGACTCCTCTCGCCGGTTGGGGCCGGCGTGGTGGGGGAACGCCTGTAAGACGGCCCGGAACGTCAAGGATCACGCAGCGCGCAGGTCCGCTCGAACAAACGTCCAGCGCCGTCCGGCGCCCGCCCGACGCGCTACGTCGTCAGGCGGCGCTCGCCGCGTGAGCCCGCGGCGGCGTATTCGCCGAGCGTCACGCGCGAGTCGGAGCGGCCGAGGATGCTGATGAACACGGCCGCGAAGGCGATGCCGAAGACGAGCGCCTCGATGAAGCACATGCTCGCGCCGGCGAGATGCTGGTCGTTGATCGCCGACAGGCCGTAGCCGCGAGGGGCGCTGGCGTAGAGCGAGTACTGGGTGCTCGAGATCCACGTCAGCGGCAAGCACACGCACGCACTGGCCAGGCGCGTGAAGCCCAGCAGCGCCAGGCGCTGGCCGTTGGGGCGCAGGCGCGCGCGCGGGAGCGGGTCGATGATCAGCCACCACATCGCAAGGCCCGTGTAGAACAGCGTTGCGTGCTCGAGCGCGTGCACGCCCTGATGCTGAGCGGCGTAGTCGAACACGCTCGGGATCGCCCAGATCCACGTGGCGAGCGCCCACAGCGGCACCGCCAGCCACGGCGAGGTCAGGCGCGCGAGCACGCGACCGGATCTGCCGCCGGATGGCGCCACCGCCTGCAGCGCCTCGCGCGAGAGTCCCAGCGGCAGGATTGGCGAGCGCAGTCCGAGCACCAGCAACGCGGGCGCTATGTCGGACAGCAGCACGTGCTGCATCATGTGCGCCGACAGCAGGTACTT
Source organism: Solirubrobacteraceae bacterium (assembly GCA_035939335.1). Lineage (GTDB taxonomy): Bacteria > Actinomycetota > Thermoleophilia > Solirubrobacterales > Solirubrobacteraceae > Palsa-744. The sequence goes on along the minus strand of DASZFY010000011.1, from coordinate 13,569 downwards.
GTCGCCGATAGCGTCCAGCGGCGACAGCAGCGCCACCGCGATCGTCAACAGCCCCGCCGCGTACGGCACCCAGTGCCCGGCGTTGGGCGCGGAAGTCGAGGAACGTGCGCGCGCACGTCGATATACGCGCGTGTAGACCGCCGCTGCTGCCAGCAGCGCGATGACCACGATCGGCTGGAAGGACCACGAGCCCCAGCCCGGATATGAGGTCATCTGATGCTCCCTTGGGTGCTGGCGGGGGCGGTGTGCGAGTGGGCCTGTGACGCGCCGGTCATGCTTGCAGGCATCCTATCGATCCTCGGCGCGAGCATGCCCGCGGCACGCCCCACCAGGGGCGTCCGCCTCGCCTCAGGAGTCCTTGCCCGCTTCGTGTTCCTGCGCGGCCTCTTGTTCGCGTTGGGCCAGTTCGTGGGCGACTTCGGCTTCCTGTTCGGCCTTCTCCCTCGCCGCTTCGCGTTCGCGTTCTGCGCTTTCCGATCCACCTGAGTCATCTCCGTGGCCGTCATCGGTGCCTTCGGAGCCGTCACCGCCCGGGGGTTGGGGCTTGCTGCCTTCTGGTGGTTGCGGGGATCCCGATCCGCCTCCGGCGCCTGAGCCCGAGCCTGCCGATCCGCCCGCCGAGCCGCCAGCGGATTCCCCGCCGGCGCTTTCGCTCACGCTGGCGGTTGGGCTCGTCGCTGTGCTCGCCGTTACGGTCGCCGGCGCGACCGTGGTCGAGGTTGGTGTGCTCTGGCCTGCCGCGCCACCGCCAGCGCTGGGCGCGCCGGGAGCCGCGAGGTCCGGCGTGGACTTGGTGTGGACAGTGGCGGGCGTGAGCACGCCCGCGCTCAGCGGGGTGCGGGCGTGGGCGGCGGGCGCTACGGGCGGCGACGCACTGGAGACCCACGTGCTCACGACGTCGCGTGCGGCCGTCGAGCTCACGTGCCCGCGTTCGCGAGTGATGAGCTCGCCGTGAGCCTGTGTGCCCGCCGCGTCGAGATCCCCACGCGCGCGCGTGGCCGCATGATGACCATGCAGTGGCACCAGCACGACGCCCGCTGCCAGCAGCGCTGACCCCGCCACCGCGGCTCCCTTCAGCAACACGCCACCGGCATCCGCGCCGCCCGCCGCGCCGGTCAGTTCAGCCAGCCTCGCCGCGCCGGGGGCCGCTCGGCCGGCCGCACCGGACGCCCAGTTGATCAGCGGCGCGGGGGTCAGCGCGGCGGCGGCGGCGCGCAGGGCCGTACGCGCGCGGTAGATCAGACCCCGCACGGCGCCACTGGTGACGCCCAGCGCGCGAGCTACCTCCTCGTGCGAGCGGCCCTCGACTGCACTCAACAGAATCGCATCGCGCTGCATCGAGGGCAGCTCTGCGAGCTGGGTCAGCGCCTGGCGGGCCTGGCCCGCCTGCTCGGGCTGCGATTCGGGCGCAGCGAGAAGCTCCATGAGCGCGCCGTTGGGTTCCCACGCGAGCTCGTCCCTCGAGCCGCGGATTACGTTGACGGCGGCGTTGTGCGCGATGCGATACAGCCACGGGCTCAGCGCGCGCACCTGCGCACCGCCTTCGATCGCGATCCATGCCTTTAGGAACGTTTGCTGGAGCGCGTCCTCGGCGCGTGCGTCCGGCAGGCCGAGCCGCCTGCAATAGGCGAGCAGCCCTCGCCGGTAGCGAACGACGATCGCCTCGAATGCGCGCTCGTGTCCCTGCTGCATGAGCTCGAGCAGCCGCTCGTCCGTCTGAGTCGCTAGCAGGCGAGCGTGTCCCCGTGCCATCTCGAGGCAAATGTACCGTGCGAGCATCGCTCACGCACGTTTTTGACCACACGGTCATACGCCGCGCGGCCTTACGATGGGGCGATGTCCACGATCGCAGATCCCCCATCACCAGGCGCGCCACTACAAGGCGGCTGCCTGTGCGGGGCCGTGCGCTTCGAGATCACCGCCCCGCTGGTGTCGGCTGGCTACTGCCACTGCACGCACTGTCAGCGACGTACCGGCACCGGCTCCTCCGCCAACGGCCGCGTGCCGCAGGAAGGCTTTCGCCTGCTCCAGGGCGAGGAGCGCCTGCGCTCCTTCCAGCCCCCGGTGGGTCGGCCCAAGCTGTTCTGCGAAATCTGCGGCTCGGCGCTGTTCAGCGGCGACCCGCTAGCCGATCCGCAGGTCGCTGTGCGCCTGGGGACGCTTGACCGTGATCCCGGCATACGCCCGCAGGACCGTCAGTTCGTCGACTCGGCCGCACCCTGGGAGCCGATTCCCGAGGACGGGCTCGTGCGCCATCCCCGTTCGCGGGGGGCCTGAGCGAGGCGCGCTCGCGCAGCCACGCGAGCGACTGCGGCTCGCCGCAGCGCTCGCGCCAGCCTGCGAGCCAGTGCTCGAGCAGCTCGCGCTCGGCGACGCTCGCGAGCACCTCCACGCAGCCGCCGCCCTCCGCCGCGGGCCCCAGGCGCACGAGGTACAGCTCACCCGTGTCGCTGACCCACGCCGCGCGGTGCAGCGGGCCGTCGACGTCCTCGCGCCACCACAGCCCGACGTCGAGCTCGCGCGAGCGCACGCGCCGCTCGTCGGCGTTGTAGAAGCGCGCGAGCGAGTCGTAGCGCTCGTGCAGTAGGGGCTCGGCGGCTGCATCTGTTGTGCTCATGTGGCAACACCAGCTTTCGAGGAAGGGTGGTAGTGCCGACAGCCTCTTCCACGCGCCTAAACCACTGGTTACCAAGCCGTAAGGATTCCTAACGATCGCGCCCCGCGCGACAGGCCGGGGCCGCCGGTGAGCACCCACCGGCGACCGTCACCGGCCCGCTACGGGCCGGTGACGCCGGTATGACTAGTGCGACAGCTCAGCCGTTGAGGCGTTTCTTGAGCGCGCTCGCCGCGGAGAACTTCGCCGCCTTGGAGGCAGCGATGTTGATCGTCTCGCCTGTGGACGGGTTACGCCCCTGGCGTGCCGCTCGGTGGCTGACGCTGAACTTGCCGAAGCCGGCAAGCGCGACCTCACCCCCGGCGGCAAGCTCGTCGGAGACCACCTCGATCGCCGCCTCTACCACCTGACGTGCCTGGCTGGCGGACAGCCCAGTGCGCTCCGCGACCTGCTCGCCCAGCTCGTTCTTGGTCATGCCACTCCCTTCTCGAGTGTCTTTGCTGCGAGCAGGCTAACCGTTGGTGAGGACGGCGACACGGCAAGTACGCACCGGCACCGGCCGAAGAGCCCCTAATTTCCGGGCAACTTAACCGCGTGAGGGGTCCTCAGCGGCCCTTCCGCGGGTCGCTCAGCGCTCCTGCGCAGCCTAAACGGCGCCAACGAGCCGGCTGCGCACGCGGCCCACAGGACCCCCAGCCAGGCGCCGCAGGCGAGCGCCACGTGCACCCACACGAGCTCTGTCGGCAGGTGCGTCTCGTACTGATCCAGCCCCACCGCCCCCTGCAACGCGAGCAGCACGCACAGCGCCGTCAACGGCCGCTGCACCGCGTCGCGCACGCCGCGCCGGCGCGCCAGCCACCACACGAGCACCGCCGCCAAGCTGAACACGAGCGCGATCTCGGCGTGACGGTGGATGACGAAGTCCATCGTGCCGCGACCGTCGAAGGCCAGGCGATTGATCTTCTGCCCAGGCGAGCCGCCCGCGTGGGGACCAGCGGCGGTGGCGGCGGTGCCAGCGAAGATCGTCAACGCGCCGAGCGCCACCAGCCAACGCAGCGCGCGCACGATCGTCGGGTCGGTGGGCGTGGCGCGGGCGCCATCCCCATTTCTGATCGCGTCCGGCAAGGCGTCCGGCGAGGGCTCCCCGTCGGCAGCGGCGGGCCGAGGCTGTGGCTCGTGCGAGGCGCGCCACACGAGCACCACCGCGGCGACGAGGATCAGCATCGACAGCGCGAAGTGGCCCATCACCCAGCCGTAGTCGAGCGCGCCCTTGACGGTGAAGCCGCCGAGCACCGCCTGCGCGACCACGCCGAGCGGTAGCAGCGCGCCGAGCCACACCAGATCGCGCCGGTAGGGACGCCGGCGCACCGCCGCGAGCCACGCGAGGCCGGCGGCGATCGACACGGGCACTGTGACCAGCCGGTTTGCGAACTCGATCAGCGCGTGCGTCTGCAGCGGCGGGTACACGTTGCCGTAGCACTTCGGCCACGTGGGGCAGCCGAGGCCCGAGCCGGTGAGCCGCACCGCGGCGCCGGTGAGCACGATCAGCGTCAGCGCGACGAGCCCGGCGTATGCGAAGCGCACGTACTGCTCGGGGGTGACGGTGTAGCCGTCGGTGCGCTCGCGCAGGTGCTGTAGTCGGCCGGCCATCCCTCTTAAGAATGCCATTCAAACGGCAGCTCATCGGCGACGTCGCTCAGGCGCGGCGCCGCGGCGTCGCGCTCGGACACCGTCAGCTCCTCCACCGGCAGCGGCCACTCGATGCCGATGTCGGGGTCGTCCCACGCGATGCCGCGCTCGACCGCCGGGTCGTAGTACGCGCTCTGCTTGTACAGCACGTCCGCCACGTCGCTGAGCACGCAGAAGCCGTGCGCGAAGCCCACCGGCACGTACAGCTCGCGCATGCTCTGCTCGTCGAGCTCCACCGCCTCCCACTGCCCATACGTGGGCGAGCCCCTGCGCAGGTCGACCGCGACGTCCAGGATCCGCCCGCGCACGCAGCGCACGAGCTTGGCCACACCGTCGCCCACGTGGAAGTGCATGCCGCGCAGCACCCCGCGCGTGGAGCGCGAGTGGTTGTCCTGGATGAACACCTCGCCCTGCGGGATGCCCGCGTCCGCGTGCCACTCGTGCCGATAGGTCTCGCAGAAGAAGCCGCGCTCGTCGGCATACACGCTCGGCTCGATGACCACGAGGCCGGGCAGATGGGCGGGCACCGCGCGCATAGGCGCAAGAGGGTAGCCGTCGCCGGCCGAAGCGCGCGTTGGGAGCGTTAGATTGACGTCAAGATGCCCATAAGCGCGGACGATGCATGGGCGCCGGGTCCGGTCAGCCCGCAGCTCGCCGACGGCGCAGTCCACGTGTGGCGGGCGGACCTGGCAGTCGTGGCGGAGGATCTGGGGAAGCTGCTGTGCAGTGAGGAGCAGGCACGAGCGGAACGCGTAGTGGACGAGCGCAGCGGCGAGCTGTGGCGGCGCTCACGCGGACTACTGCGGGAGCTGCTGGGCCGCTACCTGCAGCGGGACCCGAGCTCGCTTCGCTTCTCCATCGGCGAGCACGGCAAGCCTGCGCTCGCCGAAGACAGCCCCCCCACGGTGAGCTTCAACATGTCGCACTCGGGGCGACTGGCGCTGTACGCGATCAGCAACGCCGGGGCGGTCGGTGTCGACGTGGAGATCGCCCGCCGTCCGACTGACGAGGTGGCGATCGCGGCGCGCGTCCTCGGAGCGTCTGAGGCGGCGCGCTTGCGAGCACTCGATCCGAAAACGCGCCGGCGGGAGTTCCTGCGCGCGTGGACTCGATACGAGGCCGAGTTGAAGTGCCTGGGGACCGGGATCGGCGACACGGACGGCGGTATTGAGAGAGCCAGACCGTGGGTGGCCGACCTAGAACTAGGACAAGGCGCAACCGGTGCCGTGGCGTCCACGCGCGCGGCGCGCGACTTGCGCTGCTGGGGCTGGCCGCCGGGGTGAGCGGGGTTGCACGCTCAGCGCCACGCCAACTCGTGCGGCAATTGGACGGTACCCAGAGCGTCGAGACTGTGTTCCCGGTGATGGCTATAGTCCGCAAGTCGGACTTGCGCCGTTGTACGGGGGAGGTGGTCGGTGTTCAGCTTGCGCTCCGCATGGCTCTTGCTCGTCGCGTGGGCGCTGCTGCTCGCGGTCTGGGTGATCAGCAATGCGCCGTTCGCGGCGCCTGACGAGGTCGAACACTTCATCCGAGCAGTGGGCGTGAGCGAGGGCCATCTGATCGGCCAGAAGGACCCCGGGGCGCTCACCGGTGGAGCGACGCCGCGACAGCGCGCGTGGACAGCGCAGGCGGCACGCCTGGTATCACTGCCGGGAGGCCTGAACCCCGAGGCGTTCACCTGCGAGCTAGGGCCGGAGGAACTGGACGCGGCCTGCCAGAACGCGGCCGATCGGGAGCCGCCGGCGACAACGATCGTGACGGCGGTCGGCAACTATCAGCCGCTGCCGTATGTGCTGCCGGCGGTGGCTCTGAGCATGGGCCATTCGGTGACGTCGGCATTGCGCCTCGCGCGCGCGGCGCAGGCGCTACTAGCTCTGGGCCTGCTCGTGATCGCGGTCCTCGCGATCTACGACCGGAGGCATCCACTGCTGTCGCTGCTCGGCGTCATGCTGGCGGTGACACCGATGGTGATCTTCTGCGCCGCGTCGCTCAACGGCAGCGGCGTCGAAATCACCGCCGCAGTGGCGTTCTTTGCTTGCCTGCTGCGCGCGGCACGCGAGAGTGCCATACCGGCGAGTGTGCTGGCGATGACGGCGCTGAGCGGCATCGCGCTGGCACTGAGCCGCTCGAGTGGCCCTGCGTGGCTGTTGCTGCTGGCATTGATCGCCTGTGTGTGGAGTAAGCCCCGGGCTTTCGCGCACAAATGGACGGCGCGTTGGAGCGATCGCACCGCGACCGGCGCGATCGCGGTGGCGCTCGTGTTGAACAGACTGTGGGAAGCGGCGTACGGCTCGCGTACGCCGCTGGATATAAGCCAGTTGCACGCCGGGCTCGTGGCCGGCGCGCACGCGTGGTGGAAAGCGATGCCGAACGTGGTGGGGACATTTGGCTACGTCGACGTCAAGCTCCCGCTTGCGGCGACGCTGACGTGGTTCGCGCTGGTACTGGCGCTGTGCGCGGTCGCGATGTGGGTCTCGAGGCGAGCTGAGCGCGTCCTGCTCGGCTGCGTGCTCGCGCTAGCGCTAGGCGGTCCGGCGCTGTTCTACGCGATCGTGATCCGCCCGACGGGCTTCGGCCTGCAGGGACGCCATGTGCTCGGGATTCTGGTAGCGGTGCCGCTGCTTGCGGGTGAGGCCCTCCACCGCCATCGCGACCGCGTGCGGGCGCCGCTGACTCGAAGGCTCAGCGCCTGCGTGGCGGTGCTGGTGGCTCTGATTCAAGCGCTCGCGTGGTATGTCAACGCCAAGCGCTACGCGGTTGGTGCGAAGGGCCCCGCGTGGTTCCTCGACCGAGCGGCGTGGTCCCCGCCGCTCGGGTGGTGGCCGTGGCTGGCAGTGACCATCGTGGCCACGCTGTGCGTCCTCGCGAGCGCGCGCGATGGTCGGCGCACGGAGTCGGGCACGCCACTACGCACACCCTCGACGGGCACGAGAGCCGCGTAACGCTCAGCTGCCAAGATTGGCGGCGAGGTCATGGTCGTAGATGTAGACCGTGAGTCCTCCTCCGAGACCCTCTTCGGCAACCGGACGCCCGAAGATCGCGGGGGGCGATGTCACCTCGAACGGGATGCCCGGCCGGGTGTCGGTGAGCAAAAACGTCCTCACGTTGGACCGCGGTGCATACCACGTGTTGACCTGACTGCCGCCAAACGGACACCAGCCAGCGGGCGTCCCGCATTGATCGATCGGGAAGAGCGTTACACGCAGCTTCGTCTCCCAGGTCACCGGCGAGGAGTCCCAGTAGCCGCCGTACCCGACGCTGGCGCCGTGAGCCAGGACGTAGCGCTCGATCGTGCCCGCCAAGGCCTGGCTTGGGCCCGGCCCGGTCGGCGGGACACCGGCGGCCAGCTCGGCGCGGATGTTGAGCGCGCCAAATACAGCTACACCCGCGAGCACCGCCGCGCGCGCAACAGGGGTCCTCGCGAGGATGCCGAGGAGCGCTGCCAGTGCCGCCCAGGCGCCCACCAGGTAGCGACCGTTGCCCGCGCTCGCCGAGACGGACGTGAGCGCGAAGGCCGCGACCACGAACACGAGCACCAAGCCCCAGAAGGCGACGAACAGCTCGCGCGATCCGGTTTGCGTCGCGCGCGGCTCAACCGGCGCGCCGACCTTAGCTGACCAGTGCCACAGCGCCTTGAGAATCGCTGCGAGCGCCAGCAACGTGAGCGCGCCGGCGAGGAACGTCAGTAGGTTGGCGCCGCTGGCTGGCCCTCCGAAAAAGTCGCCGCCGCCGAGCGATGCGAGGGTCGCCAGCAGATTCTGCAGGCCGGTGAGCATCGCTTCCCCACCGACGAAGTTGATCGGGAACACCGCGTGCACCACATTGTCGTCCTGCATCACGCGGGTCAACAGAAGTGCCAGCAGTCCCGACAGGATGCCCGTGGCGAGCGCGAAAGCGCTAACGCTTCTCCATGCCGGCGATCTCAACCGCCACCAGCACACCAGCGGCGCGAGGATCGACGGGCCAAGCCCGCTCAGGAGGGCCAACTGATCGGTAAAGCCGACGCCAGTGAAGAGCACGAGCGGCACGCCTACCAGCGCCAGCGCGCGCGGCGTGAGCCGACCGCTGAACGCCCTGCGCTGCACGAACAGCAGTGCGCCGCAGAGCGCTGCGAGGTGGAGCAAAATCAGCCCGTGACTCTCGGGGACGTACAGGATGCCGCGTTGCGTTTCGCTCGCGGCGAACATAGTCACCGCAGACGCGAGCCCGGCGAGTCGCCCCAGCGCCCACCACGCGCACGCCCCCACCGCTGCGCTGCCGAGCAACCCTGAGACGAACGGCGCGAGCTCCCACAGCTGGCGGTAGCCGGGAAGTCCGACCGTCGCACGCATGAACCACCAAGGCTCATACCACGGGTGATTGCCGAGGTTCACGGACGCTCCGGCGGGTGCGTGACCGGACAGAGCCGGGAGAACCAGCGCAGTGGCGTTGTCGGCGCTCAGATAGAGGCTGTGGACGAGCGCGGACGCCTGCCCCAGCAGCACCACCAGGTTGGCGACGCCGACAAGCGCAACGAGCCAGGCAAGTCCCGGCCAGAATGCGCGGCGTAGTGCGCGACCGAGAGATCCGGCGCTGATCGCCCAGCGGCGAGTGGCTGCCTCCACCGCCACCGACTCTATCAGCACCTCTTGCTAGTGGTGCTTGTGGTGATTCTTCGGCCTGGGCCTCGCGTGGTAGACGCTAATGCTCACGGAGGAGACGTTGCGCTCCTTGTCGTAGGCAAGGAATGTGAGCGTGAGTCTCCCGTAGGGGATGTGCTTCGCACCCTGCCAGTCGATCGCTCCCGATAGGTAATCGGGAAAACCTGGACCGTCGTAGTTGCGGATCAGTTTTCCATTCCACTCGAGCCGGATGCGGAACACTCCGATGGAGCTGGATGCGGAGACGTGGATCGGCAGCGGCCCGGAGTAGGAGAGATGGTTGGCCGGCGAGGCCACGGTGATCTTTGGGCCGGTGAACACACCGCATGATTCGGTCAGCTTGTCGCCTTCGTGGGCGTATGCGCGCATGGCCGCAAACGACGGCTTGTGGCTCCCGTCGCTGCGCAGGAGACCAGAGAGCACGGAGCCTTCGTCCTCCAGGGGGAACCACAGCGCGACCTGCACATATGGGTCTTCAGCCATGCAGTGGTAAGCCTGGCGAAGATATGTGTTCTGCTGTTCTTCGCTCACACCCTCTGCGGTCTGCCCCGCCCACGCCCCTTCGGGGCAGGTGGCGTTCGTCGTGCGCCAGCTGAGCTCGGTCATCCAGATTGGCTTGTCGTCGCCGTTGGCGAGCATCACCGCATGCACTTCGCGATAAGCCAGGAACGAGTCGGCGACCAAGCGGTTGCCCGCGCCGCGCAGAAATTCGTAAGGCGACAGTTTGTTGCAGGCGGTGTCCGTGTGTACCCCGACCGCGTCGAACGAGCCCTTACCTCCTGCCTGGTAGACGCCTTCCAGAAATTCGTAGTCGTTGCCGGTGAGCCCACCGAGGACGATCGTCGCGCTCGGGTCTGCCGCCTTGATCGCTGGGTAGGTGGCCTCCAGGAGCTGGGTGTACGCCGCCGGGTTCGGGCCACCGGCCCACCAACTCGATGAGTCCTCCTCGTTCCAAATCTCGTACGCGCTGACCTTCGTGCCGAAGTGCTGGGCGAGCGCACCGACGAACGCCGCGTAAGCCTGCGGGCTGGCCGGCGGGGTGTGTTCGTTGCTTGAGCCGGTCTCCCAGCTCGGAGTGTTGACGACGTCGAGAAGCACTTTTGTGCCGGCCGGTAGCGAGCGGAACGTTTCTTCGTAGTTGTCCAGCCAGAACGTCGAGAAGGCGCCGGGCGTAGGCTCGAGGTCGGGCCAGGTCGCGAACATGCGCACCCAGTGAATGCCGAGCGCCTGAACGGATGGCATCGTCGCGGATGTGCTGCGGATCAGGTTCACGCCGGGTTCCGCGGCGGAGGCAGGTATCGCACCTACTCCCGCCACCCCTAGAACCAAGACAGCCGCGACGCCGAACCTCGCCAGCCGAGCACGAGCCCTGTCCGCACGTCGCCGGCATGTGCGCCTACCCGCAAAGATGAGCATGATCCAAGCATCGGCGGCTCTTGCGCCGCGCCTAAGCCACTGTTGCCTGGGTTCGACAAGTGATCGACGGTCGACGCGCGACGCGACTCGAGTCAAAGCGGTGGAAGGGAGGGCGCCTCATCCGCTCGCGACGTCGCTCGGGATCCGTCTGATATCGATCCGAACGTTGGCTCGGGGTCCACCGCACCCGCCTTGGCGTGAAAGATGCCATACCGGAACACCAGGAAGTTGCTGCTCAGCACGACGGCCACGGTGACCAGATAGACGATCTCCGCGGGAACATTCAGGGCCGACGGCAGAAGCCCAGTCGAAGCGGCTGTGACGCCGTACTGGACGGCGGCGACGAGCAGATAGCGGCCGACCTGATGGCCGAACGGCAGTGCGAACCCCTCGTGATGCGTCCACACGAACAGCCGCTGGAGCGTGAAGTGAACGATGAGACCGACGAAGAAGCCGATCGCCAGGGCCGCCTGGAATGGCATTCCGGCCACTTCGGCGAGCAGGGTGGTCGTGCCAAGGTACACGAGCGCCACCGTGCCTCCCGACAACGCGAAGCGCACGCCCTGACCCAGCAGGCCCGAATCCGGCGTCTTGAGCGTGCGCACCAGCGCGCGCGCACCGTCGAGTGCGGACGGCTCTTGGGCTCCTGACTCACGCTTCACCACGAGAACGGTAGAGGACCTCGTCGGATCAGCTCGCGGCGTTTAGTCCGCGAAGGAAGGCGTCGGCTTCCGCCAATCCTGACGGAGTCCCGATCTCGTAGAAGCGTTCGCTCGCCTCGTAGCCAAACAGGCGTCCCTCCTCGGCGAGCCGCCCGTAGAGCGCAGCGAGCTCGCCCTCGGCTGCGTCCACCGCCGACAGCGCATCCGCCGTCAGGCCCCCCAACCCATAGTCGATCCACTGCATGTCGGGAGTGGGCGCGCGCTTGTCGTAGGACAGCACCCGCTCGCCCGCGTAGCAAACGTTCGAGGTATCCCAGCGGCCCTCGTTGCGGAGCACGCTCATCATCGCCGGAAGGCCGCTCTCGCACCAGACGCGATCCACCTCCGCGTAGTCGAGGCGCAGGTAGGTATCGCCGTAGAGCACCAGGAAGCGCGCGCCGAGCAGCGGTAGCGCACGCCGGATCGCCCCCAACGTCCCGTCGAGCTCGGGAGTGTCGAAGCTGTATTGAATGCGAATACCAAAGCGATCACGCCCGATCTGAGACTCGATCTGCTCGCCTCGGTAGCCGATGCACAGCACGACCTCGCGCGCGCCGTGCCGCGCCAGCAGGCGTAGCTGATGCAAGAGGAACGGCTCGCCCGCCACCTCGAGCAGCGGCTTCGGCGTCTGGCGTACACGCTCGCCCAAGCGCGTCCCCAACCCGCCGGCGAGGATGCAGATCGGCGGCAGCTCAGCCGCGCGACCAGCGCCGCCCGTCGGCCTATTCATCCCAACCGTGGCGAGACTCGACGATGTACTTCGGACGCTGGCGCGACTCGTCGTAGATGCGACCCACGTACTCGCCCATCACCCCCAGCGAGAGCATCTGGATGCCGCTGAAGAAGGACACGACGATCACGATCGTGGGGTTGCCGATCGGGAAGCCGACTCCTCCGATCTTCATGCCGAGGTACACGATTGCGAGTAGAAATGCCAGCCCCGCGAGCGTTACGCCGAGTAGCGAGATCAGCTGCAGCGGATATCTCGAGAAGCCGACAATGCCGTTGAAGCCAATTGCCAGGGACCCCCAGAACTTGTTGTACTTGCTCGTCCCGGCGATGCGCGGATCGCGGTCATAGAGCACGCTCGTCTGACGGAATCCCACGAGCCCGACCAGCCCGCGCAGAAAGCCGTGGCTCTCCTTCAGCGCCACGACGTTGTCGACCACCCGACGACTCATCAGTCGGAAGTCGCCGGTGTTCGGCGGGATCTCCACCTCGGCGATACGCGCTATTACGCGGTAGCCGATAGCCGAGACGATCCGCTTGGGGAGCGTCTCGCCGGCGCGAGTTCGTCGCTGCGCGTACACAACGTCAAAGCCATCGCGCCAGCGCGAGACCAGGTCGGCGATCAGCTCGGGAGGGTCCTGCAGGTCGCAGTCGATCACCACTGTGGCGTCGCCGGTTGCGGCCTCCATACCCGCGAGCGTGGCCATCGGCTGGCCGAAGCGTCGCGAGAAGCGCAGCATCTTGACTCTGGGATCGCGTGCTCGCAACGCGACGATCTTCTCCTCGGTCCGGTCGGTGGACGGATCGACGCTGAAGATCATCTCCCACTCCAGATCGAGCTCGGAGAGGACCTTGGAGAGGCGCTCGTAGACGCGGTCGACGTTGCTCTCCTCATTGAATGCCGGGATTACAACGCTCAAGCTGGAGTGGCTTCCTGACCGCGCCTCGACGATGTCGGGCTCCTGGATCATGGCTTGCCCAGCGGGCGCCGCACAACGGTCAGGCCGCGGATGCCGAACGGTAGGCGGATGCCGTGATCGAGCATCGCCCGCTCCAACCGGCAGGCGAGCTGACCCACGCGAGAGTTGCGCGTTCCCGCGATGTCCGCGGACACGCGAGCCTCCAACGCGTCGCCCTGTAGGTGTCCGTAGCGGCGCCTGTTGCGTTGCTTGACCAGCCAGAACGGCGGATACAGCACGCTACCGAGATGCGCGTCGTCGATCACCTCGAGGCCGGCGCTGAGCGCCTTGGATGCCAACTCGCCGCGCGCGTAGCGCCGCTCGTGTCCGAGAAAGCGGTCGTAGTAGTCGTATGTGCCGGGACCGGCGGGCACGACCAGCACACCACGAGCACCGGGGCTCAGCACGCGGCGCAACTCGCGCAGCGCGAGCTGATCGTCGGGCACGTGCTCGAGCAAGTTCGCGCTCACAGCCGCGTCCACGCTCTGATCCTCCAGCGGCAGCGCACACACGTCGGCCTGGAGCAGGCGCGCGTCGGGCACATTGTGATGCGCCTTTCGCAGGCCAGCTGCGACAAGGTCGATGCCGGTCAGCACCGCGTCCGGGTACTCGCTTTGCAGGTCCTCGAGCAGGTAGCCGGTGGAGCAGCCGAGGTCGACGATCACTGGATGCTGCGGCAGCGATCCCAGGCGCGCGAGCATGCTCCGACGTGTCCACACGTCGATGAAATGCTCACGGCTGGCCTCCTCGTGCAGCTCCTCGAGCTCGGCGGACCAGTTGACCGCGTGCTGATCGCCCACGAACGAGATATACGGATCCGT
>DASZFY010000010.1:0-79685 GCA_035939335.1 Solirubrobacteraceae bacterium | reverse complement strand
GCGGGGCGAAACGCCTTCTCCGCCAGGCGCAGCAGCACGATCGAGTCCTTGCCGCCGCTGAACAGCAGCACCGGTTTCTCGAATTCCGCCGCCACCTCGCGCATCACGTGGATCGCCTCTGACTCCAGCGCGCGCAGGTGGCTCAGCTGGGGGCGCGCCGCTACGCTCATCAGGGCTCCACGACCTCGACGTGCAATCCGCACTCCGTCTTGTCGGTTCCTGCCCAGCGGCCCTCGCGTCCAGCACCCGGCTGCGTGCACGGCGCGCAGCCGATCGACTCATAGCCTTGGTCGTGCAGCGGGTTGTACGGCAGGTTGCGCTCGTGGATCCGCCGCCACAGGTCCTTGTCCGTCCAGTGAGCCAGCGGGTTGTACTTCCACAGGCCGCGCTTGGCGTCGCGCTCGATCAGCTCCGTGTCCGCCCGCGTCGGGCCCTGCTCGCGGCGGATGCCCGTGATCCAGCCCTCGGCGCCGGCGAGCGAGCTCTCGAGCGCCGCCACCTTGGCGACCGAGCAGCAGTGCTCGGGCCCGCTCCACGGCGTGTCGCCGCTGCTCGCGTCCTGGACCTCGATCTTCACGCCGAAGCGCTGCTCGAACGCGCGCCACGTCTCGAGTGTCTCGGGAAAGAGCACGCCGGTGTCGATTGTCACGATTCGTACCGTCTTGCCGGTGCCCTGGTCGAGGCGCAGCAGCTCGTCGATCAGCACCGACTCCTCCTTCTGAAAGGAGCACAGCAGCACTGCGCGCTCGCCGTGGCGCGCCGCCTCACGCAGCGTGTGCGTGAGGCTGAAGGTGGGATCGATCTTGGAGGTCACCGGCTCAATGTTCGTGTCTAGTCGGGGCATCTGATCTGGTCGTCTCGTTTCATCGGGTTCTTGAAGTCCGTGCCGCATCCACCGGGTCTATACCGCGCACTCGCCCTCGCCGCGAATGACTTCGAACGGGACGCTGCGGTTCCAGTCGATGAAGTCGTTCATTGTCTCCAGCCCGAAGTCCACCGGCATCGACAGGTCCTTGACGAGCGCCTCGAGCTCGCCCGTGCCGACGCGCTCGACGAAGTCCGTCCACTCCTCGCCGTCATTGCGGTTGGCCTCGTAGTGGCGAATCCAGCGATCGACCGCCTCGGGCACCCGCTTGGACGGCAGGCGCAGCTTCAGGCGCGTGCCGAACTTCACCTCGCCGCCTTCGAACACGCCGCCCACGTGCGGGATGTACGCGGGGATCGTGTGGTCGCCGACTTTGATCGAAGCGCCGGTGAAACCGATGCTGCCGACGTGGTGCTGGCCGCAGCCGTTCGGGCAGCCGCTGATCTTGATGTTCAGCTTGCGCGTGAGCGCGTCGGTGATGTCCATCGCTTCGATGCGCTCCTGCACGGCCTGGTTGACACCCATCGAGCTGGTGATGCCGAGCTTGCACGAGTCCGTGCCCGGGCACGACACAACGTCGTTGATCTCGCGCGAGCCCGCTTCGCCGAGCCCCAGCTCCGACAACGCTCGCCACACGTCGTACACGCTCTCCTCGCGCACCCACCGCAGCACGAAGTTCTGCTGCACCGTCGTGCGCGCGTAGCCGCCTGCGTATGTGCGCATGGTTTGCGCCAGACCGCGGAACTGCTCAGGCGTGAGATCGCCGCGCGTGACCTTCGCCTCGACCGTCACGAAGCCCTGCTGCTTCTGCTCGGCGACGTTAGCCGCGCGGAAGCGTTCGAACTCGCTGAGATCGCCGTTGGGGGAGCCATACGCCTGTGGGGGGGCAGGCGCGGACTCACGCTCGTCGTCCACGAACAGGCGGTGCTCGACGGAGAAGTCGCGTTCGGACACCCAGTCGCCCTTCAGCTCCTCCTCCGTCTGCTTGCGCAGCTCCTCGATGCCGTACTTGTCCACGAACACCTTGATGCGCGCGCGGGCGCGGTTGGCGCGCAGCCACTCCTGACGGTCGAAGATGCGCATCACCGCCTCGGTGACCTTGAGGTATTCGCCGTTGTCCAGCTCCAGGAACTCGTACAGGACCTGGGCTTTGCGCGGCATGATCGACGTGCCCCCGCCGACGAGCATTTCCACGCCACGCACCTCGCCGGGGCGGGCGGGGTCCGTGCTCTCGCGCACGCGGGCCCTGAATGCCACGTCGTGGATGCCGCTGATCGCGCGGTCGCGCGGGCTCCCGTCGAACGACGTCTTGACCTTGCGCGGCATCCCCTGTGTCGTGGGATGGCGCACGAAGTAGCGCACGTAAGCGCCCGCGTACGGCGTCAGGTCGAACAGCTCGTCCTGCGCCACACCCGCCCACGGGTCGCCGGTCACGTTGCGCATCGTGTTCCCGCAGCCCTCGCGGCTGGAAAGCCCCGACTCGCCCAGCTCGCGGATCAGCTTCTCGGCTTCCGGCAGCGGCACGTGGTGCATCTGGATGTTCTGGCGCGTGGTGATGTGGCCCTTGTTGAGCGGCACGTACTTCTCCACCACTGTCGCAAACGCCTCCATCTGCTCAGGCGTCACGCCGCCGAAGGGCAGCTTCACGCGGATCATCTGCACGTCCGCCTGGCGCTGGCCGTACACGCCCTGCTTGAGGCGGAACTTGATGAACTCGTCTTCAGGCGTGTCGCCCGCGAGGAACTTCGTCGACTCCGTCTTGAAGTCGTCGAACTCCCGCTCGAGGATCGGGATCACGTGCCCCGGCACGTTCTGCACGACCTCCGGGTCATCGAGCGTGCCGCGCTGGGCGGACATTGAACCTGGCTCCATCGGCTTGAAAACCTCCTGGTCCGGACGCGCTCGGCCCGAACCGCGTTCGACTACACGGGTCGCTGGACAGCTATTGCGCTAAAGCCTAGCGGCTTTTAGGTATTTATCCAGGGGTCGGGAACATCCACGCAACAGCCGCCGCATCGGCGTCGGCGTCGGGCTCCCGCGAGACGCCTTCCAGCAGCGCCGCGCGTCTCCAGCCATCGGGGGCGCCGCCCGCGGGCGGGCTTGGCGGTGGCGCGGTGGCGCGCATGAAGCGCTCCAGCGCCGCCACGATCGCCGCCGCCTCCTCCGGCGAGGCGGAGCTGCTCGCTGTGGTCACGATGACGGGCTGACCGTCGGGCATATGTCCAAATTAAAACTCTGTATAACGATGGCTATACAGAGTTTTTTTTGTGGAGAGGTGACAGAGCGCTCCCGGGCGGGTCTGGCAAGAGAGGTCCCCCAATAGGAGGGTCTTCTCACAGCGGAATGTTGCCGTGCTTGCGCTTGGGCCCGGGCTCGCGCTTGCCCTGCAGCGTGCGCAGCGCGGTGATCAGCCGCGGGCGGGTCTCATGCGGCACGATCACGTCGTCGATGTAGCCGCGCTCGGCGGCGGTGTACGGGTTGGCGAAGCGCGCCTTGTAGTCGTCCATCAGCTTCGTGCGGCGCTCGTCGGGAGTGGGGCTGGCGGCGATGTCGCGGCGGTAGATGATGTTGACGGCGCCCTCGGGGCCCATGACGGCGACCTCGGAGGTCGGCCAGGCGAAGTTGAAGTCCGCGCCGAGGTGCTTGGAGGACATGACGTCGTAGGCGCCGCCGTAGGCCTTGCGCGTGATGATGGTGACCTTCGGCACGGTCGCCTCGGCGAACGCGTACAGCAGCTTGGCGCCGTGGCGGATGATGCCGCCCCACTCCTGCGCGGTGCCGGGCAGGAAGCCGGGCACGTCGCAGAAGGTCAGCAGCGGGATGTTGAACGCGTCGCACGTGCGCACGAAGCGCGCGGCCTTCTCGGAGGCGGCGATGTCGAGCACGCCGGCGAGCTGCGCGGGCTGGTTGCCGACGATGCCGACGGCGAAGCCGTCCATGCGCGAGAAGCCGCAGATGATGTTCTTGGCGTAGTGCTCGTGCACCTCGAAGAACTCCTCGTCGTCGACGATCAGCTTGACCACGTCGCGCATGTCGTACGGCTTGTTGGGGTTGTCGGGCACGACGTGGTCGAGCTCGGGGTCCATGCGCTCGGGGTCGTCCGTGGGCTGCACGCGCGGGGTGCTCTGCAGGTTGTTCTGCGGCAGGAAGCTCAGCAGGTAGCGGCAGTCCTCGAGGCAGGCGTCCTCGTCCTCTGAGGCGAACTGCGCGACGCCGGACTTGCTGTTGTGCGACATCGCGCCGCCGAGCTCCTCGAAGCCGACCTCCTCGCCGGTGACCGTCTTGATCACGTCGGGGCCGGTGATGAACATGTGCGAGGTCTCCTTGACCATGAAGATGAAGTCGGTGATCGCCGGCGAGTACACGGCGCCGCCGGCGCACGGGCCCATCACGAGGCTGATCTGCGGGATCACGCCCGAGCAACGCACGTTGCGTAGGAACACGTCGCCGTAGGAGCCGAGCGAGACGACGCCCTCCTGGATGCGCGCGCCGCCGGAGTCGTTGATGCCGATCACCGGGCAGCCGATCTTGGCCGCCAGATCCATGATCTTGCACATCTTCTCGCCCATCACCTCGCCGAGTGAGCCGCCGAACACGGTGAAGTCCTGGCTGAACACGCACACGGTGCGCCCGTCGATGGTGCCGTGGCCGGTCACCACCGCGTCGCCCCACGGCCGGTTTTTCTGCATGTCGAAGTCGTACGTGCGGTGGCGCACGAACGTATCGAGCTCCTGGAAGGAGCCCGGGTCGAGCAGCTTCTCCACGCGCTCGCGCGCGGTGTACTTGCCGCGCGCGTGCTGCTTCTCCTCCGCCTCCGGTGAGGAGTGCAGGGCCGCCTCGCGCAGCTCGTGTAGCTGGGCGAGCTTCTCCTCGTAGGTTTCGGGCGCCTTCTGGCGCGGGGGCTTGCGGTGACCGCTGCGGGATGCAGCGAGGAGCGCCGCGTCGGTCTGTCGGTCGTGGAAGCTTGACATTGGGCGCGGGATCTTATCCGCGCCTATCGCGTCGGCGCTTCTCAGGAGCGCGAGAACGGACGGTGGTGCGCTGCACCGAGCCGGTCGAGTGACGCGGTGAGAACCGCGGCGACCTCCTCGGCGGCCACTCGTGCGCTGGACCTCCGAGGAGACCGTCGCTCATCTGTTCGTGATCTCGCGCGACTCCTTCCACGGAAGGGTCTGCGACGGTCGCTCTATGCGGCCGACGGCGCGCCGTGCGCGTGCACGAGACCGCGCTCGTGCAACAGCTCGGCGATCTGCACCGCGTTGAGGGCCGCGCCCTTGCGCAGGTTGTCCGACACGATCCACAGGTCGAGCGCGCGCTCATGGCCTGGGTCACGTCGTATGCGCCCCACGAACACGTCGTCCTTGCCGGACGCATCGATCGCCAGCGGATACAGCGCGGCGCCTGGGTCGTCGAGCACCGTCACACCGGGCGCTGCCTCAAGCAGTTCTCTCGCGCGCTCCGGGGAGAGCTCCTCGCGCGTCTGCACGTTCACCGCCTCGGAGTGGGCATTGACCACGGGCACGCGCACGCACGTGGCGGATACGCGGATCGACGGGTCGTCGAGGATCTTGCGGGTCTCGTTGATCAGCTTGCGCTCCTCGTCGGTGTGATCGTCGCCGGGCGCGAACGAGCCGGCATGGGGGAGGGCGTTGAACGCGATCCGGTGCGCGTAGGCGTCTGGGGGCGCGATCTCGTGGTCGTGCAGGAGCGCGTGGGACTGGTCGAGTAGCTCGTCCACCGCGCGCTTGCCCGTGCCGGACACTGCCTGGTAGGTGCTGACTACCAGCCGCTCGATGCCAGCCTCGTCGTGCAGCGGCTTGAGCGCCACGACCATCTGCATCGTCGAGCAGTTCGGGTTGGCCACGATGCCGTGGTGGTCGGCCAGCGCGTCGGGGTTGACCTCGCTCACGACCAGCGGCACGTCGTCGCTCATTCGCCACCGGGAGGAGTTGTCGATCACGATCGCGCCCGCGTCCGCGAAGCGCGGAGCCCACTCACCCGAGGTTGAGCCGCCAGCGGAGAACAGCGCGATGTCGAAGCCCGGGATCGACTCGTCGCTCAGGCCCCGCACCACAAGGCCTCCCTCGAGTTCGCGGCCTACCGAGCGCTCGGACGCGAACGGGACTATCTCGCTCGCGGGGAACTCGCGCTCGCGCAGCAGGCGCAGCATCAATGTTCCCACCTGGCCGGTCGCGCCGACGACCGCTATCCGATAGCCCTGGTCCATCGCGTCAGGGTATCGCGGGAGGGCGCTCGCTCTACGGCTGGATCGCCATGATGGCGATCGTTACCAGCACGAGCACGCTGAGCAGCGGGCCGACGGTCGACAGGCGCCGCACGGCTGCGCGGTACTCATCGCTCATCTCGATCGTCCCGTCTCCAGCCGCCGCGATGTCGCGCGTCGCGAGTTGCTCCGCGCGTTTGGCCGTCGGGATCATCACCGCGCCGACCAGTCCCCCGATCACGATTGCCGCGGTCAGCCCCCACTGCACGAAGAACTCGCTCCAGTGGTCGCCGTCGCTGGCGAGGAACACGCCTGCCACCACCACTACCACGAGGCCGCCGTTGATCAGCGTGCGCTCGATCGTGTACTCGATGCGGTGCAGCACCGGCAGCGATCGCGGGTCCTGCTTGGCGCCGACCGCGAACATCACCGGGTAGGCGAAAGTCACGCCAAAGGCGACCACCACGGCCATGATGTGGATCGCGAGGACGACATCGTAGAGGGATGCGGCGGAGGCGAGGCGCATAGCGCGCCAGCGTAGCCGCTCCGCGCAGCCGCATGCCGCTCGGTCACCCGGCTACAGCCCAACTCGGCGGTAGCTTGAGGGCGACCTCGATCGCGCCTGGAAACTCGACTGGGTCGCGAGCGCCGTGCTCTTTGACCCAGGCAGCCATCCGACGCACCCCCGTATGCAGGTCGGTGGCCGGCGGCGGAGTGAACACCTCTCGAACCTTCGCATGGTCGGAGAACGCGTGCACAACCTCGTTTCGTGGCGGCTCGTGTTCAATTCGGCACTCGACGTCGAAGGCGTCTGCTACTTCTCTCGCCAGCTCGAGCACCGTATAAGGCTGGTCTGCCCCGATGTTGAATATCTCGTTGCACGAGCCGTCGACCAGCGGGGCGCGACTGATGACAGGCGCGACATCGACGATATGTGAAAACGCGCGGGTCTGCAGGCCGTCGCCGAAGATGCGCATAGGCTCGTTGCGCATCACCGCGTTCATGAAGATCCCGATTACGTTTCGGTACCTGTCGGCGACATTCTGGCGCTCGCCATAGACGTTGTGCGGGCGGAAGATCGTGTAGTCGAGGCCGAACATCTTTGCGGCGGCGGCCAGGTCGAGCTCGACAGCGTACTTGGAGATGCCATAGGGATCCTCCGGTACCGGGATCATGTTCTCGGTCATCGGGACCTGGCCATGGCCGTAGACGGCGATCGAGGAAGTGAAGACAAATCGTCGTGCCTCATGCAGGATCGCTTGGTTAATGAGATTCACGCTGGCCTCGAGGTTCACGCGGTAGTTGAACGCACGCACGAAGTGCGACAGTCCCTCGGCTGCGTAAGCTCCGAGGTGGTAGACATAGTCAAAGGTCTGGATATCCCACAAGCTGGCGACGAAGTCGCGATCTCGCAGGTCGCCTTCGACGAAGGTTGCCTCTCCGGGCACGTTCTCGAGATAGCCGCCAGAGAGATCGTCTGTCGCCACCACGTTCATGCCCAGATCCAGGCAGCCGTCGACCACATGCGAACCCATGAACCCTGCCGCGCCCGTGACCAGCGCTGTCGCGGTTGCGGCTAAGTCACTTGGTTTCATTGCGCGATCTCGCCCCTGAGCCTGAACCGCTGATCGAAGAAGTAACGCTCCCCGGGCTTCGTGCGATTCCAGCGGCGATTGCGGCGACGGTAAGCGATGACAGCGGGTAGGCGTCGCGTGATCTTGCCGACCACCATTATGTCCAGCCATGCGGTTCGCCAGCGCAAGAGAGCAATGTTGAGCATGAACATCGCCATCCAGTTGACCACGCCGATGAGCGCAACTGCAGGCGAGAAGTACTTGAATGCAACAATGATGACGTTCGATCTGTGTGCGATGTAACGCAGCCGACTTACCGACTGCTTGTGGACTCCGATCTGCTGCTCATTGGACGCTCCTACCTCGTGAAACACCTGCGCTGACGGAACCGTTACGCATATCCAGTCATGCTGCCATGCGCGTATGAAGAAGTCGAAGTCCTCGAAGTCCAAGAAGAAACTAGTGTCCCAGCCTCCGAGCTCTCTGTATACGGAGGCATGCACCATCACGGCGCCGGCGCACCCGAATGGGATCGGAGACCCGTCCGACATGGTGAGGGTGAACTCGTACATCCTGAACGGAAAGGGCGAGTAGACATGGAAAGGGCTGCGGCGGAATGCCACGCCGCCGTGCGTCCAGCGATCGCCCTCGTAGTTCCACCACCAGGGGTCGGCGGCCGCGATTCGGCGGTCGAGATCGATCCGCGAGGCGAGGTCCCGCAGGCAGTGCTCCCCTAGGTAGAGATCCTCATTGCAGAAGAAGAGAAGTGGATGATTGGACTCTCTCGCCCCGACGTCGTAGCCGGCGACGAGGCCGGACTCAGGTGGCTCGTGCGCGATGCGCACTGCCGGGTAGCGTTCGAGAATCTCCATCGAGGCGTCGGTGCTGTGGCGGTCGACGACGACGATCTCCACATCGACGCCATCCTGTGTCGTCAGCGTGTCGAGGAGGCGAGGGAGATAACGAGCTCCGTTCAGATTGCTCACTATCACTGAGACCGCGGGTATTGCCACGGGTTGCGTCTTGGTGGACATGGCAGAGCAGCATATAGCGCGTCTGCGGCCTCTAAATCGGGTGAGTGCGACGGTATTGGCACATGCCAGATTGCAAAACGCGTTCAAGCCAGCGGATTCGTGCTCCCTTGTCTCCTACTCGTTTCAGAGGCAGGCCGTAGGCACGGCCGGTCGCGCCGGCCTCCAGGGACTCACACCACTTCTTGGGCTTTCAGAACGTCGGCGCGTACTTGCCGAACACGTCCTGCATCGCTGCACACACCTCGCCCAGCGAGCAGCGGTCCTTCAGCGCCTGGCGGATCGCCGGGAGCAGATTGTCGCTGGCGCGCGCGACGTCGCGCAGCTCGCCAAGGCGGCGCTCAACCAGCGCACCATCACGGTCGGACTTAAAAGCTTTCAGCCGCTGCAGCTGTTCGCGCTCTGACTCAGGGTCCACGCGCAGCAGGTCGGGAACCTCGACGCCGTCTTCCTGGTAGGCGTTCACGCCCACGACGATGTCCTGGCCGATGCGGTAGCGCTCCTGGTAGCCCCACGCCGACTCGTCGATCTCGCCCGTGATGAACTCGATCGCGTTTACCGAGCCGCCCAGCTCGTCCACCTTCGCGATCAGCTCGTTCGCGCGCGCTTCGATCTCATCCGTCAGCGCCTCCACGAAATAGGAGCCCGCGAACGGGTCCACCGTGTCCGTCGCGCCCGACTCGTGCGACAGGATCTGCTGGGTGCGCAGCGCGATTTTGGCCGCGCGCTCCGTCGGCAGCGCGAGCGCCTCGTCGAAGCCGTTCGTGTGCAGCGACTGCGTGCCACCGCACACCGCCGCGAAGCCCTGCAGCGCCACGCGCACGATGTTGTTCTCCGGCTGCTGCGCCGTCAGCGTCACGCCGCCCGTCTGCGTGTGGAAGCGCAGCATCGTCGCCTTCGGATTGCTCGCGCCGAAGCGCTCGCGCATGATGTGCGCCCACATGCGCCTGGCCGCGCGGAACTTGGCCACCTCCTGGAAGACGTTGTTGTGGCCGTTGAAGAAGAACGCCAGCCGCGGCGCGAACTCGTCCACCGACAGACCCTTGTCGATCGCCGCCTGCACGTACGCGATCCCCGAACAAAGCGTGAACGCGACCTCCTGCACCGCCGAGCAGCCCTTCTCGCGGAAGTGGTAGCCCGAGATCGAGATCGTGTTCCACTTCGGCACGCGCTCCTGGCAGTACTCGAACAGGTCCGTCGTCAGGCGCATCGTCGGCTCGGGCGGGTAGATGTAGTTGCCGCGCGCGATGTACTCCTTGAGCACGTCGTTCTGCGTCGTACCGCGCAACTGCTCGCTCGGCACGCCCTGCTCCTCGCCGACGAGCTCGTACAACAGCAGCAGGCACGCCGCCGGCGCGTTGATCGTCATCGACGTAGACACCTGATCGAGCGGAATCCCGTCGAACGCCGTACGCATATCGTCGATCGTGTCGATCGCCACGCCTGTGCGGCCAACCTCGCCCAGGCAGCGCGGGTTGTCCGAGTCCAGGCCCAACTGCGTCGGCAAATCAAACGCCATCGACAGGCCCGTCGAGCCCTTCGACAGCAGGTAGCGGTAGCGCTCGTTCGACTCCTTCGCCGAGGCGTAGCCCGCGTACTGGCGCATCGTCCACGGCTGCTTGCGATACATCTCGCGGTGCACGCCGCGCGTGTACGGGAACTCGCCCGGCTCGCCCAGGTCTAGGTCCCGCGGCAGGTCCTCCTCGGTGTACAGCTCGGAGATCTCTATCCCCGAGTCGGTGAAGCGCCGCGGGTCGTCCGGCCCGACGATCGGCGCGACGGTCAGGTGCTCCTCGGTTGACGCCATGCGGCAGATGATAAGGACCGCACGGTGATGGAACCCTCGAGCCGGCGGCGCGCGTATTGGTAAAGCCGCTTTCGTAGGGGTATCCTCCGCGCAATGTCCACCTGCATGGTCACCGGCGGCGCCGGCTTTCTCGGCTCGCACCTATGTGACGAGCTGCTCGCGCGCGGCAACCGCGTCATCTGCGTCGACAACCTCGAGACCGGGTCGCTCGGAAACATCGCCCACATCCGGGAGCCGGAGCGCTTCGAGTTTCTGCACGTAGACATCACCGCGCCGTACTTCGTCGAGGAGCCGGTCGACTTCGTGTATCACTTCGCCTCGCCGGCCTCGCCGATCGACTACCTGCGCCTGCCGCTGCACACGCTCAAGGTCGGCTCCTATGGCACGCACCACACGCTCGGGCTGGCCAAGGCCAAGCGCGCCCGCTTCCTGACGGCGTCGACCAGCGAGGTCTACGGCGACCCGCTCGAACACCCGCAGTCGGAGAGCTACTGGGGCCACGTCAACCCGATCGGCCCGCGCGGCGTCTACGACGAGGCCAAGCGCTACGCCGAGGCGCTGACCATGGCCTATCACCGCCAGCAGGGCGTCGACACGGCGATCGTCAGGATCTTCAACACCTACGGCGCGCGCATGCGCCCGCGCGACGGGCGCGCGATTCCCACGTTCCTGCGCCAGGCGCTCGGCAACCGGCCGATCACCGTCTTCGGCGACGGGAGCCAGACGCGCTCCTTCTGCTACGTCTCAGACCTGATCCGCGGCATCATCGCGCTCGCCGAGTCCGGCCATCACTACCCGGTGAACATCGGCAACCCCGACGAGTTCACGCTGCTCGAGCTCGCTGAGATCGTCAAAGAGCTCACCGGCTCGACCGCCGAGATCGTCTACGAGGCGCTGCCCGAAGACGACCCCAAGCAGCGCAAGCCCAACATCGCGCTCGCGAACGAGCTGCTCTCCTGGTCGCCCGAGGTGTCGCTGCGCGACGGCCTGCAACGCACCATCGAGCAATCCGGCGTCGAGCTGCTGATCGGGGGCTCGAGCTGACAGCGGCCTTGCTGTCAGGCCGCACAACCGCTCCATCTGCGAGGCTGCGGTGTTGTGAGTAGGGACATGGGACCACGCGTGTCGGAAACGTCCGCTCCGCCAGCCCCGCCCAGACCGCGCGCACGCGCACGCATACGCTCGACGCTCTCGGTGACGACGCAGCGCATGGAGCGCTCCGATCGCGACATTCGCCGCAAGCGCCCACCGATCGTGTCGTTCCTGCTGCGCACGTCCACGTTCTGGCGGATGGCGCGAGTCGTGTCGCTGCTCGCGCTCGACTTCGCCGGCGTGGCGCTCGCGATCTTCACCGCGCTCGTGCTCAAGGAAGCCGTCCACGGCCGCGTGCAGGCGGTGCACTCGCGCGAAACGACCGAACACTTCCTGCCCTTCGCCTACCTGCTCACCGCGCTGCTGTTCGCCCGCTCGGGCCTGTACGCGCAGCGCGCGCTGCGCCCCGGGCTCTCGCGGATCGTCGGCTCGCTCTTCCAGGTGGCGTTCGTCGCGTTGATCTTCGCCGTCGTCAGCGGCGAACACTTCTCCAGCTACTACCTGTTCTGGAGCACGCTCGCGTTCGCGATCTTCTACATCGCCTCGCTGCGAGCCGTCTATGAGCGCGTCACCGGGCTGGCGCTGCGCTCCGCCGGCTACCAGCGCCAAGCGCTGCTCGTCGGCAGCGGCAAGCACATCGTCGACGTCGCCCACGCGCTCGCCGACGTGCCCCACGCGCCGATCGACGTCGTCGGCTTCCTCTCGTCCAAGCCGCTGCCCGCCAACGGCCTGCGCTCGCTCGGCTCGCTCGACAGCCTCGAGCGGGTGCTGGACGACGGTCGCATCGACGAGGTGATCATCGCCGACCCCGACTTCCCCCAGGACGACGCCGTCGAGCTCGTCGACCAGTGCCATCGGCGCGGCGTGCGTGTGCGCCTCGCGCCGTCCACCATGGAGATCCTGATCCACCGCGCCGAGTTCGTCCCCGGCCAGTCCGTGCCGCTGTTCGAACTCGGCCCGCCCGTGTTCGAGGGCATCGACTTCGCACTCAAGCGCACGTTCGACATCGTCGGCGCGACCGTGCTGCTTGTGCTGTTGAGCCCGCTGTTGCTCGCCATCACGCTCGCCGTGCGCCTCAGCTCGCGCGGGCCGGCCCTGTTCCACTCGATGCGTCGCGGCATCGGCCAGCGCCCATTCGCGTGCCTCAAGTTCCGCACCATGCACACCGACGCCGAGGAGTCCCAGGCCGAGCTCGAAGAGCTCAACGAGGCCGACGGCGCGCTGTTCAAGATCCGCGAGGACCCGCGCCTGACGCCCATCGGGCATCTCCTGCGGCGCTTCTCGCTCGACGAGCTGCCGCAGCTGATCAACGTGCTGCGCGGCGAGATGTCGCTCGTGGGGCCGCGCCCGCTGCCCGAACGCGACTACGCGATGCTCGAGGACTGGCACCGCAAGCGCTACCTCGTGCTGCCCGGCCTCACCGGCCTGTGGCAGGTCTCAGGGCGCTCCGAGCTCGACTTCGACGACCTCGTGCACCTCGACTTCATCTACCTCGAGAGCTGGTCGCTCGCGCTCGACCTGACGATCCTCTTGAAGACCATTCCCGCCGTGTTCACACGACGCGGCGCCTACTGAGGCTCGAGGCCGTCGATTCCCGCCGCTCCCGCCGGGCGGCGCAGCGTGCGCGGGGTGGTGCGCGGCCGCTCGGCCGCGGCGCTCGCCGCCTGCGCATATACGCCCCATGTGGCGCGCGCGGCGTCCTTCCAACTCCACTCGGGCGGCGCCGGCGCGGGGCGCCGCGCGGTCTGCGCCGCCGCGATCAGGCCTGCCATGTCACCCGGCGCCACGAACGTCGCCCGCTCACCCAGCACCTCGTGCAGGGCAGGAGCGTCGCACGCGACCACCGGCGTGCCGCATGCCAGCGCCTCGACCGCAGGCAGGCCAAAGCCCTCGTCGGTGCACGAGCACACCAGCGCGTGGGCGCCGCTGTAGATCGCCGCTAGCTGCTCGTCCGCGATCTGGCCGGTGAGGATCACGCCCGGCAGCTCGCGCGCCCACGGGCCGCTCGCGCCGACCAGCACCAGCGGCAGCTCGCGCGGAGTCGCCGCGAGCTTGACGATCTGCCTGCGCGGATCGGGGTGACGAAGGCCGCCCACCCACATCAGGAAGCGCTCCGGCAGCCCGAAGCGCGCGCGCACCGCCGCGATCTCATCCGGCGAGCGCGGATACATCGCCACCGCAGCCGCCTCCGCGATCACCACCACCTGCTCGCGCGCCAGCCTCAGGTGCGCCACCGCGTCCTGCGCGACCGCCTCAGTTGGGACAATCACGCGCACCGCTCGCTGCGCCGCCAGACGGCGCAGGCGCAGGCGCAGGCCGCTGCGCAGGTGCTCGCTGCGGCGCTTCGCCACCGCCAGATCGTGAATCGTCAGGACCATCGGACAAGGGCTGTGCAACATCGCGCCGTCCATCCACGGCGAGTGCAGCACGTCCGCGCCGCGCGAGCGCGTCAGCGTCGACGGGCGATGCGTCTCGACGATCTCATCGCTCGGCGCCGCGGTATCGCGCAGCGCCTCCAGCAGACAGCGCGAATAGCGCCCGACGCCGTCCGGATCCGATGCGGGACGGCTGTCGAACGCGACCTTCACTTCCGGTCTCGCGCCTTCACTCGATCTCCCCAGGCTGCATCGCGCGCAACAGTATTCGCTTTGCCGACCATTTGGTAGCTATGACAGCCTTGCTGCACCCAATGTCATCGCGTGAGCACCACGAAGCCGTTTGGAAGGGAATGCCGGAGGGGCTCGAGCCGGCCGACTTCGCCGTGCGCAGAAGCTTCCTGCTGGGCCACGTGACGGCAGGTGCGCGCGTGCTCGACGTCGGCTGCGGCGAGGCGCGCTTCACGGCAGAGCTGGCGCGTGCAGGGGCGCGCGCGGTCGGGATCGACGTCGCCGAGGAGCCGCTGCGCCGCGCGCGGGCGCGGCAGCCCGAGCTCGACCTCCGGATCGTCGACGGTGACGGGCCGTGGGAGCTGGCGGACGCGGAGTTCGACGTCGTCTGGGCCGGCGAGGTGATCGAGCACGTCGGCGACACCGCCGTGTGGCTGTCGGAGGTGCGTCGCGTGCTGCGCTCGGGGGGGACGCTGCTGGCGAGCACGCCCGCCAACGGACCGCTCGCGCTGATGCGCAGCGCCATCTCCACACGCGCGTTCGCCGAGCGCTTCGACCCGCTGAGCGATCACCTGCGCTACTACAGCCGCCACACGCTCGCGGCGCTGCTCGAGGAGTTCCGCTTCGAGGCGATCAAGGTGCAGAGCGCGTGCGGGCTGCCCGGTGCGCGCCGGCTGCTGCTCGCGAGCGCCGTGCGCTCGCGCTTCTGAACGCCGCGCCGCGTCGCGTCGCCGCCGTGCGCCGCGCCGTCGCCGCTCGTGTCGCCGCCGCGCGCGTCGCAGCTTCCTGCAGCGCTGCCGCCTGCAGCGCGTGGATGTAGTTGTTGTGGATTTCGATCGCTTCGGGCTTGGCGTTGGCGACCGCTTCCGCGGAGATCGACTCCGGGTCCAGGTAAATGGCCGCCTGCAGCTCCGTGACCGCCGGCTGCGGCCGACCCATCGACAGGTCGTAGCGCCCCAACGCCAGCCACGTCTGCGGGTTGGATGGCTGCAGGCGCACCGCACGTTCGAGCGTCGCCTTCGCGAGCCCTGTGCGGCCGGACTTCTGCTCGACGTTGGCGAGCGCGAACAGCGCATCGACCGACAGCGGGTCGCGCGATACCGCTGCGTTCGCCGCTGCATTCGCCGCGGGCAGATCGTGCGCTTCCAACAGCGCGTCCGCCTGCCCGCGCGCCTCTTCCGAGCGCTGCGGCTGCCACTGCGACCACGCCGCCAGCAGCGCGAAAACGATCACCGTGCCCGCCACGAGCAGGCGCGTGTAGGACGGTCGTCGTCCGGAGCCGGGGCGCGATCCTGCGCCTGTGCTAGCGCCTGACACGGTGCCCGTGGCGACGTCTGTCGCGGCGCCGCCCGCGCCGGCGACCGTGGCGGCCGTCAGCTCGCCACGGCCCGCGAGCCAGCCCGCGCACAGCAGCGCCACGCAAGCGTCGCCGGGCACGTACCACGTCCAGTCGACCAGCGAGTGCGCGCCGAACACGACCACCACGCACAGCATGCTCAGCATGCCCACGCGCTCGGGCGTGTAGCGCGCGATCGCGCGATCGCGCAGGCGCAGCCAGCCCGGGCGCTCGCCGGAGCCGATGCGCAGCCACGCGCGCCAGCGCGTCCAGCGGCGGTTGAACGGGTGCGTTGCGCGTCCCGCCGCGGCCAGCCATGTCGCCAGCAGTGCCAGCGCGAGCGCTAGCCCGACGAGCCCGAGATCGGCGAGCGTCTGCACGAGAAAGCCGTGCGCGTGCCTGACTTCGATCGTCTCGGTTTCGTAGCGCAGGTGTGCCGTCTCAAACCCTTCCGCACCGGCGCCGAGCGCGGGGTGCGCCTCGAAGACCTGGAACGCCTCCTTCCAGTAGCGCGCGCGCACGCTCGCCACCGCCGTCAGCCGCGCTGCCGTATTCGGAGGCTGTTTCGCGTCGGGGTTGGTGAGCGCGTCGAACGCATGCGAGATCGTGCCGGTGAAGCCACGCTGGCTGTGCGCGAGCGCCCCCGCGAACGCAAGCACCGCGAGCACGATCGCCGCCAGCAGCAGCGCGCCGGCGCGTCGGCGCGCGAGCAGCGACGGCGCGCGCCGCCCGGTCAGGAAGCCGATCGCCACGCCGACGATCGTGAGCGCCACGAGCATCGCCACGATCAGCGCTCCCAGCTGGTGGCCTGCCTGGGCACGTTCGGCGATCGGCACTCCTTCGGAGCTGAGCGCGTACGTGGAGAAGTCCCACACCACTACCACCACCGCGCCGAGCGCTCCGACGATCAGCAGCGCGGCCGCGCGCAGGCGCAGCGGCACCACGCAGAACCACAGCAACACCCCCAGCGCCAGCGCGGCGAGCGCGCCGCGCGAGTACGCCAGCACGAGCGTCAGCAGCAGCAGGCCCATCGCCGGGTATGCCAGCGCGCGCAGCAGCGCGTGGCCGGTGCGGCGCGCGCCCAGCCACATGCAGCAGATCACGCCCATCGCCGCCGTCAGACCCACCGCGTTCCAGTAGCCATACGGTTCGCTCAAGCGCGCGAACGCGTTCAACGGGTCGAGGCTCGGGAAGACCTTCGTCGCCAGCGCGTACGCGCACACCACCACCGCCGCCAGCGTCAGCCCGCCGAG
The DNA here is from genome assembly GCA_035939335.1 of Solirubrobacteraceae bacterium. Classification (GTDB taxonomy): domain Bacteria; phylum Actinomycetota; class Thermoleophilia; order Solirubrobacterales; family Solirubrobacteraceae; genus Palsa-744. The sequence continues at coordinate 62,897 of DASZFY010000010.1, read as the reverse complement.
CACCGCTGGCCAGCGATCCGGCACGACGCGCACCAGCGCGACGCCCGCGCCGAACACGCCCGCGTAGGCGAGCATCCGCCCGGAGTCCTGCCAGCTGTGGTCCGGCTGCACCGACCACACGATCGACGCCGCCGTCAGGGCCGTGAACGCGAGCAGCAGCCCGACCGGCCACGCGCCGGACACGCGCCCGCCGGGCGCGGCGAAGATCACGCACGCCGCGATCAGCGCGCCCGCGCCGATTGTCAGCGCCATCTCTGTAGAGGTCATCGATTCGAGGTTCAGACCGCCCTTCGCGTGAAAGGTGATCAGGCAGAACACCGCCGCGATCGCCAGCGTCGGCCACCACAGCGCGTGCAGCATGCGACCGCCGCCGAGGCCCCCGCCACCGCCGCCCAGGCCGCCGCCACGGCGGCCGGGGCGCGCGCCGCGCCCCGGGCGCCGCCATCCGTGTGCCTGCGCTGCTGGCGGCGCAGCCGCCTGCGCTGCCGGCATATCTGCCTGCGCCGCCGGCACGAGCTCAGTCGGAGCTGCCGGCACGAACACGCTTTCTGACAGCGGCGCCCACGACCAGCGCCAGGCACAGCAACAGGAAGCCCAAGATCACCAGCAGCGGCGTCGGCATCGAGTTGAGCGCCGATGCGATGTCGACGGGCACCACGCCTGGATGGATGACCGCGCCCTTGAGCTTGACCGGTTCAGGGCTGGCGCGCACGGCGTGCGTGATCGCCCGCTGCTCTGCCGCGCTAGCGACGATCGCGACCGGCGCAGCTCCGCTCGCGCCGCCGCTCGCGCCGCCCCGCGCGCCGGCGGCGGCTTCCTGCGCCTGGCGGATTAGCGAGGAGCATTCGCTGTACTCTTCCAGGTCGGCGCTCAGCTCTTTCAGCGCCTGGCGGTACGCGCTCTGCGAGAAGCCGCTAAGCGATTCCTTGTGCGTGCAGCGCAGGATGATCGTTTCGCCCACGTCCGCCCGCGCAGGCTGCGCGACCACGAGTAGGGCTATCGCCAACAGCGCGATCAGGGCGGCCGAGCGAAGTCCGACCGGTCGGCTTTTGAGACGGGCGATTCTCATACGCTGACTATCCAACGCTACCAATGCGTGCGGAGACACCCACGCTGGACAGCGCCCGCGAGAAGCCCTCGGCCCAAGCGTCGTGGTTGAACGCGAGCACGTCCCGAGCGCCCGCCGCGCCGAGGCGCGCGCGCAGATCCGCATCGCGCGCAAGCGCCGTCATGGCGCCCTGCAGCGCGCGCGCGTCGCCGGCCGGCACGACTAGGCCGTTGACGCCGTCGCGCACCAGCCCGCCGGCGGCGGCGCCTACGGCGTCTGTAGCAATCACTGCAAGCCCTTGGTTCATGGCCTCGTTCACAACCAACCCCCACGGCTCGCGAAAGGTGCGCGTCGGGACCGACGGCACCACCAGCACATCGCACGCCGCGTACACGTCGCGCAGCCGCCACGGCTCGATTGGGTCCAGGCACACGACAGGCGAGACCGGCGCCGCCGGCGCTGCGCCCTCGTCGGCGAGGAGCATCGCGCCGCCGGGGAGGATGGCGTCGGCAGGGAGCACCGCGTCGGCGCCGACGCCTGCGAGCACCAGTGCGCACGCAGACGAGCCCAGGCGCGCGGCGCGCCACGCGGACACGAGCGTTGGCAAGCCCTTGCCGGCGACCGGCCGGCCCACGAACAGGAACCTCACCTCGGCGTCCGCCGGCCAGCGCGGATCGCTCGGCGCCTGGAGCTCGCGCGAGCGCCAGAAGTCGTTGTCGACCGACTGCGCCGCCACGTGCACGTTGCGCGCGCCACGGGCGCTGACATACGCACTCACGTGCGGGCCGTACGTTACGACGGCATCAGCCGAGCGGTACAGGCGGCGCAGCGGCAGGTAGCTGAGCGCGTGCGCGACGCTGCGCGGATGCGCCCACAGCGACGCCCACAGGATCAGCGGCACGCCGGCTCGTCGCGCCCCCGCCCACGTGGCCAGCGGCGCGATGCGCCCGCCGGTGGGGCACACGACGGCGCGGTAGCGCCCGCTCGCGGCCAGCGCGTACAGCTCGTGTGGACGAACACTCCGGTGCGGGAACGGGAGCTCCTGTGCGTACTGCGCGCCGCCGTGCTGCAGGCGCCCGCCGAACAGCGCGAGCTCGATCTGCTCGCGCTCGTGCAGGCGCGCCAGCGCCCCCACGCGGTAGGCGGGCGCGTGCCCGGTGACGAACAGCACCGGCTTCACGGCTTGCTTCGCGCCAGCACGTGCTCGTACGCCGCCAGCGTCTGCTCGCCGCAGCGCTCCCACGTGAAGTTCGCCGCGACGGTCGCTCGCGCGCGCTGCCCGGCCTCGCGCAGCCGGCGCGGATCGGACAGCAGCTCGTCGATGCGCTGGGTCAGCCGCTCGATGTCACCGGGGGGCACCAGCAGGAAGCCGTCGCCCGCCGCCGCGATCTCCTCCGGGCCTGGCTCGCCGCGGCAGCCGATCGCGGGCACGCCCGCGGCCATCGCCTCGACGTAGGCCACCCCGAACGCCTCCTCGGTGGACGGCATCACGAACAGTGTGCAGCGGCGCGCGCGCTCGACCGCCTCCTCCGGTGCGAGCTGCCCGAGGAAGTCGACGCGCTCGGCGACGCCGAGGCGGACCGCGAGCCCTTCCAGCGCGATCCGCTCGGGGCCGTCGCCGATCACCGTGTAGCGCAGCGTCGGATGGCGCGGGGAGAGCACGGCCAGCGCGCGCAGCACGTCTCCGTGGCGCTTGCGCGCGACCAGATGCGCGACCGTGACCAGCGACGGAGCCGCCTGCGCGCGCCCGCCGGAGGTCCAGCCGGCGCGGGCGTCGCCGCGGACGGGGCGCTGGGCCGACGGCAGTTCGGTGCCGAGGTGCACCACGCGCGTCTCGCGCGCGCCGTGGGCTCGCGCGAGCTCGGCGATGCCGTGGCTGTTGGCGAGCACCAGCGCGGCGCCCCCGAGGCCGTGTGTGACCGCGCGCGCGCCGGCCTCGCTGCGCTGGGCGGTGTACAGCACGTCGCCGCCGTGCACCGAGACGACTAGCGGCTTCTTCACGCGCGCGCGCAGCACCGCGTCGGCGGCCGGGACGGCGTTGTGCGCGTGGATGAGCTCGAACGGGAACGAGCGCGCGAGCACGCGCAGCGCCACAGCGAGCGCGGGCGCCGCCCACGCCCCCCACGCGGGGTATGAGCGCTCGCGCGCGGGCGAGACGTACGGGACGTAGGTGACCGCCAGGCCGTCGCGCGTCTGCCTGCGCGGCTCACGCACGCGATCGGCCAGCGCACGCGCGGCGGCGCCGGGACCCGCGGCGAGCGAGGCGCGCGGCGGCACGAGGCGCTGCAGCACGAGCACGCGCACCTCCGCGCCGGCGTCGCGCGCGGCGAGCGCCTGCCGGTGCGCCCACACGCCCAACACCGGGTCGCGCACGCTCGGGTAGAACTCGGCCACGACCGCCACCCGAGGCCCGGTGCCAGAGGAGGAGCTCACCAGCGCCGGTGGGTGGTCACGGTGCGGTCAGCTTCGCGGGCGCTCAGGTACGGCCGCGTGGCGAGGAACGCGCGCGCCTCGGCGACGGCGTCGTCGCGCGCGTACGCGGCGGCGGCGGGCGCCGCGCGGTGGCCGATGGAGACTGCGTCGACGACGCCGCAGCGCCAGCCGTGCTCGCGCGCGAGCGCCGCCCAGTGCACGTCCAGCCCCCAGCCCATGCGCAGCGCGGGGAACGGCAGCAGCACCGGGAACGTCGACCTGGCGAAGGCGGTCACCGGCCCGATCTCCACGAAGCTCGTCTCACGCACGGCGCTCCGCGCCCGCCGCCGCGTGACCGGCCACGCCGCGTGGGAGTGCAGGCGGTGGGCGGGCTGCGCGAGTGCCAGCGAGAAGCGCTCGCACAGGAACAGGAAGCGATCGAGGAAGCCGCGCGGCAGCTCGACGTCGTCGTCGACCACCAGCAGCCAGTCGTGGCTGGGCATTGGAGTCCCACCCCGCCACGCGGCGAGCAGCAGGTTGAGGTTCTCGAACTTGCCGCGCCCGTCAGGCGGGCAGGTGTGCAGCTCGACGTCGTGGCGCGAGCGCAGCAGCTCAGCGCGGATCGCCGCCGCCAGCTCGCTGTGCTCGGGGCGCTCGACGCCGAGGATCAGAACCCGGCGCAGCGGCGGGGCGTGGCGCGCAGCGAGCTCCAGCCGCAGGCGCCTGCCGCTGAAGAGCTCCCACGCGTTCACCGCCGCGTCGGCCGCCTCGCGGCGAACGCGATCGAGTCCACCGACCGTCCCGCTTGTGCCCGACAGGAAGTCGTCTGTGGCGATCGTCGCGCCGGCGGAGCCGTTCGCTCCAGAGTCGGCGCCGGGTGTCGGGCTGCCGCCGCGCGCTAGAGCGTTCGGCGTGGAGCCGCGTTCGCGCACGCCCTCGCGGAGCCGTCCCCAGCTATGGGCGACCATCGTCAGCCCGGCGGGGCAGCGGTAGCGCAGCACATGCCCGAGGCAGCCGGCGAGCGTCGCCAGCTCCGCGGCGAGCGGCGGCGCGTGCCCGCGCCGCGCGTCGAAGCGCCGGGCGGCGCGCCCGCGCGCGTAGGCGCCGCGCGCGAGCGAGCGCAGGAGCGCGTCGGCGCCGGCGCGACGGTGCGCGACCGACGCTGCCGCCACGTACAGGACGCGCGCGTCGGGCTGCTGTGCACGCAGGCGTTCCTGCCACTCCTGCTCGTCGCCGCCGTGCTCGAGCGACACGTCGAACGACCCCACGCGCTCGAGCGCCGCACGGCGGATCGCCATGTTCGCGCCCCACGCATAGGCGGCGTCGGTGTCGCTGGCGCCCAGCTCGAGCGTGGTGATCGGCGGGCGCTCACGCCCGCACGTGCGCGGCGCGGGGCCTTCGAGCCGTGCTGCGATTGGGCCTGTGAAGACATCCACGTGCGGGTGCTCGCGCGCAGCGTCAAGCAGCGCCTGCAGCCAGCGGTCGCCGACGCGCACGTCGTCGTCAACGAACACCACCAGCTCGCCGTGGGAGCGCTCGACGCCGGTGTTGCGCGCGACGTTCAGGCCCAGCGGGCGCGGATGCGGCTCGTAGCGCGCGCCGAAGCGCTCCGCCAGCCGCTGTGCGGCCGGCGAGGGGCCGGCGTCGTCGATCACCAGCAGCTCAGCGCCCACGCGTTCGGCCTGGGGAGCGATCGAGGACAGCGCCACCTCCAGGTAGGGAAGGCGCGCGCGTGTGGGGATCACGATCGAGGCGGGCGGGGGCATGACTGGCAGAGAGTCTAGGTTTGACGCTGCGATGGTCCTCTTTCTACACAACCGCTATCGCACCACCGGCGGCGAGGAGCGCGCGGTGGAGGACCTGATGTGGCTTGTGCGCGAGCACCTGCACGAGCCCGCCGAGCTGCTGGCGCGGGACTCCGCGAGCCTAGGTAGCGCACGCGCCGCGGTCGGGCTGCTGCGCGGCGGGCTCGAGCCGGACGAGGTGGCGAGGGCGGTGCGGATGAGCGGCGCGCGCGTGGTGCACGCGCACAACCTGCAGCCGGCGCTCGGCTGGCGCGCGCTCGCCGCCGCGCGCTCGGCGGGCGCGCGCGTGGTGTTGCATCTGCACCAGTACCGGCTGGTGTGCGCGATCGGCGTGTGCTTTACGCGCGGCGCCGAGTGCACGCGCTGTCACGGCCGCGACACGCTTCCCGGCGTTCGCTTGAACTGCCGCGGCAGTGCGCCGGAGGCGTTGGCGTACGCCGCGGGGCTCGCCCTGTGGCAGCGGCGTCTGGTGGAGCAGGCCGACGCGGTGATCGTCCCCAGCCACTTCGCGCGCGAACGCCTGCGCGAGCTCGGCGCGCCGCTCGACTGGGAGCGCGTGCACGTGCTCGCCCCACCGCTGCGTGAGCCGGTCGTCGCGTCCGGGTCGGCGATGCCGGTGGCGGGCACGGATGTCGCAGCGGGCACGGACCTGGCTGCGGACGCGCCGGTGGCCGCCGATTCGCCAGTGGGCCGATACGCGCTCCTCGTCGCGCGCCTTGCGCCCGAGAAGGGTGTGGACGTGGCGATCGACGCCTGCCGGATCGCCGGCATCCGGCTGGTGATCGCCGGCGACGGACCGGAGCGCTCGGCACTGACCCGGCGCGCTGGCGAGGTGGCGGGCGTGGGCGACGCGGTGTGCTTCGTCGGCCACGTGGAGGATCGCGAGCTGGCGCGGCTGCGCGCTGGCGCGGCGATCGCGCTGGCGCCGTCGCGCTCGGCCGAGACATTTGGGCTGGCGGCGGCGGAGGCGATGGCGGCGGGGCTGCCGGTGGTGGCCAGCCGCGTGGGCGCGCTCCCTGAGCTGGTCGAGCCGGACGCGCTGGTCGCGCCTGGCGATCCCGGCGCGCTGGCGGTGGCGATCACACGCTTCGCCGGAGATCGCGAGGCCGGCGCGCGGGCGTGCGAGCGGGTGCGCGCGTTGTGCGCGCCCGCGGCGCTCGCGCCGGCGCTAGCGGAGGTGTACGACGGGCGTGACCCCGAGCGTGGGCGCTCAGTGGGACCGGGATCGCGCCCCGAGAGCACGTAAGCTGCGGCCGTGCCAACCACTCACAGCGCCCTGATCACGGGCATCACCGGCCAGGATGGCTCATTTCTCGCGGAGCTGCTGCTCGAGAAGGGCTACAGCGTGACGGGTTTGATCAGGGGTGATGCCGAGCAATCGCTGGGCTACAGCGAGCCTCTGCGTGGACAGCTCGAGCTTGTGCGGGGGGATCTGCTCGAGCCGGAGACACTCCGGGCGGCGATCGAACAGGTGCGTCCCGGCGAGCTCTACCACCTGGCGGCGCCGTCCTTCGTCCCAGATTCGTGGCGGCGACCGAGTGAGACGATGGCGGCGATCGTCGGCTCGTGCGCCGCGATCCTCGAGGCGGTACGCGACGTCGCCGCCGAGACGCGGGTGCTGGTGGCCGCCTCGGGCTCGATCTTCGGCGAGGCGCCGGAGAGCCCGCAGCGGGAGGACACGCCGTGCCGGCCGACGAACCCGTACGCGATCGCGAAGCTCGCCGCGCATCAGCTCGTGGGCACGCTGCGCGCGAACGACGGCTTGCACGCGAGCTCGGGCATCTTCTACAACCACGAGTCCGAGCGCCGACCCGAGCAGTTCGTCACCCGTCGAATCACACGCGGCGCCGCAGCAATCAGCCTGGGCATGCAACACGAGCTTACGCTGGGCTCGCTGGAGGCCGTGCGCGACTGGTCATTCGCCGGCGACATCGTGTACGGCGCGTGGCTGATGCTGCAACAGGATCGTCCAGATGACTACGTGCTGGCCAGCGGCGTGCCGTATACGGTGGCGGAGTTCGCGGCAGCGGCGTTCGCTTGTGTGGGCCTGGACGCCGAACGCTACGTGCGCGTGGATTCCTCGCTCGTGCGCCCCTCGGAGAGCACCCCGAACGTGGGTGACCCAGCGAAGGCACGTGAGCGCCTGGGGTGGGAGCCGCAGGTGAGCTTCGACGGACTGGTGGCACGGATGGTGCAGGCCGACCTGCGCTCACTCCAGGCGGTCGCCACCCCGTCCCGATAACGCCTTACACTGGCGGCCGAGATGACGACCGTCGGTGTGATCGGGCTGGGGTACGTCGGCTTGCCGCTTGCTGTGGCCTTCGCGCAGGAGGGCTGCGACGTGATCGCGGTCGACGTGGACTCGCGCAAGATCGAGGCGCTGGCGGCGGGCGAGTCCTACATCGAGGACGTTTCCGCGCAGGCCCTCGGGGAAGTGGCGGAGCGCATCCACGCGACGACGCGCTACGCCCGCTTGGCGAAGGCGGACGCGGTGCTGATCTGCGTGCCCACGCCATTGACGCGCAACCGCGAGCCAGACCTGGGGCCGCTGATCGACGCGACGCGCGCGCTGGCGGAGGTGTTGCAGGCCGACCAGCTGGTGGTGCTCGAGTCGACTACATACCCCGGTACGACGCGCGAGCGCGTGGCGCCGCTGCTGGAGGAGTCGGGGCTGGCCGCCGGGCGCGACTTCCATCTGGCGTTCTCGCCCGAGCGCGTGGACCCCGGTCGCACGGACTTCACGCTGCGTAACACGCCAAAGGTGCTGGGAGGCCTGACGGACGCGTGCGCGCAGCGAGCGCAGGAGCTGTACGGGCTGATCTGCGACGAGCTGGTGCGCGTTTCGAGCCCCGAGGCGGCGGAGCTGACGAAGCTGTTGGAGAACATCTTTCGCTCGGTGAACATCGCGCTGGTGAACGAGCTGGCGATGCTGACCGACCGCATGGGGATCGACATCTGGGAGGTGGTGGACGCCGCGGCGAGCAAGCCGTATGGGTTCATGCGCTTCGAGCCGGGGCCGGGGATGGGTGGTCATTGCCTGCCTGTGGATCCTTTTTATTTGAGCTGGCGTGCGCGTGAGTTCGACATGGCGACCGAGTTCATAGAGCTGGCTGGCAAGGTCAATCAGCAGATGCCCTACCACTGCGTCGCCAAGGCGCAGCGCGCGCTGAACGACAGGGGCATGTCGGTCAAAGGCGCTCGCATCGCGGTTGTGGGAGTCAGCTACAAGCCCGGGGTGGGGGACGTGCGCGAGTCGCCCGCGCTGAAGATCGTGTCGCTGCTCAAAGACCTGGGCGCGGAGGTCGTCTACCACGACCCGCACGTGCCGAGCCTGCCCGAGTTCGGGCTCACGAACACGCCGTTCGAGGAGCTGCTCGCTGCCACCGACCTCGCGCTGATCGTAACCGCGCACCCAGGTGTGGACCACGAGCTGATCGCGAGGCGCGCACGCCTGGTGCTCGACCTGCGCGGCGTCACGCGCGCGCAGGACACCGCCAACGTAGTGCGGTTGTGAGCGCGGAGGAAGCGGGAGCGACCGAGGCGGCGGCTGGCCCGACGAGGGGCCGGCCGGCGACGGACGGTTCACCGGCAGCGGGCGGCTCGCAGGCGCCCGGACCTCTGCTCGGCGACGGTGTGGTGGTGGGCGAGGACGTGTCGTTCGGCGCGTACGTGGTCGTGCACGCGGGCACGGTGATCGGCGATGGCTGCGCGATCGAGGACCACGCGGTGCTGGGTAAGCGTCCGCGACTGGCGCGACATTCGGGCGCCCGCGGCGAGGTGCGGGCGCTGGAGCTGGGGCCGCGGGTGAGCGTCGGCACGGGTGCGGTGGTATTCGCGGGAGCGAGCGTAGGGCCAGGCGTGATCCTCGGCGACCAGACGTTCGTGCGCGAGCGCGCGTGGATCGGCGAGGGATCGGTGATCGGTCGCGGCAGCGTGGTGGACAACGACGTGGTCATAGGCGCGCGTGTGCGCGTGCAGACGAACGTGTACCTGACGGCGTTTACGCTGATCGAGGACGACGTGTTCGTGGGCCCAGGCGCGGTCACCACCAACGACGACACGATGGCGCGACATGGGGATGAGACGCCGGTGCGCGGGGCGACGCTGCGCCGGGCGTGTCGCGTGGGCGGCGGCGCGGTGCTCACGCCGGGCGTCGAGATCGGCGAGGAGGCGTTCGTGGCCGCGGGAGCGGTCGTAACGCGAGATGTGCCGGCGCGGGCGGTTGTGATGGGCGTGCCCGCGCGCGTGGTACGCGAGGTCGGCGAGGAGGATCTGCTCGAGCGCTGGCGTTAGGCCGGTGCCGATGTCCTTCAGCGAGGCGGAACAACCGTGCGTGAGGCCATCTTTGCGGCAGCTTGGCGTGGTTTGCCACTTTTTCGATGAAACCACCGCAGCAGTCCAAGCGACGGTCCCGTCGGCACGCTAGCGGGGCGGATTCCCGACGGTGCTGGCAGGGGAGCCGGCTTCTCCATGTGTCCAAGTCTAGCTGCCATCAGGTCACCGACACCAGACCGTAGGCGACCGCAAGCAGTACAGGTGTACCAACTGCGATCGCGAGAGCTCGGCGGCGGAGCTCGAGGCCTTGACGGTTGAGTTGCGTAGTGGCTGCCAGGTCCGCGAGCAACTGCGTGAGGTAGTCGGCCTCGGCTCTTGCGCCAAAGTCGGCGTAAAACTCCTCGGGCGGTGGTCCCATATTGGGGCTTGATCCGCCCATGCTCCCTACGAGGCAGGCGAGCGCCCCGAGTCCTACGCCGACGAGCAGCAGCGTCCGCCCACTGCGCAGCCCGTGCGGAAGAGTGAACAAGAGGCTCCCGGCGACGGCGAAGAAACTGAGTAGCCCGAAGAGCTTGGTGTCGAGTGCGGTGTCAGCCTGCACCTGCGCCGAAAGCTCCTCATAGCATGCATAGACAGAGCTACGCAAGTTCTCCACAACCATCTTGGGCACGGCCAGCACCGTACGCATCGCTTGGGATGAAACTCTCGTGCTAGGCGGTTAGGCGAGTGCGGAATGTGCGGCTGCGACGACCTGATCGGCCTGCTCGCGGGTGAGCACTGGGCTCATGGGTATCGCCAGATGCGTGCGGGCGGCGTGCTCGGTTGCCGGCAGCTCGCGCCCCGATCCCCATTCGCGCATCGGCGCCTGGAGATGGACGGGGGTGCGGTAGTAGGGCTTGTGCCCGATGTTCGCGGCGGCCAGCGCGCGTTCGAGGCGCTCGACGTCGGGGTGGCTTACGACATACAGGTGCCACGCGGGCGCGGCGTCGGCGGTGGGCCGGGGCAGCGTGACCAGCTCGCCGAGCCCGGCCTCGTCGTAGTGGCGCCCCGCGCGCCGGCGCCCGTCTGCCCACGTGTCCAGATGTGGCAGCTGCACGCGCAGGATCGCCGCCTGCAGCTCGTCCAGGCGCGAGTTGTAGCCGATCTGCTCATAGGTGACCTTGTCGTGCGAGCCGTGGAAGCGCAGCGTGCGCACGCGTTCAGCCACCTCGGCGTCTGACGTGGTGATCATGCCGCCGTCGCCGAAGCAGCCGAGGTTCTTGGACGGGAAGAACGAGAACGTCGCCGCTGTGCCGAGCGCGCCCGGACGACGCTCGCCGACCGTCGAGCCGGCGGCCTGGGCCGCGTCCTCGAGCACCGGTACGCCGAGCGCCTCGATCTCCGCGACCGGCGCCACGTTGCCGAACAGGTGCACAGCGATGACGGCCTTCGTGCGCGGGGTCAGCGCCGCGCGCACCGTGTCCGCCGTGACGCAGTGGGTGTCCGGGTCGATGTCGCAGAACACAGGCGTCGCGCCCGTCGGCGGGATCGCCTCGGCGGAGGCGTAGAACGTGAACGACGGCACCACCACCTCGTCGCCCGCGCCGACACCCATCGCGCGCAGTGCGATCGTGATCGCCTCGGTGCCGTTGGCCACACCCACGGCGTGCGCGGCGCCGCAGTACTCGGCGAACTCGTTCTCGAACGCCAACACCTCGGGGCCGAGGATGTAGCGCTCGGAGTTGAGCACCCGCTCGACCGCCGCGCGCAGCTCCGCGCGCAGACCGTACACCGGCGTCGAAGTGTCGAACAGCGGCACGCTCATGGCGCTCAGCGCGACGTCAGCAGCTCGAGGTCCGCGCGCGTCATCAGGCGGATCAGCTCCTCGAAGCTCGTCTGCGGCCTCCAGCCGAGATCGCGTCCCGCCTTGCCCGGGTCGCCGATCAGGTGGTCGACCTCTGCCGGGCGCACGAACGCCGGGTCGATCGTCACGTACTGCTGGAAGTCGCCCAGGCCGGCCTCGTCGAATGCCACCTCGCAGCACTCGCGCACCGAGTTGGCTTTGCCCGTCGCGATCACATAGTCCTCGGCGATATCGCGCTGGAGCATCAGCCACATCGCCTCGACGTAGTCCTTCGCGTATCCCCAATCGCGTTCCGCGTCGAGATTGCCCAGACGCAGCTCCTTGACCAAGCCGTGCTTGATCGCCGCCGCGTGCCATGTGATCTTGCGCGTCACGAACTCCAGCCCACGGCGTGGGGAGTTGGAGATGACGAGGCGCCCAACGCCAGCGCAGAACTTTCCGCTGCCGGTCTCGACGTCGAACGTCCATTCATCGTCGGCCACGAGCGCTGGCTTGATCTGACGGACCTCGGCAGGGTTCTTGCGCAGGTGCTGGCCTTTGGCACCCACTCTCGCCGCCGAGGCGAGGTTAAGCTGGTAGTAGGTCTTCTCGCCACGCTGCTCGACATACACCGAGGCTGGCTGGCCGGTGAGGTGATACATCCAGCAGAGTCCCTGTGCGAGCACGGGGCTGTTCGTCTTGATCGAGTCGCCGTTGCCCTTCTTGAGCCCGTCGCCCGCGTAGTAGCCACTCAGGAACGCTTCCTGGACCCCCTGCTCGGCGTTGAGGATCAGCGGCGGCACCCGCTTCTGAGCGCTCGGGGTGTAGAGCTGTTCACGCAGCCACAGGGCAACGCCACGAGTGCCCGTCAGGTTGACCTTCTCGACTGTTGCTTCCTCGTTCCACCCTGACGTGCCGGTCCACTCCCGAGAGTTGCCCATGAACAGCCGCGACCACAGCACCGAGGCTCGCAATCTGAGCATGCTGTCGTTGTTCGTGAAGCACGCGTGGCTGCCCTCGCGGTCGACGTATCCGTCGGCTGCCATCAGCCCGAGGAACTCCGCCAGCTCGCTGGTCGCCACGCCCCACGTCGTGCGCTCCGGCATCTCCTCACACAGCGCGAGCTCGTCGCCGGGCTCCACGTCGCGTGCCTGGATCTTTTCGAAGTCCGAGTCGAGCACGTTGTGGTGTGCCGTGACGTCGACAACTCCAGCGCGCGCCTGAATCGAAACGAGCTCATGGTCTGGGTCGGTGCGCCGGCGACGCGTGGCGGTGATCGCTGTGATCGGCGTCCAGCGTTCGCCATCCCAGACCTCGAGAAACGATTTTGGAAGGAAGTTTTGGACCGACCGTCCCTTCCTCAGCAGGGGCACGAGATCCACCGGCGTCCTAACGTCGATGAGCCCGTCGTCCCTGATTAGCAGTGGGGTATTGGCAGTCACGCACTCGTGGTTGAACAAAATGCCAGACGTCGCGTGCAGGTCGTAGGACTCGCGGTAGTTGACGGTGATGAAGTGCCCGTACGCCTTCGCCACGCCATACGGCGAGCGTGGGTAAAACGGCGTGGTCTCGGTCTGGGGGACCTCGAGCACCTTGCCGAACATCTCGCTCGAGGAGGCCTGGTAGAAGCGCGCCTCCGGGCAGACTTCGCGCATCGCCTCGAGCATCCGCGTGACACCGACGCCGGTGAACTCCGCGGTGAGTGTCGGCTGGATCCACGAGACGGCGACGAACGACATCGCGGCGAGGTTGTAGATCTCCGACGGTTTGGAGGCGCGCAGAGCGTCGACGAGCGAGCGCTGGTCGAGCAGGTCTCCCTGGTGCAGCGTGAGGCGATCGCGGATGTGCTCGATGCGGTCGAACTTCTCCGTCGATGCGCGGCGTACCATGCCGTGGACGTCGTAGCCCTTCTCGAGCAGCAGCTCGGCGAGATAGGAGCCGTCCTGGCCGGTCACACCGGTGATGAGTGCTGAGCGTTTATCTGGCATTGCCTGGAGCCTATCGGCCGCCGGCGATGGGCTTGTCCGTGCTCATCGCGCGGCCGGCGAGACGGGCCGCGCCGGAGCGTGCTCGTCCGCGTCGTGCAGGCCGCGCAGCCAGCGCACCGTCGCGGCGATGCCGTCCTCGACCTCGATGCGCGCGTGCCAGCCGAGCAGCCGCTGGGCCTTCTCGACCGACGGCCAGCGCCGCTGCACGTCGACGGCGAACGTCGGCAGGTGCTCGAGCTCGAACGTCTCTGGGTCCTCGCCGCAGGCCTCCCAGATGATGCGCGCGGTCTCAGCGATCGTCAGCTCGCGCGCGGCGGAGATGTTGAAGTCCTCGTTCAGGCCCGCCGGCGAGCTCATCGCGGTGACGACGCCGTCGGCGATGTCGTCCACGTGCGTGAGCGTCCTCGTCTGCTCGCCCGAGCCGAAGATCTGCAACGGGCGCTGGCCCGCGAGCACCTTGTTGATCAGGTCGGGCACCGCGTGCGCGATCCCCGGCTCAGCGTCGGGCATCTCGCCGGGGCCGTAAGCGTTGAACGGGCGGCAGATCGTGAATGGCAGGCCGTGCTCGTCGTGCGCCGCGCGGCAGTACACCTCGCCGGTGAGCTTCGAGAAGCCGTACGCCGAGATCGGGGTGGGACACCGTGGGAGATAGTCCTCGGGCGTAGGGAACAGCTCCGCCTGCTCGAACACCATCGAGGAGGACACGTACGTGAAGCGCTCGACTTCGAGATCGAGCGCCGCGCGGATCACGGCGTTGTAGAGCGCGTTGTTGACCTCCGTGAGCGTGTACGGCAGGCGGTGGAAGTTGGCGATGCCGCCGACGATCGCCGCGAGATGAATCACCTGCTCGCAGCCGCGCATCGCCTTGCGCGCCTGCTCGGGCACGCGCAGGTCGCCTGTATGGACCTCGCAGCCCTCGCGCATCCACTGCGGCGCCGGGCGCTGGTCGGACACGCGCACCTCATAGCTCGGGTCCGCGAGCAGCCTTCTCACGACCGCCGCGCCGATCGTGCCGGCGCCGCCGGTGACGAGCACACGACTCATCCGCAGGCCGCCAGCAGAGCGCGGCTGGCCACCAGGAGAGCGGCCGCCAGCAGAGCGCGGCTCATCCACGCGGAGGGGTGGGCGCCAACACGACCAGCTCGGAGGCGTACGCGAACACCTGGGCCGCGCCCCAGCAGTTCCACGGGTCCACCACCAGACAGTCGCCGGCGGCGCGCTCGGCGATCGTGGCGAGCGTGCGAGCGTCGCGGAACTCCGCGTGGTTGGCCGCCACCACCACCATCTCGGCGCCGTCGAGCGCCTCCTCGAGGGGCGCCGTCGGCGTGGCCACGTGCGGATCGTGCACGGCGACGTCCGCCAGCTCGCGCTCGAGCAGCCGGATCAGCTTGTGCGCGAGCGAGTCGCGCTCGTCGTCGGTATCTGCCTTGAACGCCAACCCGAGCACAGCGACCTTGCGGTTGGCCAGCGATCCCAGGCGTCGCTTGGCGCCCTCGAGCAGGAACAGCGGCACCGACTCGTTCACGCGCGAGACCGCCAGCAGCATGCCCGGCGCCGCCGAGCGCTCCTCCGAGAACGTGAAGTCCTTACGCAGGCACGTGCCCGCGGTGAAGCCCGGCTGGGCGATGCCGCCGCGCGGATAGTCGCGGTTGATCAGATCGATCACCTCAAACACGTTCGCCGAGTAGCGCTCGCAGTCCATCATCAGCAGGTTCGGCAGCGCGAACGTCGCGTAGCGCAGGATGTTCGTCCAGATCTTCGCCAGCTCCGCCTGCACCGGCGTCGTCTGCACGATCGGCGCACCGAACACCCCGAACAGCTCCGCCACCACGTCTCCCGAACCCGCACCGACGCCGCCGATGATGCACGGCAGCGTGTCGATCTCCTCCAGGAAGCGGCCAGCGGCGATCCGCTCGGGTGCGTGCGCCACGAACACGTCCTCGCCGATCTGAAAGCCGCGGTGCTTTGCCAGATAGCCGGCGACGAACTCAGTCGTCCCGGGGGCGACGGTCGAGCGCAGGATCAGCGAATGCCCCGGCACGAGCACCCCGAGCAGGTCGTCGAGCGCCGAGCGGATATCGCGCATGTCGATCTCGATGTGCGAGAACGACGGAGTTCCCAGCGTAATCACGATCTGGCGCGCCCGCGCCGCGTCGGCCACGCGTTCGGACAGTGTCAGCCCCCCAGGAGGCGGCGCCGCGCCCGCGCCGTTCGTGCCGACGGCCCCCGCGGTCACGCGGTCGAGCAACGCCTGCGCGCCGGTCTCTTCGAACGGCATCGTGCCGTCGCGCACCGCGCCCAGGCGTACGGGGTCGTTGTCGATGCCGACGACGTTGAGGCCGCGGTCGGCGAACGACAGCGCCAGCGGCAGCCCCACGCGGCCGAGGCCGACGACCGCTACGTCGGCGGTGCTGTTCGAATCCGTCATCGCGCTTGGAGGTTAGCGGTAGCCATTTGCCAGATAACGCTAAACGACGCCAAACGGAGCTGTTTTGCTGATTTGGTTCAGCGGCGCTCGCGCAGATGGCGCAGGTATTGGCGTGCGAAGCCAGCCACGAACAGCGGGTTGTAGCGCGCGTAGCGCCGCCACAGGCGTCGCGGCTCGCGCGACAGGCGGTACGCCCACTCCAGGCCGCTCCGTTGCATCCAGCGCGGCGCCTGCGAGACGAGACCCGCGTGGAAGTCGAACGCGGCGCCCACGCCGACGAGCAACGGTGCGCTCAGGCGCGGCCGCATCGCCAGCATCCACTTCTCCTGCTTCGGCTGTCCCGTGCCGACCCACACCACCTCCGCGCCCGACGCCTCGATCGCAGCGATCACCTCCCGCTCCTCCTCCGTGCTCAGTGCGCGAAACGGCGGCGAGAAGCCGCCGGCGATCCTGAGACCCGGGAAGCGCTCGCGCAGGCGCTGTTCGAGCAGCGCCAGCGCCTCAGGCGTGCGGCCGCCGTACAGGTACATCGGCGTGCCGTTGAGCGCGGCGCGCGCGCAGAAGCGCGCCATCAGGTCGGGGCCGTAGACGCGCGTCGCACGCGCGTGCCCGAGAGCGCGCAGCGCCCACACGAGCGGCTGGCCGTCCGGCACCGCGAGTGTCGCGCCGAGCACCGCAGCGCGCGTCTGCGGATCCTCGCGCGCGCTCATCACCAGGTTGACCGCCGCCGCTGTCACGTAACCACGGCCGCCCGTCGCGATTACCGCCTGCATCCAGTCGATCACCTCGTCGTAGTCGGAGATCGCCAGCGGGACGTCGAGGATCTCGGCGCGCGCGGGTGGGGCCGGGACGGAAGCGGGTGGCGCTGGGGCGGCGCCGTCCAGCGGGGTGGGTGCAGGCGAGGAGCCGATTGCGTGAAGATACCCGCCCTCGTGGAGATCGACGCCGACTTCTGGAAGCGACGTCGCGTGCTCGTCACCGGCCACACAGGCTTCAAGGGCGCGTGGCTGTCGCTGTGGCTGCAATCCCTCGGCGCCGACGTGACCGGCCTCGCGCGCGGCGTGCCGACGCGCCCGTCGCTGTATGAGCTCGCCGACGTGGGCGCGCACATGCGCGAGCTCGAGGCCGACATACGCGACGCGCCCGCCGTGCTCGCTGCAGTGCGCGAGGGTAGGCCCGAGGTCGTGCTGCACCTCGCCGCCCAGCCACTCGTCAGGCGCTCGCTGCGCGACCCCGCGATGACCTACGCGGTGAACGTGATCGGCACCGTCAACGTGCTCGAGGCCGTGCGCGCGGCCGGCGATGGCGTGCTCGCGTCAGTGATCGTGACCTCGGACAAGTGCTACGAGAATCCCGGCGGGGGCTCGCGGCGCTTCGTCGAGGGCGACCCGCTCGGCGGCGCGGACCCGTATTCGAGCTCCAAGGCGTGCGCGGAGCTCGTCGCCGGCGCCTACCGGCGCTCGTTCTTCTCCGCGGAGGGCACGCCGCGCCTCGCGAGCGCCCGCGCCGGCAACGTCATTGGCGGGGGCGACTGGGGTGAGGACAGGCTCGTGCCGGACACCGTCCGCGCGGTCGAGGCCGGTGAGCCTCTGCGCGTGCGCAACCCCCACGCGGTGCGTCCGTGGCAGCACGTGCTCAGCCCGCTCAGCGGCTATCTGCAGCTGGCGCAGGCACTGTCGCGCGGCGAGCACGACTCCTCGCGCAACGGGCAGGCGTCGGGCGCGTGGAACTTCGGGCCCGCCGACGCGGACGCGCGGCCGGTGAGCTGGATCGTGCAGCGGCTCGCAGAGCTGTGGGACGGCGAGCTGGAGTGGCGCGTCGACGAGGCGGGCAATCCGCCCGAGGCTGACCATCTGGCACTCGACTCCGGCGCGGCCGAACGGCTGCTCGGCTGGCGTCCCGCGGGGTCGCTCGAGGACGCGCTCGCGCTGATCGTCGAGTGGCATCGGGCTCACCGCGGCGGTGATGACATGCGGCGCGCGAGCCTGGAGCAGATCGCGAGGTTGTAGAACCGGTCGGGCAGCCGGGATTTACATAATCTTCCCGGCGATGAGCCCTCTGAGCCTTCGCCGAGCACGAGCAGAGCGTCTGCTGCGCGACGAGTTCGAGGCGCTGCGCGGACGGGTGCTCGCGGCGGTGCAGGGCAAGCTGCGAGCGAGCGGCGTGAGCCTCGACCGGGACGACCTCGAGGCGTGCTACGCGGTCGCGTGGCAGGGGCTGTACACGGTGGTGCTCGACGGGCAGGAGATCGCAAATCCGACTGGCTGGCTCGTGCTGGTGACGTTCCGCCGCGCAATCGAGGAGCATCGAGCCCACCAGTGCGACCACGGCGTCGCCCAGGTCGATGTGGAGATCGACGCACCATCGACGCTCGCGTGCGCCCCCGACTTCGCCGAGGAGCTCGATGACCGCAGACGCCTGCGCCAACTGTTCGAGGGCCTGCGCGGCCGGCTCGACGGGCGCGAGCGCGAGGCGGCCACGCTCTGCTACCTGCAGGGGCTCTCTCGCTCCGAGGCAGCCAGCAGGATGGGGGTGAGCGAGACACGCATGCGAAAGTTGATGGAGGGCCGCGGCCCCGGGCGCCCGGGCGTCGCCGCCAAGGTCGGTGCGCTCGTCGGGACGATCCGCGACGGCGACTGGTGCGAGGAGCAGGCGTCCTTGATGCGCGCGCTCGCCTTCGGCATCCTCGACCCCGCCGGAGAGCGCCACCGGCTGGCGCTCATGCACCACAGCCAGTGTCCCGCCTGCCGCGCCTACGTCGTCTCGCTACGCGGCCTCGCCGCGGCGCTGCCTCCGGTGTTCCTTCCTTGGGGCATCGCTGCCGCGGCGCTGGCGCGAGCGGCAGAGGGCCTGCACGGCGCTGGCGCCGCGGGTGCGGGCGGCGCGGCGGCTGGCACGAGCGCGGGGGCCGGGACGAGCGCTGGAGTCGGGGGCGTCGCCGCGGCGTCGGGGGCGGCGGGCGCATCCGGCGCGGCCGGCGGAGGCTGGCTGTTCGGAGCCGGGCCGCTCGGGGCGAAGCTCGCCGTCGGATGCCTGCTGGCGCTTGGCGTTGGAGCGGGGTGTGTGGCGCTCGATGTCGGCCATCGCCGCTCCGCGCCCCCTCACAGGCGGGGCTCGGCTTCGCGGATCGGCGTCAGCGGAGTTGGGGGCGCAGGTACGCCCGGCGGCTATCCGCTTGCCGATCTCGTCACGGGCACTGGCGCGGCACCAGCAGCGGCGGATGCCGCAAGCGCCAAAGCGAGCACGCTGACGCCACAGCGACGAGCTCGCCGAGAGTTCGGGCCCGAGCAGACGCTCGCCGCCGCGTCGGTCGCCCCAGCTGCCGGCACCGCCCCGACTGCGCACTCTGCGTCGGTGAGCTCGGGACAGTCCACCGAAGAAACCCTCAGCGGTCGATCCGGCAATTCGACTGCCGCTCAGCGAGAGTTCTCGCCTGGCTAATCGGGCAGGCTCCGCGTCGCGGACCCCAGGCGTCCTCTCTCATTAAAAAAACACTGTATAACCATCGCGATACAGCGTTTGTAATCGCAAACAAAGCGACGGGGCCGACGCGCCGCAAACGCTGTATAACCATCGCTATACAGTATTTGTAATCGCAAACAAGCGACGGGTTTAGATTCGATGCGTCGAACAGACCCGGACCCCTGGGGCCGACCGGCTGGCTCAGCCCCTCGGGAAGACCTTGCCCAGGCGCCGCAGCGCGAGCGGGTTGCCGCGCGGGCGCAGACGCCCGGTGGCGAATGCGCGCAGCGGGTCCAGCCGTTGACCGACGATGTCCACCCAGTCCTGGTAGGAGAGACGCAGGCGCACGTCAGCATGGGCGGCCTTGCCCTCGTGGACCGTGCTGGAGCCGTTGTTGACCGTCAGGTGCCAGCTCGGAACGTCGGGGTCGGTGAACTCCCACTGGAACGTGGTCGGCCGGGTGAGGCCGTGCCGGGGGTTGACCTGGCGGCGGATCGTGTCGAACAGCAGGGCGACGGTCTCGGGATCGCGCTTGGTGGGCCCTTCGCGCACGCCGATCACGCCGGCCTTGGCGAGCGTGCGCCCGCGCTGGGTAAGCTCCAGCGGCTCCAGGCCGGGGGGCAGGATCGGCGGTCCGGGGAGGGTGTCGACCGCCAGGCCGGCGGAGCGGAGCTTGGTGGTCATCGAGGTGATGCCTTCGACGCCGACCTCCTCGTAGGTGGAGCCGAAGACGGTGATGTAGCTCTCGTCCCAGCCGGGTGGCATCAGCACCTGGGCGGTATACCGGGTGACGTCCTGGAGCAGCGCGGCGACCGCCTTGGGGACGCCGACGGGGTCTTCGCGCTTCAGGTCGGCGAGCAGCTTGACGCCGAAGCCGATGTGGCGCTGCTCGTCCGCGGCGATGTTCTCCATGCCGGCGCGGAAGGCCGGGAGCTGGTCGCGCTTCTCGAGGTAGCTGCAGATGAAGTGCTGGCCCGGCTGGGCGAGGGATGCCTCGACGACGATGTGGTAGAGGGTGACGGCGGCGGCGAGTTTCGCGGGGGAATGGTCGGCGCGCAGTTCGTCCGCCATGCGATCGAGGCGATCGAAGATCTTGCGAAAGCCCGGCGTGAGCTGCGGCTTGATCGCCTGCAGGCCGCTCGCCATCGAGCCGTCGCCGATGCCGCACACCTCCTGCATGAAGCGCTTGAAGAACACCGCGTGGCGCGCCTCGTCGACCTGCTGGGTCGTGAGGAAGTATTTCTGCTCCTCGAGCGGCGCGGCGTCTATGTAAGGCGAGAGATTGTCGGCTACCGCGTCCTCGCCCCAGAAGAACAGGCAGTAGTTCCACACGGCGGCCGTGCGCTCGAACTCGGTGAAGTCCTCGCGCCACTGGCGCGCGTCCTCGGTGAAGTCCAGCTCGGTGGCCGACCAGTTGCCGCGCTCCCAGCGCGCGTACAGGTCCTCGTAGGAGATCGCGTCGGTGGGCAGGCTCCCCAGGCCGTTCGCGTTCGCCGCTGTCGAGCTGGTCGCCGTGGCCATCGTTCTCGCTCCTCTCACTCCATTTGTCCGAATCGGATAATGGACGTTATCGAAATAACGACTGCTCTGTCAAGTAGGATCTCGATGATGGAGAGCAGGCTGACCCGCGAGCAGAGCCGCCAGCACACGCGCGACCGCCTGCTGACGGCAGCGCGCAGCGTGTTCGCGCGCAGCGGCTTTCACGGCGCGAGCGTCGAGGAGATCGCCTCCGAGGCCGGCTTTTCGACCGGCGCGCTTTACTCGAACTTCGACGGCAAGGAGGACCTGTTCCTGGTGCTGATGGAGCGCGAGATCGACGAGCACGCACGCGAGATCGCCGACGCGGTGGGCGAGCGGGCGTCGATCGCCGAGCGAGCGACCGGCGGCGCGCGCCGCTGGATGACCATGATCGACCGCGAGCCCGAGCTGCTGCTGCTGTTCATGGAGTTCTGGGCCTACGGCGTGCGCGACCCCGACGTGCGCCCCAAGGTCGCAGAGCGCTTCGCGCAGATGCGCCAGGTGCTCACGCGGCTGATAGCCGACGGCGTGCGCGAGTTCGACCTCGAGCTCGCGCTGCCCGCCGAGCAGCTGGCGGTCGCGATCGACGCGCTCGCCGACGGCATCGCGCGCCAGAAGCTCGCCGACCCCGACGCCGTCCCCGACGAGCTGATGGGCACGGTGCTGTCGCTGCTGTTCTCCGCCGCCACGCGCCCTGCGAGAGGCGCCACCCGTCCGACGGGTCGCACCCCTCCGGACTGATCCGCCCGAGGGCGGCTCGTCGTGAGGACGCTACGCGCCCGGCGGGACGCACAGCGCCGCGTAGTGAACGGTGAACAGCCGCCGCGCCAGCGGTGGGCAGACGCGATGCGTCGCGGTGCGCATGGCCCACTTCGCGGTCGCGGCGGCCCGTGCGCGGGGGGTGGGCGCGAAGAAGCGGTGCGCCCGTAGCTGCAGCGGATCGTCGAGCTCGGCTGCGATCGACAGGCCCGCGCGCGCGACGATCTCGCGGACGGCGCCGCGGTCCAGGCGCTGCACGTGTCCCACCTCGACCGCGTGCGCGCGCTTGCCCGCGCGGCGCGCCGACCAGTTCGCCTCCAGCGGTACCTCCACCAGCACCGCCCGGCAGGTGCGCGCGAGCTCGCGCAGCAGCGCCTCGGGATCGGGCACGTGCTCGAGCACGTGCGAAACCACGCCCAGCTCGTAGGAGCCGTCCGCGGCGTCCAGGTGCAGGCCGTCAAATAGCTCGACCGACTCGATCTCCGGGCGTGAGCGCGCGATCTCGACCGCCGCCCGCGTGATCTCCACGCCCGACAGGCGCCCGCCGAAGCCGCGCCGGTGGAGCTCGCACAGCAGCGCGCCGTCGCCGCAGCCGACCTCCAGCGTGTTGATCGGATGCACGCCCGCCCGTGCGCACAGCGCGATCGCGTGCTCGGCCTTGCCGACCGCGCCGAGCGCGCGCCAGCGCGAGTACAGCGCCGCGTCGGCCGGCGCCTGCGCGTATGCCGCGTCGTAGAAGCGGACGAAGTTGGCGGAGTCCTCCACACCGGTGATTATCGTTGCCGCGATGACCGCCAAGCTCACTTCGGCGCTACGTGCCGCGCCGACGACGGTGCCGGCGTTCGCCGTGCTCGCGCTGTTCGTCGTGTGGGCGACCGGTCAGGCGGGCTATCCGCTCACCCACTGGGCGCCCGGTGCGCTGGTCGTGCTGGCGGCGCTCGCGATCGGGCTCGCGCTCGTGCGGCTGCGCGTGTCCGAGGTGCCGGGGCCGGTGCGCGTGGCGCTCGCGGCGCTCGCCGCGTACACCGCGCTCAGCTACCTGTCGATCCTGTGGGCGGCGGTACCGGGGGACGCGTGGGAAGGCGCCAACCGCACGCTCCTGTACCTGGCCGTGTTCGCGCTGTTCGCCAGCTGGCGACAGCGCGGCGTCAGCGCGGCGCTGCTGCTGGGCGCGTGGACGCTCGCGATGGTCGCTCTGGCGTTGTTCGTCGCGCTGCACCTCGACGCCGCCGGCGCCGCGCGCCTGCAGACGCTGATCCCCGGCGGGCGCCTGGAATACCCGGCCGGGTACGCCAACGCCAACGCCGCGCAGTGGCTGATGGCATTCTGGCCCGCGCTGGCGCTCGCGCGTAGCAAGAGCCTGCCGTGGGGCGTGCGCGGCCTGTTCGCCGGCGGCGCGGTGCTGCTGGCGGAGGTCGCGCTGCTCAGCCAGAGCCGCGGCTCGCTGTACGCCACGCCCGTGATGATCGTGCTCGTGTTCGCGGCGCTGCCGGGGCGCACCCGCACGTTCGCCGTGCTCGTCCCCATCGCCGCCGGCATCGCTGCGGCCGCGCCGGCGGTGCTGCACGTGGGCGATCGCCTCAGCGGGGGAGCCGTGGCGCTCGCCAACGTGCACAGCGCCACGCGCGCGATGTTCGCCGCCGCCGTCGCCGTCGGCCTCATCGTGGCGCTGGGCGCCGCCGTCGAGAGCCGGCTCGGCGAGCGCTCCGTGCGGCGCCTACGAATCGGCACTCGCGCGCTCGCCGCCGCGACGCTCGTGGCGATCCTCGCCGGCGGGCTGGTCGCGTTCGGCAACCCCGTCACGCGCCTGGAAAAAGGCTGGCACAGCTTCAAGGGTGGCTACGCCTCGCAGAGCAGCGGCGGCAGCCATCTCGCCAGCGGCCTCGGCAGCAACCGCTACGACTTCTACCGCGTCGCGCTCGACGAATTCCTGCACCATCCGCTCGTCGGGATCGGCGCGGACAACTTCGAACAGCAGTACCTCGCCCACGGTCACAGCAGCGAGACGCCCCACTACCCGCACAGCGTCGAGCTGCGCACGCTCGTGCAGACGGGTCTCGTCGGAGCGCTGCTGGCGCTCGTCGGGCTCGGCGCGGCGCTGGTCGCCGTCGGACGCGCCCTGCGCGCCCCCGACCCGCTCGCGCGCACCGTCGCCGCGGCCGCGCTCGCGGGGTTCGGCTACTGGGTCGTGCACGGCTCCTTCGACTGGTTCTGGGAGTTCGCCGGCCTGAGCGCACCCGCGTTCGCGCTGCTCGGCCTCGCATGTGCGCTCGCGCCGGCGGGGGAGCGACGCGCTGAGCGTGCGGTACGGCGTCGGTCGTGGCCCGCGCTCGTGGCGGGGACGGGCCTCGCGCTTGCTGCCGCCGCTTCGCTGGCGCTCCCGTGGCTGAGCCAGCTCGAGGTCGAGAGCGCCGCGCGGGTCTGGACGAGCAGCCCGCAAACGGCATACGCGCGCCTGCGCGACGCCGCCGGCTTGAACCCGCTCAGCGACGAGGCCGACGTGCTCGCCGGCACCATCGCACTGCGATACGGCGAACTGGAGGGCGCCGATCGCGAGTTCGCGCTCGCGCTCGCGCGCACGCCCGGCGACGCGTACGCGACGCTCGAGCGGGGTGCGATCGCGTCGGCCCGAGGTCAACACAACGTGGCACGCGCGCTGCTCGAGCGGGCCGTGCGCTTGGACCCGCGCGAACCGCTCACGCGGGAAGCGCTGCACGTGGTGCTCAGTGGTGGGCGCGTCAACATCGACCAGCTCAACCGCGCGATTCTGCGCAAAGGTCAGCAGTTCGCATAAATCCTCCTGAGCTCTTCCTTGCAACGTAGGAGAAATCGCTCGACATAGGTGTCGAGCTTCGGTAGCGTGTTGGACAACAGTCGTCGATTCGTTGATGACAGCGCCTGTACGCTCAAGGACCTGGCGATCGGGGGGTCGTACGATGGAACGTTGGCACGGATACGAGCACCGCTTGCTCGAGCCAGAAAGGACCTAAGGCACGGATGCATGAGACGGCACGGCGTGACCATCACCGTGATCTCGATGGCGCTGACGATGTCGGCGCTCGTCGCGTCGACCGCGGCCGCCGGCCCGCTGCTCAGCGGCTACGGAGGCCCGGGCCAGGGCAACCAAGCGATCCTCGGCTCCGCCGTCGTCGGCGGGTCATCCGGGGGTGGCTCGGGCGGCCACGGCACGAGCGCAAGCGGTGCACCCGCGGGCGGCACGGAATCCGTGGCTAGCGGCGCAGCAGCCAGCGGCGGCGCGGGCGCGGCAGCCGGCGGGGGCGCAACAGCCGGCGGCGCGACGGGGGCCGGCGGCGGCCATGCGTCGGCGGCCAAAGGGAAACACGGAACGTCCGCGGCCGGGGGCGCGTCGCGCCGCGGATCGCTGCCCAATGGCGGCTCCCCGTCCTCGATTCGCGCGAGCGCGCCGGCGGCGTCGACGGACAGCGGCGGCACGCTGGGACTCACAGCCGCCGACCTCGTGTACATACTGCTCGCGCTGGGGGCGCTCGCCGTGACAGCGGTAGCCACCCGGATCCTCGCACGCCAGCCAAGCTAGACGGCAGACGTTGGGGGGCACGGCTAAAGCGATGCGGCGTAGGACCCGAGTAGTAGCTAAGGCACATCAGGCACGGCAAGCCAACTAGAAGGCACAGGAAGCCCTTCCTCTAAATGGACAGCACCAGAGTTACCAGGCAGACATCCACGACGCTTCCGCTTCGCGGCGAGCTGACGCACGACGCGCCCGCGCCCAGGGCGCTGTGGCGCGGCGCGTTCACAGGACCCCTGCAATGGGCGCTGGAGGGGCCCGGCTGGGGGATCGTGCGTCCTGTCGCTGACTTCGTGCTGCTGTGCATCGCCATCATCGCTGCGCTCGGTGGCGTGCACGCCACCACGCACGTGTCCTCAGTTCGCGCGCCCCTGCTGGCGCTGCCGCCGCTGGTGATGGGCCTGTTCTACCTCCGCGGCCTCTACCAGACACGACTGCGCGCGCTCGTGCTCGACGGGATGCTGCCCGTCCTCAGTGGCGTGTCGGTCGCCGCGATGGCGGTGGCCACGCTCGGAGTGCTCACCAACGGACAGCTTCCCGACCAGACGGCCTGGCTGCACGCGTGGCTGTTCGCGCTGATCGGCGTCGGAGCGGGGCGCGTCGTCCTGTCTGGCGCCCAGCGCATGGCGCGCACGCGCCACCTCGTCGGCAAGTCCGTGTTGATAGTCGGCGCCGGCGTCGTCGGCGCCCAGGTTGCGCGGCGACTGGAGTCCCACCCCGAGTACGGGCTCGTCCCGATCGGCTTCCTCGACGAGGACCCCCGCTCGGTGGCCGAGGTCGGCGGCCGCGACGTCCCCGTCCTCGGCACGGTCGACGACCTCGACGAGACCGTACGCTCGACCGGCGTCAGACACCTGATCGTCGCCTTCTCCTCCGTCGCTGACGCGCGCGTCAGCCGTCTGATCCAGCGCTGCCAGGAGCTCGGCGTGGACGTCTCGGTGGTGCCGCGCATGTTCGACACGATCAACGATCGCGTCGGCTACGACACGGTCGGCGGGCTGCCGCTGCTGTCGTTCACCGCCGTCGACCCCGACGGCCTGCAGTTCGCCGCCAAGCACGCACTCGACCGCGTGCTCGCACTCGTGCTGCTGATCCTCTTCTCGCCCGTGCTCGTGCTCGCGGCGTTCGCCGTCCGCCTCTCGAGCCCCGGACCAGCGTTCTTCCGCCAGCGCCGCGTCGGTCGCGACGGCAGGGAGTTCAACTTCTACAAGTTCCGCTCGATGCGCCTGGAGCAGGCACACGCCGACGGCGACGGGGACGTCGCCACCAGCGCGCTCGACTTCCTGCTCGGCGGCGACACCGCGCCGGGGGGCGTCGAGGGCGAAGATCGCCGCACCGCCGTCGGGCGCTTCCTGCGCAGCACCTCGCTCGACGAGCTGCCACAGCTGTTCAACGTGCTGCGCGGGGACATGAGCCTCGTCGGCCCGCGCCCCGAGCGCCCCGAGTTCGTCGAGCTGTTCCGCCAGGACATCATGCGCTACGGCGATCGCCACCGCGTCAAGTCGGGCATCACCGGCTGGGCGCAGGTCCACGGGCTGCGCGGACAGACCTCGCTGGCCGAGCGCGTCGAGTGGGACAACTACTACATCGCCCACTGGTCGCTCGGGCTCGACTTCAAGATCCTCGTGCTGACGCTCGTCGCGCTGTTCCGCAACGCCGAGTGACCGCGCCCCGCGGCGCGCTCGCCGCGGCCGTGTACGCCTAACGGCGCCACGCGCGTGACCGCGCTCGCTGGCCCAAATATTTAAATCGTCTTCTGCGCGGCCTTGGGCGGGCCGCTCCAGTACTGGAACACGCGTACGCGCAGGCCGTGCGTGCCGAGCACCGCCGGCAGCGCGATCGAGTATTCGTTGAAGCGGCTCAGCCCGAACGTCGCCCAGAAGCGCAGCACTTTGCCCTGGAAGGCTTCCATGCGCATCACGTCGCCCACCGGGCCCGAGCCGGTCGCGAGGACGTGTCCGCCTCTGCGGCGCAGCCGCAGCGTCACCGGGCTGATGGGTCCAAACGGCGCGCTCATCGCGCCCGCGAACGCCGCGAACGACGGCTTGCGCGCGCCGCTCGTCGAGAGCATGCCGAAGTCTTCCCCGCGCGAGTCCTGCAGCTTGTACACGACCGCCGCCGCCACGAACGGCGCGCGCGCCAGCGCGCGCAGCGTGTCCGACAGGTTCCGCGCCTGGACCTTCGCAGTCACGCACTGCTGTTCCTGCTCGATCTGTTCGTGCGGCAGGCAGCTCGTCCAGCCGAACTCGTCCAGCCACAGCGGCTTGTTGTCGCCGTTGGCGAGCTGCGTTTCGTGGATCGCGCGCACATCGTTCAGCGTCATCGTGTAGTAGTGCACCGACAGGCCGTCGTAGTAGCCCTTGATGCCGTCCGCATACAGCAGGCGCAGAAACGCGCCGTTGGAGCCCACCAGCGAGCCCGCCAGCACCGGCACGCTCGGGTCGGCCGCCTTGATCGCCGGATACGCCGCACGCAGCAAAGCCGCATAGCGCGCCACTTTTTCCGGGCCCGCCCAATACGCTTCGTTCGCCTGGTCCGGCTCGTTCCAAACCTCGATCGCCGCCAGGCTAGGGCCGTAGCGTCGAGCGAGATACGCCACGAACGCCGCGTAGCTCGCCACGTTCACCGGCGGCCACGAGTTGGCGGCGCTCTCGCTGCCCGGCCTGCAGCCGCCCAGCAGCGGCGTCGGCGCCGAGGACGCCCAGCACGGCGTGCCGTCCACGTCCATGATCACGCGGATCCCCGCCGACGCCGCGTCGGCGACCAGGCGATCCTCGAACGCCAGCGCTTGCGGCGCCATGTGTTCGGCTTCCAGCGGCTCGAACACCGCCCACGGCACGTCGGTGCGGACCGCGCCCGCGTGCAGCGAGCGTGCCAGCGCGATCGCGCGGTCGGCTTCCGCCGGCAGGGCGCCGTAGCTCGCATTCACGGTGTTCACGCCCACGAGCAGGCGCGACGCGGCGCTCGCACGCTCACGCGCGCCGGCGGACGCGGCGCTAGCACGCCCACGCGGGCCGGCCACGCCCGCCGCCGCGGCCCACCCCAGCGCGCACAGCGCGAGCGCGAGCGCGACCATCGCCGTGTGGAGACGCCTGCGCACACGCACAACATAGTCCGCCGCGGCGCTCCTCAGCGCCGGCAGCGGCCCGCAGGCCCAAGTAGGCTTTGCCCAGTCATGTCGCCCACCTGGATCTGGATGCAGATCGCGATCGTCGTGTTCGTCGTGATCGGCATGATCGTGGCCATCGTCAAGCTGGCCTGACCGAGCAGTTGTCGACGCTCCTCGCCACCGCCGACGCCCCGCCGTTAGAGGCGGCGCGCAGCTCGCGCGCGGAGCGCCGCGCGCTGCTCGTGCTCACCGTGCTCGCGCTCGCGCTGCGCGTGACCAACCTGTCTCGCAGCCTGTTCATCGACGAGGCCTACTCGCTCGCGCTCGCGCAGCGCAGCTTCGGCCACATGCTCGCGCTGTTCGGATACGAAGCCAACGGCACGCTCTATCCGATCGTGCTGTGGCCGCTGATCAGGATCTTCGGCACCGGCGCCGCGCTGCTGCGCGCGCCCGCCGTGCTCGCCGGAACGCTCAGCGTGCCCGCCATGTGGTGGGCCGCGCGCAAGTTCGTCTCCGGCCCCGCCGCGCTGCTCGCCGCCGCGCTGCTCGCGCTCAACCCCATGGCCATCTGGTACAGCGAGACCGCGCGCCAATACGCGTTCGTCGTGCTCGCCACGTGCCTCGCGTTCGGAGCGCTCCCGCGCGCTCTCGAGCGCCGCGGCAGCCGGCGCGCATGGGTCGGCTACGTCGCCGCGATGGTCGCGCTCGCCTACTGCGATCTGTTCGCAGCGCCGATCGCGCTGCCCGCCCAGGCGCTGATCGCGCGCCGTCACGGCCAGGACGGGCTCAGGAGCTGGCTGCGATCGCTCGTGGCCCTGTTCTTGTGCTGCCTGCCGCTGCTCGTCGCGTCCGTGATCGCGCGCAGCCGGCGCAACGCGCTCTACTGGCTGCCCAAGACCGATCGTGGGCTCGTGGAACTCGCCCTGCAGGAATTCACCTCCGGCTTCTCCGAACTGACCGCCGTGCGCTGGGCCACGCTGCTCGCCGGCGCCGCGCTCGTCGGCTGCGCCATGTGGAGCATGCGCCGCCGGGTGAGGGATGCGCGCGAACGCAGCACGCTCGCGATCGCCGCCTGCTGGGGCATCGTGCCTGGCGCGCTGCTGCTCGCCATCTCCTTCGTGCAGCCCGTCTTCTACCCGCGCTACGCCATCCTCGCGCTGCCCGGGCTGTGCGTCCTACTGGCAGCCGCCGCCGCGCGGCTGTGGAGAAGCCCGCGCGGCATCGCCGTCGCCGGCGCCTGCGTGGCGGTCGTGGCCGCCGCGGCCGTCGTCGCCGACGCCAAGCAGCGAACCTACCTGCAGCAGAGCTGGCCGCCGGTCGTCTCCTGGCTGCGTGCCGAGCGCACCGCCCAGCAGCCCGTGATCGTCGACAACGCGCTCGTGCTGCCCGCGCTCGGCTACTACGACGCCGCCTTTCGCGCCTCCGACGGAGATCTGATCGTGCAGGAGTGGCACGACCTGCCGCTGCCGGGCGGCTTCGTCGGCTTCAAGGACCGCACCGGCTACGGCACCGTGCCCGACGGCCCGCCCAGCGCAGCCACGTTCGCAGCGCTCGCCAGCCGCGGCCACGGCACCGTCTGGATGATCGTCTCGCAGCTCGACGCCGCGCTCCAGAGCAACCCCCGCCAAGGCGCCGCCGTCGCGTGGGCGCGCAGCCACTGCCACGTGCAGGTGCGCGAAAGCTTCGGCGTGTGGGCCCTGCGCGCCAGCGGCTGCACGTGAGCGTCAGCGGCGAAGACGCCACGCCCGCGACCGACGCCGCGCGCGGTGGGGCGCAGGCTCGGGCCGCGGCGGGATCGCCTCGTCGGCCAGGATCGCCGCGGGCACCAGCTGCGTGAGCCACTCCGTGAGCGCAGCCAGACCCGCCTGCTCCAGCTCATCCGCCAGGCTCGGCGGACGGCGCGCGCTGTCGTGGGCGTCTGACGTCACGTTGTGCACCAGTCCGTTGCGCGCCAGATCCAGCGCGTAGCGGCGCACCTCGCTCCCGAAGCTGCCCACCAGCGAGCCCGCCGTGATCGAAATCAGCACGCCCGCGTCCACCAGTTCTGGTATCACGCGCCGGTCGCGCTGCAGCGCCGGACAGCGCTCCGGGTGCGCCAGCACGACCGGATGCCCCTTGCGTCGCAGCTCGAGCACGATGCCCTTCAGCGCAGGCGCCACCGGTGCGAACGGGGGCTCCACCAGCAGCCAGCGGCCGCCGCCGAGCCCCAGCAGCGACAGCTGCTCCGGCTCCAGCTCCGCCAGCTGCGTCATCGCTATCTCCGCGCCCGGCAGTACCTCCACGGCCACGCCCTCCTCAGCCAGGCGCTGTCTCAGACCCGCCAGCGCCGCAGCGATCGTCGCCGCGTCGTTGGGAGTGCGTGAGTTCACGTGCGGCGTCGCCACCAGCGTGTCGATGCCCGCCGCCAGCGCCGTGCGCGCCAGCTCGACTGAGCCCTCGATCGTCTGCGGGCCGTCGTCGATGCCGGCAAGCACGTGGCAGTGCAGGTCGATCACGTGGCGCCAACGATAGGTGAGCGCCCACCTGTCGCACCGATATGATCGTTTGGCCGGTCGCGGACCGGCCAGCGTTTAACCCAAGCGGGCGCCAAGGGGAGGATCATGTTCAAATCGATCGTGGTGGGCACCGACGGCTCCGACACGGCCACTCAGGCGGTCCGCCAGGCGGTGGACCTCGCCCGCGCGGTGGGGGCCAAGCTGGAGATCGTCAGCGCCTACGAGCCGGTCTCCGGTCAGCGGCTGGCCGAGGAACGCAGAGACGCGCCCGAGGACCTGCAGTGGGCGATCAACCCACGCGAGGACGTCGACGCCACGCTCCAGAGCGCCGCGGCGATCGCCACCGAGGCCGGCGTCGCCGTCGACGTATACCCGCGTCAGGGCGATCCCGCCGACGCGATCCTCGACGTCGCCGAGGAGCGCGAGGCCGACCTCGTGATCGTGGGCAACAAGGGCATGACCGGCGCCAAGCGCTTCCTGCTCGGCTCCGTACCCAACAAGGTCTCCCACCACGCGCCCTGCTCAGTGCTGATCATCCGCACTACCTGAACGCCTCGTCCAGCTGCACCGGGTCCGCGCTCGGGCTGACCCCTGCGATCTCCGGCCGCAGGCTCCCCGGCAGCAGGCGCAGGATCAGACGAGCCCGCATTCCCACCGGCACGACCGCTCCGATCGGGCGTACCTGCATCTCCGTCTCGAGCGCGCGCATCAGCGCCAGTGGACCTAGGCGCCGCAGCCGCTGCTGGGGGACGTCCGAGCCGCCGGCCGGCTCCGCCGAAATCAGCGCCACGTCGACGCCGCGGGCCCGCAGCTCTTGCAGCCAGCGCGCCGCAGCTGCCGTCGCGCCACCGCTGCCTGCCACTGCCACCACCTTCACCGCCCCCGTCTGGCGGCGCCCAAAGTGGCTCTGCTCGGCGCCGCGCTGCTCGGCGCGGCTTCGCTCGGTGCCGCTCTGCTCGACGTCGCCCTGCTCGGCGGCCGTCGCCTGGCCGCTCCTGCCGAACAGCACCAGCGTCCACACGAGCGCATCGGAGCTCACGTCGAGCGTGATCTTCAGCAGGCCGCGCCAGCCGTCCCGCCAGCCGCCGTCGATCAGCGAGCGATACACGAGCTTCGCCGCCGGACGCAGCAGCATGCCATGCACATACGCCAGCGGCGAGGAGGGAGCCGCCACGTGGGAGCTCTCCAGGCGCGCGTAGCGCCACATGTCCACGAGCGCCTCCCGCGGCGTGGCAGCCAGCTCGTGCCCGAGATCGCCCTCGAGGATCGCCGGGCGCGCGCGCGGCTCGAGCCCCTCGTGAACCGCGCGCGTCTCGTCGTGCCTGTACGCCTCGCGGCGGAACAGCCGCGAGCGGTAGTTCGGGTACTTGGCCGAAGGTCCCAGCTCGCCGCCCAGGAAGCGGTTGCGCAGCGCGAACACTGCCATGTCCACACCCGGCGGCGGATGCTCGAGCAGCGCCTCGATGCTCGCGCGCAGGCGCGGCGAGATCCGCTCGTCGGCGTCGATCTCCAGCACCCACGCAGTGGTGGCCGCATCCAGCGCGACGTTGCGCTGCGCCGCGTAGCCCGGCCACGGACTCTCGATCACCGTCGCTCCCGCGCTGCGTGCCACCTCGACCGTGCGGTCGGTGGAGCCGCCGTCGACCACGATCACCGCGTCGCAAAAAGCCACGCTCGCGAGCGCCGCGGGCAGGCGCTGCTCCTCGTTCTGCACGATCAGGCACGCGGTCACGCCGTCTGCGGGCACAGGCAGCGGCACCGGCACAGGATCGGGTAGAGGCACAGGCTCAGGCTCCAGGTGCGTGCACAGGCTCAGGCGCGCGCGTCACGCCCGCGGAGACGCGCGCGCAGGGCCCCGTAGACGCGCTGGCGGGCGATCCAGCCGTCGTCGCGGATCCTGCGCCCGACGCCCGTGCCGGCCACGTTAAAGCGCTTTGCCATCCTCGCCGGCTCGCCGAAGTCGCGTCGCACCCGGCTGGTCCGCCCGCGACGCAGCTCATGCGCAGTGCGGCGCAGGCTCAGCCCCTTCTCGGCGGGCAGATGCCACAGATCCAGCGACAGCGGGTCCTCGACCGGCGGGCCTTCGTGGCGCGGGCCGGTGTGCACGCGCCAGGCGGCGCGCGCGAGGTCCTGGAAGCGCACGTTGCCGAGCGCGCCCGCGAGCGTCAGGATCTGCTCCTCGGTCGGCAGCACCTCGCCCCTGGCCGCGAGCACCCGATCCAGCTCCTCGCACGCCGCCACCAGGCTCAGGAGCGCGCTCGTAGTACCCGCCAGCAGCTCTCCCCCGACCCACGGCGCCAGCTCCCCAGAGCCACCCAGGCTCTGTGCCAGCTCCGCGATCCCCCGCGGCGTGCGGCCGACCTCGCCGAAGCCGACCACATCCCAATCTGGGGGATACTCGAAATGGATGCAGCCGACCTCCGGCGCCGCGGGAACCGCCGCGAACAGCCGCTCCGAGCCGACCCACACGCAGTCGAGGTCGGTCAGCAGCAGCTTGCGCTCCGCCGGCTGACCCTCCGCAGCGGCGCAGATCGCATCGAGCACGTAGCGCGAGGACACGTACGTCGTGCTGTCGTCGCCCGGCCGGTGGCGGTACTCGGTCGGCAGGATCGCCACCCCGAGCGATTCGATCCGCGCCATCAGCTCGGCTCCGGTGCGCCCGAGCTGGCTCACGTCGCCGATGTTCGTGGCGAGCGCCAGGTCGCAGTCGACGTCGCGCAGCCGCAGCGACGCTGCCTGCACGAGCGCGCACTCCAGATAGCGAGCTGCCACTTCGGCGGCGGACGCCGCGGCACGAGCTGTGGGATAGAAGAACGCCTCGCCGTGTCCGTGCACATACAGGTACTGGACGACCAGCGGGCTTGGATGGCTGTTCACTGAATCTCCGGCTTCGCGCAGCCGGGTCCGTTTGGGCCCGGCTGCATTGGTCTTCCCTGACCGCACCGATGATAGGGGCGCGACCTGCCGCAGCCTGCACAAAACGGTGCGCTCTGGGCGCCCCGCTATGCTCGCAGCCGCGTGAAAACGAAGCGCCGCCCATCGGACCGCCGCCCATGAAGATCGTGAGCGTGATGACCACCGACTCAAGCGGCGGCGCGGAGTTCGCCGCGCTCGAGATGCTCGAGGCGCTGCGCCAGCGCGGCCACGAGACGGTGATGCTCACCGACATGCCCGGCATCGGGCGCGATACCGAGGTGCGGATCGTGCCGGTCGCGCTGGGGCCGAAGCTGTCAACCAGCTCGTGGGTCAGCCTGGCCCTGGGCTGGCCGCGGCTGCTCGCGCGCCTGCGCAGCGCGCTTCGCGCGCAGGCGCCCTACGACGTGCTGCTCGTGCACTACAAGAAGGAGCAGCTGATGGCGCGCATGCTCCCCGCCGAGCTGCGCCGCACGGTCGTCTGGTCGGAGTGGGGGCCGGTGCCGTTCCCGCTGCGCAAGGGCCTGCCGCGCCGCGCCTATCTAGCGGCGGGCAGGCAGGCGGCGTTGGTGATGGCCGTGTCGGAGGGCACGCGGCGCTCGGTCGTCGAAGTGGGCGTCGACGAGCGCAAGGTGGTCGTCGTTCCAAACGTCCTGCGCACCGACGACATCCAGTACACCGAGGCCGGCCGCGCGCGCGTGCGCCAGGAGCTCGGCATCCCCGCCGACGCGTTCGTCGTCGGCTGCATCTCCCGCTTTCATCCCAAGAAGCGCAACGACGTCGTCGTCGAAGCCGTCCGCTCGCTGGAAGATCCGCGTGTGCACCTGATCCTCGCCGGCGACGGCGAGACCGGGGCCCAGTTGCGCCAGCTGGCCGAGCCGCTGGGCGAGCGCGCGCACTTCATCGCCACGCCCGGCTCGGAGGTCCCCGACGTGCTGTCCGCGTTTGACGTGTCCGTGTTCTGCCCGAGCCCCACCGAGGGCGCGCCGCGGGCGGTGATCCTGGGCATGCTCGCCTCGCGGCCGTGCCTTTCGACCGGCGCGGAGGGCGTCGCCGACATGATCACCGCGGAGATCGGCGGCATCGCCTCGCCGGAGAACACGCCCGCCTCGCTGCGGGCGCTGCTCGAGCCCTACCTCGACGATCCCGGGCGCGCCGAGCGCGAGGGCCGGGCCGCCCGCGAGCACGCCGAGCGCACGTACGCCGCGCCGGTCGTCGCGAAGACGATCGAGGGGCTGTTCAACGAGGCGATCGCGCGATGAAGCGCGCCGTGATCCTCGCCGGCGGCGAAGGCACGCGCCTGCGGCCCTACACGACCGTGCTGCCCAAGCCGCTGATGCCGATCGGCGATCGCCCGGTGCTCGACATCGTCGTGCGCCAGCTCAAGGCTCACGGCTTCGAGCGGATCACGATCGCCACCGGCTACCTCGCCGAGCTGATCGAGGCGTTCTTCGGCGACGGTGAGAAGTACGGGATCCCGATCGACTACTTCCGCGAGCACGAGCCGCTCGGCACGGTCGGCGCGCTCGCGCTGATCGAGGGGCTCGCCGACGATCACATCCTCGTGATGAACGGCGACGTGCTCACCGACATCGACTACGGCGCCCTGCTCGCTCGCCACAGCACCAGCGACGCCGCCGCGACGATCGCGACGAAGGTGCGCAACATCCAGATCTCGCTCGGCGTGCTGCGCTTCGGCGACAACGGCGACCCCACCCGGCTGACCGGCTACGACGAGAAGCCCGCACTGGACTACACCGCCAGCATGGGCGTCTACTGCTTCGCGCCGCGCGCGCTCTCGCACGTCGAGCCCGGCAAGCGCCTGGACTTCCCCGACCTCGTCCTGCGCCTGATCGCCGCCGGCGAGACCGTGCGCGCCTGGCCCAGCGACGACTACTGGCTGGACATCGGCCGCCACGACGACTACGAGAAGGCGCAGGAAGAGTTCGAGTCCGTGCGCGCCCGGCTGATCCCGCCCGACGCGTAGGTCGGCGCGCAGGGGAGGCTCGGCGTGCAGCGGCGGCCGGACGTCAGGCGCCGGCCGCCGGGCGCTCTACTCCGGCCGGTCGCGGTCGGCCGCGTCCAGCGCCCGCTCGATCGCCGCAAAGGCGTCTTCGAGCGCCTGTGAGCCGCGGCCGTGCGGATCCGCGATCAGCGTGCGTTGGGTACGGGCGAGCGCTCCCAGGAAGTAGGTCTTCCTCAGCGCCGCGCGATGGCGCACCGCGATGCGCACGAGGTTGTCGAGATCGAAGATGAACACGGCGCTCGCGCGGTCGAGCAGCTCCTGGTCGAGGACGACCGAGCGGTGCGCGCTCAACTCGACGCCGCGAGCCGCGGCGATCGCGACGGTCAGCGGCGGCGAGGGGCGGCCGGCCTCCGCGTAGAGTCCCGCCGAGGCGGGGTTGGCGCCCTCCCGGCGGCGGGCCAGGCGCTCGGCGAAGGGGCTGCGGTTGATGTTGCCGTAGCAGACGATCAGCGGCTCGTCGGTCGCCCGCCACGCGCGCAGCGCTCGCGTATGCATCACACGGCGAACGCGCTCTCGATCGAGCAGCCAGCAGACCGCGGGCTCGATGCGCCGCGCCGCCGCGCTCAACACCCGCTCGAGGCTCATCACGCCTGCCTGCTGGCATCCGCCGCAGCGAGCAGGTCCTCCCAGGAGGCTGCGTACGGAGACAGCAGCTTGGCCAGCCGGCGCAGCGCGGCAAAGTCGTCGTCGAGCTCCCAGCCCATGTGCAGGACGATCGGGATCCAGCCGCCGACGTGCTCGTCGATCATCGCCTGCGCCGCCGGCAGCACGGTCGCGGCGGAAGCGTACAGCGGCTCGTAGCACGGCAGGTAGACGGCCGAGCCGCGCCACTGCGGGCCGCCGTGGAAGCCCATCAGCAGCACGCTCTCGGGCCCTCCGGTGACGACGTCGTACAGTCGCTCGAGCACCGGCCACTGCGCCGCGTCGAAGCGGTTGAACGGCGGCACGAGGATGCGCGGGTGCACGCCCGCTTCGGCGAGCTTGCGCCGGCCGCCCTCGAGCAGCTCGGTCAGCTCGCCCGGGTCGAGGCCGCACAGCTCCGAGCGGCGCCTCGGGTCGGCGTAGCGCGTCCGGTGCGTGTGGCCGTGCTGCGCGAACGTGACGCCGTCGCGGCGCATCTGCTCGAGCAGCTCGCGATCCTCGTCATCCAGCGGCCGCCCGCCCGAGCCCGCGGGCTCCAGCGGCTGATGCGTCCACTGCGGCAGCACCGACATCAGGTGCGGGACGCGCTCCTCGGACATCACCGCGTGGAAGCGCCTCGACGCCTCGCGACCGTAGCGCGGGTCGTCGAGTCCCGAGTAGTAGGGGAACTCGTCGACGCGCACCAGAAACCGCGGCCCTTGATCGCTCGCGGCGGTGAGCGCCTGCCGCCGCGCCGCCTGCAGCGGTGACAGCCATGAATCCTCGTAGTTGAGCCTGCCGGCCTTCATGCGCAGGCGCTGAGCCACGCGCTCCGGGCGAGTGGGGACGCGGCGCGTGCGCAGGGCTCGACACACCGCCGGCGTCGGGCCGATGCCGTGCAGGCGCGCGCTGCGGATCGCATCCGGATCGCCGCCACCCGCCGCCGCGCGCGGGCGCCGGCGAGCCGCGGGCAGGCGCCGATGAGCCGCGGGCAGGCGCTGAAGAGTCGCGGGCAGGCGCCGATAAACGGCTCGCGCGGCCTGCTCGAGCAGGAATCGTGGCGCCAGCAACGGCTCATCCCGGCTCCACAGGCTGTGTGCTGCGGTCGCAGTCGTGAGCGCGCAGCGGACTAGCTCGCGCCTGTCCGGCGAGGCCAGGCTTGCGCGCAGATCGCGCGTGAACCACTGGAAGCTCACGCCCGGACGAGCGCTCGCCGGCTGCACCGGGAGTCCAGTGGCCAGCCGCGCCCACACGTCGGGGTGGTTCGCGCCGGCGGCGATCGCAAGCGCCATCGAGCCGTAGTAGCGAGGGTTGAAGTCCAGCAGGCGCGGCTCGCCGTCCTCGGGAACCAGGAACTGCAGCTGTGCAAGCCCCTGCCATTGCAGCGCGTCGAGCAGGCGTTCGATGCGCACACGCAGGTCTGAGTCCACCGCCACGGTTCGCCCGCGCGCCGTCACTCCCACCGGCCGCGGCCACAGCTGCACGGCGATCTGCTGAGCGATCGAGACGACGCCCTGTGGGCCGGCGACGAGGCTCACCGCGATCAGCGAGCCCTCGAGCTGCTGCTGCGCGATCGGCCTGCCACCCGCCCGCTCGATTAGGCGCGCCTGTCCCAGCGCATCGCTCGCGTTCGCAAACGACGCGGCCGCGAACTTGGCGTCGAGAGGCGACGCGGGCTTGACGATCACCGTTCCGGAGAGCCCGCTGAGCGACTCGGGCGTCGCGTGCACGGTCCTCGGCACCGCGATGCCCGCGTGTTCGGCGGTGCGCGTCAGTCGCTCCTTGTCCATCGCGTGCAGCACGCCCTCATGCGGTCCGTAGCCGACCGGGAATCGCAGCCGGCCGCGGTGTGCTGACAGCGCCGCCACTGCTGCCTCCCAAGTCACGAACACGGCGTCGTAGCCGTGCCGGTCAACCACCTCGTTGAGGCTGTCGATGAACAGCTCCTCGCCCTCGTCGGTATGCGGTATCCGATGCCACGAGCTGACCGCGCGCGAGCGCGCGGTCAGGTTCGGCGCGGGCGATCCCGCGCCGACGGTCCAGCCGTTGGCGGCGAGAGCGCGCGCCGCGGCGACCGAGCTGCGCTCCCGGCCCTCGTCGACGATCAGCACGCGCACTGGGCTGCTCGCTACGCGAGCGCCGCGCGCACGGCCGCGACGACGAGCTCGACTTCGGGCTCGCCCATAGTCGAGCTGAGCGGCAACGCGCAATGGCGGTCGGCGACCTCGGTGGCTCGGGGCAGCCCGTCGGGCGGCTCGAACTGGCGGTACTCCGTGAACGAGTGCAGCGCCGGATACCAGGTCGTCTGGATGCCCTCAGCTTTGAGCTCGTCGCGGAAGCGATCGCGGGTCTCCCGGTCGGCGAGCAGCACCGGGAAGGCGAAGTGCGAGGAGCGCTCGACGTCCTCGTCCGTGAACGGCAGCTCGATGCCGGGGATCGCGGCGAGCCGCTCGCGGTAGGCGCGTACGGTCGCGCGCCGCGCGTCGATGCCTTCGGCCAGGCGCTCCAGGCGGCTCAGGCCGAGCGCCGCGCGCGGCTCGTCCAGGCGGTAGTTGAAGCCGACGTCGACCACGTCGTAGGCGGGATCGTGGCCGCGGTGGCGGTCCCACGTGCTGCTCGTCATCGCGTGTGAGCGGAACAGCCGCACGCGCTCGGCCAGCTGCTCGTCCGCGCTCGTGACCATCCCGCCCTCGCCCACGCACAGCTGCTTCTTGGAGAAGAAGCTGAACGCTCCGAGCTCGCCGACCGTGCCGACCTGGCGCCCGTCGGCGTCCACGCGCGCGCCGATCGCCTGCGCGCAGTCCTCGATCAGCACGAGCCCGTGCTCGTCGCACAGCGCGCGCAGCGCCGCCACGTCGGCCGGATAGCCGCAGAAGTGCACCGCCACGATCGCGCGCGTGCGCGGCGTGATGCGCCGCGCGGCGTCCGCCGGATCGATGTTGAAGTCGCGTGCGCTGCGCACGTCACACAGCACCGGCTCGGCGCCCACGTAGCGCGGGGCGCTGGCGCTCGCCACGAACGTGAACGCCGGCACGATCACCTCGTCGCCCGCGCCGATCCCCGCCGCCAGGCACGCCAGGTGCAGGGCGGCGGTGCCGCTCGAAACGGTCACCGCGTGCGGCGTGCCCACGAAGTCCGCGAGCGCGCCCTCGAACGCCTTCGTGCGCGGCCCCATCGTCAGCCAGCCGGACTCCAGGCAGTCGAGCACCGCCCGCACGTCGGACTCGGGGACCGCGATCTCGGTCAGCGGTACGCGCCAGCCGCTCATCGCGCGATCGCCTCCGCCAAAGCGGTCGCGACCCGGTCCTGGTCCTGGTGCGTCATGTGCGGGTAGAACGGCAGCGTCAGCTCGGTCCGCGATGCGAGCTCGGTAATCGGCAGCGACACCTCCGGGAAGCGCTCGCGGTAGGCGCTGAAGCGATGGATCGAGGGGTAGAAGATGCTCGTCTGGATGCCGCGCTCGCGCATCCTGCTCGAGACCTCCGCCTGGCGGCCGTCCTCTTCGATCATGATCGGGATCACGTAGCAGGAGGAGCCCGGTACGTCTGCGTCCTCGAACGGCACGATGATCCCGTCGACCTGCGCCAGCAGCGAGCGGTAGCGCAGCGTCAGCTCGCGGCGGCGCTCGATTTCCGCCTCCAGCCGCCCCAGGCGCGA
Source organism: Solirubrobacteraceae bacterium (assembly GCA_035939335.1). Classification (GTDB taxonomy): domain Bacteria; phylum Actinomycetota; class Thermoleophilia; order Solirubrobacterales; family Solirubrobacteraceae; genus Palsa-744. The sequence goes on along the minus strand of DASZFY010000010.1, from coordinate 23,012 downwards.
GAGCAGCAGCGCCGAGCGCGGCTCGTCGAGGCGGTAGTTGAAGCCGAGCCCGACCACGTCGTAGGTGTCGGTGCGCCCGCTGTGGCGATCCCACGTGCCGCTCGTCATCGCGTGCGAGCGGCGCGAGCGCACGAACGCGGCGACCTCGTCGCTGTCGGTGCACAACAGGCCGCCCTCGCCCACCGACAGCACCTTGTTGGAGAAGAAGCTGAACGCACCCGCGAGGCCCCAGGTACCCAGCTTGCGTCCGTGAAGCGTCGCGCTCGGCGCGTGCGCCACATCCTCGATCAGCGCGATGCCGTGCTCGTCGCAGATCGCCTTCAAGCGGTCGACCGCGGCGGGATAGCCGGCGTAGTGCACCGCGCACACCGCCTTCGTGCGTGGCGTGATGCGCCGCTCCACGTCGTCGGGGTCGAGGTTCGGGCTCTTGCGCGAGACGATCTCAGCGAACACCGGCGTGGCGCCGCAGTAGATCGCCGCGGCCGCGGTCGCCGCGAACGTGAACGCCGGCACGATCACCTCGTCGCCGGGACCGGCGCCGGTGGCCAGGTAGGCGAGGTGCAGCGCCGCGGTGCAGCTGGAGACCGCGAGCGCGTGGCGCGCGCCCAGCTGCGCCGCGAACGCCTCCTCGAACGCGGCCGTCCTCGGACCGAGCGTCAGCCAACCCGATCGCAGCGTCTCCGCCACCGCATCCAGGTCCTGCGGCTGCAGCTGCAGGTCGAACAGCGGCAGCTCGGGGAAGGTCTCGGTGCTTGCCATCTGCTCGATCGCGGACGCGGGTCGCAGCGACGCTCAGGGAATGTTCTTGTAGCGCGCGTCGAACGGATCGCCGAACGCCTCGGCGTCGAGCGCCGCGATGATCTCGGCGATCCCGTCGGGCACCGTCATCAGCGTCTCGAAGCCGAGCTCCGCGCGGATCTTGTCGAAGCTGACCTTGTAGTCGCGCGGGTCCTCGTTGCGCTTGACGTAGGAGACCTTGCCGCGACTGACCTGCTTGCCGATCTCCTCGACGAGATCCAGCTTGCGGTAGTTCTCGCCCGAGCGCCCTGCATTGAACACGTTGTGAGCGACCTTCTCCTCCGGTGCTTCCAGCACCGTGCGCACCGCACGGCCCGCGTCGCGCACATGGATGTAGGGGCGCCAGAACTGCTCGCCGAACACTTCCAGCTCGCGGTCGGCCCACAGTTCGCGTGTGAACTCGTTCACGGTCAGATCGAAGCGCATGCGCCGGCCCACGCCGTAGACGGTCGCGAAGCGCAGGCACGTCGGTTTGACGCTGCCCGCGCCGCCGCCCAGAATCAGCTTCTCCATGCTGACCTTCTGTTCGGCGTACAGCGACACCGGGCTGAGCTCGCCGTCCTCGGTGATCGGCACGGTCGGATCGGCCATGCGGCCGTAGTTAGAGCACGTGGAGGCGAACACAAGCCGCTGCACGCCTGCCTGCGCGGCGTCGGCCACGAGGCTCTCCGTCGCCTGCACGTTGACCTCGTCGGACACCGCCGGGTCAAGCGCACAGGCGGGATCGCCGACGATCGCCGCGAGGTGGACCACGTTGTCCACGCCCTCGAGTGCCCGGCGGCGGGCGCCCGTGTCGCGGACGTCGCCGCGCACGACGAGCACGCCGGCAGCCTCCTGCTCGGCGGCTATGTCCTCCTGGCCATGCAGCAGCGAGTCGAGCACGCGCAACTCATGTCCGGCCTCGCTCAGCTCGCGCACGAGCAGCGCCCCGATGTATCCGCAACCGCCCGTAACCAGCGTTCTCGTCGCCACGTGATGCTCCCTCTCTGGTCGTGTCTTGTCGCCGTGGCGGCCCCAGCGTCGCCCCGCGCGCCTATCAGCGGCCGCGCTGTAGAGCGCCGCAATGGTATAGCCGATATCGGCACGCGCTTGCTGGGCCTTGAGAGCGCCGCGGCCGCTAGGCCCGCGGTTCCAGCGGGAGCGCGAGGCTCGACCGGGGGGCCGGCGAGCGCGACGCGTGAGGCTCGACCGCTCGGATGCAGGGATACTGTGGCTCCGGCCCGAACGGAGTGCCGCGCCCATGTCGAGCCCAGCCCGCCATGCCACACGGCAACGCGCAGCGCGCGACGTGCTCATGCAGGTCGTCGCACGCGTGCTGAACCTCGCGCTCGGCGTCGTCGTCACCGCGCTGCTGGCGCGCGCGTTGGGCAGTGTCTACTACGGCCAGTGGTCGACCATCTTCGTGGTCCTCGGGCTGATGGGCTACCTGGCGAGCTTCGGGATGGAAAAAGTGGTCGTCCGGGAAGTGGCGAAGGCGCCGGAGCTCGAGCACGAGTGGTTCGGCGCGATGATGCTGTTGCGGCTGATCCTGTTGGTGCCGGCGATCAGCGCCTCGCTGCTCGCGGTGCTGCTCCTGCATCGCAGCCACGAGATGCTGATCGCCGGATTGATACTCGTGCTCGGCATGCCCTTCGACGGCATCGGCGTGGTCGGGCTGGTGTTTCAGCTGCGCGTCAAGAACCTCGTTCCGATGCTCGTGCTGACGCTGCGCAGCGTGCTGTGGGCGATCGCTGTGGCTTTCATCTACTGGCGCCACGGCGACATGATCGAGCTCGCGATCGCGATGGCCGTCACAAACGCCGTCGGGTCCGTGGCGCAGACGGCGGCGGCGCTGCGCGTGCTCGAGCGCTGGCCGCGCCCATCGCGCAAGCAGCTGCGCTCGCTGGTCCGCGTCGGCATCCCGCTCGGCATCTCCGGCGTGCTGATCATCTCCTACGCGCGCATCGACCAGGTGCTCGTCTATTCGATCGCCGGCAGCAGGCCAGCCGGCCTGTACGGCTCGGTTTACAACCTGCTCGACTCGGCGCACTTCGTGCCGATCTCCGTCCTGACCACGCTCACGCCGATCATCGCCGCGGCGTGGCCCGTAGATCGCGAGCGCATGCTGCGCGTCGTGCGGCTGGCGGCCGAGCTGATGACGGTGGCCTCGCTCGGCGCGCTCGCGTTCGTGGCGGCCGCCGCCACGCCGGTCGTGCGCCTGATCTTCGGATCGGGCTTCGCTGCCGCCGCGCCGGCGCTGCCAGTGCTCGCAGGCGTGTTCGTGCTGATCTGCTTCGGCTACCTCAACGGCAGCCTGCTGGCCATCCTCGGCCTGCAGCGGCGACTGCTGCGCATCAGCCTGCTCGCGCTGGTCGTCAACATCGCCGGCAACCTGATCCTGATCCCGCCGCTGGGCTTCATGGGCGCGGCGTGGATGACCCTCGCCACCGAGCTGCTCGTGTGCGCGTCGAGCCTGCGCGTGATCCTGCGCGAGCTGGAGCTGCCGTTCCCGCATCCGGGGCGCATCGGGCGCACGGTGCTCGCCGCGTCGCTGCTGGCCGGCGGGTTGGTTGCGCTACGCGCGGTGGGGGCGCCGTTGGCGGCGCTGATCGGGGCGGCGTGTCTGGCCTACCCGGCGCTGCTGTTTGGCCTGCGGGCGCTGGCGCCGGCTGATGTGCTGGTGCTGCTGCGGCGGGGAACGCCGGCTTGAAGCGCGCGTGCAGCTCCGCTCGCTCAGCCGGCTGCGTGTGCGAGCTCCGGTCGCAGCCACGCCTCGGCGGTCGCGCTCTGCACCCAGGCGCCTTCGCGGTTAGGGTCCTCAAGGCTCGCGGGGAACTCGAGGATCCAGCGCTCGTGGACCGCGGCCAGCGCCTCGTGGAGCTCCTCGCGGCCGCCGAACTCGCGCGGGTCCAATGGCTCATCGACGTCGACCCACGCGCGATGCCCGACGCGCCGGGTACGCAGCGGGACCACCAGCGCGTCGGTTTCTGTCGCCAGTCGCGCGCTGCCGGATGCGAGCATCACGGTCTTGCCCAAGAAGTGCGTCCGGCGCGAGCCTGGCATCGCGAAGAAGATGCTGACGACCTCTCGCTCCTGCAGCAGCGCCCGTAGCAGCGCAAACGAGCCGGCCGAGTGCACCAGCCGCTCGTCGCGCGCACGAGCCTCGTGGCGGCGGCGCGCGATGCGCCGTCCCCAGTAGCCGGGGGTCGGCGCCAGCAGCGCCCAGGCGCTGGCCGAGTAGGTGGTGCGACCGAGCGGGGCGATCGCTGAGACGCCGAGGAGATACGGGCCACAGTGGCACGAGCTGAGCACGACGCCGCGGCCCGCGTGGAGCGCCTCGCGCAGGCGCTCCAGCGACGCCTCCTCCAGCGACGGCGATGCCCATGGCTGCCAGAACAGCGTCCTCCTGACGACCGTTTCCACCACGTGCTGACGTGCGAGTGGCTCGAGCTCGTGCGCGCGCTCGGTCCCGCCGACGATCGCCTCCATCGCTCTGCGCGCACGGTCGCGCTCCTCGGGATCCGCGGCCCACACGGCACGTCCCTGCGCCTCGGCCCTGCGGACCATCAGGGCCGTCGGCAGCAGCCTCCGGATGAGCCTGCTCGTCGCAACGCGCGTACGCAGGTCCGTGGCGGGCGGCGTGCGACAACACTCGACCGGGCATCTTGCCTGCTGCAAGGCGGTGGCCAGCGCAGAATCCATACTTGCGGCCATTTCCAAAAAATATCCCCGGTATCCTAAAGGGGACCTAAAGAGCTCAGCCTCCGATCGCAGCATCCTCGAGCTGATCGAGCATGCGGACGAACTGGCGGCGAGCATCGTAGTGCTCGCCGCAGCGCTCGCTCGCGGCGCCAGCCAGCGAGGCGCGCCTGGCCGGATCCTCGAGCAGCGCGCCCAACGCCTCTCGCAAGGCCCGTCTGTCGCCGTGCGCCACCAGCGCGCCGGCTCTGCCCGCGTCGAGCATGTCGGGAATGCCTCCCACGCGGCTCGCGAGCACGGGCGTCCCGCACGCCATCGCCTCGAGCACCGCCCACGGCGCCGCATCGCCGTGGCTGGGCAGGCAGAAGACGTCCGCCTGCTGCTGGAGATCGAGCAGCTCAGGATCCGACGGGCCGAGGCGATGAACGCGCACCCCCGCCCGCGGGGTCACCTCGGCGGGCGTCACAAGGTCGAGCTCGACTGTGCGTCCGAGCTGCTCGCCGAGCGCCTCGAGCAGATCCTCGCCGCCCTTCTCGGCGAAGCGCCCGCCCACGAACAGGACGCGCGGAAGCGTGCGCTCACTACGCGCGGCCGGCCGGTAGCGGCGCAGGTCGATGCCCGGGTGATGCTCCACTACACGTGCGCCCGGAGCGTCTCGCTCGACGCCACGTCGCGTCCACGCGGTCCAGGCGAACACGAGCGCCGCTTGGCGCAGCGCCCGGCGCTCCATCGCCCGGCTCGGCGCGAGCAGCAGCGGCGCATAGCGCTCGCGCAGGCGCCATGCCGGCATCTGCGACCAGTCGCCGATGGTCGCGTCGACCGACACCGCGACCGGCACCGTACGCATCGTGTCCGGGATCGTCAGTGCCACCGACTGGCTGTGGAGGTGCACGACGTCGGCCGGCCAGCTGCGCAGCTCGCGTCGCAGCGCGGACCGGGCTCGCAACGACTGCACGAGGTGCCAGCGCAGCGTCCGGAAGTCGAGCTGCGCGCGCGCCAGCGGCTCCAGCGGCCGCGTCGCAAGTGCGCTCGCCCAGCGCCCCATCGGCGTGAGCCCGGCGAACCGGGCCTGAACCCCGGGAGCGTCGGCGAGCCCGATTCTCAGCGCCGCCTCGAGCTGGCCCTGACCCAGGATGTGCGTGCCGAGGTTGCCCTCGTTGAAGAACAGCACACGCACGTCAGCGTCACGGCCGTCCGTGGCTGGGCTCCGCCGGCCGTGCCCATTCCCGCACGCTCGCTCCGCCCTCCCAGGCGCCGTGGCGGTTCGGGTCCTCCAGCGCACTCGGCCGCTCGAGGATCCAGCGTTCGTGCGCGCCGGCCAGCGCGTCCTGGAGCTGCTCGTGACCGGAGAAGTCGCGCGGGTCCAGCGGCGCCTGCGCGTCGCTCCACACCCGGTGCCCCTCGCGCCGCGCGCGCACCGGCAGCACCAGCGCGTCGGTCGCGACCGCCAATCGGGCGGTTCCGGTCGCCAGCATCACTGGCTTGCCCAGGAACTGGGTACGGCGACTGCCGGGCATGTCGAAGTACATGATCACGAGCTCGCCCTGTTCGAGCAGCGCGCTGGCCTGTGCGAACACGCCCGCCGAGGACAGCAGCCGCTCGTCGCGGCGCTCCAGTTGCTTGCGCCAGCGTGCCAGCCGCCGTCCCCAGGCGTCGGGGGTCGGCTCCTCGAAGAACCATGGACCTGAGACGACGTTTGCCGTGCGCATCTCGCTGAGCGGCCAGATGTGCAGGAAGATCGGCCCCAGATGGCAGGAGCTGGCCAGCACACCGCGACCGCTGGACAGCGCCGCCCTGACGTGCTCGATGGACGCGCGATCCATCGACGGCATCTTCCATGGCAGCCAGAAGAGCGCGCTGTGCGCCTCCTGGTCGATCAGGTGCTGGCGCGCGAGCTGCTCGAGCTCCTCGGCGCGCGGCGTAGCGCCGACGATCGCCTCGATGGTCGCGAGCGCTTGCTCGCGCTCCGCCGGGCTGGCATCCCAGGCAGCCGCCCCGCGCGCTTCAGCTCGCTGCACGAGCAGCCGTGCCGGCAGCACACGACGCAGCGCAGCGACCGTCACGCGACGCGCGCGCCGACGCGCAGTTGACGCTTGCCGGTGAGCCGGCGGCACGCGCGCGGGAGCCGTGGACGTGGGCGGGGTTGCGCTCGGCGCGAGCGGCTTAGCCGTGGGGACGCGCGGCGGGCACGGCGGCGCACAAGGCGGTACGGAAGGCGGCGCGCTGGCCTTGGCCGGCGCGCTGGTGGGGTCTCGAGGCGTGGCGGTCTCCGTCTGCATCCGTATCTGAAGGCACCGTATGACTGTTCGCCGGCGTCGCCGGGCGCTTGTGCCTACCTGTTCTCTCGGCACGATAGCCACTGGACATGAGCGCCCCTGAACCGCCCGCTATGTTCCTCCGGTGCGCATCCTGGTCGTCTCGGCGCTCTACCCGCCGGTCGTGTCCGGCGGCTACGAGCTCGAGTGCGCGGCGGTGGTCGAGCGCCTGCGCGAGCGCCACGACGTGCTCGTACTCAGCAGCGATCGCGATCGCGCTCGCGTGCGCGCCGGCGAGCAGGCCGACGTTAGGCGCGAGCTGGCGTGGCTGACGCCGGACGCGCGCGGCGCGCTGCGCGCACCGCCGGCCTCGCTGCGCGCTGCGCGATTGGCTCGGCACGCGCTGGCCTGGGCGCCGGAGCTCGTATATGTGTGGAACGGCGCGTCGATCCCGCATGCGTCGCTGCGCGTGCTCGCCGACAGCGGCCTGCCGCTGGCGTTCCGCGTGTGCGAGCACTGGTTTGCTGGGATGTTCGTCGGCGACCAGTACATGCGCGAGCTGCTGCCCGCCCAGCGCGGACCAGCAAGGGAGATGTGGGCGGTCGGCTGCCGCGCGTTGAACCTCCTACCCGGGCTGCGCCTGCAGCCGACGGCGCCGTTGCGCGCGGCGATCTCCTGGAACTCGGACGCGATGAGGCGCATGGCGCCGGTGCCGGCGTTCGTCGAACCTGTGCTGGAGCGAGTGTGTCACCCGGTCCCGCCGCGCGGCGAGCTGTACGCGGGCGTCACACGCGATCACGCACCCGAGGTGGAGGTGGAGGTCGCGTTCGTCGGGCGGGTCACGCCGTACAAGGGGGTCGCCGTCGCGCTCGAGGCGCTCGCGCTGCTGCGCACCGAGCACGGCATCCCGGCGCGACTGGTGATCATCGGCCCCGAGGAGCCGTCCCACGGCGCGGACATGCGCGAGCTGGCAGAGCGCCTGGGGATCGCCGAGGCCGTCAGCTGGCGCGGCCAGGTGAGCCCCGAGGAGGCCGCCATGGCGCTGTCGCGCGCGCACGCTCTGATCGTCCCCTCGACCTGGGATGAGCCGTTCGGCCTGGTCACGATCGAGGGAGCCTTCGCGCGGGTGCCGATCGTCGCATCCGACGTCGGCGGCATCGGCGAGGGCGTGCACGACGAGGAGCACGCGCTGCTGTTCGCGCGCGGCGATGCGGTCGCGGCCGCCGCGGCGCTCGCCCGCACGCTCTCAGAACCCGAGCAGACCGGTGCGCGCGTGCAGCGCGCATACGCGCGCGCGCAGGCGTTCACGCTCGAGCCCTACCTCGAGCAGCAGGAGCGCTTCATCGAAGATGCCCACGCGGCGCTGAGCTCTGCCTAGCGATCACGCTTCGGGCGCCGACTTCAGGGCTTCTGCTCGCTGGATCACGACGTCCGCCTTCGGGTCTCCCTGCTCGCGGCGCAGGAGCCCCACGCTGACCGCGGTGGGCCGTGAAGCCACAAAGCGGGAGACCGCGTAGGTTGCGGTTCGGCTCACCCCCGCCAGGCGAAACCCGGCGGGCGCGGTGCTCGGCACCACGGGGGGAAGCGGCGAGCGGGCCGAGCGCCTCATGCGCAGGGCCACGAAGTCGATTTCGCGCGTCGACACGCTCGAGCCAGTGGTCCCCTGCAGGGGACCCAGGTACACATACAGCGGCAGCGACGCGAACTGTTCGCCGACCACGATCCTGCTGGCGCTCGGCGGCGTCGAAAGCGTGTGGGCGATGCCCCGCCAGTTGTCGCGCTGGTAGACGGGGGTTAGATCGATACCGATGACGACAGCCAGCGAGATGGCGCAAATGCCCGTGCCGAGCAGCAAGCCGACGCGCCCAGCGCGGGCCGTGCCCAGCCCCGCCGCGATCAGGACCGCCAGGGGCACCCAGGTGGCGATCATGTTGCGCCCGTCATACACGTCGATCGCGTGAGTCGCCGCCAGCGCCAGCGGCAGCGCGATCGCCCCCGCAGCGACGATCGCGACCCCGCGCGCCGCGCGCTGCTCGCCCTCCGTGGCGGCGCGCCACAAGAGCGCCACCGCGCCGACGGCGAGCGCCACGACGAGCAGCCCCGAGAAGATCTCCAGCGGCCCGTAGGTCCCGACCGCGAGCTGCTTGACGCTCTCCGCGAATCGCGACGTCAGCGATTCCGCTTCGATCCAGCTGGTCTTGCCGCTGGCGCGCTCGGCCGCCGCCAGCGGCACGAGCGCGAGCCCGACGAGCAGGACCGCGCCGACGGGCGCGCGCAGCCGCTTCACGCCCACCTGCCTCGCCAGGATCAGCGCCTCCGGCACGAACAGAAAGACCGCGAAGTAGTGCGTGAGCAGGGCGACGCTCGACATCGCCGCCCACAGGGCCAGGTTGCGCCCGTTGGGTCGTTCCAGCGCCCGCTGCCACAGCACGAACGCGGCTGCGCTGAACAGGATCAGCAGCGCATACGCGCGCGCCTCCTGCGAGTAGTAGTACATCGCCGGGTTGACCGCCGCGAGCGCCGCCGCCCACACTCCGGCGCGCGGCGACATGCGCCGGCCCGCGGCGTACATCACCGGAATCGTGACGGTGCCGGCGAGCGCGGAGAACGAGCGGAAGCCGAGCGCGCCGATGCCGAAGACCTTCGTCCACAGCCAGATGAGGATGTAGTAGAGCGGCGGCGCCGACTCGCTGGAAGACAGATGCGAGAGCATCGAGGAAAAGCCGCGATGCACCAGGATGATCGTCGCCGACTCGTCGAGCCAGATGCTCTGCACGTCGAGCGTCGAGAAGCGCAGCGCCGCGCCCAACACGGTGATCGCGACCACGAGGCCGGTCGGGCCCAGCACATGCCCGGCGCTCAGACGCCGGCTGCGCGCCGAAGCGGAGTGCTGCGAGGCCGTAGCCGCCACGGGAGTCGCGCTCATGCTCGCCCCATGCCTCACTCGCTGAGTATGCCATTTGCGCTACACCCGAACTGCGCGCCGCGGAGCGTGCAAGCCGCGCTGCAGCCAGGTGCGCAAACACCGCTAGCTTGCGGGTCAAGTGCCATGGACAGGAAGTCGATACGTCCACGATGAGGCTTGGTCGATCGGACACAGACGTATGATGAAAGCCGTGCCAAGACAATCCGCATGGATGGTGTGACCGTGGTCGAGCCAGAGTTCACGCCCGAGTCCCGGACCGCTCCGACCATCTCACCGTTCGAGCTGCTCGGCATCCTCTGGCGGCGCAAGCTGATCGTCACGATCGTGTTCGTGGTCAGCTTCGGCGCAGCGACGGCGCTGTCGCTGCGCTCGCCCAAGGAATACAGCTCCTCCGCTCAATTGCTCTTCCGCGAACCGGGCTTCGCCCAGGCGCTCTTCGGCAGCGGCCTCTACCAGTCGGCCACTGAAGAACCGCAGCGCACGACGCAGACCAACGTCGACATCGTGACCTCGCCGAGCACAGCCGCCGCGGCGAAGAAGCTGCTTCACACGAGCGAATCGGCGGAATCGCTGCTCGGATCGGTGTCCGTCACGCCCAGCTCCAACGCCAACATCGCGATCGTCAAGGCGACGCGCTCGACGCCAGAGGGAGCGGCCGCGGTCGCCAACGCGTTCGCCAACGGCTACATCATCTACCAGCGCGAAACCGACCGGGCGCTGGTCGCGCAGGCCGAGGTGCTCGTGCTCCACTCGTTGGCGACCGCTAGCGCCTCCGAAACGCCCAAGCTCGAAGAAAGCCTGCGCCAGCTGCGAGTGCTCGGGGCGGTGCAGACGGGCAACGGTGAGGTCATCGCCACCGCCCAGCCGAACGCCGCGCCCGTATCGCCGAAGCCAAAGCGCGACCTGCTGCTGGGCGGAGTGGTCGGCCTGTTCCTCGGCTGCGCGCTCGCGCTGCTCGTCGACTTCCTGGACAAGAGGCTGAAAAAGCTCGAGGACATCGAACGCGCATACGGCGGCTACCCCGTGATCGCCAGTATCCCGCGGACGCGCCTGCGCCCAGGCGGCTCGGTCGTGGCCTCGCTCGAGGGGCCCGCCGGCGAGGCATACCGCATGCTTCGCGAGAGCCTGCGCTTCCTCGATCCGACGGGCAGGGCACGGTGCTTTCTAATCACCAGCGCCGAGGAGAGCGAGGGCAAGAGCACCGTCGCGGTCAACCTCGCGTGCGCGCTCGCGGCCGTCGGTCGACGGGTGATCCTGATCGAGGCCGACATGCGCCGCCCGTCGGCGGCCGCGCAGCTGGGTGTCCCCTCGGATGCCCCGGGGCTCTCCGACCTGCTGGTCTCCGACGACGAGCTCGACGATTACCTGATCGTCTCGCCGGTGGATCCGAACCTGTCAATCATGCCCAGTGGCATGAACCCCCCGAACTCGGCCGATCTGCTGAGCGCGGGACGCATGCCAGGGGTCATCGCCGGCGCGCGCGAGGCGGCCGAAGTAGTGATCGTCGACTCGCCGCCGCTGCTCCCAGTCGCCGACACGCGCGTGTTGATGGGGCTGACGGAGATAGACGGGGCGATCATCGTCGCGCGGGCCGGCACCAGCCGCCGCGATCGAGTGCGCGCTACCCGACAGATCCTCGATCAGAGCGGGCGGCGAGTCTTTGGGCTGGTCGTCACGGGTGTCGCCGACGAGACCGACGGCGCCTACTACTACGACGCCGAGACGCCCGCCCAGCCCGCGAACGCCGGCCACAAGCAAGCCGCCCGCGAGCGCGTCACACCGCCGGTCTGAGCTTCGAAGAGACGCTCGCGCACGATCGCTGCGGCTGGGCCTGCTCGATTCGTCAACCTGCACCGACGTGCAAGAAGGCGGGCTCATTCTGGCTGGCTGCCCACCCGTGCCGAGTAAGGACCTGTTTTCAGCTGTGCTGGACCTCGTCGTTGGTGGGTGATGACTGTGCGGGCGCTAGATGATCGAGCAGCGACCTGTGTCGAAACTCATAGGCATTTGTTATGCGCAACCACCCGCGCGAGGGTTCTGCGCACCAGTCAAGAAACTGGGGGAGGCGTCGCGGGAGCAGGCCACGGTTGTACAGCAGCCATCGCAGCCAATAGTGATACAGCCAGGCGTCCAGCCCGGTGACCAGCCCCGTGTGCAGCCCGAAGACCAACCCAAAGACCAGCCCGAAGAACAGTCCGGCGACCAGACCGTATAACAGCCCGAAGAACAGCCCGGCGATCAGCGCAAAGACCAACCCGACGAACATCCCGACGACCAGGCCGACGACCAGCCAGTTGAGCAGCCCACTATTGCGGCTGGCGATGAGCACCGCGTTAGGGCGCTTGTTCGTGAATCTTGCTGGAGGTTCGGCCTCAACGAGCTCGGCTCCTTCACCAACGATGAAGATGACGAACACACCCAGCCCGAAGAACGGTCCGGCGACCAGACCGTAGAACAGCCCGACGACCAGACCGCCAGTCAGCCCGACGGTCAGCCCGATGATCAGCCCGGCGACCAGCCCGGCGACCACCCCGACGACCAAGGTCGCGCGATTTGTCGCGTGCAGCACGCGATCTCGCCATCCAACGGCATTCTGCGTTGAGGGCGAGCCTGCCAGGTAAGCGAGGAATTCGCGGGGCCGCCAGGAGAATAGCCCGAAGATCGGCCCGACGACCAGGCTGGCGACCAGCCAGACGACCAGCCCGATGACCAACCCGATGACGGGCGCGGCGCTCAGTCCGAAGACCAGCCAGGCGACCAGCCCGGCGATCAGCCCGTAGAACAGCCCGGAGACTAGCCCGGAGGTCAGCCCGACGGACAGCCCGGCGATCAGCCCGACGATTGCATCAAAGCGTCGTTCCATGGTGGCCCGATTGGGGTCCATGAGATAAAGTTCATGGAGCATGAAGCGCTGGCGGGCAGTACGTCTCATGCCTGTGGCGATGAACTCAAGCCAGCGACGAACTTCCGTCACGGTTGCGCCCGGGAATGCGTCGGCGGTTTCAGAAAGAGAAAGCAGCCGCTCCCACAGTTGCCCAATGGCTTCTTCAATGCCGAGGTCAAGCAGCTCACTGGGGTCACGGTCACGGTAGACCTGTAGCGCGACCGCCAGATATAGCGGACTGCGGAATAGCTCTGTGAGTCTCGCGTCGCCAGCGGCGTGTCGTAGGCGGATTGTGTCCCAGTCCACACGACCTACGGCGCGTTTTTCGAGGATCGCGTTGACCTGGTCGGGCTGTAGTCCAGCGAGCACAATGTGCTGCTCGGCGCCTACCCAGCCGGGTGCGAGCTGGTTGTACTCTTCGGCGCGGCAGGTCAGCACGAACGGTCGGTGTGGCGTAGCCCGGCGTGTGTACGCGTTGATCGCGGCTACGCAGGCGCGGCGCTGGTGAACCGTGGGGATTTCATCCAGCCCGTCAAGGATCGGCAGTACCAACTCCTCGGCAACCAGCTGCTGCGATACCTTCGGCGGCAGGTCGTACGTAAGTGTGAGCTGCACCGCCAGCCAATCACCAAGACGTGCGCTGGGGTGCTCGGCCTGCCATAGGTACCAGTCGGCAAGTGAGAACAGCTCCGCGACGACTGCGCCGGGCTTTTTACTTGCGTTGATGTACCCAACAAGCGTGAGCGCTGCCACCGTCTTGCCATAGCCCGGATCACCAAGAATAACCATGCGTCCTCGGGACTCGTCCCACTCGCGCTTGATCTCCGACCACGCAAGCAGCCGTCGGTCGACTCTTAGACGAGGCAAGCATGAATCGCCGTCGACCAGACTAACATTCAGGTCGCGGGCTTCTTCGTCGCGGACCATCTGATCAAGCTGGCCACCCTCCTCGCAGCGTTCCTTCATGACTTTCGAACGCAGCCGCACGCGCCCTTTCTCAAGGCGCTGTCGACTCGGACCACCGGGTACTACAGGTCCATCCTTCTCGGCTTGTCGCTGTATGAGCTGGCTACCCAGCAGCCCCGCCAGCGCTGCAGAAATCGCGACGCCGACGCCGACAGCGGCGAAGACGTTCGTGGTCCATCCATGTCGATGATCAACCAACACCCATGCCAACAACGGCCCGAGTAGCACAACCACAAACGGGCTCCACTGCCATCCGCGGCGTCGATAGCCACCTCGCGCACGCACGCCTTTCATAAGTGCGGATCATGACGACTTGGCGTGACCGGTGTTGAGCAATCAGTGAAACTCGATCACGACGCGGCCGGCGACGGGCGCGCTGCGCACCGTGCCATCCGACGCGACGAGAGCAGCGGAGGTGACTTATGCAACTAGCGCCCGCTGAGAAGGCCGAGCGCGGGCCGTTCGGCCCGTAGCGTCGTCTGTCTGGGCGCGGCCGCCGCGGCTGGCGCGATCGCGTTGATGCGCAGCGATAGCGCGCCTCCCATCGCGCCGAACAGCAGCTCGATCTGCCACCAGTAGAAGCTGTCGTAGAACAGCGTGACCACGGCCATGCCCAGCACTCCGAGCGCGAGCGCGAGCTCGAGCGGCGGGGTCGCGCCGAGCCGGAAACAGCGCACCAGCACCGCCAGCGCGATCAGGATCGGGATCAGCGCGGCGGCGAGGCCGATCAAGCCCATGTCCACGGTAACCGACAGGTAGCCGTCGTCGATCGCCCCGATGCTCGTGCGATTGGCGGCTTCTTCGGCAGAGAACCCTGGAGCTCCAGCTCCGAACACCGGGCTCTTGCCGATCTGACCAAACGCGTATTCGACGCTCCACAGGCGGTGCGTCACGGACTCGCTCGAAGCGGTCCTGGAGTTCACCCGCCGTTCGATCACCTTTTGCAGCGTGCCCGTGCCCGCGACCAGCCCCAGCGCGATCACCAGGGCGGCTCCCACCAGAGCGAGCGCGCGCAGCTTGCGCCCGCGCGCCAGCAGCGCCATCAGCACGAGCAGGACCACGCCTGTGGCGATCCATGCGCTGCGCGATTCGCTGAACACCAGCATCGCCACGCTCGCGGCCAGGACCACGCCGGCCAGCGCCCGCGAGCGGCGGAACGCGAACAGCAGGCCCACGGGTATCAGTCCGACCAGGAGCGCGCCGTAGGTGATCGGGTATCCGACGAAGTATCCGACCCGTTCGGTGGGCGCCGACGCGTACGCCTCGGCGCCCACCAGCAGCAGGATCGCCAGCCCGACGAACCCGGGCGTCGTCCAGCTGCGCACGTCGGTGAAGCGACGGGCGCACAGGAAGGCGGCGCCCGCGAACAGATAGCCGGCGATCACCGGGGTCACCATTTTCGAGATGCCGCCGACCGTCGTGTAGACGAACAAGGTCATCCCCGCATACACCAGGCCGATCAGCAGCGTTCGCGGATTCGGTCGCGTGCGCCGGCCTCCCACCGCCAGCGACCACAGCCACGGCGCCAGCGTCGCGCTGGCGATCACAATGCAGACCAGCTTCTGGTTGATGCCCGACGGCGCCGCCGAATGCGCGGTGAACGGATACAACGGAGCCACCGCTACGATCACGATCGCCCACGGGAACGCGCGGTCGCCGAGCATCGCCAGCGCGACGACGCCGACGACGATCACACACAGCTCGATCGCCGTTTTCGGCTGGCGCTCAGCCATCACACCGCCGGCCAGGCCGACGACAGCGCCGATCATCGCCACAGCCTGCCAGCGGTTGAGCGCCATCAGCGCAGTGTACGGGCTGTAGACCACTCCCCCGCCGCATGCCTTGGGCGGGGGAGGGGCGCTAGGGAGAGTGCCTGCTCGCGGCTCAGCTGAGCGTCAGGAGGCCTTCTTTGAGCACCGACCATGCTGCCTTCGCTTCCAGCGTGCCGTACTTCAGCAGCGCGAACCCCGGCTGGTTGTTGGTGGGGTGCGGGTTGTCTTCGCGAAAGCCGAAGGGGATCAAGGCCCTGATCCACGGCCGTGCCTTGACCTGCGTGATCAGATCCGCGTAGTTGTGCGCCTGCGTCGCTTCGCTCACTTCCCACGTCGACCAGCCCTCCTCGGTGATCCAGAAAGGCACGTTGACGCCATGGGCGAGGAACTTTTCGCGGATCGTGTTGATGCGCTGAAAGCCCCACTGGCCACCGGTGTCGAGGTAGCCGCCGGCTTCTTTGAGCGGCAGCGAGGGGTCGCCGCCGTACGGATGGACGGATACACCGTCGATCCATTTGCCGAGCGTCGGAACGGCCGTGAACATGTCACTGATCCAGGTCTTCTCCTGCGGGCTCGTTCCTCCTGTCTGCGCCGACTCCTGGTAGTCAGCCGCGATTAGCAGTTTGACGCTCGGCGCCACGCTCTTGGCCGCTTCGGCCGCCGCGACGTAGTCGCGTGCGTAAGCCTCCGGTTCAGGCGTTTTGTTTTCCCAGGCGTAGCTGAAGTACGGCTCGTTCCACAGCTCCCACCACTGCAGGTTGGCTGAGGTCCCGGGTCCGTAGCGGGCGACCGCCGCAGCGACGAATTCCGCGTATGCGGCGGCGTTCGTCGGGCTCGTCCAGGACGGCGCGTAGCCGAGGATCGGAAGGATCGTGATCCCGTTCGCCTTCGCCTCCGCGACCAGCCAGTCGAAGCGCGTCCAGTTGAACACGCCTTTCTGCGGCTCGGCTTCCGACCAGGCCAGATCCTCCCTGGTCCAGCTGACCCCCAACGAGCGCATCTTCGCGATGTCTTCGGGCCCGTTGCTGCCTTCGCCCAAGAGGCTAGCGTTGATGCCCTTCACAAACGGCATGCCAAAGGTTTCCGAGCTGGTGCCTTCGCCCGTGCCGGAACCCGTGCCCGTCCCGGAGCCGGAACCCGTGCCGGAGCCGGACACCGTGCCTGTGCCTGTGCCTGTGCCCGAGGTGCCTTCGGTTGGAGGAACCACGGGCGGGGTGATGGGGGTTTTGGGGGCGGTGGGGATGGCGGTCGTGCTGGGGTAGGTGACCAAGACTTCCGGTGCCCAGGCGCTGCCTGACACGTCGGTGCGCACGCTGTAGCGGACCGTTGCGCCGGGGACCGCGGGCGGGGTGATGCTGGTGCCATGGACGAGCGAGTACTGGCCTGGCTGGCCGGGCACTTTGCGGTAGAAGCCGTAGGTGCTGACGTTCGGCACCGCTGCCCAGCTGAGCGTCTCACCCGAGACGTGGATCACCAGTGCGCTCAGCGCGTTCCTGCTCGATCCGCGCCAGTCGGCGGTGAGCGCGACCTGGTCGGCGTGGACTCTGGCGCTCGCGGCGCGCACAGCGCGCGCCGCGACGGCGCAGTCATTCGGGTGGCGGCGGACACACTGCCGCAGTGCGCGCCTGTTGGCGGCGAGCGCACGCTCGTCGGTGTTGCGAGCCTGGGCGGCGCTCGCCACGGGGCTCGAGGCTGCGGCGGTGGTGGCTACAGGACCCGCGAGAGCGGTGCCGGCACTGGCGGTGAAGCCGAGCAGCGTCACACACGTGATGACGGGGGCGCCTGCGAGCGTTGCGATCCTGGTCCAGCGGGAACGAGGACTGTGCATTCTTGATATCTCCTTCGGTAGCTGGGCTGTCTACGTGAGACCCCTGGCTTTGCGGGCCCGCCTTGCGACGGGGGTGCCGTTGTCGGGAAATGCGGCCGCGCGTCGGGAGCTGTGCCCGGCGGCCGCGTTCTTTAGTGCTGCAAGCGATATTTCGGGAGAAGCGGGCCGCGCGATGAGCGCTTACGACGGTCGTGGACGCATGTCGCGCCCCGCGCGAGGACGGCTACCGGGCCAGCAGCGCGGTGAGCGTCTCGATCGAGTAGCGCTCGGCGGCCAGCTGACGACCGCGACGGCCGAGGCTCGGATCTCCGTCGCGCAGGATGCGCGCGAGCGCGGCCGCATACGCTTCGGGGCTGTCGGCGATCACGCAGTGCTCGCCGTCGCTCACCGTCAGACCGGCGACAGCACGCGGGGTGGCGATCACCGGCAGTCCGTAGGCCAGCGCCTCGATCAGCTTGAGCGGCGTTCCTCCCCCCACGAGCAGCGGCACCACGGCGCACGACGCGTTCGCGTAGGCGCTCGACAGGTCGTCGACGAACCCCAGCGTCTCGACCCGCGGGTCTGGAGACGGCGGTCGCTCCAGGCCGGCTCCGACGAGCGTCAGCTTTGTGTCCGGCAGCTCGCTCCAGACGCGCGGAAGGACCTCCTCTAGCATGAAGCGCAGGCCATCCCGGTTGGGCTCGTAGGCGAAGTTGGCCACGAAGATCGCGCGCCGCGCCTGCGAGAGCGGCTCCACGGGCTCGATCGCCGCGACGTCCACCACATTCGGCGCATAGCGAAGTCGCGCGGTCGGGCACAGCTCTCGCGCGGCGGCGATGTCGGCGTCGCTGACCATCCAGCTCTCGGCGGCTCCAGCGAGCAGGTCGCGCTCGAACGCGCGCAGATCGTCCGGCGAGCCTGACCGCGATCCGCCGAGCTCATGGCGAAAGCCCGACTCGAAGTTGTGCGCGTTGTAGATAACCGGACGCCTTCGCGCGAGCGTGGCGAGCGTGGCCGCGGCCACCGGGCCGTCGGCGACCACGCGGCCCCGTTCGGGTCGAGCGGCGAGGGCGCGGGCGGCCGCAGCAAGATCCGGCGAGATGCCGCGCGCGATCGCCTGCGGCACGCCCGCGCGCCGGCCGTGCGCATAGGCGAGCAGACGGCGGGGTCCGCGTGAGGAGTCGATCCCGTGCATGTGCACGCCGGCGATGGCGTTGAATGCCGCGTCCGGCTGCTCGCCCTCGAACCGCAGGTACAACAGGTCCAGGCCGCCGCGCGCGGACAGCGCTCGCGCGACCGCGTACGTGCGCATCGCGCGCCCGGAGCGCAGCATGGGCGTGTGCGTGGTGACGAGCAGGTCTCTCACAGCGATTGAATCGCGACAGCGATCTCCTGTAGACGCCGATCCCACGAGTGGGCGGCCGCCGCGCGCGAGCGCTCGGCGCGGCGCTCCGGGCTGTCCTCGGCGAGCGCTGCGTCGATCAGCTCGGCGATGCTCTCGGCGTCCGCGGCGCTTTGGACCTCTGTGACGGCCTGGAGTGCCGGGAGCGGCGTGGCGATGACGGGCAGCCCGGCGGCGAGGTACTCGTAGACCTTCATCGGGAAGATGCTGTCGGTCAGCTGGTTGCGGGCGTAGGGGATCAGGCCCACGTCGGCGGCGCGCAGCACGTCTGGCAACTGCGCATAGGAGCGGGGGCCCAGCAGGTGGATGTTGGGCTCGGCGGCGAGCGCCGAGATGTCGGTGTGCGGGTCGCCGAGGCCGACCGGGCCGACGAGCGCGAACGACCACGCCGGACGCGCGCGGGCGAGCGCGAGCAGCAACGGGATGTCGAGCTTGGTCGCGGCGATTGCGCCGGTGAACACGATTCGTGGCGGCTCCAACGCGACCATCCCCGCATCGAGTGGCCCGGGCTCGAGCGCGCGCGCAAACAGCTCCGTGTCGGCCACGTTGGGCGCGTCCATGACATTGTCGGAGAGCGTTCGCAGCCGCGCCGCGAGCGCGGGAGCGCTCGCCAGCACGAGGTCCGCCCGCACGGCGAAGCGCTCCTCCGCGTCGCGGAAGCTGGCCGTGTCGATGCGCCCGTGGGCGGCGATGTCATCGACGCAGTGATAGACGATCAGCGAGGGCTCCAGCGCGTCGATCAGCACCTCCGCCTGCGGCACGTACGCCCACAGGATCGGCGCCCGCAGGCCCAGCCGCCGCGCCGCGCGCCGCACGAGCGTCGGCAGCAGGCGCGCGTTCAGCGCACGCACCAGCCCGCTGCGATGCAGCGGCACCACCAGCGGCGAGAGCACGTGCAGCCCGTCGACGGCGCGCGGCGGCGCGATGCCACGGCGCAGCCGCCGCGCGATGCGCGCGAGGTCGCGGCCCGCGAGCTGCGGCTGGCGCAGCCCGAGCGACTCGACGAACAGCACCCGGTTATCGCGCGCCAGGCGAGCCATCAGGTGGTGCTGGTTGGTCCATAGCTCGGTGTCCCAGTCGGCGAAGCCGACGCACACTATGTCGCGGCCGCGCAGAACGGGCGAGTCGGGCATCGGCGGCATGATCCCAGGCGTCGGGGCGTGTAGTCTCGAAACGGTGCCGACAGGCGGTCAAACGGTCAGAGCGGGCGGCCACGGCGAGCCCCATGGGACAAGTGCGCCCGGCGAGGCGGATGGGCCTCCCATCCTCGACGGACTGCGCGCGCGCTTCGCGCGCGTGGCCGTCGTGCACGACTGGCTCACGATCCCAGGCGGCTCCGAGCAGGTTGTGCTGGAGCTGCTGGAGATGTTCCCGCAGGCCGAGCTGTTCACCTCCGTGTACGACCCCGCGCCGTGGCCGGCGCAGATCACCGAGCGCGTCGTGCACAGCTCGCTGCTCAACCGCATTCCCGGAGCGGTGCGTCACTACCCGAAGCTGCTGCCGCTGATGAACCGCGCCTTCCGCTCATTCGACCTCGAGGGGTTCGACCTGGTGCTCTCGAGCAGCCACGCATGCGCGAAGAACGTGCGCGTACCTGTAGGCGCGCTGCATGTGTGCTACTGCCACACGCCGATGCGTTACGCATGGGAGGAGGGCTTCCTCGACGGCGAGCAGGTGCCGCGCGCCCTGCGCCCCGTATTGCCGGCGCTGCTGGCGTGGCTGCGCCGGGTCGATCGCGCCGGTGCCGTCGGCCCGGACGTGTTCGTGGCTAACTCTCAGCACGTGGCGGAGCGCATCCAGCGCTTCTACGGACGCTCGGCCGAGGTCGTGAACCCCCCCGTGGACGTCGATCACTTCCTCACGCTCGAGCGCGAACCGGGCGCCGAGAGCGAGCCAGGCGCCGAGAGCGAGTCGAGGGGAGAGGGCGGCGAGTACTACTTCGTGTTCGGGCGGGTCGTGCCGTACAAGCGTGTGGACCTCGCCGTGGCGGCGTGCTCGCAGCTCGGCAGGCGCGTGCTGGTGGCCGGTGACGGACGCGCGCTCGAAAGCGTGCGCGCGCAGGCTCGGAGCGAGGGCGTCGAGCTGCTGGGAAAGGTCTCGGCGGCGGAGCGCGACCGCCTGCTTGGCGGCGCGCGCGCGCTGCTGTTCCCCGGCGAGGAGGACTTCGGGATTGTCCCCGTCGAGGCGCAGGCGGCGGGATTGCCGGTGATCGCCTACGGCGTTGGCGGCGCCGCCGAGACTGTGGTGGACGGGCGCACGGGCGTGCTGTTCGACGAGCAGAGTCCCACTGCGCTGGCGGCGGCGATCGAGCGCTTCGAGGGGCTTGCGCTGGACACCGGAGCTGTACGCGAGAACGCGCGCCGCTTTGGCCGCGAGCGCTTTCGCGCGGAGATGGCCGGCGTGATAGATCGGGCGTGGCGCGCCCGGCAGACGCAGGGGTCCCGGTAGATGCGCGCGCTCGTGACTGGCGCCAGCGGCTTCATCGGCGGCGTGCTGTGCGCGCAACTGCTCGAGCGCGGGCACGAGG
Source organism: Solirubrobacteraceae bacterium (assembly GCA_035939335.1). Taxonomy (GTDB): domain Bacteria; phylum Actinomycetota; class Thermoleophilia; order Solirubrobacterales; family Solirubrobacteraceae; genus Palsa-744. The sequence continues at coordinate 1,997 of DASZFY010000010.1, read as the reverse complement.
TCACGGCGCTCGTGCGCCGCGACGGCTCGGCGCCGGCGGGCGCACGGGAGCTCGTGGCCGAGCTCGGCGACGGCCGGGCGCTCACGCAGGCGCTGGCGAGCGCGCGCCCGGACTGCGTTTTCCACCTCGCCGCCGAGATCGCCTCCCAGCGCAGCGAGCGCAAGCTCCAGGTGGTCAACGTCGAAGGCACGCGGCGGCTGCTGGGCGCGTGCGCGGCACTCGCCGACGGCGACGCGGCGGCGAGGCCGCGGCTGGTGTTCGCCTCGACCGTCGTCACGGGCGATGCCCATGGAGCGCTGCTCACCGAGGAGCAGCCCCTGCCGGTGGAGACTCCCTACGGACGCTCCAAGCAGGAGGGCGAGCGCCTGGTCCTGGGCTGCGGCCTGCCTGCGGTGGTGATTCGACCTTCGCACGTGTACGGGCCGGGCGGTTGGTATGAGAACGAGCTGATCGCGCACCTGCGCCAGCCCGGTCGCTTCGCAGTGATCGGCAGCGGCGCGAACCTGTGGGACGTGGTGCACGTCGATGATGTCGCCTGCGCGCTATGCATGGCGGGCGAGAGCGCGCCCGCGGGATCGACCTATCACGTCGTCGACGACGAGCCGATCAGCTTCTACGACTTCATGGCGCTGAGCGCCAACGCGCTGGGCCTCGGCGCTCCAAGGCGCACCCCGGTGACCCTCGCCCGCATCGTGGCAGGCGGCAACGCCGTCGCCGCGGCGGTGCGCTCCGCGCGCTCCTCAAACGCCAAGATCAAGCACGAGCTGGGCTGGACCCCGCGGTTTGCGAGCGCGCGCGAGGGCGTCGTGGACGCCGTCGCGCGGCTCTCTCGAGCCTAGCCGCGGGTAAGGAAGTGCAGGTAGTGCGTCGTGCCGACGGCGCCCGATCGCGCGATCGGCGTCGCGGCAAGCCGGTACTCGCCCGCTGAGAGTTCCGCGAGGCTCAACGTGAGGCTGTTAGCGCCCGCGTGTCCCGTCACCTTCGAGCTGACCTTCGTCATGCTCCAGTGATCGCACGTACGGCCTCCCTGGCTGCAGTGGCGGCTGATGGTCATGCGCTCGACAGCCAGCTCTACCGCGTTCGCCGCCGAGAGGTCGTAGCTGACGAGTAGCTTGTGCAGGTGGGGGTTGCTGCGCGCGGATTTCGCGCGGACCTGCAGGTCAGTGAGGGTGGGGGCTGGTTCTTTTGCTTCGACGAAGGGGCTGATGCCGCTCTGCGGGGTGACCGTCGAGGGGAGTGTTTGGGCGGTGGTCGTCGGTTCTTGAGCGAAGCCCGTGAGCGTCACGGTGGTTTCGCCAGCCTGCGTGGTGAGGCTAAGCGAGTCCTTGAATTCTCCGAGGGCGGATGGTTTGAAGGTCACGTTGATCGTGAGCGTTTCGCCGGGCTTGATCTTGGTGGTGTTCGATGGCAGGCCTGTTGCGGTGAATGGGGACGACGGGGTGTGTTGGCTTTTGATTTCGAGGGTGGTGTTGCCGGTGTTCTTGAGTGTCATTTCGTTGCTGATCTGTTTGCCGATGAGCACTGAGCCGACTTCGAGTGTTGTGGTCGATGGTATGAGCGCGGGTTCTTCGGCGAAGCCTGTGAGCGTGATCGTCGTTTCACCGGCTTCGGTGGTCACGCTGAGCGAGTCATGGAATTCTCCGCCGGCGGATGGTTTGAAGGCGATTTTGACGGTGAGCGTTTCGCCAGGTTTGATCTTGGTGCCAGTCGCGGGTAGGCCTGTTGCGCCGAACGGGGCGGTGGGGGTGTGCTCGCTTTTGATTTCGAGCGTGGTCGTGCCGGTGTTCTTGAGCGTGAGTTCGTCGCTGGTCTGTTTACCCGCGGGCACTGAGCCGAGGTTGAGGGATTTTGTTGACGGCGTGAGGCCTGGTTCTTCGCCGTAGCCCGTGAGGGTTACGGTCGTTTCGCCGGCTTGGGTGGTGAGGCTGAGCGAGCCGGTGAATTTTCCGCCGGTGGATGGTTTGAACGTCACGTTGATCGTGAGCGTTTCGCCGGGC
>DASZFY010000009.1:0-38784 GCA_035939335.1 Solirubrobacteraceae bacterium | reverse complement strand
ATTCTTGGACAATTTGATGATGGTAATCACATATGCGGCTGTGGCCGATCGATACGGAGCTGCGCACTCGAGCCCGGGGTGCCTCGTCGCTGGTGCCCTCGCATTTGTGGGTGCGGTAAGGCTCTTGTGGATTGCGAGCTTTGGCGATGTGTACAGTCGCAAGTATTTCACGAGACACTACCTCGGCTCGACTTGTCAGAGCTGGGTCGGTTTAGCATCGACGGCATGAGGCACCGCCCCCGGGCGCTACTGAGACTAAAGCGGCAGGCGCAGCTACCGGCCCCGCAAGGATCAGAAGCTGAGCACTACGCCGAGGCGCTGCGACGGCTCTACTCCGCCTTGGCCGACATCACGGGAGCCAAGATAGTGATTGATAGCTCGAAGGTTGCCATGCACGTTTGCCTAGGGGCGCGCTTCGCAGACGTGCGCGCACATGTCGTGCATCTTGTGCGTGATCCACGTGCGATTGCTTACTCATGGCGTCGCCGCAGCATCGACGAGGTTATCTCGGGGCCAACCCGCGTCGCGATGAACTGGATGGCGAGCAACCTCGCGATCGAGTCCCTCAGGAGACCAGACGATGATTGCGGCTATACATTCGTGCGATACGAGGATTTCATACGAAATCCAAAATGGACCTTGGAGGCTATCGGGCGCGAATTGGGTGTTCGCGGCCACGTCCTGCCGTTCACCGACGCGAGAACTCTTCATATGGAGGGGAATCACACGGTTGCAGGGAGCCCCAGTCGCTTCAGGAGCGGCGATGTGCAACTGGTGCCCGACGACGAGTGGCGCGAAAAGATGCCCGCGCGTGAACGCGTGCGCGCTACCGTCCCAGCCGCTCTACTTCTTCGTCGCTATGCGTATCCGCTCCGCGGGGACTAGCGAGTGCTATGTGCGCACGAGCGCTAGCGTGATCAAGAGGATGATGGACGGCGAGGTCGCTGACTCCAAGGGACAGGAAGAGCACGAGGCCTAGGGTAACGTCGTTAAAGACATCGGCTACCAGTGAATTGACAAAGAGAAAAAGAATGATTGGGACTGCGAGGTCATCACGGTGGCGGATCGCGGCCCGTAGAGCCAAGACGACGGCAGCCGCGAGTATGAGCACGCCGGCCGCACCCGCGGAAAGGTATGCGGCAGGCCATGTCCCGTCGACAGAGGCGTACTGTGCGGAGCGGAGATTTACTTCGACGGTCTTGGTGGCTAGTCCTTGACCGAATGCTCTGGTCGTCACGTGTCCGTTGAGATGCTTGACCGTGTCCCACTCGGACAGTCGGGAGGCGAGAGAGCCTGTCGTTGAGGTGCTTTCGTTATGCGTGAGCAGCGACGTCAATGGCCGTAGGTGCGTGAACATCTGCAGAGAGATCGCGATAAGGAGCATGAAAAGAAGTGTCCCGACGATAAGCGGGCCACGCCTTCGCATGTGTAGGCAGGCTAGTCCAAGTAGGCCGACGACGAGCGCGATCATGCTCGACCTAGACTCAGTAAGCGCGAGCGTCGCGCTAAGAACCGGAGCTGCTAGAACAAATGCCCGAAGCGTGAGTTCCCGCCGGACAATGAGCGTGACAGTACATAGCAGGCCGCCAGCGGCTAGGAGACCGAGTGCGTTGGGATGCAGCGGGGGAAGGTACCCGTCGAGGCGGCCGCCGTAGACGTACGAAGAGGCACGGCCGGCGAGACGCGCTGCTAGCGCCATGAGTGAGAAGGCGAGGGCGCACAGTACGAAGAGACTGGCGACGCGACGACGCGGAAGGCGGCTTGCCACCCATGTGAGCGCGATTACGACCGCGCCGAAGCGAATCGCACGCTCCAGAGACGAAGAGGGGTCTGTGCCGAGGAATCCGCCGATGCTGGCGATCACGCCATATCCGAGCAACATCCTTACTCGCGAGGTGTACGTGACCCGAGGGACGCGCACCAGGAAGGCGAGCCCGACAGCGAGGCTGGTTACGACAAACTTCGCAGCGTCGGATTCCGATCCAGGACTAATCGCTCCGTCAGCGGTGATGGCGACCGTTTGCCAAGAGAGCGCCGTCACAAGCAGGAGCAGCCAAGCGATCCCGGCCCGACGGGCGATGGTAGATGTGCGAGCTACGGGTGTATATAGAGGCACCACGGCTAGTCCGGGTGCAACTGCGGCGGCCAAGCCGATGTAGAAGTGGCTGACTAGTAGTTGGGCGCAGAGCAGCGCGTAGGTGATGACCGCGCCCCCGAGCATCAGGCGTCGAGCTGTCGTGCCGGCGTACTGTCCGGTGCGTCGACGCGCGGGCGTGCCAAGAGCGAAGACTTTCGCTGTTATGGAGATGTCAGGGTGAGTGCTGGCCATCGGTGTCCATCGTTCGAGGTCCGGGCTGGATGGGCTGTGCTCGCCGCAGGAGAGCGATGCGACGTTCGGACAGGGCGACGCCAAATATGTAGCGCTCCGAAAGAACGGACCCGTTGTCGCCGTTCTTCCAACGTTGTCGTGTCGAACGATCACTCGGAAGCGTCCGGCTCGCGCCAGGATGGCCGCTGCCTGTTTTCGACCTGGGCGACCGAGTAGACGGGGCAGATGGAATGGATACTGAGCAGACAAACCTGGGTCTTCAGCAAATGTTCGCCGTTTTTCGTCGTCGAGCCTCGTGGATCGCGCTTTGCTTCGTGCTAGTCGCCGGCGCGACATATGGGTTCTCCAAGCACCAGATCAAGAAGTACACCGCGACAGCGTCGCTCGTCTTCAACAACAACCAGCTTGGCCAGCAAGTTGCAGGACTTCAGGCGGTCGTCAACAACAACCAGCTCGCCCAGCAGAACACCAATCTTAAGCTCGTCGAGCTCGGCGATATGGCCGAAAAGGCCGCCGACGCGCTCGGCCACGGTCTGACCAAGGAAGAGGTCAGCGCCGATCTGAGCGTCAGCGCGCAGGGGGAATCGAACATCGTTGACGTCGCCGCCACGACCAGCTCCCCGCGGATCGCAGCTGAGATCGCTAACTCCTACACACAACAGTTCGTCAGTGAGCAACAGAGCAGCAATCACGCCTACTACGCCTCTGCCTTGGCGCTGGTCAACAAGCAGTTGGCAAGGCTCACGCCGAAGGAAAGGGGGGGCACTGCGGGCCTTGCACTACAGGACCGCGCCGAGTCGTTGGCAGTCCTAGCCGAACTGCGCAATGGCAATGTTCAGGTTGCACAGACGGCAGCGGTCCCGACCTCGCCGTCATCGCCGAAGGTCGCCAAGAACACGGCACTGGGTGCCGTGCTCGGCCTGCTCCTAGGCCTGAGCGTCGCCTTCCTGCTCGAGCGCTTGGACCGGCGGATCAGGGACCCGAAGGATCTCGAGAGGATCTACGGCCTGCCGCTGCTCGGCGTCGTCCCCGAGAGCGCCGCGCTGTCCGGGTCTGCGAAGGGCACGAAGGACTCCACCCGAGCGCTGCCCGCGGGCGAGGCCGAGGCCTTCCAGCTGATCCGCGCCCATCTGCGCTACTTCAATGTCGATCGTCAGATGCACACGCTGCTCGTGGCCTCCGCTGCCCCTGGCGATGGCAAGACGACGGTCGCGCGTCACCTTGCTGCCGCCGCCGCGCGGATAGGCTCGCGGGTTCTGCTTCTCGAGGCCGACCTGCGTCGTCCCACGATCGCGCAGCAACTCGAGATCCAGCCCGGACTGGGCTTGTCCGACGTGCTGATCGGCGCAGCCTCGCCGCGTGAGGCGACACGCACGATTGACCTGGGCTACTCGTCCGTGGGCACCTCCGGGCTGCGCACACTCGACGTGCTGGTGGCTGGTGCCGTGCTGCCGCCCAACCCGGGTGAGCTGATCGAGAGCCACGCGATGGAGACGCTGCTCGAGCAGGTCAAGCGCACGTACGACCTCGTCGTGATCGACACGCCGCCGCTGACGGTCGTCTCCGATGCGTTCCCGCTGTTGAGCAGGGTCGACGGGGTGCTCATTGTCGGTCGTGTCGGGCGCAACCGCCGCGATGTCGCCGAGCGCCTGCACGAGACGCTCACGGGCGCCGGTGCCCCTCTGTTGGGGGTGGTCGCCAATGGGTTCAAGGCCGCGCGATTCGGCTCTTACGGCTACACCTACTCATACGATTACGCTGCGTCCAACGCCGCGCCTTCGGTATCGGATGTCGCCATCTCGACGAACGGGTCGGCCCCGGTCGAGGAGCCAGTGACAAGCGCCAAGGGTTGAAGCCACCGCATCGGTCCATCAGGCCCATCCCGACATCCTGGACACCGCTACTTTCGCCCTGCGGCCGGTTTATGGCTGACATGAGCCAACTACTCTGCTCGATCTCCCGACATGCAGCGGTCGCGCTGCTCGCGATGAGCGCCGGTGGAATCGCGCTTCCCGCCTCAGCATCTGCGGTCGTCTCGCCGCTGCCCAGCGTCTCGACCGGGGGCGTATCCAACGTGACCTACTCCTCGGCGATCCTCTACGGCGGAGTCAACGCGCACGGCCAGCTCACCAGCTATGCGTTCCAGTACGGCCCCACCAGCGCCTTCGGCGCCCAGTCGCCGCTCGCGCCGGCAGGCAACGGCACCGTGACGATCAAAGTCAGCCAGGCCATCACCGGCCTGCAGCCGGGCGTCACCTACCACTACCGGGTGATCGCGACCGGCCCTGGGGGCACCGTCAAGGGCGCCGATCGCGCGTTCACCACGCCCAAGATCCCGTTGTCGGTGCAGATCGTCGGCGTCCCGGACCCGGTGCTGTTCGGTAACCCGTTCTTTGTCGAGGGCACGCTGTCAGGCACCGGCGCGTCGACTCACGAGATCGTCTTGCAGGCCAACCCGTTCCCTTACCTCGGCGGCTTCAAGGATGTCGGCAACCCCGAGGTCGCCAACAGCACAGGCGGCTTCTCGTTCCCATACGTCGGCTTGCTCGAAAACGCCCAGTTGCGTGTTGTGACGGTCGGTAGCCCGGTGGTCGTGAGCCCGGTGGTGCTCGAGAGCGTCGCCGTGCGTGTGTCGTTCCATGTGCGTCGTGCGCGTCGTCGTGGGTTCGTGCGTCTGTATGGGGATGTCGCGCCGGCGGAGGTCGGCGCGCTCGTCGGTTTCCAGCTGCTCACGCCCGGTTCCTCGATCAACGAGGGTGGCACCGTCGTCAAAGCCGGCACAGCCACCGTCTCGCGCTTCAGTGGCGCCATGCGGCTGCGCCACCCGGGCCTGTATCGCGCGCTGATCAAGGTCAACGACGGCGCGCACGTGTCCAACTACAGCGAGCCGATCCTGATCCGCTGAGGGGGCGCTTCGGATTGCATCAGGTCGGCGAACGCCGATCGAGCGTCCCGTCCCAAGCGTGTCGTAGCTTCTTGGCATGGACCCGATCCGAGACGCTTCACGACCGAACGGATGTCTGGCATCATGAGTGCCGTGGCAGCGCAGCTGCATGTGACGCTCAGTGGCGATCGCGCTGGTGAGTACATCATCGAGGAGCAGCGCCCCGACGGGGTGCTGGTGCTGGTGCCCGACACAGGCATCGCGGCGATCCGCAGGCGCCACGATCTGACACCGGCGACGCTCGCGGAGTTCGAGGAGGAATACGGGCCCATCCGGCCGCCCGACGGCGAGGGGTAGACCATGCCCCTGCAAAAGGCCGGTCACGCATGGGTCGTCTTCGATGCGGCATACGGCACCACCCGCCCGACGCGCACGCGCTTACTGTCTACCAGCTCGCCCACCAGCGATTGAACGAGCCGGCGGAAGGAGAGACGCGATGAGAGACGATCGAGCCGCACGGTCGGCGCTTCCGGGCATCGCTCCATGGGTCAGCCGCGCGCACGCATCCCGCTATGACAGTTGCCCAGTACAAGCCCACCCTCGCGGGTAACTACGGTCTCGCTGACGCCACAGCACGCCGATCCACTCCGTAAATGCCAGTGTCGCCCGAGAGATGACTGTTCCAAGCCTCAGCCTGGGCAGGGACGAAAGGCGTAGGCCGCCCGCGCCGCCGGTGCCGCCGATGGCACTGCAGCAGCCCAGCGAGGATCTCGCTCCACTCGGCGAGGCTTTGAAGGACCGGGCCGGGGATGTGCTCACCGAGACGGTCGCACGAACCACCGGATCGCAAGCGGGGCAGGAAGTCGATGCCGTGGTGCAGGAGAGCTTCGAACGAATCAGCATCAGCTCCACCATGGCCGTAGCCCGCTGGATCGCGGGGGAGAGCATCGAGGTGGCCGTTGAGGCGGGCAGGGAAACGTGGGAGATCTTCGCCGAGCTGGCGGTTCACCACGCGGCGTCACTAGACGGGGTGACCAGACGCTGCTTCGCCTGGCGCAACGTGATGGCCGAGGTGCTGCACGAGAGCGCCGCACAACGGAATTCCTCGCCCGAGGCACTATCTCAAGCACTGAGCATCCTGCAGCTGAGCCTCGAGTTCAGCATCGTCCGAATGTGCGAGTCGTTTGAGAATGAGCGCAAGCGACTGTCCTTTCTCGCGACACACGACCCGTTGACCGGGCTGCCGAACCGCACGCTGATCCTGGACCGCGTCGAGCAGATACTCGCGCGCTCAGCTCGCAGCAAGAAACCCATCACCGCGCTGTTCATCGACCTCGACAACTTCAAGAGCATCAACGACACGCTCGGGCACGCCACCGGCGATGAACTCCTTCAAGCGGTCACCGCCAGGCTGCGCGGCGTGACTCGCGGCGCCGATGCGCTTGGGCGCCTCGGCGGCGATGAGTTCGTCGTGATCTCCGAAGAGCTCTCGCCATCGGTCGGGCCCCGCCTCCTCGCCGAGCGCGTCCTCGATGCGCTCAAGCACCCGTTCTACCTTGGGGCAGACAGGCAGATGCGTGTGACCGTAACCGCGAGCATCGGGCTCGCGGTAGGCGACCATATCTCCGCGGAAGAGCTCCTGCACGACGCGGACATCGCGATGTACCGTGCCAAGTGGGACGGCAAGAGTCGCTATGTGGTGTTCGAGACCGGCATGCAGCACACCATCCAGCGGCGCGTGGAGATCGAGAAACGCCTCCACATCGGGGTCGGTTAGAAAACCCTCGCGCGCGTCGGAAAGACCGCGCCCCGCTCGTATTACCAGTAAGGACCACGCCGGGAGAGGCAACGGGGAGAGGCAGACATGCGTTCACGCTCAGTCGCACGGCCGCGCCGATACATCTCGCGGTACCGCCTGCTCATCCTCAGGCCGCTGCTGCGCTACAGCGTCACGCGCGAAGCGTTCGTGCTGCGCGTCGTCGGCAACTCCATCGGGCCGGTGCTGCGCCCAGACCGGCGCCGGCACGTTCGCAGGCAGCGCTTCGACGGGATCGAGCGCCGCCGCGTCCGCTCGGCGTGAGCGTCGGCGCCACCACGCCAGCGAGTTCCGTCCCAAGCACGGCGTAGCTTCGATTCCCACGTTTGGCGTGGGCGATAGCACAGCTTATGCCGCGCTATGAAAGACTATGTAGATGACCCACCCAGATCAAGGATCCGCGTTGCCCCCTGAGAGCACCTCGCAGACCCCCCGCCGCCGCCAGCGGGCCCCCCGCCGTACGGGAGGCCACCGCGCTCAACTCACCGTGCCCGCGGACATCTGGCGCCAGGTGACCAGCATCGCCCACGCGGCAGGCACGACGCCCAACGATGCGCTGGTGCGGCTTGCCTGCGAACGCCTGCGCGACCATCAGCGCGCACTCCTGCTCCAAAGACGCGCAGACGAGCGCTGGCGGGCATTCGCAGAGCCCGACGCGGCCACCGCGGTGGCCGCCGATCACCTGAGCGAGGAAGATCTGCTCGAGCTCAGCAGGGCTTTCCGCGAGGACGGCTGAACGTGTCGCAGGCATGGGACACAACCACCGCGGCCCAGCTGCGGCCGAACAGCCCAGCGCTCGCATACGCAACCGACCGCATGCGCGTCGGCGAGAGGATCGCGTTCACGGCGAGCACCCTCAACGAGATCGCATACGGGCTCCACAAGGCCGCCGCCGCCGGCAGGACGGCGGCTGGGGCGCAGCTGCGATGGCTACGCGCGCAGATCGCCGCCGGACTGATCGACGTCCTCGCCTTCGACGACCGCGCCGCCGATGTCGCCTGCTCCCTGCGCGCCCGCATGCCCATACCGCCGACCCTCACCAAGATGGCCAGACGCCGCTCGAAGGCCAACGACCGTGTCGCGTGGGTGATGGATCTCCAGACAGCCGCCACAGTCTTCGTACACGGCTACGACCTTGTCACCGCCGACGCCCACCACCCACTCATCGCGACGCAGATCCACGCGCTCGCTCCTGCCGCGCCACCGCTGTTCATCCACCCACCCCCGCAGTTCTGAGCATTCGCTCGCGTGATCGACCTGCACTGCCACGTGCTCCCTGGCATCGACGACGGCCCCGCGTCGATCGACGAATCGCTCGCGCTCGCGCGCGCCGCCGCCGCAACTGGCACGCGCACGCTGATCGCCACGCCGCACGTCAGCGCGCGCTACCCCAACGACGCTGCCACGATCGCGCGCCTAGTCGAGCAGTTGAACGCGCGCTTGGCCGCCGAGGCGATCGCCGTGGAGGTCCGCCCCGGCGCTGAGATCGCGCTGACGAGCGCGCTGGAGATGGATCCCGAGCGCCTCGCCGAGCTCGCGCTCGCGGGCGGCTCGTGGCTGCTGATCGAGCCGCCCTACACGCCCGCCGCCAGCGGCGTTGACTCGCTCGTGCTCGACGTCGTGCGCCGCGGGCATCGCGTGCTGCTCGCCCACCCAGAGCGCTGCCCCGCCTTTCACCGCGACCGCACGGTGCTCGAGTCGCTCGTGCGCGCCGGCGTGCTCACGTCGATCACCGCCGGCTCGCTCGTCGGGCGCTTCGGCGCGCGGGTGCGCCGCTTCGCGCTCGAGCTCGTCCGCGACGGGCTCGTCCACAACGTCGCCTCCGACGCCCACGATCGCCGCCAGCGCCCGCCCGGGATCGCCGCTGAGCTCGATCGCGCCGGCCTGCAGCCGCTCGCCGCGTGGCTCACGTGTGAGGTGCCCGCCGCGATCCTCGCCGGCGGTCAGGTTCCGCCCGCGCCGGACGGAGCGCTCGAGCAGCTGCGCCCGCGGCGCGCGTGGCGCTGGCGCCGCCGCTGAGCCGACCGGTGCTCGGCGCTCGCGAGGCGCACGACGCGCAAAAAGGAGTCCCGCGCGAGCGTTGAACTCGTATGGCTGGAGTCCCACGCGGGGGTCGCGTAGGCGGGTTGCGCCGTGGCGGTTGAAGCGCTGCCGATCGACGCTACGCGGATCGACGCGACGCCGGTCGACGCCGCCGCCGCGGGCGAGCGCGCCCAGCCGCTCGAAGTCCTCGGCTGGGTAGCGCTGCTGGCGCTGCCCGTCGCTGTGCTCGCGTACCTGTCGTTCAACGCCGGCGGCTACTTCCCCAGCGCCACCGGGATCGTCGACGTCGTGCTCGCGCAGGCGCTCGTGCTGCGCACGACGCTCGCCGCGCGCCCGTTCGAGGGCTTCAGCCGCACGCTCGCCGTGCCGCTCGGCGCGCTCGCGCTGTACGCCGCGTGGGGGCTGTGCTCGGTGCTGTGGTCGCACGCCACCGCGCGCGTGCTCGACAGCTACGACATCACGCTGCTGTACGTGCTCGCGCTCGCGCTGTTCGGCTCGCTGCGCTACACGCGTGCGCGCGCCGATCGCCTGCTGTACGGCGTGCTCGCCACGCTTGTCGCCGTGTGCCTGATCGGCCTCGTCTCGCGCGTGCTCCCGCACGTATGGCCGACCGCATCGAGCTTCTACAACAGCCGCCTGAACTACCCGCTCACCTACTGGAACGCCGAGGGCATGCTCGCCGCGATCGCGCTGATCCTCGCCTTCCACCTGAGCGCCGACCGCCGGGGGCACTGGAGCGTGCGCGTGCTCGCCGCCGCCGTGCTGCCGGGGCTCGCGGCGACGCTGCTGCTGACGTTCTCGCGAGGATCGCTCGGCGTCACCGTCATCGGCCTGCTCGCCTACTGCCTGCTCACGCGCGCGCACACGCTGCCCGCCGCGCTGCTCGCCGCGCTCGCGCCGTGCGCGCTCGCCGTGCGCGCCGCGTGGGATGCCACGCTGCTGGCCGGCACCCACCCCACGAGCGCCGCCGCCGTCGCCCAGGGCCGCCACGTGGCGATCGTCGTCGGCCTGTGCATGCTCGGCGCGGGAGTGCTGCGCGCCGCGCTCGTGGCGCTCGATCGCCGCCTGGCGCGGCTGCGCCTCGTGCGCACCCCGCCGCGCGCGCGCACGCGCGTGATCGCCGGTGCGTCGGTTGCGGCGCTCGTCGTCACATGCATGCTCGCGCTCGGCGGCTACGGCTACGCCCAGCGCCAGTACCACGACTTCGTGCACGTCGACGGCGGCAGCGGGACGACGCAGACGCGCGACCGGCTCTCCCAGGTCGCCAACAACGGGCGCCTGTCGCTGTGGAAGGCCGCCGTGCGCATCTACGACACGCACAAGCTGCACGGCACCGGCGCGGGTACCTACCAGCTCTACTACACCAGCTACCGCACCGAAGGCCTATACGTCGTCGACGCGCACTCGCTGTACCTGCAGAGCCTCGCCGAGCTCGGCGTGGTCGGCTTTGCGCTGATCGTGCTCGTCGTGCTCGGTGTTCTCGGCGGCCTCGCCACGCGCGTGCGCGGCCCCGACCGCGCGCTGTACGCCGCGCTGTTCGCCGTCGCCCTCGCGTGGGCCATCCATCAGGCGTTCGACTGGGACTGGCAGATGCCCGCGGTCACGCTCGGCGTGTTCACGCTAGCCGGGCTCGCCCTCGCGCGTCCCCGCGACGGGCGCGTCGGGCTCAGCGGCCTGCCGGCCGCGCGCACGCTCGTCGCGCTCGGATGGCTCGCGCTCGCGCTCGCGCCGCTGCTCGCGAGCACCTCCTACACGCGCCTGCACAGCAGCGCCCACGCGCTCGCGCGGGGGGACTGCCAATCGGCCAAGCGCGAGGCGCTCTCGTCGCTGTCGCTGTCCGCCAGGCGCCCGCAGGCGTACACGATCGTCGGCATCTGCGACCTCGAGCAGGGCTTCGCGCAGTCCGCCGTACCCGCCATGGCCGAAGCCGCCGCACTGGAGCCGCGCAGCTGGGAAGGCCAGTTCTGGCTGGCGCTCGCGCGCGCCGGCGCCGGTCTCGACCCGCACGCCGCCATCGCTCGCGCTCTCGCCCTCAACCCGCTCGAGCCCGGCCTGCGCAACGCCCTGATCCGGCTGCGCTCGCGCGACCCGCGCAGCTGGGAACTCGCTGCCCCGCGCCTTCGCAGCGAAGCCCTTGCCTCCGGCAAGTTCGCCATCAGCACGCTATGAGCGCCAGCGATCGCGCCACATGTCGGAAAACGCGGCGCCCGTTCGTATCTGCATGGAAGGCATTTTTCGCCAACCGAGACCCAAGGATGCAAGGAGACCCAAATGCGGCGTAAGAACGACGCACACACCCAGGATGATGTGGAGGGCGTCGCTCAGCGCCTGCGCGCCGGGCGCACCGAGGCCAGTCCGCTCGAGCTCGACCGGATCAAGACCAGCGCGATGGCGCGCGTGAAGTCCACACGCGGGCGCGTCGGCACTCGTCGCCTGGCCGTCGCCGGGCTGACGGCCGGCCTGCTGTTGGCCACCACCGGCGGCGTGCTCGCCGGCCAGGGCGGAGGAGGAGCCTCTCCGGGCAACGCCGCCATCGCCCAATACGGCAACAACTGCGACGTCAACAACAACAACGGCAATGGCAACGGTGGTAACGGCGGCAACAACAACAACAACGAAAGCAACAACGGCAACAACAACTACAACTGCAACGAAAACAGCTTCAACAAGGAAATCAACAACACCACCATCAACAACTACGCCGGCAGCGTCGTCAACAACTACACGACCGTCACAGGCACGCCGAGCGCCGGCGTGCTCGATTCCAAAACGACCAAGCCGGCGACAAGCAAACGCCGCATCAAGATCCACGTGAACATCCCGCACGGCGCCAAGCTGAGCAGGGTCACCGTCAAGGTCAACGGCAAGCGCGTGAAGCTGCTCAAGGGCAAAGCGGCCTCCTCGCACATCGAACTGGTCGACCTGCCGTGCTCCAAAGGTGCGACCACGATCGAAGTGTCGATCACGCTCACCAACGGCAAGACCGTCACCGCCCGCCACGCCTACCACCTATGCACCGCCTGATCGAAATCCAGGCGCGCATGAGGGAGCACACCTAGTCACACGAGATCACAGGCCGCGACGCTCCGGAGGCAAGTCCCCTCCCTGTAGCAGCCCCGGAGCGTCGCGGGCTCCTTCACCCACCCGACGACGAAAGAGTCAATGGCCCACGAACTGACCACAGCCCCCGCCACCCGCGTCAGACGGCGCGCATCCGCGCGCCGCCTGTCCCCGCCCGCCGTGACCGTCGGCGGGCAGATGCGCCAGGACGCCTTCGAGCGTCTGTTTGAGGAGCACGGCGGGCGACTGTTCTCCTTCCTCGTCTACCGCACCGGCGATCGCGCGCTCGCCGAGGACCTGCTGGCTGACACCTTCGAGCGCGTGCTGCGCTCACGCGCGCGCTTTGACCCGCGGCGCGGGAGCGAGCGGCGCTGGCTGTACACGATCGCGCTCAACCTGCTGCGCGACCACGCGCGCCGGCGCACGCACGAGGATCGCGTTCTGCAGACCGTCGGCGCCGGCGCCGCGGCGCACGGACCCGACGTCGAGCTCGCTGGCGTGGAGGCTCGCGAGGAGCTGCACAGGGCGATGGCGACGCTCAGCGAGCCCGAGCGCGAGGTGCTCGCGCTGCGCTTCGGCGCCGACCTGAAGCTGCGCGACGTCGCGCGCATCGTCGGTGACGGCGAGAGCGCCGTCGAGGGGCGCATCTACCGCGCCCTGCGCAAGCTGCGCGACGAGCTGGACTGAGCGACTATGGTGCGAGCACGCAGCAACCGCTGACGCTTAGCGGCGTGCCACCGGTTGCGCCTTCAAGGTCGCCCACGCCGGAGATCGAGCGGTTGGCGTGAACGTCCACCGCGAAGCGCACGCGCGGCAGCCGCGGATAGCGCACCACGCACGTCCACGGGTTGCCCAGCGCGCTCGGGTGCGCGGAGACGCAGTGCGCGCCGCGCGCGCGACCGCCATACCCTGGGCGCGGGTCGCTGGTGGTGAGGATCAACTGCCCGAGCGCGGCGCCGCTCACCGGCCGCAGACCCTGCTGCTGGGCGACGAACTGAGGGTTGCCTTCACGGCTTCTCAGCGCGAGCGCCGTCGCCGTTAGGCCCACCGCGAGGAGCAGCACGACGAGCAGCACAGGGCGCTTCATACTGCCTGTATTGCACATCATCAGTACACAAAGCGCAAGAGTTAATATGTAAGAACGCAATTGATCATCTGTCGTCAAGCCTCCGGCCGCCACAGGTTGTGTGTTGGCGGCGACGACGATGACGGTCTTCCCCAGTGCTTCACATCTGCTCGGCATCCGGCGCATAGCCTGCATCGCGCCCCGTCCTGCGGAGCAACCCGTAAGCTGCGATGGATCGCCTCCTGACCCTTCAACCTCGCACGGGCCGCGTCACCCTCGCCCACGACTACCTGCTCGTGATGCGCGGCGCCGAGCGCACGTTCGCGGCGATCGCCGACCTCTACGCGGACGCTCCGATCTTCACGCTGCTGCACGACCGAGAGGCCACCGGCGGGCGCTTCGCCGGGCGCTCGGTGACGACCTCGCCGCTGCAGCGCCTGGGTGCGAGCCAATCTACGTTCAGGCGGCTGCTGCCGCTGTACCAGAGCGCGGTCGGGCGGCTGAGGCTGCCTGAGTCGGACGTCGTGCTGAGCAGCAGCAGCGCCTTCGCGCACGGCGTTCGAGTCCCCGACGGCGCGGTGCACGTGTGCTACTGCTACACGCCGTTTCGCTATGCGTGGGATGAGGAAGCGGATGCCCTCGGTGAGGTCTCGCCGCTGCTGCGTCCACTGCTGCGCCGGCAGCTGCGGCGCATGCGCGCGTGGGACCGCTCGGCGAGCGCCAGGGTCGACGCGTACATCGCAATCTCGGCGTTCGGCCGTGAGCGCATCAAGCGCCACTACGGGCGCGATGCCGCCGTCATCCACCCGCCGGTCGAGACGCACCGCTTCGCGCCGGGCAATCCCGGTGATTCGCTGCTGGTCGTGTCCGAGCTGCTGCGCCATAAGCGTCTGTGCCTGGCGCTCGAGGCGGCCCGCCGGGCGCGCGCGCCGATCCGTGTGGTCGGCGCAGGACCGCACCACGATGCGTTGCGCGACGCGTACCCCGAGGCTGAGTTCCTCGGACGCGTGAGCGACGAGGACGTGGTCGAGCTGTATGCGAGCGCCCGTGCGGTGCTCGTGCCCAGCGTGGAGGAGTTCGGCATCACCGCCGTTGAGGCGCAGGCGGCAGGACGGCCGGTGATCGCCGCGGCGGCGGGCGGTGCGCTGGAGACTGTGCTCGACGGGCACACCGGGCGCCTGGCGCGGCTGGACGACATCGACTCGTTCGTGCAGGCGATCGAAGGCATCGACGAGCTCGACTTCGACTGCGCGCGTGCGGTGCGCAACGCGGAGCGCTTCTCCGTCGCCGCCTTCGCGCGCCGCCTGTCGGCGCATGTGACGGGAATCGTGGAACGGCTCAGCGACGGCGCGCGCGCATGACAGGCGCCGTCGTGGCTCCTCGTCGCGGCTGGCGCGCGGTGATCCAGCGTCGTTCGCCGCTGGCTCCCGCCGACTCGTCGGCCCGCGCATGCGGCTGTGACTCAGGGTCGCACACGTCGAGCTCGCCTCCGAGCGGCCCATCGTAGCTGCGCATCCACGCGCGTTCGAACTCGATCCCCAGTTGCCAGAGCGCCACGCCCCCGAGCACGGCGAGGCCTCCCGCGACCGCCGATACCGGCAGCTCACGTGTCCTCATCTGTAGCTGTGCTCGCATCGTTCCGTCCGCCACGATGAAAGCTAGCGCATCCGGGTCGCGTGCGCAACCGAAAGTATGGGATTATCCCGGGTTCTGGGCCTTCGTTGGAATCTCAAAAGGTCGGATGAAAGCCGTTGTGCGGGCATTGCTATCTAGTACAGTTTGCGGGCTTCCGGATTCGCACCGTGCCCTCGTAATGTGTGAATAAGTGAGTCACGAGTTTATTCTTGACATATACCACCAGCCGTGACAGCGGTGGGTGGCCAACTAGTGTAAAAGCGGATTTATGGCGACAGTCGCAGGGGAGCAGACCGATCGCCACGCCGGTGCGAGGACGCGGCGGCGGTTCTCGCTGGAGTCGGAGGCGTTCAGCGCGTTTCCCTACGGCCTGTTCGTGCTCGACGGCGCCGGGCGAGTGGTGTGCCGCAACGCCGAGGCGACACGGCTGATCGAGTCGCTGGGCCTGGCGGAGGCGAAGCTCACGTGCTGCACGCTGCTCGGCTGCCGTGTTCCGGAGACGGTGCTCGAGGCCGCGTGCGTGACCGAGCTGGCGCTCGGGCGCGACGCGCCGCTGCCGGAGATCCGCGTCGACATCCGCTCGCCCGCGGGCGCGGACGCGATGTGGGTGACCGCCGCGGCGATCGGCGGCGCGGGCAAGCGCGTGGTGCTGCAGCTGCGGCCGGGCGTCTCCGGCGACCGCCGCCGGCGCACGAGCCCCCACTGGATGGCCGGGGCGCGGCTGCGCATCCGCGCGCTCGGCACGACCAGCGTGGAATCGGGCGAGGGCCCGATCGGCGGAGCGTGGCTGGATCAGCGTGCGGGGCAGCTGCTGAAGTACCTGGTGGCCGAACGCCGGCGCGCGGTGGCGGTGGACGAGATCGGCGAGAACATCTGGCCGGGGGCCGACTACGCGGTCGGCACGAGCGTGCGCTACTACGTCCACGCGCTGCGCCGCAGGCTCGAGCCCCAGCGCGGCTCGCGCGAGCCGTCCGCGTTCATCCTCGTGGGCTCCGGGACCTATCGTCTGGCGCTCGAGCACGTCGAGGTCGACGCCGACGAGTTCGAAGCTCACGTAAGCGCGGGGCTAGCGATCGCCACGACCAGCCCGCAGGCGGCCGCCACGGAGCTCGAGCGCGGGCTGGCGATCTACCGCGGCGAGTTCCTCGCCGAGCTCCCGTACGCGGAATGGGCGCTCGACGAGCGCCACCGCCTGCACGACCTCGCCTGCCTGGGGCTTCGCCGTCTGGCGGACATCCGCTTGGAGCTGCGCGTGCTCGACGGCGCCGCGCGCGCGCTCGAGCGCTTGGCGACGCTACAGCCATTCGACGAGGACGTCCACCGGCAGCTGATGGAACTGGACATCATGCGCGGGCGTCGCAGCGACGCCGTGCGGCGCTACACCGCGCTGCGCTCGCGGCTACGGCGCACGTTCGGGCAGGAGCCGAACTTCACGCTTTCGGATCTCGCGCACCCGCGGTTGTAGCTGCTACGCGCTGCCGGCCTCTAACTTCCAGAAAGCGGAATCTTGACCACTCGGTCTAAAATTCCGCGTACATTCGTCCATGGTGCGGATTCACACGACAAATCGCCACGCGCGGCAGAGGAGATCGAGTCGCTCAGGCATTCCATCAGGCTGCGATGACCAGCCTTTTTTGGTCCCTGCTGATGGGTGCTTGCGCGTGAGCGCCGGCGTGTGCGTGCCGTTAAATGGGAGTGTGCCGTCATCAGATCGAGGCCGGGCGTGAGCGGAACGCCTTTTCGCGGCCATGAGCCTGTCCAGGCGGAGCACAGCGTGAGCCTGCGGGTGAGTGGCTTCGCGTGGGAGGCACTCGAGCAGGAGAGCTCTCGCCAAGGATGCTCGGTAGACGAGCTGGTGGCGTTCGCGGTGATGTACTACCTGGCGGACGCGGACAGCGGGCGCATCTCCAGGCAGATCTCGCGCAGTCCTTACCCGGACGCGGCCTCGCCGTCGGATGACTCCTCGCCGGACGCCCAGTCCTGAGCGCGACCCGCACGCTTGCCGGTGCCCAGACGGGCGGTCGCGGGCGCTGCACCGCGGCTGGTGAGCTCGGCGGTGAGCGCACGGCGACCACGGTGATGCAGCCCGTGTATCGAGCCCTCGGTGCGCCCTGTGCGTTGTGCGATCTCGGTCGGCGACAGGCCGGCGAAGTGGCGCAGTACGAGCACTTCGCGCTGGTCTGCTGGCAGCAGCGCGAGCGCCTCGCGGAGGTCGTTCATGCGCTCGGTTTCCTCGCGCCCGAAGCCGGGCTCGTCGACAGCGCGGACCTCCTCGACGGGGATCGCGCGGTTGCGGCGGATGTGGTCGACGGCGACGTTGCGCGAGACGCGCAGGATCCACGCGAAGAACGGCACATCGCGTTCCTCGTACTTGCCGATCACGTGGATCAGCTTGGCGAACACGTGCTGGGTGATGTCTTCGGCCTCGTGCTGGTCGTGCACGATGCTGCGCACGTAGCCGTAGACGTTGTCGGCGTAGCGCGCGTACAGGAACCCGAGCGCCTCGCGGTCGCCGGCCTGCGCGCGTTTGACCGCCTGCGCGACGAGCCCAGGTGTGGCCAGGCTCTCACGGCTGCCGCGCCCGTGCGGCGCGATCATGCTCGCCCGTGGCGCGGGCGTCGTCGCTTGTGTCGCTCTCCCCATGTCCCCTCCGTGGTACGTGTACGAAACCTCAACCAATCGGAAGCTAAGCGGACAGATGTTGTACCCCTATTTACATGCCTGTTAGAGAAATGTTAGAAGCACGCAAATCACGGACATCCTGTGACCAAAAGGCACAATTTGGGTTTCCAAAATGTCAAACGGGCTGCTCAATTAGGCAAGCATGCGTTTCTAAAGCGGCGGGCGTCCACGGACGAGACCGGCTGAGAGATGTCAGCGAGTTGGCTCTGTCCCACCGATCAGGATCGCAGGCGCGTGCTCGAGGCGAGCCCCCGCGTGCTGGTGATCCGCAAGGTGGGCTCGGGCGCGGTGGGCGTGACGCTGCTGATCTCGGCGCCGTGGCTGGGCTGGTGGACGCTGATCTTGTTCGGGTGCTCGGCGCTGAACTTTCTGAGCGTCGACCGGCGCATGGCGCGCAGCTCGCACCCCGAGCGCGTGAGCGTGAGCGCGATCCTGATCACGCTGGTGCTGCTCGCGTCGGGCGTGGCCCTGAGCGGCGGCCCGTCTAGCCCTGCGCTCCCGTGGCTGGTGCTGCCGGCGGGGATGGCGGCGGCGCGCTTTCGCCCGCAGGTGGTGACGGCGGGCCTGGCGCTGACGGTGGCGTGCATCTTGGCGGTGACCGTCGGCGTGTACCCGAGCGCGACGCTGCACGACCCGGTGCCGGTGTTCACGACGCTCGCGCTGTTGACGGCGGTGGTGTCGATCGTGTGGGCGCTGCAGTCGGCGGAGATGCACCAGCGCTCGGAGGCGACGGTCGACCCGCTGACGGGTCTGGCCAACCGCCGCCAGCTCGCGCAGGACCTGGACGGCGCGTGGGCGCAGGCGAGCGAGGAGCATCCGCTGCGGCTGCTGCTGTTCGACCTGGACGGCTTCAAGTCCTACAACGACAACTTTGGTCACCTGGGCGGCGACCTGCTGCTGAGCCGTCTGGCGCAGGCGTTCAAGCGCACGATCGGCTCGGCAGGGTGTGCGTACCGGCTGGGTGGCGATGAGTTCTGCGCGCTGCTGTGGGCGGACAGCGGCGAGGCGATGGTGGGCGACTGCCTGCACGCGCTCAGCACCGAGGGCGACGGCTTCAAGATCACGAGCTCGTACGGCTCGGTGATGCTCCCGACGGAGGCCAACGACCCTCAGGTGGCGCTGCAGCTGGCGGACGAGCGCATGTACGCGCACAAGGACTCCAGCCGCGCGAGCGCGGGCCGCCAGACGCGCGATCTGGCGCTCCAGATCCTGGCGGCGCACGAGCCGGAGCTGCACAGTCACGCGGCGCACGTGGCCGAGCTGACCGACGGCGTGGCGCGGCGGCTGGGGCTGAAGGGGCACGACCTCTCAGACGCGGTGCGCGCGGCGGAGCTGCACGACATCGGCAAGGTGGCGATCCCCTATTCGCTGCTGCACAAAGCGGGCCCGCTGGACGAGCACGAGTGGGAGATGATGCGCCACCATCCGATCGTGGGCGCGAGCATCCTCGGAGCGGCGCCGGCGCTGGCGCGGGTGGCGGAGCTGGTGGGCGCGACACACGAGCGCTACGACGGCACGGGCTACCCGCGCGGGCTGATCGGCAGGCAGATACCGCGGGCGAGCCAGATCGTGTTCGTGTGCGACTCGTTCGACGCGATGACCTCCGCGCGCCCGTACGGTGAAGCGAAGTCCGAGGCGGACGCGCTGGGCGAGCTGCGCAGGTGCGCGGGCACGCAGTTCGACCCGCGCGTGGTCGACGCGTTCGTCGCCGAGCACGCGGCCCGCCGCGCGCTGGCGACTACAGGCCAGCCGAGTCCAGCGACTGGGCTGCCGCCAGCGCGTTGACGCCGGCGCGCGGCACGACCGGGTCGAAACGCCTGCGCCACAGCAGCGCGAGCGCGCACGCGAGCAACACGCCGGCGCAACCGAGCGCGAACGCGCCGCCCGCGCCGTGGGCGTCGACGAGCGACCCACCGAGCGCGGAGCCGGCGGCGATCCCCGCGACCGTGGCGCCTCTGTGCGAGTTGAACGCCTCGGTCGCTGCGCCCACCGGGGCGAGCGCGCCGACGAGCGAGAACTGGCACGAGAGCATCGGCGCGACGCCCAGGCCCGCGAGCACGCTCAGCGGGTACGCGGCGCCGAGCGCGTGCACGGCGATCAGCGGCGCCACGCAGGCCGCCAGCGCCGCCAGCAGCATCACGTAGCGCGGCCCGATCGCTCCGCGCCAGCGCTTCGCGGAATACGCCAGGCCACCGGCCATGCTGCCGACGCTGAACAGCGCGAGCAGCGGGCCGGCCGACCAGCGCGCGCCCTGCTGCACGGCGAGCGCCGGCAGGGCGACCTCGACCGCTCCGATGACCACGCCCGCGAGCAGCGCCGTCGCGAGCAGCGCGCGCAGCCCTGGGCTCGCGAGCGCGCCCGCGCGCGGGTGCTCCCGCGCCTGCGGCTGCCATTCGCGGGAGTATCCGGAGGAGGCGAACGCGGCGGTCCCGCAGACGGTGATCGCGGCGCACGCCAGCACCGCCACAGCCGGCGAGAGCAGCACCGCGATCGCGCCGACGAGCAGCGGGCCGAGCGTCCAGATCAGCTCCTGCGTGGTCGCGTCGAGCGCGTACGCGGTCTCGGTCGTCTCGCTGTCACGCGCGAGCAGGGACCACAGCGCACGCACGCAGCCCGCGATCGGCGGCTGCACCGAGCCCGCCAGCGCAGCCAGCACGATGTCCACAGCCACAGGGGCGCCGGCCTGCGCGACGACCACCAGCGCGACCAGCAGGACTGCCTGGGCGCACGCCGCGGGGAGCAGTACGCGCCGCTGCCCAACGCGGTCGACCAGCGCGCCCAGCTGCGGGCCGAGCGCGGCGCCGGCCAGCGAGAACGCCGCCACCGTGACGCCGGCGTCGAGGAACGAGTCGGTACGCGCGCGCATGAACAGCAGCAGCGCGAGCGAGAACATGCCCGACGGCAGCCGTCCGATGACCGAGCTGGCGAGCAGGCGGCCGTAGCCCGGCACGGAGAAGAGGGCGCGGTAGCGGCCGATCACTGCGTGTGCATCGCTGTGGCGTGCCTGCCGTTCGCGCTCGCGCCGCTGGGCGTCGGCTCACTCTCCTGCCCAACGGGTTGCAGCTCCCCGAGGTGCGCGAGCTCCTCGAGCGTCGCGATCAGCGTGTCGACTTCGGCGTCGGTGTTCGCTGCGGTGAGCTGCACGCGGAAGCCGACCTCGTGGCGGGGCACCAGCGGGTAGGCGGCGAGCGTGACGTACACGCCGCGCTCGAACAGCAGCTCTCCGACGGCGCCGATGCGCGTGTGGTCGCTCAACGGGATCTCGACGATCGGCAGGTCCGAGCGGTTGGGCGTCTCGACTCCCAACCGTGCCAGGCAGTCGAGCACACGGCGGGTGTGCCGGTGGACGAGCGCGCGCAGCTCTTCGCCGCGGCGCTCGTTGACGTCGAAGCCGGCCAGCGTGGTGGCGAGCGAGGCGACGGGCGAAGGCCCGGAGTACAGGTACGGGGCCGCGGCCACCTTCAGCCTCTCCTTGACGTCGGTCGGGCACGCGATGAACGCCAGCAGCGACGAGTATGCCTTGGAGAAACCGCCCACGAGGATCAGGTTGTCATAGCTCTCGTCGCAGTGGCGCACGATGCTGTTGCCGCGCATCCCGTACGAACACAGCTCGCGCGGGCCGCGTTCGCCGATCACGCCGAAGCCGTGCGCGTCGTCCACGTACAGCAACGCGCCGTGCGCGCGTGCCACAGCTGCGAACGCGGGCAGGTCGGGTGCATTGCCGGTCATGCTGTTGACCCCGTCCATGCACACCAGGCGTGCGCCCCTGGGTGCGCCTCGCAGCAGCTCGTCGAGGTGCTGCGGGTCCTCGAAGCGGAAGCGCTGGACGCGCGCGCCGCGGGTCTTGGCCATCTGGCAGCCGTCGTAGATGGTCTTGTGCGAGCGCGAGTCCAGAAAGATCATCCCCGACTCCGCCAGCACGGGGATCACCGACATGTGGATGTGGGTGATGGTGGGCAGCACGAGCGAGTCGGGGCAGCCCAGCAGCGCCGTCAGGCGCTCCTCGATCTGCTCGTACAGCAGCGGGCTGCCAAGCAGACGCGACCAGCTGGGGTGCGTGCCCCACGCATCCAGGTACGCGGGCACCGCGTCGATGATCTCGCGATCGAGATCGAAGCCGAGGTAGTTGCACGAGGCGAAGTCGGCCAGCCACTGCTTGCCCACACGGATCATGCGTCCGTCGATCTCGTCGATCACGGCGTCCATCATCGGGTGCGAGCGCGTCAGCGTGCTCAGGTCACGAAGCGCATCGGGAACCCCGGTGGCGTCTGCGTGCGACGCACTGTCGCCGTCGCGCGTGGCGTTGCCGTTGCGGTTGTCGTGGCTCTTGCCGTCGCGCTCGCCGTCTGCGGTGACGACCGACGCCTCGAGGTGCACGGGCTCGGTCGGCACCGGCTCGGAGCGCAGCAGCTCCTCGAGCTCGGCGGCGGGCAGCGGTCGTGAGAGCGCGTAGCCCTGGACGAGCTCGCAGTGGTTGGCCACGAGCGAGCTCCACGTGGTGTGGTCCTCGATACCCTCGGCGACCACGCGGCTGCCGATGCTGTGTGCGAGCTGGATCGTCGCTTCGACGATCGCCGCGTCGACCGGGTCGGAGGTCATGCGCCCGACGAACGAGCGGTCGATCTTGACCTCGCCGACGGGTAGCGACTTCAGGTGCGTGAGCGAGGAGTAGCCGGTGCCGAAGTCGTCGAGCGACAGGCCGAGGCCGAGCTCGCCGAGCTGTGCGAGCACGTCGCCGATGCGCACGGGGTCCGACAGGACCATGTTCTCGGTCACCTCCAGCACGAGCGCCTCCGGCGGCAGGCCATGGCTGGCGAGCATCGCCGCGACCTCGTCGGGGAAGTGCGTGTCGAGCAGATCGGCGACGGTGGTGTTGACGGCGACGTGCAGGTCGAGCCCGGACTCCCGCCACGCCTTGACCTGCGTGAGCGCGAGCTCGAGCATCCTGCGCGTCAGCGCACGTCCCAGCCCAGCCTGCTCGGCGACGGCGACGAACTGGTCGGGGGGGATCATTCCGCGCTCGGGATGGCGCCAGCGCACGAGCGCCTCGACGCCGACGATCTTGCCGCTGCTGGCGTTGGCCTTTGGCTGGAAGTACGCCTCTATCTCGCCATTCTCCAGGGCGCGCGAGAGCTCGCCCGCGAGCGTCAGGCGCTCGAGCGAGTGCGTGTCGCGCTCGCTGGCGTAGCGCACGCGCCCACACTGCGCGCTCTTGGCCTCGTACATGGCGACGTCGGCGTGCTGCATCAGCTGTTCGTCGTCGCGCGCGTGCTCGGGGAACAGCGCGATGCCGATGCTGGCGGTGACGCGCAGGTTGAGGCCCTTGATCGGGAACGGCTTGGCGATCGCGTCGAGGATCTTGTCCGCCACGAGTTCCGCCTGCGCGGTGTCGCACGGACCGCACAGCAGCACGCCGAACTCGTCGCCGCCCAGCCGTGCGGCGACGTCGCTGGCGCGCAGCACGGTGCTCAGCCGCTCGCCCACCTGGCACAGCAACTGGTCGCCGGCGTCGTGGCCGAGGGTGTCGTTGAGCTCCTTGAAGTGGTCGAGGTCGAACAGCAGCAGCGCGACGCTGGTGTCGCTCGCCCGGCTGGCGAGGATCGCGTCACGCAGGCAGTGCAGGAAGTGGCGGCGGTTTGGCATCGAGGTGAGATCGTCGGTGAACGCCTGCCGGCGCGTTTCGGCGAGCGCGCGCACGTCGCGGAAGGCGAGTCCGGTGCGCGCGAAGGCCGCGAGCGTGGTCGCGAGCGCGAGCGTGAGCGCCAGCGGGTCCAGGCGGCTGAAGTGGTCGTAGATCAGCAGCCCGAGCGCGCTGAGCGTGAACGCGGCGGGTATCCCCAGCACGGCTGTGCTGGGCACGCTGTCGGACTCCAGCGCGGCGCCCCGCTGCCACGCGGCGAGCGCCAGCAGCAGCACGCCGATGTCGTAGGCGAGGTTCGTCGTGCTGCTCGGCGCGGACGCTCCGCCGGCGACCTGCAGCGCGTACATGCAGTCCGCGGTGGCCAGCGCGAGGAAGCCCGCGCCGAGCAGCGCCCACATCCGGTCCAGGCGCCAGCCGCGCAGCGCGAGCACGCCGACGACGAGTCCAGCGAGCAGCAGGTCGCAGATCGGGTAGGCCGCCTCGGTGATGACCGCGGCGGTGTTGCCGGAGACCGAGGCGAGCACCGGGCGCAGCACGATCGCGGCGCCGATCGCGGCGACCCCGAGCCCGGCGATCAGGCCGTCCAGCCAGATCCGCGCGGGCACGCGCCGCTCGCGCACCCGTGCGAGCCCGACGATCCCGAGGTAGCAGCAGGGGTAGAGCGTCAGCCACAGGCCGTCGCAGATCGACGGGATCGGCGGGTTGGGGAGGTGTTCGATCCACGCCGCCCACAGCACGTTGCCGAGTCCGTAGATCGAGATGCCGAACGCGAACCACATCCACGGACGGCGGTTATCGGTCATGCGCACCGCGCGCAAGCACACGATCAGTCCCACGAGGATGTACACCGCCGAGGTGACCCAGTCGCGGATCACTTCTCCGAAAGCATGGTCGCCGATGCCGAGGACCGCACGGGCGGCGGTCATCGCGACGAGTGCGACGAGCAGGCCCGTGGCGGCGTTCAGCAGGCGCCGCTCACGCGGTGGCAGCACCGATGCGAGCGGTAGCGGTGAGAGTCGCACGCCGGCAGTATCGGACGCGAGTCGCGATTACTTGACACAAGCTCGCAATTTCAGACCCATATTGTTGACAATAGATGTCAAGGACGTTTTTTTAACACATATTGGCTCCCGCCCTCAGCTGCCGCTAGCCTGCTATGGGTGAACGGCGAGGGGGGAGCGGGTGTGAGGCTGCGCCAGGCGGTGCTGGCGGCGAGCGCGCTCGAGCCGGTGGCGGCGGCGCTGCGCACGGCGCTCGGCCTGCACGAGCCCTACCGCGATCCGGGCGTGGGCGAGTTCGGCCTGGAGAACGTGGTGTTCGCGCTGGGCGACTGCTTCCTGGAGGTGGTCTCGCCGACGCGCGCGGACACCGCGGCGGGGCGCTACCTCTCGCGCCGCGGCGGGGATGGCGGCTACATGGTGATCTTCGACTTGGAGGATCTCGAGGGAGCGCGCTCGCGCGCGCTCGAGCGGGGCGTGCGCGTGGTGTGGCAGATCGATCTGCCGGACATCTCGGGCACGCATCTGCATCCGGCGGACATGCGCGGGGCGATCGTCTCGCTCGACCAGTCGCGGCCGTACGGCACATGGCGTTGGGGCGGCCCTCAATGGACGGGCCGCACGGTCGCGGGCGCGCCGGGGCGTCTGGCGGGCATCACGCTCGCGGTCGCGGACCCGGAGGCGACGGCGGTGCGCTGGGGCCAGGTGTTGGGTGCGCCGGTGAGCGCCGGCGACGGCGCGGATGGCCCGCTGCTGCGCGTGCAGGGCGGCGAGGTGCGCTTCACTGCAGCGAGCGAGCACGAGGAAGGGCTCGTCGAGATCGCGCTGGAGCTCCCGCACGAGCTCCCCGGCGGCGCAGAGGCGATCGAGTTGGGCGGAGTGCGGCTGCGGCGGGTGTGAGCGTCGGTGCTGCTGAGCTTCGACGACGATCTGTACGTCGCCGACTCTACGGTCGGCCGATCCCTTCGCGAATCGCCTTGCGCTCTCGCGCCCGCGGGTCGGCGCCGTTGGCGCAGAATCCCGATGCGGCCTGGTTTGAGCCGGGCGCTGGGAGGCTTCCATTCTCGGCCTGCCACAGCGGCGAGGGGGGTCCGGCGACGTAGTAGTAGTCATCGATCGCACGCTGGACGCTGCCCTCGTTCTGTTTGGAGGCCTGCACCTCGCTGGGCGTGGCGACGCCGAAGTGACCCTTCCAGCAGGCCCACGGCGCGGCGGCGATGTCCACGAGCGGCGTGGTGCTCGCGCGCAACGCGAACCTGCCGGGGCCGCACACGAGCCAGTCGCTGACGACGCCTTTGAGCCCGTTGGCGTAGCGGCGTCGGGCGCCGCAGCCGGCGGGATAGGTGGGGTGTCCGCCGTAGGCGGCCTGCACGACGGGGTGTCCTTGATCGAAGCGCAGCAGCGGGCTGTTCCAGGGGAAGTATTCGCCCTCGTTGCTGTGGTGGGCCATGTAGATCCACTGTGGCTGCTTGGTCTTGGGGTCGACCAGAACGGTGATGTGCTCCCAGTCGCCCTGGTGCAGGTCGGTGTTGGCCACGTCGCCCGCGAGCGGCGCTTCGTTCATCAGCTGGGGCGTGGCGAGCGTGGGGTAGTAGTTGTACGGATAGAAGAACCAGTACTGCAGTCCGACGAGGCCGGCGCCGATCGTGCTGTTGCTCGCGGGCCACAGCGCCGGATTGACGGGGCCGGCGTAGAGGAAGTAGATCTGCGCGGTGGACCACGGTTCGAGCACGCCGGGATCGGCGAGCCGTTCGTGCAGCGACGGCAGCGGCTGGTTGCGCCCGCGCTGTCCGCGCAGGAACGCTTCGAGCTGCCCCGTGGGGTCAGGGTCGAGCGCCGGCGTGGCGGGAAATTCCAGGTAGTCGTTGGCGGTGCTCGGGAGCGTGCGCAGGTCTTCGAGCGTTGGATGCGCGAGCGCGCAGCCGGCGACACCCTGGCGGTGCACGCACGTCGGTTGGCCGGCGCTGCCGAGGTCTTCGAGCAGCGCGCCGACCGACACCGGCCAGAAGGGGTCGGTCACCGACACCAGCATCGTCGGCTGGTAGCGCTTGGCGAGCGCGGCGATTGCGGGCGTGGTCTGTTCGATCGTCGGCTCACCGTCGCGCGCGCGGCCGCCGGGCGGCGCCGGCCCGGCGAACACGTCGGACCCTAGCTGCGGCGCTTCGTAGCCTGTACTCGGGCGCGGCGGCGGCTCACCGGCGCACGGCGGGTGCCTTTCGTTCAGTTCGGGCCTGATCCAGGCGATGGTCTGCGTGTCGATGCCGAGCGCGCGCAGCGCGAGCGTAGGCAGCGATGGCCGGTTGCCGGAGTCGACGGTGAACGCGGTGTCGCTGGTCGTGATCGACGCGATCGCTCGGTTGGGCACGAGCTCGACGCGGTCTGCCGTGGAGGTGGCGTTGGCGAGGGGCGTGCACACGACGATGTACACGCCGTCTGTCGTGTGTGCGAGGTAGCCGCCGAGCTGCGTCGAGGCGCTGGCCGTTTCGACACGTGCCTGGGAGAAGCTCACAGGCGGCATCGCCGAGTACGACAGCGCCACGAGCGCGTAGATCGTGAGCAGCACCCACGGCAGCGGCGATCGCAGGAACTCGAACGTCGAGGCGGGCAGCGGCCGGTTGCCGAACCAGCGCCCGAACGTGCCGATGCCCATCCACGTGAGCACGAGCAGGCCGATCGGCGCGGAGCACAGCAGCGCGACGGCGACCACGACCGCCCACAGGATGCCGTGCACGACGCGGTTGCCTCTGAGCGGATTCACGGTGGCGAGCACGGCCGCGGCGATGATCGTGAACAGCGCCCACGGCGCGAGCAGTGCCCACCAGTGCCCCGGCTGCCACTGGTCGATCAGCGTCTTGGTGAACCTGGCGGCGACGAGGCCGAGCGCGACGGACAGCACGCCGACGTTGAAGCCCGCGATCACCCGCACGAGGCGGTCGGGCGGCGCGAGCGGGCTGGCGACGGGCGCCGGCGGCAGGCGCCCCGTCTGTACGAACCTTTCGTGCGCGGTGCGCCGGTTCTTCCTGACGATTTCGTTCCACGCGCCCGCGTATTTGTTCCAACGGCCGATGTGCACGGCGTAGGCGACCGCGCACATGGCGGCGAACACGATCACCATCACGAGCACCGCGCGGGCGCCGGTGACGAGCACGACCTGGCCGTCGATCGCCGGCAGCGACGCGGCGACGGGCAGTCGCGCGGCGGCGAGCCGTGTCCACGTGACCAGCCAGCCGATCACGTACACGTAGCCCACCAGCGCGAGCGACGCGGCGGCGACCTGGAGCAGGTCGAAGAGCTGGCGTGTACCTCGCGCGTCAGACACGAAAGTCGGCCTTGGAGATGCCCACGCGCTTGCTGAACGGGCAGTCGAACACGCCGCTGGCGTTGAGCTGGGCGTGGATCTCCTGCCAGTCGTCATAGCGTGGGTACATCGCCGCGAGCAGGCCGTGGCTGCCGGTGAGCGAGTTCACCTGCCCCCAGTGCGGGCGCCCCCCGAGCTCGTACAACGCGTCTTCGTGCGCGCTCAGCAGCTCCATGCCGCCGACGGTATGGGTGGCCATGATCAGCTCGATCATCACCGTGTCGCGTCCGTGCATCATCGACATGTACGCGTCGCTGGCCTTGACGAAGCGCAGCGAGATGGGCGAGCTGTGAAAGACGTTGCCCAGGCGCCTGCGCTGTCCGGCGACCTCGACGATCTTCTCGACGGCGAGGTTGAGCCTGGGCTCATCGGCGGGTACGCCGATCTCGCACGAGTACGCGGGCAGGTAGTTGGCGGCGCCGATGTTGAAGACGCGGTAGCTGATGTTGACGTAGTCGTCGTTGACGAGCGCCTTCATCGCGCGCGTGATCAGGAACGGCGAGATCT
This sequence comes from Solirubrobacteraceae bacterium, assembly GCA_035939335.1. GTDB lineage: Bacteria > Actinomycetota > Thermoleophilia > Solirubrobacterales > Solirubrobacteraceae > Palsa-744. Next base: position 10,765 of record DASZFY010000009.1, on the reverse strand, counting down.
TCGGGAACAGGCCGACGGCGAGGTTGATCAGCACGGGCGTCAGCGGAAAGCGCGCGGCCAGTTCCATCAGCAGGCTGCGGCTGCGGCGGTGGTCGTGGCGATATTCGGTCCGATCTACAGGTATGCGGGTGGTGACGAGGCATTCGATCTCGCCGTGCTCGTCCGGATAGGGGTTGAACAGGAGCTCGTAGTGGGCGTCGCGCGGGAGCGCCTCGCCGTTGGGCGCGAGCACCTCTCCGCGCTGCAGTTCCTGGCGCACCTTCGACCACGTGCTCATCGAGCGAGCCTCGCGCAGGTAGAACTCCGAGCGCACGGCGAGGATCACGGAGTAGATCAGCCCCATGCACCCCATGCCGACGACGGCGGCGTGAAACCAGCGGTCGTCCTGGCGCAGCTGGCGGTCGGGGTGGCGCGCGCGGTAGGCGTCTGGATCGGTCGGCCCGTCGGCGGGCTCTATCCGGTAGACGATGCCGCGGGACGCGACGACGTCGAGTGAGCGGACGAGATCGGGCAGCGGTCCGAAGTCGAAGCCGGATCCGTGGGTGGACGTGGAGATCACGCCGGCGACGGTCTGACCGTCGAAGCCGCCCATGTTGGGAAGCGCGAGCTTGTTCGCGTGCAGGTGCTCGTTGAGTGCGGCGATCGTGATGCCGGCCTCGACCCGCACGAGCGTTGTGCCGTCGCTCTTACCATCGCTCTCATCCCCCTCGCTGGCACGCGAGCCGCCTTCGTGCGTGTCGCTGGCGGGCGTGCGCAGCAGCTCCTGCTCGAGCTCGAGCGGCCTGGTCAACCCGGTGGGGCGCACGAGGATGCCGTCGCTGAGCGCGACGTCAGACCACGAGTGACCGGAGCCGACGGCGCGCACGGTGCAGTGGTCGCGCTCGGCTTCGCGCACCGCTTGGCACAGCTCATCGAGCGTCGTGGGGGTCAGCTCGCGAAGCGGGTAGATGCGCTGGTTGCCCGTGTCGTTGCGCCACGCCTTGCGCGTGGTGAACCGCTCGCGCACCCCCATCGCTACTCGCTCGGCTCGCTCGATCCGCTCAGCGCGCTCGGCCCACCCGGCGCGCTCGGCCCACCCGGGGCGCTCGGGCCGCCGGCCCCGCCCAGCCGCTTGACCAGCAGCTCGACGCCGCGCTCGGCCAGCGCGGCGATGGTCTTGGACGGGTTGACACCCAGCGCGGTGGGGACGATCGAGCCGTCGAGCACGTACAACCCGTCGTAGCCGTGGACCTTGCCGGCGTCGTCGACCACCCCGAGCGTGGGGTCGTCGGCCATGGGACAGCCGCCGAGCGGGTGCACGGTGATGTAGCTGCTCAGCGGCCACGTGTCGAGCGCGAAGAACGGCTCGGCGCCGATCGCGCTCGCGAGCTCATCGACGACGCGCTTCATCGCAGTGAACAGGCCTTGGCTGCTCTTGGTGCTCCAGCGGATGTCAAAGCGTTTGAACAGCGGCGTGAGCCGCATCTGCCCGTCGGCTGCGTCGCGGCCGATCATGAGGAACACGAGCGAGTCGTCGATCGGGCGCTCCAGGCGCGGGCGCAGGTGGCGGTGCGCGAGCGGCTGGTCGCTGAGCCCGAGGAGTGCGGCCAGGCGCTTGACGCGCAGCAGCAGGCCGCGCATTCCGTAGCGCCCGAGCAGGCGGTGCCAGCCGTGGAGCTCGTCGACGAACCGCACGATCTCGAGCAGTCCGCCGAAGTTGGAGGGCAGCCCGCCGTCGGCGAGCAGAAAGCCGTGCTCGTCGGTGTAGTCGAGCACGCTGGTCATCGACGGCCCGAAGTCGGTGCGCGGGCTGCCGACGTCGTGCGCGCTCGGGTTGAACGCGGCGCCGAGCGCGTCGCCATTGCCGGAGAAGTGGCTGCCGAGCGCCTTGGACAGCCGAGGCAGCCGCGAGCGGTTCTTGAACAGCAGGCGGCTGGAACCTAGGCAGCCGGCGGCGAGCACGACCACCGGCGCGTGCACCGTGCCGTCGACGCCGCGCTGGAGATCGCGGAAGCCGACGCGCCAGCGTCCGTCGGCGTCCTGCGGCGGGTCGAGTTGCAGCGCTTCGTGCAGTGGATGCACCTCGGCGCCGAAGCGTTCGGCGCGCGCAATGTAGGTGATGTCGATGGTGTTCTTGGCGTGGATCGGGCAGCCGATGTCGCAGCGGCCGAGGTTCTCGCAGCGCTGCTGGTGCACGCCGCTGAACGGGTGCTCGCGATCCGCTAAGAAGTTGACCGCCAGCGGCAGGGGCTGGGCTTCCTTGCCGATGCGGCGCCCGGCGGCTGCGAAGGCCTGCATCTTGGGCAGCCCGGGCGGCGTCTCCATCGGCAGCAGCGCTTCCTCGGTGCGGTCGTAGTACGGGTCGAGCGCGTCGCGGTCGATCGCGTGCGGCCAGCCGCTGGCGAACACGTCGGCAGGCGCTCGCAGTTGCACGTTGGCGTACACAAGCGATCCCCCGCCGACGCCCGCGGCGGTGACGACGGACAGGTCGCGCATCAACCGCACGTCGAACAGCCCGTGGGGATTGAGCGTCGGATGCCAGAGCGCCTCGGGCGCCTGTGCGGGCTTCTCGGGGAAGTCCGTGGCCGCCCAGCGTCGTCCGCGCTCGAGCACGGCGACACGCTGCCCAGCTTCGGCTAGGCGACACGCGGCGATTCCTCCCCCGAAGCCGGATCCAACCACGATCGCGTCATACGCAGCATCCACGTGCGCGACCTTACACCATAGTTGGCACCTTTCGAAAGGGCTGACTCTTGTCCTGCTCGGTCAGACTGGCGTGAGTTCGAGATACACGTGGTCGTTGTGGGTGAGCCAGTTGAGTGCTCGGTGGAGCGGACCGTAGCCGCGGCGTAGCGCTGACTCTGCTTGGGCCTCACGCTCTCCCGGCGCGATGCGTGCCATGCATTTGATGTAGTCATCGAGCGGCTTTCCGCGCCTTGTGCAAGGCGTTACCTTGACGATCGGCCTGCGGCTCATTCTTCGTAGCTGCGGCGAGTCGGCTTCGGCGCGCAGCAAGATCGTGTCATTGACCGCGGCGAACCACATCGGGGCGCCAACCCAACTACCGTCGGACCGCTGGGACTCCAGCAGGAGATACCTCGCGTCGCGGAGCACCGACACCGAGTTGAACACCGCCGCGCGTCTTTCGGACGGGTGCGTCTCGGCATCCCTGAACCGCTCATACGGCGTAACGCGACGTAGCCCGATCGGACTGGCTGACTGGCTCCTAGCCATCTCCGCGGCTCCTCCTCAGGGTTCGTCGCTCTAGCTGTCTTTCGGGGCGTGGCTGCTCGGGTTCGTGTGTTGTTGGCGCACTGACCATCTTTTGGATGTCGGCGACTAGGCACGCGAGGGCTGGGAGGTCGCGTGGGGGTAGGTCGATGCCGTCTGTGTGGGCGTCTTCTAGGCGGATGAGTTCTTGGTTGAGCTGGGATTCGAGTGCTTTGAGTAGTAGCTGTGGCCAGCGTGTGAGGTCGAGCTCGATGTCTTGCGGCTCGAGTTGTTCAGACACGCCGATCTCCTCGAGTAGGGTGCGCGCGGCGTCGAAGCGGGCGAGCGCCCTGCTGTAGGTGTTGGGTTTGAGGTGTGTGTCGGCTGCGGTCTGTGCCTCGATGATTGCGGCGCTCGCGCTGAGCTCGAGCTTCACGCCGCTGCGCAGAAACCGGACGAGCTTCCCCTCGATCGGCACGCTGGCGTGTTCGCTGGGCACGGTGCTCCTACCCTTCCCGGGTGATCTCGTCGTCGCGTCTGTAGCCGAGTCGGGCGGAGATGCGGTCGGCGGTGGAGACGAGGTGCGGGCCGAGCGCGTCGACGAGCTCCTCGAGGGTGATCAATGTGCTGGGCGCCACGAGGTTGACGGCGGCGACGACTTCGCGTGCCTCGTTGCGCACCGGTGCGGCGATCGCGTACAGCTCGGCGGCGAACTCCTGGTCATCGACGGCGAACCCCGCCGCGTGGATCTCGTCGAGCTCGTCGCGTAGCGCTTTCTTGCTTGTGATCGTGTGGGGGCCGCGTTTGGTGAGCTTCAATTGCCGAATCACGTCGCGCTGCTCGGCCTCGGGCAGGTTTGCGAGCAGCAGCTTGCCCATCGAGGTGCAGTACGCGGGCACGCGCGAGCCTGTGTGCAGGTTCAGGTCGACTTGGCCCCGGCCGCGGCGGAAGCTGCGCACGCGATCGACGTAGAGGACGTCTGTGGCGTCGAGCACGCCCAGGCTGGTGGTGTATGAGGTGCGTTGGCGGAGCTCCTCGAGGTAGGGGTGAGCGTGCTCGCGCAGGCCGGTGGAGTTCAGGGCGGACATGCCGAGGTCGGTCACGCGCAGCCCTAGCCGGTACTTGCGCCCCGCGCCCTGCTCGAGGTAGCCGAGCGCGACGAGGGTGATGACGTAGCGGTGCGTCGTCGAGCGGCTCATACCGAGCTTGTCGGCGATGTCCGCGATGCCCAGTATCGGGCGCTTTGGCGTGAAGCACCTCAGGATCGCCAGCCCCCGCTCCAGCGACTGCGAATAGCGCGGCTCGCGCAGAACCAGGTCCGACCAGGTCGGCTCCTCCTTCGGCGAGGCGTTGACGCGACGCACCCGCTTGCTCAACCGCGTTGACCGATCGCCTCGTGGCTGCGAGCCGAGTCGAACGCGATCCTGCCGTCCCGAAGCAACCGATAGAACAAACAAGCCGCGCCACGCCCACGAGCAGACCTGGCTCTCGTCCCGCTGTCGATCTTCGCCAGGTATGGCATCGGCATCCCGATCATTACATACGTCGGGCCGCACGAATCACACGTATATTCAGACAAAAGAATAGAAACGTTCTTGGGCGCTCAGTGTTGTTAGTCAACGAATAGAAACGTTCTTTGACTAACTCTCAGAGCGAAAAAAAATGGGCGCCCCGTGTCGCCTGTCTCGTAGAACCACACGTCCACCGGAGCTTGGGACGAGGATTGCACCGCGCCAGCGGGGCCGCTCGATTCGATCAGCCGCTGGCACAACGGCGCTGGTCGACAAGACCTCACGGAGGATCGTTGTGACCTCGAGCATCGCCAGATGCCGGCCCAAACAGTGCTTGCGGCCGCCTCCCCACGGCAGCCAGGCTCTAGATTGGGCATTTGCGCCGAGGAAGCGCTCCGGCAGGAAGGCGTGCGGGTTGGGGTACAGATCGGGATTGTGATGGAGCAGGTAGGTGCAGGCGGCGAGTCGGACGGTGGGTCGGTATGTCACGTCGGCTATCTGCACCGGTTTTGCGACCTCGCGTGGCACAGCGAATAGAAAGACAGGCTTGCAACGCATAGTCTCGTACACCGTGGCGGTGAGGTATTCCTCGCCGCCGGCGCAAGCCAGTTCCTCGATAAGACGGGTTTGGGCGTCGGGGTTGTGGGCGAGGAGCTGAAACGCCCAGCCGATCTGGCCGGTCGTGGTCTCATAGCCGGCCAGGATCACTGAAATAAGGTTGTCGCGGACCTGCAGTGCTCCCATGGGTGAGCCGTCGATGTTTTCGGCTGTCAGTAGCATGTCGAGTAGATCACGCGGGCGATCGCCGCGAGATGATGCCCTGCGCTCGGCCACGAGTCGGTAGAGGATGTCGTCAACTTCAGCCCGGCGCCCGATGAACCGTTTCCACGCGCGCCGCCTCCCCGGAATGTGGCGGAGCCCCGGCGCTGGGAGCGACAGGCTGCTGGTGATGGCCAGCATTGGCATCAGTGCCGCGTGGAGTGCTCTCAACTCGGTGTCTTGGTCGCTGAAGATGATCTGCAGGATCACCGCAAGTGTCAGGGAGCGAATGTAGGGATCTAGCGCCACGGGCGTTTGCAGTGGCCATGACGCGACGGATCGCCTCACGAGATCGGCTACGACTGCTGTCTGCTTCTCTACCAGGAGCTTCTGGAATGCTGGCGTGATGGCTCGGCGACCGGAGAGATGCGCGTCTTCCTCTTGCAACATAAACGAGCGCTCACCGACGACGGGGGCGACGATTGATCCGGCCGCTCCGGGATGCAGCTCGGTCGCATCCCCGGTGAGGATCGTTTGGATATCCGCCTGGCCAGCGAAGAACACATGCGGCGGCATGTTGAGCGGGTAGAGGGTGAAGCGGTCGCCGCACACCGCCTGACACTCTTCTACGTAGGTGTACGGTGACCATCGGCCTGCGAGCGTTTGGACTATGGCGGGGTGTGGTGGACTCGGCGGCAACTCGTGCTTGGTGCGTTTGAGACGTGAGGGCCTGGCTGTCGGTGACACTGTTGTCTCCTTTGGGTTGTGGTTAACGGCGGTGCGTACTGTGTGCGCGGCGTGCCAAAGTCGAAGAATCGGGAGCAGTGCGCCAGTAAGAGACCCGCCGGCGTGCGCGATGCGGCTGCTCCCTCCGAGCGTCTCGTCGACGCGGGCCGGGTCCTTCGACAGGTAGAGCGCGATCATGCTGCACACGATCAGTACATGTGCCTCGCTGTTCTTGAGCGCGTGAAGTTCAGCTAGGCAGCGCTGCACGAGAGTGCAGGTCCCGGAGATAGCGAGCTCCGGTGTTGGGTAGTGCGCGATGTAGCTGTGGTCGCCGTTCGCGGTGTCCTGGTGCCGATCGGCGTAGCTGTCCAGCATGCACGCGACCGCTGATGCCCATGGGAAGTACGCCGCGTGAGTACGTTTGATCTCCGAGTCGCTGCAGGACGGTTCGCATGCGAGCGCCAGCAACGCGAAGGCCGCGAGCCCCGCGCTCGCGGCGCCCGTCAGCTCAAACCAGCTCGCTTTGTGGTCGCTCGAAAACTCGTGTTGCACCCATTCCTTGAGGGCCGCGTCGCGCTCCGCGGGATCGGGCGCGTGGTTGAGAGCGAGCACCTGAGCGCGCTCGGCGTCTCGCAGCACCAGCTTGCGGACGCGCTCGAAGGACGGCAGCTGTGCGCAGCAAGCGCGACAGGTCGCCACGAGTGTGACGAGGTAGCCGTCCTCACGCCAGGGGCTGTAGCGGTAGTAGTCACGGATCGGGCCGCCTGGGTCCAGCGCATCGACGAGCGCGAGGTGCAACTGCCGGCCGTTCGCCAGTCCAGCGAAGGCTCCCCGCTCGCTGACGCTATCGAGGTAGTCCCAGATCGTCTGATAGGCGACGAGAAGGCGCAGGTAGCTACGGTTTCGCCTGCGCGGCAGGATCGAGAACAGTGCGGCGCCGTCGCTTTGTCCACGCTTGTGCGCGAGCGCATCGAGCGCGTCTTCTCGCAGGGGCCCTGACCGAATCCGGACGGCCGCCCTGCGCCAGTTGGCTATCTCCCGGCTGACAGCCGGCAGACCCCAAGTGACCTCGCGCACGACCGCCTTTGCAAGCACCTGGAGCTGCCGTCGCGACAGCGGAGCAGCGTCAGGCTGCCCGCTACGGGACGCCGACGCGCGCCGGCTAGTACGCCGGGCTGACGGTGCTCGGCCGCACACGCACTACCAGATAGCCCGGGATCGCGAGCACCGCGAGCGTGATCACGATGACCAGGGCGAAACTCGTAATCGCGGCGATGCCTTCAATGTCGAACAGGATTGGGAAGCCCGTCACACTGGCGAGAGAATGACTGCCCAACACCTGGGCGTAAAGGCTGAACACGGCCCCGAGCGAACAGCCTGCAGCCAGTATCACTCCGCTCTCGCACAAGAGTGCGCGCCATAGCTCGCGTTCTTCGGGGCCGTGGCACTTCATTGTCGCGATCTGTTCTCGACGCGACCAGATCAAGGCGCCCATAGCTCCACCAACCGCAAGTATCGCGGCGAGCAGGATCAGAATCCGTATCTGTGTCAGCCGCGAGAGCCCCTGAGCCGCCGCGGCATAGTGGAGTTGCTCCCGTTCAGCCGCAGTCTGCACCGACAATCCCTCGCCGGCGAGCGCGTGCTCGAGCACCAGCCGCTCGGCGGCTGGCTTGATACCCGGCGTCGTCTGTATCTCATAGGCGCTAGGAGCGCCGCTTCCCCACGCGCGCGCGTACTCGGCGGAGTTCATGATGATCGTGCCTGGCGGCCAGCCGAGGTTGGAGATCACGCCAGCAAGCCGAAAGACAGTCGGTCGCGGTGATGGCAGCTCGAACGGCTCTCCGACCTGTAGGTGGCGTTCCCTGGCGAGGCTCTTTGAGAGCACGGCCCAGGCCCCGCTGCGGACACGACTGGTCGCGGCGCGTAGTTCGCCGCCGAGAAGCTGGCTCGCAGGCACCGGGTGTTGGATGCTGGGCGCCGGCGCGATCACCCAAAGCCGTCGCGTCCCCCAATCGAGAAAGCTGCCTCGATAGACCGAGAGCTGACGCACGCCTGGCAGCGACGCGATTCGCCGGGTATCGCCCGGTTGGAACGGCACGGTCGCTTGGAGGCTATAGGCGCCACTCGGCACAACCCATAGGTTTGCACCTGAGTCCATGCCCCGGATCGAGGCGTCAAGGCCGCGTGTCAGGTTCGCTTGAATGCCGGCGAACTCAGATGTGCCGAACACCGCGAGCGCGGCAGTTGCCGCGATCGCCAGGTAGCGCACCCTCGTCTGGGGCGTCTCGAGCTCTGAAACTGCGACGACCATCCCGAGATCGTTGAGGACGTGCGATAGGCGTGCGACGGCGGCCAGAGCCGCGTCGAACAGGAACGGCAGCCAGCACAACAGCGCTAGCCCTAGCGCGATGTTTCCTATTACGGCCGCGTCTGTGTTGGACGGGAGCTCAAAGCTCGTGACGGCCACACAAAGTACTCCGACAACCAGGCGCACAGCCGACCATGTCCGGCGCCCGCGTGGTCGCCAGCGGTCTCGCTCGCGAGAACCCCAAATGACGTTCCGGGCAGGCCACAGGACGCCCACGACCGCTGCGCCCATACCGACAGCTACCGCGAGCGCGACCGCCTGCCACGTGATGATCCGCGGGTTGCCGATCGGAAATGCAAACGTGAGATACCCCGGTGTTGAGTGGAACACGGCGACGGAAAGGGCATCACCGAGGACCAGCCCAAGCATAGACGCCACCACCCCGAGCACGGCGGCTTCTATCAGCAACACCACGATTGTCGGAGCGGCACCGTGCGGAAGCATGTCCTGTATCAGCTTGCGTCGGGCGGGGACCGCAATAAGCATCGCGTTGAACGCGAACATGAGGCCGACGAACGCCGAGATTCCCGAAAACAACTGCTCGCTGCTGCTCTGTGGAGCGACCGCAACGGCGAACAGGCGCGATTCATACGTGCTCGGCTCGAGGTTAACGTTCCAAGCACGAGCTAGTGAGGCAAGTGTGTGAAGTACGACGCGGGCCCGCCGCGGTTCATAGCGCACGAAGATCCTGGTGAGCCGACTGGGCGCTTGCGTTAGTTGTTGTGCGTAGCTCAGAGATGTGAGAGCAACTGGACTGTGGACGAGTCCTCCGATAGATTCTTCTGACAGGGTCGCTGCGACGGGCACTCCGACGAGCTGCGCGCCCACCTGCAGTCGGACGTGCCCGAACGCCCGAACGCCGACTTCGGTGGCCAGCGGCGCCGGCAACACAATCGCCCGCACCGAAGCTAGCTGCGTAGCGGAAAAGCCGCGCAGTAGAGACATACCGCTGGAGCCGTCAGGCTGCACTCCGATGAGATCCACGGAGTTTTCGCCCCCCGGCCCGATCAGGTTTACCTGTCGCTCGAGCATCGGCAATGCGCTCGCTACGCCTGCGACGCTGCGAACTGCCGAGAGCAGCTGTTCAGGCACTCCTTTGTAGTCTCTAGCCTTCATCTGCACCTGGGCGTTGCCAACGAGCTGGCTGTTGAGCGCTGCCACGGAGCGGGTCAAGCTCGTGCTCGATATCTGTGAGGCGAAGAGCAGGGCAACACCCACAGCGAGCCCAAGAATCGCAAATCCCTGTTCAGTGAGGGACGTGCGCGTGCTGTACCTGGCCTCGTAGATATAACGCATGCCAGATAGATATCTCACGCCCTTTCACACTCCCCGATCCGCGAGTGACCGTCTCGTTGTCCGAGGCTCGGTCGCCGGTCGCCAAGACGGCCATCACGGAGTTCGTGCACCCGATCCGCGTAGCCCGCCGCCTCAGGATCGTGTGTGACCAACAGCAACGCCATGTCCCGCTCACGGCAAAGACGGCGAAGCAGACACAAGACGCTTTGCGTGTTCTCGGTATCGAGGCTCGCGGTCGGCTCGTCGGCAAGTACGAGCCGCGGCCCACACGACAGTGCAAGCGCAAGCAAGACCCGCTGGCGCTCGCCCATCGAGAGCTCGGCAACTCGGTGGCGAAGCCGATCCCCAAGCCCGAGCTCAACCATCAGAGGCGTGATCCGTTTGTACGGCTCGTGGGCCCCGGAGCTCATCAGCTTGAGCGCGGCGCTTGTAATCGCTCTAGCGCCCGGCTGCAGACTGTTGGGATTCATGACAATCCCGAGCTCGTGCAGGCGGTAGTGCCGAGCTTCCTTGCGGGACATTTGCGCCACCTCGCGCTCGCCGACGCGGATGCTGCCGCTGTCGGGAGTCTGAAGGCCCGCGATCAGTTCGATCAGCGTCGTCTTGCCGGAGCCAGACGGCCCATAGAGCGCGACGAGCTCTCCGGCGGCCACCGTCATGGACACATGGTCAATTGCGTAGATCGGCGTGCCGCCGACAAGGTAATTCTTGACGACATCACGCAGCTCGACCACTTGCGCGCTCTAGCCCGCGCGGCGTGACCCGCCGCCTTCGTCTCGGCGTTGGAAGGGGACGATCTCGGCTTCGGAATCGCGGTGGCCGCTCTTCGGTGTCAGCTTCCCGCCGTTGAGCGACCACACTCGGTCAGCAAACAGAGCTGAGTCGCGGTCAGAGGCGCTCATCAACACGCCACAAT
>DASZFY010000008.1:0-67466 GCA_035939335.1 Solirubrobacteraceae bacterium | reverse complement strand
CGACAAATGGGGACAGGACTATCGAGGTCCCGGAGAGCATGATCGCGATCGGGTGCTCTACTGTTCAGCCTTCCGGCGACTCGCTTACGTTACGCAAGTCACGGCACCAGAGGCCGGGCACTCGTTCCATAATCGCCTAAGCCACTCCCTCAAGGTGGCCCAAGTCGGGCGGCGCAACGCCGAGCGACTCCTGGAGATCGCTGCGCAAGACGGGATATCAGGACGGGCACAGGCAACCGTGCTGTCGCTCGACCCGGGAGCGGTTGAGGCAAGCTGTCTCGCCCACGACCTCGGGCATCCTCCGTTCGGCCACATAGCTGAGGCCGAACTCAACGAGATTGCTAAGGACTACATCCAGGACGATGGCGTCTTCGAGGGGAACGCGCAGAGCTTTCGGATCGTGACGCGGCTCGCTCAGCGGTCAGGCGGTAGCGGCCTCGATCTCACACGTCAGACACTGGACGGCATCTTGAAGTACCCGTGGCGCTGGTGGCGCCAAGACCCACTCCAGGCTCGAGCACGCGAGCGCAAGTGGGGCTTTTACAAGGAGGACGATGAAGCTTATGATTTTGCTCGAGCGTTCAGCAGACGGGTCGATGATGACGAGCAGTTGCCCGAGCGCAGCCTGGAGGCGCTCATCATGGAGTGGGCAGACGATCTCACCTATGCGGTCCACGACACCGATGACTTCTTCCGCGCTGGCCTGATTCCGCTCCATCGCCTCGGCGAGCCGACGGATGATGAGTTCAAGCGGCTGCACGATCTGCTCGAGGACGCAAAGCAGGCAGACCTCACGTCTTGGCCACGATACACCGTGGACCAACTGCTCGACGCTATAGGCACTGTGGCGGCTGCATTCGCTCCGACTGGCGGCTATCGCCACGGAAGGGATGATCGCCGACTCATGCGGCGCTTTGACTCCGACCTGATCACGCGTTACATGAGCGCCTTCAGAGTGGAGGACGTGGTCGCCTCCGGCAAGATGCGCGTTTTTGTCAATCCGGACATTGTCCGGGAGGTCGAGGCGCTCAAGATGCTAGTGCGCGTGTATGTGATCCGAAGGCCAGGACTTGCCGTGGTACAGCACGGGCAACAGCGCGTCGTTCGGGAGCTGTTCGAGGCCTACTATGCCGCGAGTGGCGAGGGCAAAGACGGCGACCGGCGCATATTCCCGCCCGGCGCGAAGCGCACGCTAGACGAGGGTGGAAACGAACCAGCCCGTCGCGCGCGCGTCGTCGTAGACCTCATCGCCGGGCTTACGGAGGAGACGGCTGTGGAGCTGCATCGCCGTTTGTACGGCGACGGCACGGCGGTCACGCTGGATGCCACGGCACATATGGCGTAGCTTCACAAAAGGCGAGGACTTAGCCTAGCTTCGTGAGTGGGCGATCCAGGACTCGAACCTGGGACCTCTTCCTTATCAGAGAAGCGCTCTAACCAACTGAGCTAATCGCCCTTCTGGCTTTGCAGCACGGTCCTACCGCAAGGCGAAAGCCGCACTGCACCGCACGGGCAATGTTATCGGCCGAGTGTTGGTCGAACCGATTGAGCCGCAAGGCCGCTCATCGGAATGTCCAGCGACTACGGGGGGCTGCGCAGAATCCGCTTGCATCGCTCTACACGCTCGGATACGAGGTCGAGCAGCCGGGCCGGGAGCGGGCGATCGAGCGCTGCGACCTCCGGCGTAGCCATAGCCTCGGCAAACGCTTCAGGCGCGCGATCGGCGAGCGTGAGCACGCGCTCCAGCGCTGCGTCGGAGTCGACACCAAGATCTTGTGCAGCCGTTTGCCACGTGTTGCGGTAGGGGTAGACGCGGTAGTCGCCCCCGATCTTCATCGCGAAGCGCAACTCGTGCGTCCCATATGGCAGGGAAGACGCAACGTCGTATAGAGGCGCGAGCCGTACGTCGCGTCCGGCGAGCAGAAGGGAGTAGTTCTTGGCGTGGGCATCGGTTCCAGCGATCAGCCAGTTCCATGCGAGCGCATCGAAGAATCGCCAGACGGCGTCGTCCGCCACGCTTGGAGGCATCACGTCGCGAAGCAAACGCGCGACATCACGTGGGCCGGGTCCTCCTTCGTTCTGGTACTTGCGGACCGGGTGGACGCCCAGCGCCTGAGCCATGTCCTCCTGGTGGACGCGGACAAGCCGATCGCCTACTCGGCGGCGGTCGTAGCGGTCGACAACGATTGCGCTCTCGTCCTCGAACCGCGCGACCCGTGTTCGGGCGACGAGGAGACCCGCGCGACCAGCAGCGTCCAGGCAGAGGTGCTCGTTGAGATCGTGGTCATCCAGGCCGGCCACGGCGGGCTTGAGGATGTGACTGGTCGCGGCCGCCCCCGAAGGCACGCCCCAGCGGCCGTCCTCATAAAGCAACGCCGTCTTGGCCTGGGCGCCAGCAAGGCTGAACTGGCCGGTGAACTCACGACCAAGCCATGCAGTGGTGTCCTCGCGCAACTCTCGAAGGCGCTGCGCGACCTCCTCATCAGTGAGCCATGTGACGGTCCCTCGCTGCTCGACGATTTCGTCGACCTCGTGGGTGGTGGCGAACCGAACCGCTCCGGCGCAGTCATGGCCGATCGGAGTTGCAAGCAAAGAGAACGGTGAGGAGGCCGATGCGTGGAAGTCGCGCGCCCACCGCTCGAGCACCGCGTGGTTATCCGGGAGCAGACCCCAAAGCCACGGGCTGACTGCGCCGTCAGGATGGGAGCGCACCGTCGGCGGCATTGAGACCGACAATGGAGTCGCGCCTTGGGTGCCACGGTACGCATCGTTGTAGTCGAATCGCAGCCGGGCGTTGGGTAGCCGGCCAAGTGTCCCTGCGACCGTGTCACCGATGACAACAACCAGGCTGTCGGTCATCGGCGGCGATGCTCATCCAGGAGAGCGTCGAGGTCCACCGTCTCTCCCCCGCCCGAAGAGCGCGCGTCAGCGTCAGGTGCTAGCTCCAGAGCAAGGCCGAGCGCGTCAAGGACCCGCAAGAGTAGGCCAAGCTCGGCCGTGGACTTGCCGGCCTCGAACTCGTAGATCCACTTCCGGGACACTCCAGCGCGCGAAGCAAGGTCTGCCTGGCTCATGCCCAGATCGATGCGCCGGCCGCGTACGGCTGCCGCCAAGTCTCGGATCGAGCGGACTGTCATGCGATCTCCTTTGCCACCGTTCGGGCGCAAGTATAGCATGCTACCGTTTGGTCGCAATTTATAATTGCTACCGTTTGGTAGCAGACTGCCGTCGGCGAAGGCCGGCGCATAGCGCTGGCCTAACCAGCTGGGCTAATCGCCCGCGGCCGCCGATTCCAGCGGCCGTATTCGCTGCGCCAACGCGAGCGCGTCCTCGGCCGTCGCAAACGACAGCTGCGCGCTGTAGCGGCCGTCGCTCGTGGGCTTGACCTTGACGTCCGCGCCGAACGCCGCGGCGAGCGTCTGTGCGATCTCGCGGGCGGCGTGCTCCTGGTCTGGATGCACGCGCCCCGGGCCACCGCGGCGCGTGATGCGGTTGTGCGAGGACTCGGAGTTGCTGTCGCGCGCTCGCTCTTCGGTGACCCGCACCGACCATCCCTGCTCCGCGGCCGCGTGCGACAGGCTACGCCGCGCGTGGTGGTCGTGAGCGAGCAGCAGCGCCCTACCGTGGCCCTCGCTGAGCGTCCCCGCCTGCACGAGCTCGATCGCCTCGTCGGGAAGATCGAGCAGGCGCACGAGGTTGCTGACCGCGACGCGGCTGCGCCCGACGCGACGTCCGACGTCCTCGCGCGTAAGGCCCAGCTCCTCGACGAGAGCGGCACACGCCCGAGCCTCCTCGATCGGGTTGAGGTCCTCACGGGCCATGTTCTCGACCAGCGCCGCTTCCAGCGCCTGCGCATCCTCGCGCTCGCGCACGATCGCCGGGATGCTCTGCAAGCCAGCGATGCGCGCCGCACGCCAGCGCCGCTCGCCCGCCACCAGCTCGTATCCGCCACCCGGCCGCGGCCGCACGAGCACCGGCTGCAGCACGCCGCGCTCGCCCAACGAACCGGCGAGCGCCTCCAACGACTCTTGGTCGAAGCGCCGACGCGGCTGCTTGGGATTCGGGGAGATCAGCTCGACCGGCAGCTCGCGCAACTGCTCCTCGCTGTGCTGCGCACCCTCGGCCGACACCGACAGGATCGCACCGAGTCCTCTGCCCATACCCGGTCTCGGCTTAGCCACGGGCAGCCACCTCCTTCGCCAGCTCGAAGTACGCCTCCGCCCCGGCGCTGTGGGGATCGTGGTGGGTCACGGGCAGGCCGTAGCTCGGCGCCTCGCCGACCCGCACATTGCGCGGGATCACCGTGTCGAACACGAGGTCGGGAAAGTGAGCGCGCACTTCGCGCTCGACGTCCTGCCCGAGTCGCGTGCGGCTGTCGTGCATCGTCAACAACATGCCCGCCACCGTCAGGCCGGGGTTCAGCTCGCGCTGCACCAGCGCCAACGTCTCCAGCAACCCGGCAAGCCCCTCGAGGGCGAAGTACTCGGTCTGGACCGGCACGATCACCCGGTCGGCGGCCACGAGCGCGCTGACCGTGAGCGGCCCCAGTGACGGTGGGCAGTCGAGCAGGATGTAGCGGAAGCTCTCGCGCACCGGCGCCAGGCACTCGCGCAGGCGCTGCTCGTAGCCGTCGATGCGCGGCAGCTCGATGTTCGCGCCCGCGAGATCCGGGCCGGCCGGGAGCACGCGCAGGCCCGGGATCGGCGTGTCGATGAGCGCCGCCTGCGCTGTCGCCGAGCCCGACAGGACCTCATACAGGCCGGGGACCTGCGCGCGGGGGATGCCCAGGCCGACGGTCGCGTTCGCCTGTGGGTCGACGTCCACCAGCAGGGTCTCGTATCCGGCCTCCGCGATACACGCCGCCACGTTTACCGCGGTCGTCGTCTTGCCCACGCCGCCCTTCTGGTTGGCGATCGCGTAAACGGTGCCCATCGCCGGCACGCTAGCGCCGATCGCGTTCGCGTGGGTGCTCATCGATCACGACGCAGCCGAGAGGCGCTCGCCGGTTGCGCTCACGCACCCAGCGGACGCTTGCGCGCGACCCCCGCCCTTCGCGGAAACCGCGCCGGCGTCTCGAGCGTCTTCACGAACACGTGCAGGTGGTGGTCGTTGGCGCCCTCGAACGGAACCACCCTGCGCACCTCCTCGCGACGCAGACCCAGCAGCGCCGCCGCGCGATCCGCCTGCTCCTCCGCTGCCTTCTCGCGCCGACCGCGCCAGTCAATCAGCGTGCCGCCCGTACGCAGCAGTGGAGCCGCGTACTCGAGCACGACCGTCTGCGGCGCGAGCGCCCTCGCCACCACCACGTCGTTGCGCGATGCGCCCGCGTGCCACTCCTCCGCGCGCGTCCACACAACCCGCGCGTTCTCGATCCCAGCCGACGCGCACGACCGCTCAAGGAACTCGCACCTGCGCCGCTGGCTCTCGATCAGGCTGACCTCGGCGCCCGGCAGCGCCACTGCGAGCGCCAGCCCGGGAAAGCCGGCGCCGCTGCCGAGATCGGCGATGCGCTCCGCCTTTGCGAGCGCCTGCACCTCGAGCGCCGCCAACGAGTCCGCTACATGGACCAGCGCCGCCTCGCCGGGGGCCCGGATTGCCGTCGGTGCGTGCTCGTCGGTCTCGAGCAGGCTCAGGACGCTCGCGATTTGCTGCTGCTGCTCGGGGGTCAGCTCGACGATTTCACGTGAAACGTTAAGCGCCGCCATCGCCGGTCAGCGGCGTCACCACGAGATAGCGCTCGGGCTCGTTGCCCTCGCTGTGCGTCTCGACGTCGCCGCGCTCACGCAGGTACTCGTGGACGATCCGCCGCTCGAACGGCGGCAGCGGGTCGAGCTCGACCGGTCGACCGGAGCTGAGCGCCTCGTCCGCCGCCTCGTCCGCCTGCGCGTGCAGCGCGTCGGCGCGGCGCTCGCGGTATCCGTTAGCGTCGATCACGATTCGCGTTGAGGATGGGCCCTCGGGGAACACGATCCGCTGCGCCAGATGCTGCACGGCGTCGATCGTCTGGCCATGCCTGCCGATGAACAGACCCACGTCCTCGCCATCGAGCTGACCGCTGAGGGCTCCGTCGCGCTCCTCGACCTGGACCTCGACCTCGAGGCGCAGCGCGTCGGCGATCTCCTCGAGTAGATCTTCGAGCGCCTCAGCCGGCTCGAGCTCACCTGGCTCGAGCTCGTCGTCTGTGTCTTCGGAAGTGCTCATCGCCGTCGTCCCGAACGTTTCTTCTTCTTACGCGGCGGGCGCGGAGGAGGGGCCGAGGAGACGCCTGCGGGGGCAACCTCTGCCTGCGGCGCGGGGCTGGCGGCCCCGCCGGCTGCGTCGGCGATCGCCTGGCGCAGCGAGCGGCTTGGTTTGCCGTTGCTGGCGGCGGTGGGTCGCGGCGGCGGCGGCAGCCGGCGGCGTATGACGAACTGCTGAGCGACCGTCCACAGGTTGGTGGTGATCCAGTACACCAGCAGGCCCGCCGGGTAGCGGTACAGGATCACGACGAACACGACCGGGAGCAGCAGCATCAGTCTGCGCTGGTTGGGGTCGGCGGTGGCGGTCGCGATCAGGGTCGATGCCAGCTGTGAGCCGACGTAGAGCACGATCAGGACAACGAGCACGACCCCTGTCGCCTTGGACGTGATGTCCGGGATGAACAGGAACTTGGCCGAATGCGCAGCGACGGTGTTGCACGTCGTTTCTTCGAGGAACTTCGACGGCAGATGGGCGACCGACGAGATGTTCGGAGCGGCTTTGAACTTGGTCGCGAGGTTCGGGTGCGCGTTGTAGAAGGAGACGAGCTGCGGGCCGCAGATGTGCTTCTTGAGGTCCGTCCGCAGCATGTAGAACAGCGAGATGAAGACCGGGAGCTGCATCAGCAATGGCAGGCAGGATGCCAAAGGATTGATTTTGTGCTCCTGGTAGAATTTCATTATCTCCTGCTGCTGGCGCTGTTTGTCCTCCTTGTACTTTTCTTTGAGCTTCGCGATCTCCGGCGCATGGCGCTGCATCTCCTGCATCGACTTCAGCTGCCTGTAGGTCAGCGGCACGAGGACCGCGCGGATCAGCACCGTCAGCCCGACGATCGCAAGGCCCCAGCTGCCGCCCACGATGTGGCCGTGGATGAAGACCATGATTTCTTCGAACACGGTGATCAGGGGCGAGAACGCGTCCTGAATCACGTTGGCGAGGATTGGCATGCTCTAGATCTCGGCGGTCGTGGTGATGGGCAGGGGATGGGGCCTGGGGCGCTGCGGCTGGCCGCGGCTGGGGCTTCGCGCCCCGCGCTCGCTCAGCCGCCGGTGTCGGAACCGGTCCTGAACACTCGCTGGGCCTCGACCGGATCGTATCCGCCGTGGCTCCACGGGTTGCACCTCAGCAGACGCCACCCCGCGAGCACCAGGCCCCTAAGTATGCCGTACTCCCGGATCGCCTCGACCGCGTAGCGTGAGCACGTCGGCTCGTACTTGCAGCGCCGGGGTAGCGCCGGGGAGATGACGTGCTGATAGAGCACGATCGGCGTGACCGCGACCATTCGCGCCGCACGCGCCAGCCCACGCGTCGGGCGCGAAGCGCCGTGAGAGGCCGTCGAGCTCGTCATCGCCCCGCACGCTCGCGTGGCGCGTCGGGCGAAGCAGCGGCCTGCAGGCCCGCCTTCGCGATCAGCTCCGCGAGCGACGCGTCCATGCCCGCGAGCCCCTCGCGCTCAGCCAGCTCGCCCGCCGGCGGGCGAGCCACGACGACCACGTCCTGGCCAGACAGCAAATCATCCTCCGCCTGTGCGAACGCCTCGCGCAACAACCGCTTGACCCTGTTGCGCTCGACGGCGCCGCCGACCTTGCGCGAGACGGACAGGCCCAGCCGTGGTCTCTCTGCCGATGCGTTCGGAAACGTGTACAGCACCAGATGCCGGTTGGCGACCGAGCGCCCCTGCCTATAGACGCGCTCGAACTCCGCGCTGCGCGACAGACGCCCGCGTGCCGAGGGACGCGAGCTCATCGCACGTCCGCAGGACTCAGGGCTCGCGTCATCACGACCCTCAGGTGGAAAGGCGCTTGCGTCCCTTGCTGCGACGGCGCTTTAGCGTGAGCCGCCCCGCGCGCGATGCCATGCGTGCACGGAACCCGTGCGCGCGGGCTCGCTTGCGCTTCTTCGGCTGGTAGGTGCGCTTCATGCCGGCCTGCAGTATAGGACCGTGCGAGCCCTCGGCGATTTTTCCCGCCAAATGCGGGCACCCTCGTCGAGCCTCGGCAGGCGTTGGGTATAGTCGCCCGACCGGGCCCTCGGGGCCCTCCTTCGAATAGCAATCCAGCATTCTCGCTTGGAGAGGAGCGGACTACCGCTGCCGTGAGCCAACCGCTCGAGCACATATGGTCGCGGGTGCAAGCCCAACTCGCGCTTGTCGTCGACGAGGCCACCTACCGCATCTGGCTCGAGCAGCTCCACGCCGTCCAGCTCGACGGGAACCGCCTGCTCGTCGAAGCGCCTGCACATGCAAGCAGCTGGATCAGAGAGCGCTTCGGCAAGGTGATCCAGGCGAGCGTCGAGCTCGTGCTGGGGCCCGACGCGAGCGTTGAGGTCATCGCCCCCGACGGGACCGGCGTCGACGCCCCCGTCCGCGCTGCGCAACGGCGTGCGCCGACGGCGGCTGCCGTTCCAAACATCCACTCGCGCACGGCGACGCTCGGGCCGACCGGTCCCCTCGCCAACCCGAAGCTGACTTTCGATCAGTTCGTTATCGGCGACTGCAACCGACTCGCACATGCTGCGTCGCTAGCGGTCGCCGAGATGCCCGCTCAGGCCTACAACCCGCTCTTCATCTGCGGCCCGCCGGGCGTCGGCAAGACCCACCTGCTCAGCTCGATCGCGATTCTGCTGCTCGCCCACAACCCTGGCCTGACGGTGCGCTGCACCACCGGCGAGGCCTTCACAAACGAGTTCCTCGGCGCTCTTAGTGGCGGCAACACGGAGACCTTCAAGCTGCACTTCCGCGACGTCGACGTCCTGCTCCTCGACGATGTGCAGTTCCTCGAGCGCAAGACCAAGACCGAGGAGGAGTTCTTCCACACGTTCAACGCGCTACACGACGCCGGGCGCCAGATCGTGCTCACCTCCGATCGCCCGCCGCATGACCTTCAAGCGCTCGAGGACCGCCTACGCGAGCGCTTCGAGGCGGGCCTCGTGGCCGACATTACGCCGCCTGAGCTCGCCACGCGCGTTGCGATCCTGCGCAAGCGCGCACAGCACGACCGCATCAAGCTGGCCGACGAGCACGCGCTGAACGTGATCGCCGAGCGCATCACCTCCAATGTGCGAGCGCTCGAGGGAGCGCTGATCCGTGTCGTCGCCTTCAGCTCGCTCACCGGCAGAGCGCTCACGGCCGAGCTCGCACGCGAGGTGTTGGACGGCCTCTACCCGCGCAGCGGCTCACCCGGCACATCCCAGCGGACGATCGCGGAGATCCAGGCTGCCGCTTGCGAGCACTTCGGCCTGTCCTCCGACGAGCTGCTCTCGAGCGCGAGGGTCGCGCGCATCGCGTGGCCGCGGCAGGTCGCTATGTATCTCTCGCGTGAGCTGACAGGCGAATCGCTGCCTGCGATCGGACGAGAGTTCGGCGGGCGCGACCACACGACCGTGCTGCATGCATGGCGGCGCACCTCGGCGCGGATCGCCGCCGACGACTCCTCCCGCGAGGCTGTGGAGAAGCTGTGTCGAGCGCTCGGCCACACACGGCCATGACCGTTCCACGCGCGCCGACCGGGCATCCTGAGAGACTTCCGCTACGCCGTCCACAGCGTTGTCCACCGGTGTGCGCCTCGATTCACCGCTGTCCTCGCCAAATCCACATTTCCACAGCCACTACTGGTACTCATCTCTATCTAGCAACATCATCGTGAAGCTCTCCCTTTCCGCCGCCAACCTCCTCGCCCAGTTGCAGACCACCACGCGCGTTGCCTCGTCGCGCAGCGCCGTTCAGGCCCTTTCGGGCGTGATGATCTCCGCGATCGAGGGCGCAACACCGGAGCTGCTTGCGACGGATATGGAGGTCGGCCTACGCGTGCCTCTCCAGGCCGAAGTAGCCCGCCCTGGCTCCGTCGTGCTGCCCGCCAGGCTGTTGCTCGACGTAGCACGGTCATTGCCGTCGGAGACGTTGACGATGGAGCTGCGCAGTGCCGAGCAGGATGTCGAGCTGATCTGCGGCCCTACCACTTTCCACTTGCGCACCCTCCGCGCCGAGGACTTTCCCTCGCTGCCCTCGCCCTCAGCGGAGACACGTGTTGTGCTGCCGACCGAGGCGTTCGTGCAGACCGTCGCGCGCGTCGCGCGATCGGCCTCGAGGGATGAGACGCGGCCGGTCCTCACGGGCATCCTGATATCCGCCTCGGGACAGGAGCTGCGCATGGTCGCCACCGACTCCTACCGGCTCAGCGTCAAGGAGACCGCGCTCGAGTCGCCGCTCGAGGGCAGCCTCGAGGCGAACGTCCCCGCGAGAGCCCTCCAGGAGCTCGTGCGCATTGCCCAGCAGACACCCAGCGAGACGATCGCCGTTAGCGTCGGGCAGAACCAGGCGGTGTTCGAGCTCGGCGACGTGGTGCTCTCCTCACGCTTGATCGACGGCCAGTTTCCCAACTACCGCCAGCTGCTGCCCGAGTCGGTCGAGCACGAGCTGCGCCTCTCCAGCGCCGAGCTGACCGATGTCGTGCGCCGCATCAGCCTGCTTGCACAGAAGAACGCGCCGCTGCGGCTGAGCTTCGGCGAGGGCACGCTGACGGTCTCCGCGCAGACCCCCGACGTGGGCGAGGCCAGTGAGGCGATCCCCGTTCCCTTCCACGGCGAGCCGTTCGAGATCGGCTTCAACCCGGAGTTCCTCCGCGACGGGCTCGAGAGCATCGAGTCGGACGAGCTCGTGCTGAAGCTGATCAGCCCGCTGCGACCGGGGCTGATCGAATCCCCCGACTCTGGCGACTTCGTCTACCTGATCATGCCCATCCGGCTTAACGTCTGAGGCGATGTCATGCGCGTCGTCAGCGTGCAGTTGCGCGACTTCCGCACGTACACGCGGGCGGAGGCGCGCATCGGCGACGGCCTGACCGTCGTCCACGGGCCCAACGGCGCGGGCAAGTCGAACCTGCTCGAGGCGCTGTACTACGGGTGCACCGCCCGCTCGCCGCGCACCCGCAACGAGCGTGAGCTGATTCGCTTCGGCGCGCAGGCGGCGCGCGTGTCGCTGCGGCTCATCAACGGCGCCGACGCGCACGAGTTGAGCGTGGGGTTCGGGACACTGAGCGACAGCACGCAGCCGGTCAAGCGGATGACCGCCGACGGAGCGCCAGTCGAGCGACTGCTGGACGTCGAGATCCGACCGCTGGTGAGCGTGTTCCTCCCCGATCGGCTCGAGCTGGTCAAGGGTCCGCCTGCGCTGCGTCGCGCCCACCTCGACCAGGTAGTAGCCGCGATCTGGCCGCTACGCGCGCAGGCGCGTAGGGAGTACTCGCGTGTGCTCGCGCAGCGCAACGCGCTGCTCGGCAGGATCCGCTCAGGACGAGCGTCCGACGCGGCGCTGTCGACTTGGGATCGCGAGCTCGCCGTCAGCGCTCTGCGGCTTCGCAGCGACCGCGCCGCGGCAGTGGCGCTGCTGGCGGAGCCGTTCTCGAGGCGAGTCGCGCGGCTCGGATGCAGCGGCGATGTCAGCCTCGAGTACAGGCCGCGCTCGCGCGCTGTAGATGAGGAGGAGTACATGGCCGAGCTGCGCGCGCGCCTGCCCGGCGACCTCGAGCGTGGCTTCTCCGGGCACGGTCCGCACCGCGACGAGCTCGCGATCCTGCGCGACGGACGCGAGCTGCGCGTCTACGGCTCCCAGGGCGAGCAGCGCTTGGCGCTGCTCGCGTTGCTGCTGTCCGAGCGCGCGGTGCTCAGCGACGAGCGCCGACGCACGCCGCTGATGCTGCTCGACGACGTCATGAGCGAGCTGGACGCCGAGCGGCGCGAGCTGCTCGCGAGCGAGCTGCGCGCGGGCGGGCAGAGCGTGATCGCGACCACCGACCTCGCGCACGTGCCCGGCGCGGGCGATGCCTTGGTGACGCGCCTGCGGATCTCGCCGGGCGCCATTCTGCAGGAGGCGATCGCGGCGTGAGCAGAGCGGCGCCCCGTCCGCTGGCAGGGGCGCTCGAGCGCCTCACGCACACAATCGCGCCGGCGAGCACGCTCGCACGTGTGCAGCAGGTCTGGGAGGGCGCCGTCGGCGCCGCGATCGCCACTTCGGCACACCCGATCGCCGAGCGCGACGGCGTGCTCACGGTCTCGTGCGAGGCCGCCGTGTGGGCGCAGGAGCTTGACCTGATGGCCGACGTGGTCATCACGGGCCTGAACGCGGCCCTCGACGCCGATTGCATCCGCGAGCTGCGCTGCCGGACAGGCTGAGCAAACACTGCCACGAGCCCGTGGCGTCCCATCCGGCCGCGATCGCCAAGATCGCGCGTTTCCCGCCATTTTGCAGGCATTTAGACCGCTTTTAGGGCCGTGTCGGGGGTGCCACCGTGCTATCATTTCTGGCACAGCTAACCCGCCCCGGCCGTGGACCTCGCGCCCCGGAATCCGGGGCGTTCTCACGTCATCGGAGGGCCATTGGCAACAGGTAGCAACAGCTCTGGAGAGAGCGCAAAGAAGGGCGGCGCCAACGACCCGTCAATGACGGGCGGCTCGGCCAGCTACGACGCCCAGGACATCACCGTCCTCGAGGGCCTGCAGGCCGTCCGCAAGCGCCCCGGCATGTACATCGGCTCGACCGGGCCGATGGGCCTGCACCACCTCGTCTACGAGGTCGTGGACAACTCCGTTGACGAGGCGCTCGCCGGGTTCTGCACCGAAGTAGCGGTGACGATCCACCCGGACAACTCCGTCACGGTGTTCGACAACGGGCGTGGCATACCGGTGGCGGAAATGGAGAAAGAGGGCAAGCCGGCGGTCGAAGTCGTGCTCACCGTGCTGCACTCCGGCGGCAAGTTCGGCGAGGGCGCCGGCTACAAGGTCTCTGGCGGACTGCACGGCGTCGGCGTGTCCGTCGTCAACGCCCTGTCGGAGCGCCTGCAGGTCGAGATCCGCCGTGACGGCTACGTCTTCTCGCAGGAGTACTCACGTGGGGCCCCGCAAGGCGAGCTCGTCAAGGGCGAGCCGCTCGCGGCCGGCGCTCCCACCAGCAACTCCGTCACCTTCCTCCCCGACGCCGAGATCTTCGAGACACTCGAGCTCGACTTCCACACGCTCGAGGAGCGCCTGCGCGAGACCGCGTTCCTCACCCGTGGTCTCAAGATCGCGATCGTCGACGAGCGTGGCGAGGGTCACTCGGCCGAGTTCCAGTACGACGGCGGCATCGAGGACTTCGTCTCCTACCTCAACGAGAACAAGGACACCGTCCACCGCAAGGTCGTGTTCTTCGCCGGCGAGTCCGAGGAGGGCGCCGCGGAGGTGGCGATGCAGTGGAACACCTCCTACCAGGAATCGATCCACTCCTTCGCCAACAACATCTCCACGCGCGAGGGCGGCTCGCACATGTCCGGCTTCCGCTCGGCGCTCACGCGCACGCTGAACAAGTACGCGCGCGACCACGGACTGCTCAAGGAGAAAGAGGACAACCTGTCAGGCGAGGACGCCCGCGAGGGCCTGACCGCGGTGATCTCGGTGAAGCTGCGCGACCCGCAGTTCGAGGGGCAGACCAAGACCAAGCTCGGCAACCCCGGCATGGCCGGCTTCGTCGAGTCGATCGTCAACTCCGGCCTGGGGGAGTTCCTCGAGGAGAACCCCAGCGAGGCGCGCGCGGTGATCATGAAGTCCGTGCAGGCGCAGCGCGCGCGCGAGGCCGCACGCAAGGCGCGCGACCTGACCCGGCGCAAGTCGGCGCTCGAGAACTCCACGCTGCCGGGCAAGCTCGCCGACTGCTCGATCAAGGATCCGTCCCTGGCGGAGCTGTTCGTCGTCGAGGGCGACTCCGCCGGCGGCTCGGCCAAGCAGGGTCGCGACCGCGAAACACAGGCGGTGCTGCCGTTGCGCGGCAAGATCCTCAACGTCGAGAAGTCGCGCATCGACAAGGTCCTACAGAACACCGAGATCCAGGCACTGATCACCGCCATCGGCACCGGCGTGCGCGACGAGTTCAACATCGAGAACGCGCGCTACCACAAGGTCGTGCTCATGACAGATGCAGACGTGGACGGCGCGCACATCCGCACGCTCGTGCTGACGCTGCTGTTCCGCGAGATGCAGGAGCTGATCGAGGCCGGCTACGTGTACATCGCCAAGCCGCCGCTGTACAAGCTCAAGCAGGGCTCGCGCGAGCGCTACATCGAGAAGGACTCCGAGCTCGAGGAGATATTGCTGGCCGACAAGTGGGAGAAGATCGAGGTCTCCGACCGTCACGGCACGCAGCTGAAGCTCACCGAGACGCGCTGGCAGCGCTTCTCCAGGCTGCTCAAGCAGTACGAGGGCTGGTCGTCCTCGCTACGCGCGGCACACGGCCACGAGATGGTGCAGTTCCTCGAGGAGTCCTCACTGCTCGACGAACAGGTGATGAGCGCCGAGGCGGCGATCGCCGTGCTGGCCAAAGCGAGCGTCGCAGGCGACACGCACCTCGCCGATGTGGTCGACGAAGACCCGCTGGAGATTCGCGTCAAGGCCGTCGAATCCAAGACCGGCTTCGCGCGCACGCATCGGATCAAGCGCGCGCTGTTCGACTCACAGGAGTACCGCCAGCTCGCCCGTGTTCACAGCCAGCTCGTGGAGCTCGTCGGCACGCCCCCGTTCGACGTGCGCCTGGCCGATGCGCGCGAGGTCGCCCCCACTTTCGAGGCGCTGCACGAAGCCGTCCTAACGGTCGCGCAGAAGGGCATCAAACTGCAGCGTTTCAAGGGTCTCGGCGAGATGAACGCCGACCAGCTCGGCGAAACCACCATGTCCCCGACGACACGCACGCTCGCGCAGGTCACGCTCGAGGACGCCTTCGCCGCCGACCGCATGTTCTCGATGCTCATGGGCGACCAGGTCGAGCCTCGGCGGGCATTCATCGAGGACAACGCAAGAGCCGTCGCCAACCTGGATGTATAGGGAGGTGACCAAGCATGGCTAGCGCTGACGTCATAGGCGGCGGCAACATCGAACCGCGGGCGCTCGAGGAGGAGATGCGCACCGCGTACCTCGACTACGCCATGTCGGTGATCGTCGGGCGCGCGCTGCCCGACGTGCGCGACGGGCTGAAGCCCGTGCATCGCCGCGTGCTCTACGCGATGAACGAGCTCGGCCTCGGGCCCACCCGCTCCTACGCCAAGTGCGCCAAGATCGTCGGCGAGGTGATGGGCAACTATCACCCGCACGGCGACTCCGCCATCTACGACACGCTCGTGCGCATGGCGCAGGACTTCTCCATGCGCTACGAGCTCGTCGACGGCCAGGGCAACTTCGGCTCGATCGACGACGACCCGGCAGCCGCGATGAGGTACTGCGTCACCGGGGATACACGGATCAGGACGACGACGGGCACCGCGCAAATCGACTCGCTCGTACCGAACGCCGTGCCCAACTCGGACAACCAGGTGGACCTGGAGGTACTCGATCGTCTCGGTCGTCCCGTGCATGCGTCCGTCCTGTTCCACTCCGGCGAGCACCAGACGCTGAGGCTGCGTACGACCGAGGGCTACGAGCTGACCGGCACCGGGAACCATCCCGTGCTGTGCCTCGTGGACATGGCGGGCGTGCCGCTTTTGATCTGGAGGCTGCTCGAGGAGATTCGTCCTGGCGAGCGAGTAGCGATGAACGCTCGGATGCTCGCCGAGGACTACGCGGCGCCGATGACCGTCGCTCAGACTTCCGGCCGAGGCGGCACCCAGATATCAGCGGCAGGGACCGCGGTGCTCGAGCGACTCGGCAGTGATGTCCCGGCGCTGCTCGAGCCGACGACCAGCAACTACTACTACGCAAAGGTCGCCTCGGTGACTGACGCTGGCGTGCAGCCCGTCTACTCACTCAGGGTTGACACCGACGACCACTCGTTTCTGACCAACGGCTTCGTAAGCCACAACACCGAGGCGCGTCTGGCGAGGATCGCCACGGAGATGTTGCGCGACCTCGACATGGACACGGTCGATTTCACGCCGAACTACGACGGCTCGCGTCGCGAACCGCTGGTGCTGCCGTCGCGCTTCCCCAACCTGCTGGTCAACGGCTCCTCGGGCATCGCGGTGGGCATGGCGACGAACATCCCGCCGCACAACCTGCGCGAGGTGATCGACGCGACGATCGCGTACATCGACGATCCGGACATGGAGGTCGAGGGCCTGATGCGCCACGTCAAGGGCCCGGACTTCCCCACCGGCGGGATCATCCTCGGCCGGGCTGGCATCAAAGACGCGTACGAGACTGGCCGCGGGCGCGTGCGCATCCAGGCGCGTGCGCACATCGAGCCGCTGAAACAGGGCAAGGAGGCGATCGTCGTCACCGAGCTGCCGTTCATGGTCAAGAAGGGCGGACCGGGTGGTCTGATCGAGAAGATCGCGGACCTCGTGCGCGACAAGAAGATCCCCGAGATCTCTGACCTGAACGACCACTCGGACAAGCGCGGCATGCGCCTGGTGATCGAGCTGAAGCGCGACGCGATCCCGAAGGTAGTGCTGAACAAGCTGTACAAGCACACGCCGATGCAGACAACCTTCGGCGTGAACATGGTCGCGCTCGTGGACAACGTGCCGCGGACGCTCGATTTGCGGGCGATGATCCACAACTACGTCGCGCACCAGCGCGAGGTGATCGTGCGTCGCACCAAGCACGAGCTGTCAGAGAAGGAGGCGCGCGCGCACATCCTCGAGGGGCTGTTGACCGCGCTCGAGCACCTCGACGAGATCATCGAACTGATCCGCGCCTCGCGCGATCGCGACACCGCTCGCGAGCAGCTGATCGCGCGCTTCGAGCTGAGCGCGATCCAGGCGACGGCGATTCTCGACCTGCGGCTCTCCCAGCTCACGGCGCTCGAGGCCGACGGCATCAAACAGGAGCACGCCGACGTGACCGAGCGGATCGCCGAGCTGCGCGCGATCCTCGGCGACGAGAACCGCGTGCTGGCGGTGATCAAGGAGGAGCTATCGGAGATCGGCGAGCGCTTCGGCGACGAGCGGCGCTCGGAGATCACGCACTCCGAGGACGAGATCGACATCGAGGACCTGATCGCCGACCAGCAGATGGTGATCACGATCACCCAGACCGGCTACATCAAGTCGCTGCCGCTCGCCACCTACCGCCAGCAGCAGCGCGGCGGGCGCGGGGTGACGGGGATGGACATGAAGGACGGTGACTTCATCGAGCACCTGTTCGTGACCTCCTCGCACGACTACCTGCTGTTCTTCTCCAACCGCGGCAAGGTCTACCGCTCGAAGGTCTACGAGCTCCCGGAGGCGCAGCGCACGGCCAAGGGCCGCGCGCTCGTGAACGTGCTGCCGCTGCGCGAGGGCGAGCGGATCCAGGCGGTGGTCTCCACACGCGACTTCACCGAGGCGCAGTACCTGGTGTTCGCCACCCGCAACGGCACCGTCAAGAAGACCGAGCTGCAGTCCTACAACACGCCGATCAAAGCCGACGGCATCATCGCGATCAACATCCGCGACGACGACGAGCTGCTCGCCGTGCGCGCCGTCGATCCTCAGGACGAGGTGATCATGGTCTCGCGCGCCGGACTGACCGTGCGCTTCGCCGAGTCCGACGTGCGCTCGATGGGGCGTGACACGACCGGCGTTCGCGGCATGGACGTTGGCAAGGACGGTCGCGTGATCGCGATGGACGTCGCGCGCGACGACATGGATCTGCTGGTGGTCACCGAGAACGGCTACGGCAAGCGCACGCAGATCGGCCAGTACCGCAAGACGAACCGCGGCGCGAAAGGCGTAAAGACGATCGGCCTAACGGAGAAAAAGGGCGCCCTCGCGGGCGCGCTCGTCGTACGCGAGCACCAGGAGCTGGTGTTCATCAGCGTCGGCGGCATGGTTCAGCGCACCGCCGCCGGCGGCATCTCCCAGCAGGGCCGCTCCGCCACCGGAGTGCGCGTCATGAACCTCAAGGACGACGACGTCGTCAGCGCGGTCGCGCTGGTCGTAGACGCGGGTGACGATGGCGGCGAGGATGTCGCCGCTGCGCCCACGGATGCGGACGCTCCGGCGGACGAGTAGTAGATCCCGTCTACCTGCCGATAACCCGATAGCTTCTCGCGGAACCTCCGCAGCGTTTTATGCCGTCGTGCTTTAACCGTCCAGATTCGCCCGCTTGCGCTCAGAGGGGGACGGTGACCGACCGACAGGCTGAGGGTGCCCGCCCCCCGCAGCCTCCTAGCAACAGTCCTCTGCACTGCTTGCTCCGCAGCCCTCGTCGCCGCTCCAGCCTCGACTCTCGCCGCTTCGCCGGTGGGCGCCACACTCGCCTTTCACGCTCGCGCGACCGCCGCCAGGCGCGCGCAGGCCGCCTGCGCCAAAAGTGCTGCGCACGCCCGACGCCATAGCCATTGCCGACCGACCGTCCACAGTCGGCCCGTGAAAGACACAGCGAAGACCCACGTCACGAAGCCCCACGTCACGAAGACCCGCCAGCTCAGCGCGCGCACGCACCGCTCCCACGTCTCGGCTGCGCCCACGCCCACATCTGAACCGGCCAGCACAACCGCCCAGTCCGCCTCCCAGCGCGACGCCGCGACAATCGCGGCGGTCCTCTCGACCCCCTGTCAGAACACCGAACTGACGCCCGAAACGGGCAACCTCCCGCTGGTGCGAGCGGCGGTGCTCTGCCTGATCAACCGCAAGCGCGCCGAAAATGGCGAGAGCCCGCTCGTGTTGAATCCCGAGCTCGAACAGGCGGCCGAAGGTCACTGCGAAGAACTGATCGCAGACGACTACTTCGCGCACGTCTCACCCAGCGGCGAGACGCCCGTCGATCGCATCCGCAACACGGGCTACATACCCAACTCGAGCGTCGGCTACGTGATCGGCGAGAACCTCGCGTGGGGCACCTACCAGCTGTCCACGCCCCAGTCGATCGCCTCGGCCTGGTTCGCCTCGCCCGGGCACCTGGCGAACATCCTCGAAGCTCAGTACCGCGACACCGGGATCGGCGTGACGCCAGCCGTGCCCTCGTCGCTCGCGCCGGGAGCCCCCGGCGCGACCTACGCGCAAGAGTTCGGCGTCATCACCCAGTGACTGGGGTTCGCCGGCCGGACTGCCCCGCACGTCATCTCCGTTCGCTACTCTGGCGGGACCAGAGAAAGGAGGTGGTCCAAACGTTGAGTGACAGTTTTTGCGGGACCCTGGAGGTGACCGGCCGGTAGGTCGGGAGGCTGGTCCGCCTAGCGGAATCCAACCCGGGACACCCCGAGACGACCGCCGGCTCTGGTCCCACCGGCCTTGTCCGTCGCTCTCGGTCTTTCCAGTCAGCGCTGTACGCGAAGGGCGTCCCTAGGGGCGCCCTTCGTGCTTAGGCAGCCTGAGGCAGGTATTGCAGCCATGCCGCCGGGATAGTCGGGCTGGCGACATGGATGAAGATCTCCGCGCGTGGCGTGCGTGGCGCGTGGCGTGGGTGCATGCCCGCCTGGCGCGGCAGGCGGTCGCCCTTGCGTCGGTTGCACGGCGCGCACGAGGCGACGATGTTCTCCCAGCTCGACGTGCCGCCCTTGGACCGCGGGATCACGTGATCGACCGTCAGGTTGGAGCGCGAGCCGCAGTACTGGCAGGTCCAGCTGTCGCGGGCGAACACCGCGCGCCGGGTGATCTTGCGCCGGTGCGCGTCGCGCGGGACCTTGACGTAGCTGACCAGGCGGATCACAACCGGCCGCGCGAGCGTGGAGCTCTCCGAGTGCAGCTCCCAGCGGCCACGCTCGAGCAGCTCGGCCTTCTCCTTGAGCAGCAGCACCACCGCGCGGCGCACCGTGCACACGTTGATCGGCTCATACGTGGCATTCAGGACGAGCACCCGACCACCCATCGCCGTGGTGGGCGATGACGCAGGTCCGTGCCGCTGGTGCTCTGAGGGCGACACGGACCCCACCGGCTCGGGTGGGACTGTGCACTCCATCTTCAGGGTGAGCAGTCTAGCGGGGGCGCCACCGTTGCGCGTCGGCGGTCGAGCGTTGCTGGGCGGCTAGGAGCGTTGTGCGGCCGAGCCTGTGGCGACTGGATAGGAGCCGAGCACCAGCACCTGCTCGCACATGGCGTCGATCTGTGCGATCGCATCGGCGACGGCCGCGTCCCGCGCACGGCCGGCGAGGTCGACGAAGAACATGTAGCTGCCGAGCCCGTCGCGGCGCGGACGCGACTCGATCTTCGTCAGGTTGATGTTCCTGCTCGCGAACTCGTCAAGACAGCGCACGAGCCATCCAGGGCGCTCGGCGCCGGCGCCCCAGAACACGAGCGATGTCTTCCATCCCGCGCCTGCGCTCCCGCCCGCGCGCAGTGGCGGGCGCATCGTCTCTGATCGCCCTCCCTCCTCCTCGCGGCGCGCGAGCCACACAAAGCGCGTTTCGTTGTCCTCGCGATCCTCGACCCGCTCGCGGATCACGGTGCCCCCGTAGATGCTCGCGGCGAGGCGCGTGCCGATCGCCGCGTGACGGCGCTCCGCCGCCTCCACCACCGTCCGTACCGCCTCGGCGGTCGAGCTCGCCGCGAGGATTCGAGCGTGCGCCAGCTCGCCGCGCAGGAACAGCGTGCACTGGCCGGGCACCTGCGGGTGGGTGATGACCGTGTCGATCTCCTCGAGGCCGACCTCCGCCACCGCGATTAGCGAGTGCCGGACATGCAGCAGCGCCTCGCCCATGATCTCCACGTCCGTGGCCTCGCCCGCGAGCAGGTCGAGCGTCACGTTGATCGAGCCCTCAAGCGAGTTCTCGATCGGCACGATCGCCAAGCTGACCGTTCCCCGCCTCAGCGCGGACACGGTGTCGTAGATGCTCGCCAGCGCCACCGGCTCGACGGCGTCAGGGGCCGCGCTGGCCAGCAGCGCCTCCTCGGTGAAGGTGCCAGCCGGTCCCAGATAGCCGACCCGTGGCCGGCCGCCGGGGGAGTCAGGCTGGCTGCTCATCCCCTGTCGGCGCGTCGCCGTCCACGTCGCCCGCGAGCGCCATCCGCACGGCCTCGGCCTCCTCGGGGGAGAGCTCCAGTTCACCGCGGCCGCCGTGGACCTGCTTGCCGTACACGCGCGCCTGGTCACGGTGGTGGATGCACGAGAGCACGATGCCCGAGCGTTGGTCGTCCAGCAGCGCGATCGACATCGACTGCTGGCCGGACAACTCGTTGTAGGCGTCGTAGCGCACGAGCGCCCGATGCGCGAGCCGGCCCCGCAGGGCGCTCTCCACGTCAGCCAGCCGCGCGTCCAGGCGCGTGGCGACGTCGTAAACGTACGCGCTTAGCTCTGCGAACCCCTGCTGGAGCGCGGCCGCGTGGGCCACCACGTCCTGCTCCTGGCGCTCGCCCAGCACCAGGCGCTGAGCTCGCCGCAGGCGCCGCACGCTGACGCTGAGCGCCGCGCACGCGATCAACGCCGCGATCGCCACCGCGCCGGCAGCGATCGCGATGATCCCCTGGGTGTCCGTGATCGACGCGGCCATCGCCACAAGTTAGCCGCTGGCGCCCCGAACAGATGGAGAGCGTCGACGACGGCGCTGTCGCGCCGGTTAGATCAGATAAAGAAACATCGATGACGGCACTGGCGCGATTATTCGCCGAAGATCGCCAGGAAGGTGCCCTTGGTGCCTTCGTGGTTGGTTTCGCCAGGCACCGCCACGACCTGCACTTCGATCTTCGCCGCCTGCCCCAGGGGCAGGCCTTTCAGGGGGATTTCCGCGTTCGCGCGCTTGCCCGGTTCGGTCTTTGCGATCGTGCCCGAGGCCTTGTACTGGTTGCCCGCCGCGGTCACCGTGACGTCGACCTTGACGTTCGTCTCGTTGAATTCCCCAGCGTCTTCGACGGCCGCGGTGAGGGTGGGGCTACCGCCGCCGCTGATGTGGTTGATCGCAGGTTCCGCTTCTAGCGTGGTCGCGCCCACGCTCACGCCCACCAGAGCGCTGCCATGATGGCCGGAGAGGGTCTGCGTGCTCTGAGAGGAGCTCGAGCTTTCCCCGGCGAGCCGGGCGGCCACGGTGTTCGCTTCGAGCCAGCCGACGTTAGCCAGGAACGGGCTCGGCGAGGTGCTCAGGCCTGTGATTCCCGCGCTGGCCAGCGTCTGCTGAACCAGCGGCGCGACACGCTGCGAGTAGACCACGTCGGAGGCGAGGAAGATCTCCATCGCGCCGGCGATCTTCGCGCTGAGCTGTTTGGCCTTGCCGCCGAGCGCCGACGGCACCAGCGCGGCCAGCTTGGTCATCGCTTCGGTGCGCAGGTTGAGCACCAGCAGCAGGTTCTGCTGCGCGGCGGCCATTTCGCCGGGCACGCTGAGCCCTTGGGCGCGGGTGGCGAGCGCCCGCGCCTGCGTGAGCAGTTCGTCGATCTGCTGCTCGACGTCGAGCGCCGACTTGGCGGAGGCCCCGCTCAACGCCACGAACAACGGATGGGAGATCTTTTCCGATTCCTGCGCGAGCACGCCGACTTCGCGGTTGTAGCTCTTCAGCGCCTGCTGCTTTTCGCTTTTCAGACAGCCGCTTACGAGCAGTACGACCACGATGATCAGCACGATCGCGACGCCCGCCGCGATCAGGCGGCGCACCATCAGCGTTTGCTGGTCGGCCTCCCCAGCGCCGTGGCGCTGTGGCCGGCGCGGACGCGGGCCCGGCCGCCGCGCAGAAGCGGCGCTCGCTGTCCGGTCTCCGGTCGGCCCACGCCGTGGTGCTCGGGGTGACGGTCGAGGCGCAGTCTCCTCGTCATCGTCGAAGAACGACAAAAGCCAACCGCTCCTTTTGCAGGGACTTTAGGAAAGGCCAGTATGACTGGCGCCCGCCGGTACCGCGATCCTGCAAGTTCTCGGTCAATGCGGCTTTTCTACCGTCGGCGGCAGGGACAGGAGCCGCGCACGGCGAACGCGGGAGCCGGTGGACTCGCCAGAGACCCTCGTCCAAGCGTCCCCGCGGCAGCCGCGCGCCGCGCCGCAGCCCGCGCGCCGTCGGATCGCGGGCGCCGAGGACGCGCCCGCGCACGACGAGCTGGTGCTCGGGCGCTACCGCCTGCTCGAGCAGCTCGGCTCGGGAGGCTTCGGGGTGGTGTGGCGCGCTCACGATGAGCTGCTCCACCGCGAGGTGGCCGTCAAGCGGATCTGGCTGGACGCGGGTGGGGGTCCGATCGACAGCGAGCGCGCCAGCCGCGAGGCGCTCGCCACTGCGCGGCTGGCGCACCCGGCGATCGTCGCCCTGTATGAGGCGTGCGCAAAGGATGGCGCCTTCTATCTGATCTCAGAGCTCGTCGACGGCGATACGCTCGCGCGGCTGATCGCAGAGGAGGCGCTCGCCGACGAGGAGATCCTGGAGATCGGCAGCGCGCTGACGAGCGCGCTCGCCCACGCGCATGCCCGCGGCGTGATCCACCGCGACCTGAAGCCACAGAACGTGCTCGTGCCGCATCCGCCGGACGACGCGCACACGCCGCAGACCCTGCTCGCCGCGGCCAAGCTCACGGACTTCGGAGGCGCGAGCCTCGTCGACGAGGACGCGCTGACGCGCACAGGCGACGTGCTCGGCACGCTCGCCTACATGGCGCCCGAGCAGAGCGAGGGCCGCGAGGTGGGCGTCGAGGCCGATCTGTACTCGCTGGCGCTGGTGCTCTACGAGGCGTTGTCGGGCGTCAATCCCGTGCGCGGCGCCACGCCGGCCGCCACCGTGCGCCGCATCGGCCGCCCGCTGCCGCCGCTGGCGCGCGCGCGCCGTGACCTGCCGGGCGAGCTCACACGCGCGCTCGACCGTGCGCTCGCGCCGGCGCCGGGCGAGCGGGGAACGCTCGAAGAGCTACGCGACGCACTCGAGCGGGCGCTTGAGCGCGGACTCAGCCGCTCGCGCTGGAGCACGCGCCGCCCAATGTCACCCCGAGCCGCGGCGGCGCCCCACGCGGCAGCGCCACCGTTGGACCCCGCGCCCGCACCCACGCTTCCACGCGCGAACGAGCCGCGCCGCGCCGCGCGCAGGCGCGAAGCTGCCGAGCCCGAGCCCGAGCCCGAGGCGCCGCCACCAGCTCGCCGTGCGCTGCGACTGCCGCGCACGATCTGGCTTGCGTGTGCCGGTGCGATCGTCTGCTGGCAGGCGTTCGCCGGACGTCCGGGGGTCGCGCTCCTGTTGCTCGTGGCTGTCGCGCCGTTGGCGCTGTTGCCCGTCGAGCGCGGGGACTCGCGCCTGGGCGCAGGATGGCTCGCGAGCGCGCTCGCGCCCGTGCTCGGTGTCGCCGGCCTCGCCGGGGTATTCCCCGCGATCGCGGGGCAGGCGTCGCGCTGGCGCGACCGCGCCGGACTCGGCGTGCTCGGTTATTGGTGGCTGGCGCTTGCTGGGCCGCTGCTCAACCGCGACCTGTGGCTGCGCGCGCCCGCGGCGACGCCGCCACGGGCAGCGTGGGAGGGATCGCTGAGCCTCGCCGCCACGCACGTGATCGCGCCGCGGCTCGCGCTCGGCGTGCTCTTGGGAGCGCTGCTTTGGGGCGTCGCCGCTGTTGTGCTGCCGTGGATCGTGCGCGGTAGCAGCGCCGTGCGCGACGTCGTCGCGGTCACCGTCTGGTCGGCCGCGCTCGCCGCCGCCGCGCCAGAGCTGGATGCGGGCCTGAGCGCCCACGCGGCGCACCCCAGCCCGCGCGGCGCGGTGCTGGGGGCCGTCCTCGGCGCGCTCGTGGCGGTTGCCGCGCGCGCCCTGCGCGGCCCTGTCTGAGCGCGGGTGCGTAGCATGGCTCCCGGTCGCCGGCCAATGCGCTGAGATTGACCAAGGCCTGTGCCCACCCATACCCCGATGAACCCGCTCAAGAGCGTCGAGAACATGATCTCAAGCCTCGTCGAGGGCACCTTCGGACGGCTGTTCCGCACCGAGGTGCGCCCGATCGAGCTCGCTCGCAAGCTCGCACGCGAGATGGACGCCCACCGCACTGTGTCGGTCTCGCGCGTATATGTGCCCAACGAGTACGCCGTGTGGCTCTCGCCGGCCGACCGCGAGCGCTACGACGGCGTCGAGCACGAGGTCATCGACGAGCTGTGCGCGTATCTGCTCGAGCACGCACGCCGCGAGGATCTGATCATGGCCTCGCAGCCGCACATCTCCTTCCATACCGACGAGCGGCTGTCGCTCGGCGAATTCGGCATCCAGGCCCGTTTGACGCGACCCCCCGGCGAGGAGCCTGCGCCGCCCGGGCCTGTCGCCCCGGCCCCGCCCGCGTCCTCCGCTGCTCGGCCCGCGCCGGCTCCAGCACCTCCCGCCCCGGCCCCGCCCGCGCCAATGCCCCCCGCGCCACCGGTGCCAGCTCATCCCGCGCCGGCTGCCCCCCCGATCGAGCGAGACCAGCACGGCGAAACGATGATCTACAGCAGCTCCGCGCGCCTGCGTGCGCCGGTCGAAGATGCGCAGGCGCGTCGCGTTCCCCAGCGCGCGCTGCTGGCTGTCGGCGGCCGGCGGCTGCTCGTGCCGAGCGGCGGCGGGACGATCGGACGCAGCCGTGACTGCGACGTGGTCCTCGATGACGCCGGCATCTCGCGCCGCCACGCCGAGATCCGCCCGGGACCCGACGGCTGGACGGTCGCTGACCTCGGCTCGACCAACGGCGTGCGCGTCAACGGCGCGGAGGTGCGCGGCGTGCAAGCGCTGGCGCCCGGGGATCGCGTCGAGCTCGGCTCGACGGAGATCGTCTTCGAAGTCTCATGAGCTCGCTCGCGCCCGTATCGGTGGCCCTGAAGTTCGGCTTCGTGGTCGTCATGTACCTGTTCCTGCTGTGGGTCGCGCGCAGCGTACGCCGAGACCTTCGCGGGACCCCCGCGACCGAACGCCAATCGAGCGCCGCAGCCACCGAGGGCCCCGCTGACCCGATCCCGCAAGACGCCACCGGCATGTACTCTGCCTCGGCGCTTGGCAGCGCGGCGCTCGCTACGCGCTCGCCGCGGCTGGTGATCGACCGCGCTCCAGGGCATGACCCCGGGATGATCTACGACCTCGACGGCGACATCGTGCTCGGCCGCGGCGAGCACGCGGAGATCAGGCTCGAGGATCCGTTTGCCTCCTCACGCCACGCGCGCGTGTACGAGCAGGGCAACATAGTCGTCATCGAAGACCTCGGCTCGACCAACGGCACCTACCTCAACGAGGAGCTGCTGCAGACCCCCAGGCCGCTGCACCCCGGGGACCGTGTGCGGATCGGCGACAGCGAGTTCACGTTCGAGGTCGACTGAGATGCTGCGCGTGGCAGAGCAATACGCCGGCAGCGACACCGGTCGCCAGCGACGGGCCAACGAGGATTCGCTGCTCGCGCGCGCGCCGCTGTTCGTGGTCGCCGACGGCATGGGCGGCGCGCAGGCCGGAGAGGTCGCCTCGCGGATCGCCGTCGAGTCCTTCCAGCAGGGCCTGTCCGACGCCTCGCATCCCGAGCTCGAGCTTGCGGAGCTCGCGCGCGCCGCCAACGCGCGCATCCACGAGCTCTCGCACGCCAACGCCGAGCAGGCCGGCATGGGCACGACGCTCACCGCCGTGTACGTCGGCGAGCAGGATGTCGCGATCGCGCACGTCGGCGACAGCCGCGCGTACTGCCTGCGCGACTCCGAGCTGCTGCGCCTGACCGACGACCACTCGCTCGTCGACGAGCTCATACGCCAGGGGCGGCTCACGCCCGAGGAAGCGGTCGAGCATCCGCAGCGCTCGGTGATCACGCGCGCGCTCGGGCCCGAGGGGGCGGTGGAGGTCGACACGCGCTCCTTCCGCGCCCGCGCCGGCGACGTGTACCTGCTGTGCAGCGACGGCCTGACGACGATGATCGGCGAGGATCAGATCGCGGCGACGCTGCTCGCCCATTCGCGGCTGCGCGACGCCGGCGAGGCGCTGATCGCGGCGGCCAACGAGGCCGGTGGACGGGACAATGTCACGGTCGTGCTGCTGCGTCTGGAGGAGGTGCGGCCCGGAGCGCCCGCGCCGGTAGCGGACGGGACCACGATGGCCGGGGTCCCGTCTGTACCCGCCGCGCAGCACTCGCCCGACGGCGCGACGATGACGCACGCGCCGGCCACCACCGCCGCGCCGCAGCAGCGCCGGCGGCGCACGCCGCGCGCGGCTGTCCCCTCTGCGCAGCCGCCCCGCCGGCGGCGGCGGATACGGCACGCGGGCGCGATCGCGTTCGTGCTCGTGGTGCTGGGCGTGCTCGGCTCGGCCGGCTACCTGGCGCTGCAGTCGGTGTATTTCATCGGGACCAACAGCCGGGGTCTCGTGACGATGTTCGAGGGGGTGCCCTACCAGCTTCCCGGCAACATCGACCTGTACAACAGCCAGTACGTCTCCGGCGTCAGCGCCTCGACGCTCAGCGCCGAAAAACGGCACACGCTGCTCGATCACTCGTTGCGCTCGGAAGGTGACGCCGCGGCGCTGATCAGAAGCCTCGAACTGGAACAGCTCGAATGAGGCCGGCACTGTGAACCGACCGATCGTTCGCCTGTTCGGGCTGGTCGCCGTGCTGTTCGCGCTGCTCGTCGCGTTCACGTCGCGCTGGACCGTCTTCGAAGCGTCATCGCTGCGCGAAAACCCATTGAACAAACGCATGCTGCTCGAGCAGGAGCGGATCGACCGCGGGCCGATCACCGCGGCGAACGGGGCGGTCTTGGCGCGCAGCGTGCGCGGCGCCGAAGGCGTCTACCACCGCATCTACCCGACCGGAGAACTGTTTGCCGCGCCGATCGGCTTCGACTATCTCGACCCCGACATCGGCAGCGCGGGCCTGGAGCGCTACCGCACCAAGGAACTGAACGGCCAGAGTCCGGACAACCTGCAGAGTGTGCTCGATCAGCTGCAGGGCAAGGAACCGAGTGGCGAGAAGGTCGTCACGACGCTGAACCCAAGCGCGCAGCGCACCGCCTTGGCGGCGCTCGGCGAACACCAAGGGGCGGTCGTCGCGCTTGACCCGCGCACCGGCGCCGTCGAGGTGATGGCCTCAAAGCCCAGCTACGACCCCAACGCATTGCGCTCGGAAACGGCCAAAGCCGCGCAGGCACGCGAAATGACCGGGAGCCACCCGACCAAGTCGGAAGTCAACCGCGCCACCCAGTTCGGCTACGCACCCGGCTCCACCTTCAAGATCGTGACGGCCACCGCCGCGATCGACACCGGCGCCTACACGTCGGAATCGACAGTCGTGGGTCGCAACGAAGTCTTGATCTCTGGGGTGCCGCTGAAAAACGACAACAACGAGAATTTCGGACCGATCACGCTCACCTACGCGCTCGCACACTCAGTCAACACCGTGTACGCGCAGGTAGCCGAGCACGTCGGCAAGCGCACGCTCGGCCGCTACATGGAACGCTTCGGCTTCGACCGCAAGCCGCAGCTCGACTACCCCGCAGAAGAGATGTCCGCGAGCGGCGAGCACGAAGGCGAACGGATCGTCGCGCCGACCAGCGAACAGGTCGACGTCGGGCGCATGGGCATCGGCCAGGACAAACTCGAAGTGACGCCGTTGCAGATGGCCGAGGTCGCCGCCGCGGTCGCCAATCACGGCACGCTGATGGTGCCGCACCTGACGCAGCGCATCGTCAACGCAGAAGGGCAAACCGTGCAGACGATCTCCCCGCGCGTGCAGTCGGTTGTGATGAAACCGTCGACCGCCGCGGCGGTCACCACGATGATGGAAGCGGTCGTCAAGGAAGGCACCGGCACCGCCGCGCAGATACCGGGCGTGCAGGTGGCGGGCAAGACCGGCACTGCGGAGACGCAGTTCGGCAACGCGATCAACAACGTGTGGTTCGTCGCGTTCGCGCCCGCGGCCGACCCCAAGGTCGCGGTCGCGGTGACGCTCAAGGCCGTTCCCGGCGAAGGCGCGACGTTCGCCGCGCCCGTCGCCAGGGCCGTGATCGAAAGCCTGCTCAAGTGATCGACCCGGAGACGATCATCGACGGTCGCTACAGGGTGATCTCGCGCCTGGGCTCGGGAGGCATGGCTGACGTGTACCTCGCGCAGGACCAGCTCCTGGGCAGACAAGTGGCTGTAAAGGTGCTGCACCACCACTTCGCCGAAGACCAGGAGTTCGTCGAGCGCTTTCGGCGCGAGGCCTCGAGCGCGGCGGCGCTGTCACACCCGAACATCGTGGCGATCTTCGACCGCGGCGAGTGGAACGGCACCTATTACATCGCGATGGAGTACGTCGCCGGGCGCA
Organism: Solirubrobacteraceae bacterium; assembly: GCA_035939335.1. GTDB lineage: Bacteria > Actinomycetota > Thermoleophilia > Solirubrobacterales > Solirubrobacteraceae > Palsa-744. The sequence continues at coordinate 38,178 of DASZFY010000008.1, read as the reverse complement.
CGCTGAAGGCGATCGTGCGCGAACAGGGCGCGCTCGACCCGGCCAGCGCGATCGAGATCGTCGTGCAGATCCTGCGCGCGGCGCGCTTCGCACACAGGCGCGGCGTGATCCACCGCGACCTGAAGCCTCACAACGTGATCCTCGACGAAGAGGGCCGCGCGCGGGTGACCGACTTCGGCATCGCCCGCGCGGGCGCCTCGGATATGACGCTCACGGGCTCGATCATGGGGACCGCCCAATACCTCTCCCCCGAGCAGGCGCAGGGGCTCGCGGTCAGCGCCGCGTCGGACCTGTATTCGGTCGGTGTGATCCTGTACGAGCTGCTGACCGGCGTGGTCCCGTTCGAGGGCGAGACCGCCGTGGCGATCGCCTTCAAGCAGGTCTCGGCCGTGCCGCAACCGCCGAGCGCGCTGCGGCCGGGCCTGCCGCCGTCGCTCGACGCGATCGTGCTGCGGGTGCTCGCGAAGGACCCGGCACAGCGCTATGCGGACGCCGACGAGCTGATCGCCGCGCTCGAGTACGAGCGACAGGCGTTGCCGGCGCCGCACGCCGACGCGACTGGCGCAGCCGCCGACGGCCACGCCATTCGCAGCGCGCCGGCCGCAGCCGCAACCGCAGCCGCCGCATACGCGGGCGCCGGGTCGCTGCTGCTCGCGGCGCCCGGGACCGGACAGTACGAGCTGGAGAGCGCGCCCGCGACGGAGGAGGAGCGCCGCCGGCGCAGGCAGCGCGGCATGCTGTGGGCGCTTGCGATCGTCCTGGTCGTGGGCCTCGCGGCGCTGGCGCTGGTGTTGACGCAGTCCAACCAGACCGTCACGGTCCCGCAGGTGACGGGCGAGACCGAACAGGCGGCCGGCGCGGCGCTGCGTGCCGCGAGCCTTGACCCGGTGCCGTCACTGCACTCGAGCGTGAAGGTCCCCAGTGGGCTCGTTATCAGCCAGTCGCCGGCTGCGGCGAGCGTGGTCAAGAAGGAATCGCGCGTCAACATCGTCGTCTCGGAGGGCCCCGCGAGCTCCTCGCTGATGAACGTCGCCGGCGTTTCAGTCGCCCGTGCGGAGGCGGAGCTGCACAAAGCGGGCCTCAAGACGACGACAAAGAGCGAGCCATCCAAGACGGTCGCGGCGGGTCTCGTGATCGGCACCGAACCGCCCGCGGAAACCGAGGTGCAGGAAGGCCACCTCGTGACGCTGCTCGTCTCCAGCGGGCCCGCGCCGGTGCGCGTGCCAGACGTGGTCGGGCAGACGCTCGAAGCGGCCGAAGCGACGCTCACTAACGCCGAACTCGCCGTGGGAACGGTCACCAAACGGGTCTCGAGCACGCAGGCGCCCGGCACCGTGCTCGCGCAGTCGCCCGCCAGCGCCGCCTCCGCGCACGCCGGCAACAAGGTCAACCTGACGGTCGCGCAGGCCCCGAAGGAAGTCGCCGTCCCGAACGTGGTCGGCGCGGCGCAGGCGGCGGCGGTAGCGGCGCTCAGGCACGTGGGCTTCAAGGTCACGACGCAGCCGCACACGACCACCGAACAGTCCCAGGTGGGCGTGGTCCTGGAACAGAGCCCAGCTGGCGCCACGCACGCACGCAAGGGCGCGACGGTTACGATCGGCGTAGGCGTGCTCGCGACGCCGACAACCACGACGACCACCACGACCACGCCGACGACCACAACGACCACGCCGCCGGCCCCAGCCACGCCCTCCACCGGATGAGGAGTGACGGCGAGATCGTCAGCTCCGCGTACAGCGCGCCGCTGACCGTGGCCGTGCTCGCGGGCGGGCGCTCCTCCGAGCACGACGTGTCGCTGTCCTCAGGCGCGGCCGTGCGCGACGGGCTGCGCAGCGCCGGACACGACGTCGTGTGGGTGGAGATCGGCCGCGACGGCGTGTGGCGCCACGACGGACAGCCGCTGAGCGTGACGCCAGCTGGCGGGCTGCTCGGCGTGGACGTCGCCTTCCCCGTCCTGCATGGCCCGTTCGGCGAGGACGGAACGGTGCAGGGCCTCTTGGAGACGCTCGACGTCGCCTATGTGGGCGCGGGCGTGGCCGCGTCGGCGGTGTCCCTGGACAAGGTGCTGTTCAAGCAGCTGATGTCCGCCGCGGGGGTGCCGCAGGTGGATTACGTCGGCGTGCGCGCGGAGCGCTTCGAACGCTCGCGCGAGCACGCACTGGCTGAGATCGCACGGATCACGGCACTCGGCCTGCCCGTGTTCGTCAAGCCCGCGCACCTGGGCTCCTCGGTCGGGATCGTCAAGGTCAGCGCCGAGGAGCAGATCGGCGATGCGCTGCAGGAGGCCTTTGCCTACGACCCCCTGGCGATCGTCGAGGCAGCGGCACCGGGGGTGGAGGTCGAGTGCGGGGTGCTCGGCACGCTCGCGGGCGACGACGACGCAGTCGAAAGCGACGAGCCGGCGCTCGCATCGGAGCCGGGCGAGATCGTGTTCTCGGGGGAGTTCTACGACTTCGGCGCGAAGTACTCGCCCGGCGGCATGGAGTTGAGGGTCCCCGCGCGGATCTCCGCGAGCGCACGCGAGCAGGTCAAGCGGCTGGCGGTTGGCGCGTTTGAGGCGGCGGGCTGCGAGGGACTGGCGCGAGTGGACTTCTTCGTCGACGGCGAGCGCGTGCTGGTCAACGAGCTGAACACGATGCCGGGGTTCACGCCGACGAGCGTGTACGCCAAGCTGCTTGCCGCATCGGGCGTCGCCTACCCGCGGCTCGTCGACCGCCTCTGCCGACTCGCGCTCGTGCGCCACGAGCGCCACCGCGCGTACAGCTACTGAGAGGCGCGCACAGCGCTCGAGGGCTACTTGAACAGCGTCAGCTCGTCGATCGTCGCCGCCTCCATCCCCAGTGGGAGCGTCGTCAGCCACACCAGGTAGTAGCGGTGCAGGTGGCCCGCCAGCGATAGCGGGATGCGTTGGCCGCTGTGCGCGTCGGTGCTCGCTCCCACCGGTCCCTGCCAGCCGCGTGCGCTAAGCGGCGTCGAGTTGCCGTACGGAAGTTCGAGGTCGATGTGGTCGGCGACGTAGACCTGTGCTGAGAAGCCCGGGGTGGGCGTTTGGATTTCGAGCGCCTTGGCGAGCACCCGCGGTGCGGCGTCGAGGTAGATGCCCAGACCGACGCCGCCGGGCTTCTTCAGCGTCCCTTCGTAGTACTGCTCGGTGCTCCACGTGGTGTTGGGGTCGCCATCGACGACGTTGCCGATCAGGTCGCGATTTTCCGGTCCGGTGCCGAACGGGTTGTAGTCGTGGGCCGCGGCCTGGCCCAGCTGCACCGCTTCCAGGCCGGCGCGCGATTCGAGGTTCGGCGGGGGACCCGCGCCGCGGTGAGCTTCTCCCAGGGCGAGGATCACCGCGATCGCCGCGATCGCGGTCAGCAGCGCCAGCGAGGCAGCCCAGCGCGCCGGATGGCGCATGCGCCAGGGCAGGCGCCGGCGAGCCGAGCCGGGCAGCGTGCGCAGCACGCTGGTCACCTCACCGGTCGCCTGGCCCGAGCGCGAGGCCTCGAGCGCCAGCACCTCCTCGAGGTCAGCGACCATGCTCGCGGCGTCCGGATAGCGGCGCGAGAGGTCCTTCGAGACCGCGCGATCGACGACAGCGGCGGTCGCGGCAGACAGCGCGGGCCGCGCCAGCAGCACGTCGGGCACTTCCTCGCGCACGTGCTTCATCGCCACAGCCACCGGCGAGCTGCCGTGGAACGGGACCGATCCGGTGAGCATCTCGTACAGGACGATGCCTAGCGAGTACAGGTCCGACTGCCCGGTGACGGGCTGCCCGAGCGCCTGCTCGGGGGAGACGTAGTCGGTCGTGCCGAGCACGCGCCCGGCCATCGTCAGCCCTTCCTCGGTGAGCGTGCGCGCGATCCCGAAGTCGGTGATCTTGGCGCCGCCTTCCTCGCTGATGAGGATGTTGTGCGGCTTGACGTCGCGGTGCACGATCTGATGTTCGTGGGCGGCGCCGAGCGCGCGCGCGACCTCGATCGCGTAGGCGAGCGCCTGCGGTATGTCGAGCGGGCCCTCGCGGCGGATGACGTCCTTGAGCGTCTCGCCGTCGACGTACTCGAGCACGATGTAAGGAGTGCCCATGTTGGTCTCGCCAGGGCGCTGCCCGTCCGCTGAGGGCTGCTCGCCGGCGTCGATCACGGTGACCACGTGCGGGTGGCTCAGCTGCGCCACCGAGCGCGCCTCCCTGCGAAAGCGCTCGAGCTGATCGGCATCGGCGGCGATCTCGCGGTGCATCAGCTTGATCGCCACCTGGCGTTCGAGCACGGTGTCGAACGCGCGGTAGACCATCGACATGCCCCCCCGCCCGATCTCGGCGTCAAGCCGGTAGCGCCCGCCGATCACGGTCCCGATTGCAGTCATGCGCCTCTATTGTGCGCGCAAGCGCCAGACGACGAGCGCGGCGAGCGCGCAGCGGTAGAGCGCGTAGGGCATCAGCGATTGACCCTCGCGCAGGCGCCTGTCCAGCAGCCGCGCGCTGGCGAGCGTCGACGCGAACGCGCTCGCGCAGCCGAGCGCCAGGGCCGTGCGCTGCTCGCGGGGGACGCCGGCGCGGCGCATGTGCGCGGCCTTCAACAGGCTCGCGCCGAAGATCACAGGCAGTCCCGCGTGCCACGAGAGCGCCTGCGCGGCGTCGCGTCCGAAGCCGCGCGCGCGCGCGGCGGTGAGACTGGCGCCGTTGCGCGATACCCCTGGGATCAACGCCGCCGCCTGCGCCAGCCCGAGCGCGAGCCCGTCATGCGCGCTCGCATCGTCCTGGGCGCGCGCGCCGGTCGCTTCATCGGCGCCAGCTCGCGCGTCGGCGAGCGCCATCGCGACCGCGCCCGCGACGAGGCCCGCGGCGATCGAGCGCGGGCCGCCCAGGCGCCGCTCGATCGCGTCCCCAAGCACGAGGCCGGCGAGCGCCGCCGGCGCCAGCGACAGCGCGATCACGCCAGCGCGCCGCCGGTCGACGCTTGCGGCGTCACGCAGCAGCTCGCGGCGCAGATGCAGCGCGAGCGCCGCGCCCGCGCCCGCGTGCAGCGCGACCTCGAAGGACTTGCGCAGCTCTCCGTTCAGTCGCGCGTACGGCCAGCCGGCGAGCCATGGGATCAGGGTCGTGTGCGCCGATGAGGAGATCGGCAGCAGCTCTGCCGGACCGTGCAACAGGCCCAACGCCAGCGCGTGGCGAGGCGCCAGCGTGCCCTCAGCCGGCTGCATCGACCGCCGGGCGGCGGCGAGCGCGCCGCCGGCGCACGAGCGCGTAGACAATGCCCACGACGATCAGCGCGACGATCACGTAGTCGGCGTACTCGAAGCCCTTGCGCACGCTCGTCCAGTTGCCGCCGAGCGCGTGCCCAGCGAGCGCCAGGCCGAGCACCCACGGGATCGTGCCGATCAGCGAGAACAGCGTGAAGCGCCCGAGCGGCATCCTCGCGACGCCGGCGGGCAGCGACACGAACGCGCGCACGAACGGAACGAGACGTCCAAACAGCACCGCCGCCTCGCCGTGGCGCTGGAACCATTGATCGGCGCGTTCGATCTGCGCCGGGCCCATGTGAACCTTCGAGCCGTGGCGTTCCAGCAGCTCCAGGCGTCCGCCGCGCCCGACCGCGTACGCCACCCACGAGCCGACCATCGAGCCCAGCAGTCCCGCGAGCACGACCCCGACCATCGTCAGGTGGTGGTGCGAGGCGCTCTGGCCGGGGTCGGCGACGGCGAAGCCGGCGAACAGCATCACGACCTCGGACGGGACCGGGATGCACGCGCTCGAGATCGCCATCAGCGCGAAGATCCCAGGCAGCCCGGCTTCGCGGACGAAGTGCGAGGTTTCGTTGACGAGCGTTTCCGAGATCGAGGCGATGATCAGCATGGGCTGGCCAACGATACCGTCCCCCTGCGGATACCGTGCGGCTGCATATGCGCGTCTGGATCGATCTGACGAACAGCCCGCACGTGCTGGTGATGCGCCCGGTGATCGAGCGCCTGCACGCCGACGGCCACGACGTGCGCGTGACCGCGCGCGATTTCGCCCAGACGATCGAGCTGTGCGAGCGCCTCGGCGTCGCGCACACCGCGATCGGACGCCATCGCGGCGAGCGGCTGATCGCAAAGGCCACGGGGCTCGCGTCGCGCTCGGCGGCGCTCGTGCGCTGGGCGCTCGCCCAGTCCCGCGCCGGCGGACGCTTCGACCTGGCCCTTGGCCACGGCTCCAACGACGTCACGGTCGCGGCGGCGGTCCTGCGTATCCCCAGCGCGACGATGTTCGACTACGAGTGGGCGAGCGTCCAGCACAACGTCAACTGCCGCCTGGCGCGCGCGGTCGTCGTGCCCGACGCGATTGCGCCCGAGCGCCTGGAGCGCTACGGCGCGAAGGGCAAGGTGCGCGCGTACGAGGGACTCAAGGAGGAGTACTACCTCGCGGACTTCGAGCCCGACGCCGGCGTGGTCGAACAGCTCGGTCTCGACCCTACCCGCGCGATCGTGGTCGTGCGCACGCCACCCGAGGTGTCGCTGTACCACCGCTTCGAGAACGACCTGTTCGCCCGCGTGCTGACGCGCCTGAGCGAGGCGGCGGCCGAGCACGGCACCCAGCCGGTCGTGCTGCCGCGCGTGGCCTCCCAGCGTGAGGAGCTGGCGCGCGTTCCCGGCTTCGTCGTCCCCGAGCACGCGATCGACGCGCAGTCGCTGATCGCCCATGCGGACCTCGTGATCTCGGCGGGAGGCACCATGAACCGCGAGGCGGTCGCGCTCGGAACGCCCGTCTACACCACCTTCCAGGGACGGCTGGGGGCCGTGGACGAGCGGCTGATCGACGAAGGCCGGCTGCGCATGCTCACCGACGCCGGGGACCTGGACCTCGCCAGGCGCGAGCGTGCAGGCGACGGCGTGCGCGTGCGCCGCGACCCGCGCGTGCTCGTCGAGTTGCTGCTCTCGCCCGTCCGCGGTTAGGAATCCCGCGCCGGCCGGGAGCAGATTGGCCAGCGCGAGGCGCCGGTGGCCTGGAGCCGACAGTCGGGGTAGGTCCTTACAATCCCCTGTAATGCGCCGACGGATCCGCTCGGCGGCCCTACCCCTCCACCGTCACTCGCTGCCGCAACTCGTTGTGGACGGGGCGCTGGTCGCGCTCGCGTACTACCTCGCCTTCGAGCTGCGTTTCACCACGCAGCTGCGGCCGCACTACTCCGAGCTGCGCGCCGACACGATCTGGTGGGTGCTCGCGGGCAGCCTGCCAGTGCTCGTGCTGACGCGCGTCTACCAGCGCCGCTGGCGCTTTGCGGGCCAGCGCGACTACGAGGCGGTGGTGCTGGCGGTGGTGCTGATAGTGCTGCTCACGGTCGCCGCCGTCGAGGTGTTTCGCCCGGTACACCAATACATCGAGAGTGCCGGGCCAGCGGGCCACACCACGGCCGTGGCGGTCGTGCTGCCGAACACGGTGATCGTTCTGTTCGGGCTGCTCTCGCTCGTGTTCCTGGTGGGCGTGCGCGCGCTCGCGCGCAGCGTCTACGAGCGCCGCCCGCTGGCGGCCTTTCGCAGCCCCCGGCGCGACCAGCGCGCGGTGTTGATCGCCGGCGCGGGCGAGGGCGGACGGCTGGTGGCACGCGAGATCATGCGCAACCGCGAGTTGGGGTTGGTGCCGGTGGGCTTCCTCGACGATGACCCCGCCAAGCGGCGCATGCGCATCGAAGGGCTGCGGGTCCGCGGCAACACGCAAGCCGACCTCGCGCGCATCCTAGATGAAGCAGACCCCGACGAAGTGATCATCGCGATCCCCTCCGCCCCCGGATCGACCCGCGCGCGGATCGTGCGCGAGTGCCGCACGCGCGGCATCCCCGTGCGCACGCTGCCGACCGTGTTCGAGCTGCTGCAGACGCGCGGCGCGCTCGCCCGGCAGGTGCGCGAGGTGCGCGTCGAGGACGTGCTCGGGCGCGAGCCGGTGCACATGGAGCTCGAGCGCGTCGGTGCCTACCTCGCCGGCGAGACGGTGCTCGTGACCGGCGCCGGCGGCTCGATCGGCTCGGAGCTGTGCCGCCAGATCGCGCGCGTGGAGCCACATCGGATCGTGCTGCTCGACCACGCCGAGGACAACCTCTTCTCGATCCAGCGCGAACTCGAGGACGAGCGCCACGTGCCGCCCTCGATGCTCGGCGCGGTGCTCGCCGACTGCAAGGAGGAGGAGCGCATGCGCGAGGTGTTCGCCGAGTACCGGCCGACGATCGTCTTCCACGCGGCCGCGTACAAGCACGTCGGGCTGATGGAGGCCAACCCGGTCGAGGCGGTGCGCAACAACGCGATCGGCACGCGCGTCGTCGCGCACGTCGCCGGCGAGATGGGGGTCGAGCGCTTCGTGCTGGTCTCGACCGACAAGGCGGTCGCGCCGGCGACCGTGATGGGCGCCTCCAAGGCGCTCGCAGAGTTCGCGCTGGAGGCGGCAGCCGCCCGCTGGCCGCAGACTCGCTACAACGCGGTGCGCTTCGGCAACGTGCTTGGGTCCTCGGGCAGCGTCGTGCCGATCTTCCGCCGCCAGATCGAGCGCGGCGGTCCGGTGACGGTCACCGACGAGCGCATGACCCGCTACTTCATGACGATCCCCGAGGCCGTGCAGCTGATCATCCGCTCCGGCTCGCTCGCCTCCGAGCCGCGCGCGCAGGCGCCGCGTCCCGCCAGCGAGCGCATCGCCTCAGGCGGGCGCGATCGTCGCGGCGCCGAGGTGTTCGTGCTCGACATGGGCGAGCCGGTCTGCATCATCGATCTGGCGCGCGCGATGATCGAGCTGTCGGGGCTGGATCCGGACCGCGACATCGACATCGAGGTCGTCGGGCGCCGCCCCGGAGAGAAGCTGCACGAGGAGCTGTTCAACAGCTACGAGCGCCGCCGCGCGACGGCGGCCGAGAAGATCCTGCTGGCCGAACGCGAGCCATTGGCGAGCGAGGAGGTCGAGTCGATGTTCGCCGAGATCGGCCTGCTGGTGCTCGAGGGGGACGCAGCGGGGCTGGCGGCGAAGGTGTCCGAGCTGTCGGCCGCGCGCAGGGACGCGCCGGCGGGCGAGCCTGACGCGGCCGTGCAAAACGGCGGCGGTCCGCACGCCGACCGCCGCGATGCGCCTGCGCCCCTCGTACACTCCCCCCATTCATGAGCTTTCTGCCGTTCGCGCTCTCGCTCTCGAGCACGTTCACCAAGATCGGCGCAATCGCGGCGTTTGCCGCGCTGGTCGGCATCGCGGCGCTGTCGCTGCTGGTGTTCTCCCAGGCGAGGGAGTTCAAGCGCCTGCGTGATTGGGCCGGCCGGGCGCCCGAGCGCGCCGCCGAGCTCGAGCAGCGCTTCACCGCCGCCGCCGCGGTGCGCGCCCAGCAGCAGGCGCCCGCTGTCCAGGCGGTGCCACAGGCGCCGCGCGCGTCTCCGATTCCGCCGGCTGCCGCAGCAGCGGCCGCCGGTCCCGCCTCGCGTGTTCTCCCCACGCCCATTCCCCCAGGGGTTGGGGTCGTTCCCGCCGGCCAGGCGCTCAACGCGAGCGGCGCGCCTGCGCCGGCCCAGCCTGGCACCGCTGCACAGCCGGGAGTCGCGGCGACGCCGGGCGCTACGCGCCCGCCCGCGCCCACTGCTCCGCCCGGTGTCGCGCCGTCGGCGCCCGTCGGCGCGCCCGTCTCCGCAGCGGCGCAGAGCCGCCCCGTTCCCGCGGCCGCCGCTCCGCCGGGCGCCGTGGACCCGCGAGCGCCTGCGCCCGCTACAGCAGCGGCAGCCGCCGGGGTCGCAGCGGCAGCAGCTCCCCGCGCGCCCAGCCCGCCACGCGCACCGGTGACGCCCGGTGCACCGCAGCCACCCGCGACGCAGCAGCCACCGCCGCCATCAGCCCCGCCCGCGCCGCAGATGCCGGCTCCGTCGAGTCCACCCGTCGCCAGGCGCCCGCCTGCGCCGGCTGCCCCAGCGATGGCCGCGCGAGCCGATCCACGCGCCCCTGCGCCGGCCGTCAGCCAGTCGGGCCGCGCCGCTGCTATCTCGCCGCTGCAGGGAGGGCGTTCTGTGTACGCCGCCAAACGCTCAACTGGGAGGACTGCCGCGCTGATCGGGGGCGGGCTCGTGGTGGTCGCGGCCGTGGCGGCGCTCGCGGTCACGTTGCTCGGCGGCTCCTCCTCGGGCGGCAAGGCGCCGACGACGTCTGTGACGACGGCGAGCCAGCGGGCCGCCACGCACTCGCACCGCAAGGCGCACAAGGCGACGCCCGCGGCGCCGGCGGTCAATCCCGCGGAAACCAACGTCGCGGTGCTAAACGCAACCGAATCCGAAGGCCTCGCGCATCGGACCGCCACCCAGCTGCAGCAGGGCGGCTACTCGCAGGCCACGGCGCTGAACGGGAAACCCCCCGGCTCCGGCCAGGTGAGCGTCGTCGAGTACGCCAGCGGCCATCGCCCCGAAGCCGAAGCAGTCGCTCGCTCGGTGTCGGTGACGCACGTGCTGCCGATCGAAGCAGCCGTGACCGCGATCGCCGGATCGGCGAACGTGGTGGTCATCGTCGGCGCCGACAAAGCCGCGTGAGCACATAGTCAGCTTCCTCGACATCCCGGCGCGGTCGGCCAAGCCGCGCGAGCACGGCATCACCCACGTGATCGACAGGGGCCTGTCGGTCGCCGACGCGGCGGGGATGCTGGAGGTCGCTGGGGGCAGCGTCGACATCGTCAAGCTCGGCTGGGGCACCGCGGTGGTGAGCGCCAACCTGAAGCCCAAGCTCGAGCTGTACGCGGCCCACGGCATCCCGGTGGTGCTGGGTGGCACGCTGACCGAGGTGGCGATCCGTCAGGGCCGGGTGGACGGCCTGGTCGCATGGCTGCGCGAGCTGGGGCTGCGTCACGTCGAGATCTCCGACGGCACGATCACGCTCGACGCCGCCGTCAAGCGCGAGCTGATCGAACGTCTCTCGCGCGAGTTCGTCGTGCTCGCGGAGGTGGGCAGCAAGGACGCCGACTTCATCATGGCCCCGTACATCTGGGTCGAGCAGATCGAAAGCGACCTGGACGCCGGCGCGTGGAAGGTGATCGCCGAGGCGCGCGAGTCGGGCACCGCCGGGATCTACCGCGCCAACGGCGAAGTGCGCACGGGGCTGATCGATGAGATCGCACACGCAATCGACCCCGAACGTCTGATCTTCGACGCGCCGCTGCAGCGCCAGCAGGTGTGGCTGCTGAAGCGCTTCGGCACCGAGTGCAGCCTCGGCAACATCGCGCCCGACGACGTGCTCTCGCTCGAGACGTTGCGGCTAGGGCTGCGCTCGGACACCGTCGAGCGCTTCGCGCTGGGCGGCGAGGATTGACCGAGTCGCCCGCCGGCGTGGACGGCGCGCCGGACGGCGCGCGCTCACGTGCGGCGGGGAGCGACCCGGTCGCGGGCATCGTCTTCGCCGTGCTGGTGGTCGCCTGCTTCGCGGCGTTCCTGATCACGCAGCGGCTCAAGCACACGCCGACGGCCGTGCACAGGTTCAAGTTGTCGACCGCCTTCTCTCCCTATCCCAGGAGTCACTCGAAGCTGGAGGAGATCTCCTTTGAGCTCGCCAATGCCGAACCGGTGACGGTGACGATCATCGACTCCAACGGAAACACGGTCGCCACGCTCGTGCACGATTTCCCGGCGCCGCGCTACAAAGACGTCTCGCTGCGCTGGAACGGCCGTCGCGGCACGGCGCACCGCTTCGGCTACCTGACCACCCCCGGGGGACGAAGCATCCCGGTGCCCGATAACGAAGGCGCGATCGCGCCCCCGGGCGAATACCGGGTGAGCCTCAGCCTCCGTAACCACGGGCAGGTGCTGCTGCCGCGCAGCTTCTCCCTGGTGAGGCCGTGAGCGCGCTCGCGACCAGCCTGCCGAGCGCTGGCACGCTCGCGATCGGGCTTCTACTCGCACTGGTCGTGATCGCGGCGCTCGTGTGGGTGATGCGCCGCTACCCCGACGCGTTTCCGCTGATGGCGCTCTTCGCGCTGCCCTTCCGGCTGCCGATCGCGACCGGTGGCAGGACGGTGAACCTGCTGATACCGCTCTACCTGGTCGTCGCGGCGGGAACCCTCACCTACCTGCTGCCGCGCCTGCTGGGCCGGGCCGCGGGCCGCGAGCGCGCTCCGCGGGTGCGGGCCGAGCCGACGCGCCTGGCCTTCTGGAGCTCGCCGCGCGGCGTCGAATGGCTGCTGTTCGCCGCCGTCGCCCTGTATGCGCTGCAGACGCTCTACTCGAGCGACCGCGCCAAGGCGGCCGAGAACATCGCCGTCTTCTACGTGCCGTTCGCGCTGCTGTTCGGAATCCTGCGAGACGTGCGCTGGACCCGTCAGCTGCTGCTGCGCTGCCTCGCCGTCGCGGTGGCGCTCGCGGTGCTGTTCGCCGGCGTGGGCTTCGTCGAGTACTACCGAAAGTCGCTGTTCCTGAACCCGAAGGTCGTCGCCGCCAACCAGTACGACAACTACTTCCGCGTCAACTCGGTGTTCTTCGACCCGAGCATCTACGGCCGCTTTCTCGCGCTCGTGATGGTCGCGCTGGCAGCGGCGATGCTCGCACGCGGCTCCGCCGCCTACGACCGCCTGCGCAGGCGCGACGTGCTGATCGGCGGCGCGATACTTCTGTGGCTGCTGGCGGGGCTCGTCACGAGCTTCTCCCAGTCGAGCATCGCCGCGCTGGTGCTCGGGCTGACGGTGCTCGGCGCGTGGCGTTGGGGCGTGCGAGGAGCGCTGTACGTGTCGGTCGCCGTGCTTGCGCTCGCGGGCGCCTTCGTGCTGATCGCCCCCTCGAGCCTGCACTTCGGCCTGAAGGGGTCGGGCGGTGGGGCGAACAACGCCACCAGCGGCCGCGGCAACCTGATCCTGGGCGGCCTCGAACTGTTCGCGGAACGGCCGCTCGAGGGATACGGTCCGGGCTCCTTCGAAACCGAGTACAAGCTCCGGCACAGCACTTCCGGCGCCGCGAACGCCGTCTCGGCCTCGCACACGATTCCCGTGACGGTCGCCGCCGAGCAGGGGATCGTCGGGCTCGCGCTGTACGTGGCGCTGCTGCTCGCCACCTTCGTGGTCCTGTTGCGCGGCGCCGGGCGCTCGCCGCCACGGATCACCGTGGCGGCGTGCTTCGCGGCACTCGTGCTGCACACGTGGACGTACGCGGACTTCCTCGAAGACCCGTCGACCTGGCTGTTGCTGGCGATCGGCCTAGCGCTCGCGCGCGCGGACGCGACGGGCGCCGGAGAGGGGGACGCGCAGGAGACCGTGCTCGAAGCGGGCGCGCCGGCCAGTAGCTTCTGAGCCGTGCTCGGCTACCTGAAGCGCCTCGTCACAACCGGCGCGGCGTACCAGTTCGGGGACATCCTCGCCAAGGGCCTGGCGCTGCTGACGCTGCCGCTGTATACGCGCCACCTACCCCCGAAAGCCTATGGCGCGGCGGAAACGCTGCTGACGGCGGTGATCCTCGCCAGCATCCTGCTGCGCGCGGGCGTCGGCGAAGCGTTCATCCGCTTCTACTTCGACGACGACGACGAGGCGCGCCGGGAGCGGATCGCGCGCACTGCGACCGCCACCGTCGCGTGGACGACGACGCTCGCGTCGCTCGTGGCGCTGGTGTTCGCCGGGCCGCTGTCGCGCCTCGTGCTGAAATTCGAAGACCCGCTGCTGTTCGACTGCGCGGTGCTCGGGCTGTGGGCGTTCACCAACCTCGAGATGGCCTACGCGCAGCTGCGCGTGGACGAACGCAGGCGCGCGTACGTGTACGCGTCTGGGGCCAACGTCGCGATGACCGTCGTGTTCACGACCGTGTTGGTCGTGTTCGCCAATCAGGGCGCGCGCGGCCTGCTGCTCGGCAACTTCGGCGCCTCCGCGTTCGTCGTACTCGGGCTGTGGTGGGTGCTGCGCCGTCGGGTCTCGCTGCGGGTCAGGTTCGCGGACCTGCGCGCGATGCTGCGCTTCGGGCTGCCGACGGTGCCGGCGGACGCGAGCGTGTACGCGCTGCAGGTGGCCGACCGCTTCTACCTGTTCAGGATCTTCTCCCAGAGCGCCGCCGGCCAGTACGCGATCGCGATCAAGCTCGCCACCGTAGTGTTCGTCGCCGTACGCGGCTTTCAGTATGCGTGGCCGCCGCTGGCGTACTCGATCGAGAGCGACGAGGAGGCTGGGCGGCTGTACTCGCTCGTCACCACCTACTACGCGCTTGCCACAGGCGTGGTCGTGTGCGCGGTGGCGCTGCTCGGACGCTGGATGGTGCGGCTGCTCGCTGCGCACGAGTACTTCGGCGCCTACCGTGCGCTGCCGTGGCTGGCGCTCGGCTGGGCGCTGTACGGCCTGTACCTCGTGTTCGTCGCTATCTCCGGCCGCGCGCGCGTCACATCGCGCAACTTCCCCGCGGGCGCCGCCGGCCTCGCGGTCAACGTCGCGCTGCTCGTCCTGCTCGTGCCCCACAGCGGCGCCGGACTCGGCATCGCGGGCGCGGGCATCGCGCTGTGCGGCGCGTACACGGCGATGCTCGCGGTCATGTACCTGCTCACGCGCAGCCTCTTCCGGGTCGGCTTCGAATGGCTGCGCCTGGCCAAGCTGGCGGCGATTCTCGCCGGAGTGGCCGTCTCCGGGGAGCTGCTGCTGCCGACGCACGGGCTCGCGGGTCTGGCGCTGCGCGCAGTGTGGCTCGCGCTCGTGCCGGCGGCGCTCGCGCTGAGCCGCTTCTTCCACCCGCACGAGCTCGCGCAGGCGCGCAGGCTGCTAACCGACGCGCGCAGGCGTGTGGCCAGATAGACGATTATTGGCTCAAGAAAGCGACATTCTCGACCGATGTGTGCTCAGCCATGGCTGAACTGACTGCCAAGCCGGCCCATCGCCCCGGTGCCAAGGAGCGCCAGCGCCGCGCGGAGGCGCTTCGCCGTCACCGCGCCGACGCGCGCGTGAAGAGCATGGCGGTGACCGGCGAGGTGACCTACCTGCGCGAGCAGCTGCGGCTCGCCGCGAGGCTCACCTCGAGGCTGGCGAGCAAGAACGAGGTCGAGGAGCTGGCGCAGATGGTCGTCGACGAGCTGCACGAGACGTTCGCCTTCTACCTTGCCGCGATCCAGCGACTCGACGACGATGGCGTGCTGCGCCTGGTCGCCGGGCGCGGTCCGCTGGCGGAGGTGATGGCGGAGTTCCTGCTCACCGAGCAGCCGGTCTCAGAGGGTGTCAACGGCAGGGTCGCCCGCTCGGGGCAGACACTGCTCGTGGCGGACACGCGCGCCGATCGCGACTACATCGTGCGCGACCCCAAGACCGACCCGCGCTCGGAGCTGGCGGTGCCCGTGCTCGTCGACGGAGCCGTGTGGGGCGTGCTCAACATCGAGGCCATCGACCCGGGAGCGCTCGCGGAGAGCGACACCGTGCTCGTCGAGGCGATCGCCACGAGCTTCGGCGCGGCCGTTCACCGCGCCCGCCTGGTGGCGGACCTGGAGGGCGCGTTCACGACCACGCTGGCGGCGCTGACGAGCACGGTCGAGGCGAAGGACGACTACACGGCGTGTCACGGCGAGGACGTAGCAGTGCTCGCCGAGCGCGTCGCCCTGCGCATGGCGCTGTCGAACACCCTCGCGCGTGACGTGCGCTACGCGGCGATGCTGCACGACGTCGGCAAGGTCGCCGTCCCCAGCGAGATCCTGCTGAAGCCCGGCCCGTTGACCGACGAGGAGTGGGTGACGATGCGCAGCCACGCCGCGATCGGCGGCGAGCTCGTCGCGCGCATCGACGCGTTCGCCCACCTGGCCCCCGCGGTGCGCGCCAGCCACGAGCGCTGGGACGGCGGCGGCTATCCCGACGGCCTCGCCGGCGAGCAGATCCCGCTCGCCGCGCGCATCATCGCCGCCTGCGACACATACGACGCGATCGTCACCGACCGGCCCTACCGCCCCGCGCGCACGCCGCGCGAGGCATGCGAGGAGCTACGCCGGGTCGCCGGCATGCAGCTCGACACGAGCGTCGTCGACGCGCTTGTCACCGAGCTCGCCGAGGGCTAACGCCGCTCGGTCTCGCCGCCTGCAGCCGCCTCGCCGGCGCGGTTGTACTCCTCGGCCGCCTCGCGTAGGCCGGCGCCGCGCTCGGGGTGGAGCGCCGCGGTGACGTGCTGCCGGTAGCGCCGCGGGTCGTGTCCGGGCAGCGCCAGCGCCGCGAGCGCGCGCAGCGCGTAGCTCCAGGCGGTCAGCCAGCGCACGGCGCGCGCGGCGGCGGCGGAGTGGTGCTTGCGCATGTACAGGTCGCGGTTGCGCGCCATTTCCACGATGCGCCGCTCCGTCGCGGCGCCGGTTGACAGTTGCTCGTGGTGAATCGCCTGCGCCGCGGGCACGTACAGCGAACGCCAGCCCGCGTCGCGCAGCCGGCGCGCGAAGTCGACCTCGTCGGAGTAGACGAAGAAGTCCGGGTCGAGGTAGCCGATCTGCTCGGCCGCCTCGCGCCTGACGAGCAGGGCCGAGGATTGGCACCAGTCGACCTCGCGCGTGTGCGCGCCGCGGCTCTGCACCGTCAGCCAGCGGTGCAGCATCAGCGCGCCGGCGAGCGCTGTCGCTGGGGTGGGGAAACGCCACGCGCACGCCTGCTCGCTGCCGTCCGGGCGAAGCAGCTGCGCGCCCGCACACGCCGCCCGCGGACGCTCCTGCAGCGCCTGCCACAGCGCGAGCGTTGCGCCGGGGCGCAGCTCGGAGTCCTCGTTGAGCAGCAGCGCGTAGCGGCCGCGCGCGCGGCGCAGCAGCTCGGAGTCGTTGGCCGCCTTGCCGCGGCGCTGCGGCAGAGCGATCGTCTCATCCACGGCCTGGTGCTCGCGCGCGGCCTGCGTGGAGCCGTCGCGCGAGCCGTTGTCGAGTACCAGCACCTCGGTGGCGAACGGCACGCTCGCGCGGTCGCGCTCGATCGCGTCCAGGCCGCGCACCAGCAGCTCCCGCTGGGAGGTGTTGACCACGCAGTAGCTCAGCTCGATCTCGGAGACGGTCAGCGCGAGCCTAAATCTAGGCGAACGCATACCCTCTAGCCTGTGCAAGCCATGGAGCGACTGCGTGAGCGCCTGGCCGAGCTCGCGGACCTGGCCGCGATCGCCGAGCTCGCCGGCTGGGATCAGCTGGTGATGATGCCCGCCGAGGCCGGGGAGGGGAGGGCGCAGCAGCTCGGCACGCTCGCGCGCCTCACGCACGAGCGCGCCACGAGCGAGCAGATCGGCGAGTGGCTGGCTGAGATCGAGCGCGCCGACGGCGCGGCGGAGCTTGGCGAGATCGAGCGCGACATCGTGCGCCTCGCGCGCCGCGACTGGCAGCGCGCCCGCCGCGTTCCTGAAGAGCTCGCCGTCGAGCGCGCCCGCGCGAGCGCCGAGGGTCAGGAGCGCTGGCAGGAGGCCCGCGAGGCGGATGACTTCGCCTTGTTCGCGCCCGCGCTGGAAAGGAACGTCGAGCTCGCTCGCGCGTACGGGGAGTGCGTGGCCGAAGACGGCGAGAGCCGCTACGACGGCCTGCTCGGCGACTTCGACTTCGGCCTGCGCACGGACGAGCTGCGCCGCGTGTTCGGCGCGCTCGCGCAGCAGCTGCCACCGCTCGCGGCCGAAGCGCGGGAGCGCTCGCCGCGCCGCACGCTCGAGGTGCCCGTCGCCGCGCAGCAGGCGGCCGTGACGAGCACGCTGCGCCGGCTGGGGGTTGACGAGGCGGGCTGGCGCGTGGACGTCTCCGCGCACCCGTTCTCCGCGTCGATCGGCCGCGGCGACTCGCGCGTGACGACGCGCTACAGCGACGGCGACATCGAGTCGCTGTTGAGCTCGCTGCATGAGTACGGCCACGCGCTGTACGAGCGCCAGGTCGACCCCGCGCTCGACCGCACCAACCTCGGCACCGGCACGTCGATGTCGGTGCACGAGTCCCAGAGCAAGCTGTGGGAGAACCACGTCGCGCGCAGCCCCGCATTCGCGGAGGTGCTCGCGACGGAGCTCGGTGCGGGCGGCTTCTCGGTGTCCGCGGCCGAGCTGCACGCGGCGCTCACGGGCGTCGAACCGTCGCTCGTGCGCGTGGCGGCGGACCCACTCACCTACCCGCTGCACATCGTCGTGCGCTTCGAGCTCGAGCTTGCGCTGATCGACGGCGAGCTCGCCGTCGCCGACGTGCCCGCCGCTTGGAACGAGCAGATGCGCCGCCTGCTCGGCGTGGAGGTCCCCTCCGACGCGCTCGGCTGCCTGCAGGACGTGCACTGGGGCGCCGGCGCCTTCGGCTACTTCCCGAGCTACGCGCTCGGCTGCCTGATCGCGGCGCAGCTGTGGGAGACGCTCGAGGCGGAGCTCGGCTCGCGCGAGGACGACCTGCGCCAGGGTGACGTGACGGCGATTCAGCGCTGGCTGGCCGAGCGCGTTCACCGCCACGGGCGGCGGCTGGACACGATCCCGCTGGTCGAGCAGGCGACAGGGCGACCGCTGGAGATCGATCCGTTCCTGCGCTACGTCGCACCGCTCGCAGGACTCTGAGCAGCGTGCGCGTCCACGTCGTCGATCCCTCGGCGTACACGCCGCCGTATGACCACGCGCTGTGCAGCGCGCTGGCCGGCGCCGGCGCGGACGTCGAGCTCTACACGAGCCGCTTCGCCCACGGGCCGGTCGCGCCCGCCGACGGCTACGCGCGCAGCGAGCTCTTCTACCGCATGGCCGCTCGTGTGCCAGACGCTCGCGCACGCCGCGCGGTCAAGCTCGCCGAGCACGTGCCCGACATGCTGCGATACCGCCGCGCCGCGCGCGCGGCCGACGTCGTGCACTTCCAGTGGCTTGCCGTCCAGCACCTTGATGGTCGCCTGCTGCCCGCCGGGCGTCCACTTGTGCTGACCGCCCACGACATCCTCCCGCGCGAGGCGCGGCCGGGTCAGCGCGCGGCGCAGCGGCGCCTGTACGACCGTTTCGACGCGATCGTCGTGCACTCCGAGCACGGACGGCGGCGGCTGACTGGCGAGCTGGGCGTCGATGCCGAGCGGGTGCACGTGATCCCTCACGGCGTGCTCGAGCATCTTGCGGACGGCCCCCCCGCCGCCGACGCCGAGGTAGCCCGGGCGTCCGCACGGCCGCCGTTTGCGACAGACCGCCCAGTGGTGCTGTGCTTCGGCCTGATACGCCCGTACAAGGGGATCGACCTGCTGCTCGAGGCCTGGCGCGGGATCAACGACGCCGAGCTGTGGATCGCGGGGGCGCCGCGCATGGACATCTCCTCGCTGCGCGCCACAGCGCCGGCGGGCGTGCGCTTCGCACCGCGCTTCATCGGCGACGACGAGCTGCCCGCGTACTTTCGCCGCGCCGACATCGTCGTGCTGCCATATCGCGAGATCGACCAGTCGGGCGTGCTGTTCACGGCGCTTGCGTTCGGCAAGCCGCTGCTGCTGAGCGACGTCGGCGGCTTCCCCGAGATCGCCGCCACCGGTGCCGCGCGCAGCTTCCCAGCCGGCGACGCTGGAGCCCTGCACGACGCGCTACGCGAGCTGCTCGACGACGAGCCCGCGCGCGCCGCGCTCGGCGCGCGCGCTCGGGAGCTCGCGGCCGGCGAATACTCGTGGCCTGAGATCGCGCGGCGCACGCTCGCGCTGTACGAATCCCTGCTGCCTGCTGGTCCCAGCCGATGAGAACGGTGCTCGAGATCGTCTTCTGGGTGTCCGCCGGGCTGATCGTGTGGACGCAGCTCGGCTATGCCGCGGCGCTCGCGATCCTCGCCCGCGTGCTTCCGCGTGCGTCGGCTGCGGGACGCAAACGCACGCGGCGGAGCCCCCCTGGGGGCGGAGCCCCTAAGACGTCGTCATCGTCGGTTTCCCTGCCAGACCTGTCGCTGATCGTGGCGGCCCACGACGAGGCGTCGGTGATCGCGGCGAAGGTCGAGAATGCGCTAGCGCTCGACTATCCCCGCGAGCGCCTGCAGGTGATCGTCGCGTGCGACGGCTGCGCTGACGACACCGCCGCGCTGGCGGAGCGTGCCGGCGCGGACCTCGTGCTCGAGCTCCCGCGCGGCGGCAAGATCCGCGCGCAGGATGCCGCCGTTGCGCAGGCGCGCGGCGAGATCGTCGCCTTCTCCGATGCAAACTCGCTGTGGGAGTCGGATGCCGCGCGCGTGTTGGTGAGCGCGTTCGAGGACCCGCGAGTCGGATATGCCTGCGGCCAGGTGCGGTTCGTGCAGGCAGCGGACCGCTCAGGCGTCGCTGGCGGAGCAGCCGGCGGCACTCCCAATCAGGAGGGTGTCTACTGGCGCTATGAGCTCGCCGTGCGTGCCCTGGAGTCGCGCCTGTCGTCAATCACCGCAGGCAACGGCGCGATCTACGCCACCCGCCGAGACTCCTACGTGGTCGTCGACCCGGTCATGGGCCACGACCTGTCGCTGCCGTTCAACATCGTCAAGCGCGGGATGCGCGCCGTGTACGTGCCGGCCGCGCGCGCCGGCGAGAAGATGGTTCCCTCGCTCGCTGGCGAGTTCGCGCGCAAGCGGCGCATGATGAGCCACACCTGGCCGATCGTCCTGCGCGGCGGCATGCTCTCTCCGCATGGCTACCCGCCGGGGTATGCGCTGATGATCCTCTCGCACCGTCTGCTGCGCTACTCGACGGCGGGCCTGCACGTGCTCGCTCTAGGCGCCAACGTTGCGCTCGTCGCCATCGGCGGGGCCGGGGTTCTGTACACCGTCACGCTCGCTCTACAGCTCGCGCTGCTGCTCGGCGCCGCGCTTGCCGGTCCACTGCCGGTGCGTCCACTCTTGATCGCCCGCTATTACGTACTCACCACCGCCTCGCTCGCTGCCGGCTTCTGGGACTGGCTGCGCGACGGCACCGACGCGACGTGGGAAGCGGCTGAGGGAACGCGGTGAGAACGGATTCGAGCTACGCCGCGATGGCGCGCTCGACGTAGACCCCTGGCCCAGAGGGTTCAGGGGCCGATTCGTTGTGCTCCCGCAATACCTCGAGGTGCCCTCCTAGCGCCGCGCGCATCTCTTCGATGCACCCATCAATCGTGGCGCCGGTCGCCACGCACCCAGGCACGTCCGGTGACCACGCCGAGTAGTTCGACGGCGGTCCGCCCTCGATAAGGATCAGATAGTGCTCGACCTCTGTCATCTCTTGAGTCCTGCCTGCCACATGATGCTCGCCTGTGTCTTGGGATGCAAGTCATCGCGCGGATGACCCGCGACGGCCACCGCGCCGGGCTTTGTCGGATGACGGAAGTGACGATGATTTCCAGTCTGGCGAACCTGCTGCCAGCCGTCCCTTTCGATGAGCCTGATGATCGCGTGTACCTTGATCCAGGGGACCTTAGGTCGGGCTTGGGATGCTTTTTCCGGCCCGCTGCGAGAATCCCGCCGTGATCCGCCGCACCGTCGATGTCGTCGTGTCCGCGCTCGCGGTCGCGCTGAGCTCCCCGATCCTGGCGCTAGCCGCGCTGGCCATCCGCCTGGAGACCCGCGGCCCTGCGATCTACCGCCAACGCCGCAGCGGCCTGCACGGCGCGGAGTTCGACGTGCTGAAGCTGCGCACGATGGTGGACGGCGCGGAGCACAAAGGCGCGGGCCTGGCGGTCAACGAGAACGACGCGCGCATCACGCGCGTAGGCGCCCTCCTGCGCCGTACGTCGCTGGATGAGCTGCCGAACCTGGTGAACGTGCTGCGCGGGGACATGTCGCTGATCGGGCCGCGCCCGACGCTGCCTGTGCAGGTGGCGCAGTACAGCGAGCGCCAGCGCGGGCGCCTGGCGTTGAAGCCCGGCATCACCGGTTGGGCGCAGGTGAACGGCCGCGCGTCGCTGCCGTGGTCGGAGCGGATCGAGCTCGACCTGTACTACATCGAGCACCGCTCGCTCGCGCTCGACGTGCGCATCGTGTGGCGCACGCTGGCGATGGTGCTGGGCGGCTCGGGCCTGTACAAGGGGCACGCGGGCGGTTGGGAGGGCGAGCTGTGAGCCGGGCGATCCTGCTGACGGGCGCGGGCAAGCGCTACGACATCGTGTCGTGCTTCGCCGCGCTCACCAAGACGATCGTCGCCGACCCCTCGCCGCTGGCCCCCGCGCAGTACGCGGCGCACGTGCGCGTGGCGGTCCCCAGGATGGACGACCCCGACTACGTCCCCGCGCTGGCGAAGCTGTGCGAGCAGCACGACGTCGGCGCGGTGCTGCCGCTGACGGACCTCGATATAGAGATCTTGGCGCGCGCGCTGGAGGAGCAGCGGCTTCCTGCTCTCGTTCCGTCTGCCGAGGTCGCCCGCGCGACGTACGACAAGTACGAGGCGCACCTGCTGCTGACACGGCTGGGGCTGCCCTCGCCGCCGACGGTCCTGCCGGAGGACGACCTCGACGCGCTCGACTACCCGGTGATGGTCAAGCCGCGCCGGGGCTCGGGCGCGCGCTCGATCCACCTCGCGCACGACGCCGCGCAGGCGCGTTTCTTCATCGACTACGTGCAGGACGCGCCGAGCGGCGCGCGCCCGAAGGGCCTGCCGGGGCCCGAGCCGGTGATGATCCAGCGCGCGATGGGCGGCGACGAGCTGTCGATCGACTGCCTCGGCGACCGCGACGGGCGCTGCGTGAACGCGATCCCGCGCACGATGCTCGAGTCCCGCGGCGGCGAGTCGATCAAGGGCCAGGTGGTCTACGACGACGAGCTGATCGAGCTGGGCAGGCGGGTGATGCAGGAGCTGCGCGTGTGCGGTCCGGCGACGATCCAGGTGTTTCGCGACCCGGACGTCGGGCTGGGGATCACCGACGTGAACACGCGCTTCGGCGGCGCCTTCCCCGCGCCCGCCTACGCCGCCCTCCCGGGGCGCAGCTACCCCGAGCTGATCGTGCGCATGGCGGCGGGCGAGCGCGTCGAGCCGCACGTGGGTGAGTTTCGCGCGGGCATGACGTTCACGCGCTACTACTGGCAGCTCGAGTTGGACGAGAAGCTCGAACCGACGGGCCGCGACATCGTGTGAGGGTAGAATCACAGGCGATGGCCACGTCGCTCGCCGACTCACCGCCAGCCCAGCCGCAGGCCGAACAGACGGCGCCGAACGAACAGGCGCCGCCCAACGGGCCCAACGGGTCTCCGCAGGAGCCGCCGGCCGGCGCTGCGCCTACGCCGGCCGCGCACACATGCGCGCGCTGTGGCTATGGGATGGCGCCCGGTCAGGACTGGTGTCTGGAGTGCGGCGCCGGCGCGCCCGGCAGCCTCGGCACGCCCGGCTGGCGCTCGGCGGCCACGATCCTCGGTGTCGTCGCGGTGCTCGTGCTCGGCGCCGCCGCAGCGGCCGTCGCGGCGCTGACCAAAAGCCCCGCCAAGGCGCCCGTGGTGATCACGACCGTCGCCCAGGCGCCCGCCCCGACGACGACCACGCCGACCACGCCGGGGGCCACGCCGACGACACCGGGAGCGCTCGGCACGCTCCTCAAAGCCAAATCTACGCTGCCGCTGGGGACGGTCAAACCGCCGAAAATCCCGCTCTCGGCGGTCACCCCCAAAGCGTCTGAAAAAGCCGCCACCACGCCTTCGACGGAAACCAAGACGACGACGCCCACGAGCACGACGCCGAGCGGCACGGGCACGGGCGGCGAAAAAACGAGCGAAGAATCGCAGCAGGCGGCGATCCTGCTCGACACGAACGCCGCCAAGACGTACAACCCGTACGGCTACCCCGCGGCCAACTTCGGCGACCCGAGCCTGGCGATCGACGGCGACACCTCGACCGCGTGGACCGCCCAGGTCAACCCGGCGACCGCGCCGAAGATGGCCGAGGGCCTGGTGATCGACATGAAGAACCAGCAGCGGGTCGGCGCGCTGCAGCTCGTGACCTCGACGCCGGGGATGCGCATCCAGGTCTACGGCGCCGAGGGCCAGACGGCGCCGACGTCGATCACCGACCCGGCGTGGATCCCGCTGAGCTCCCCGCGGATCGTCAAGAAGAAACGCCTGCGCATGTCGCTGCGCGACGCGAGCAAAGCGTTCACGTTCATCACCGTGTGGATCAGTCAGGCGCCGCAATCGGCGCTCGGGACCGCCGAAGCTCCGGGGCACGTGGACGTCAACGAAGTCGAACTGTTCCCCGCGCCGTAGCTAGCGCCGCGAGCGAGCTAGCGCGTGGCGCGTTTGGCGGCGCGCGTGGGTTTGGCGGCGCGTTTCGCGCGCGTGCTCCACAGCTCGTCGAGGAACGCCGCGATCTCGCCCGTCAGGCGCTCGGGCTGCAGCCGCAGCTCCAACAGCGAGTGGGCCTCGAGCAGCCGCGCGTTCTGCATCTCCTTGGCGAGCATCCCCGCGTCGGAGAAGGGGTGCACGGGGTCACGCGGGTGTCCGAGCACGAGCGTCGGCGTGGTGAACGTCGCGCGCTCGCTGCGCGGCGGCGCGATCCGCCCGAAGAACAGGCCCTGCAGCAGCGCCCCGCCCGGGCCCGGTTCCTGGCGGACGAGGTCGAGCATCACGTTGCCGTAGTGCGGCAGCAGGCGCCGCGGCACCGCGCGCGTGGTGCGCGCGAGCAGCTTCATCGCCGGCTCGCCGAACGTCAGCGCCACGAGCAGCGGCGTGAACGTCAGCGCGCTCCACAACAGGCCGTTGTCGAGCACCGGCATCTCGATCACCAGCCCGCGCAGGCGCTCCGGGCTGTGCGCGGCGACCTCTAGCGCGGCGTTTGCGCCGAGCGAGGTGCCCATCACAGCCGCCTGCTCGATGTGGAGGTGGTCCATCAGCGCGACCACCTGCTCGCCGTAGCCGGCCATCGAGTAGCGCCACATGTCGCGCGGGCGATCGGAGTGTCCGTGGCCGAGCAGGTCGAGCGTGATGACGCGGTTGCCGCGCGCCGCCAGGTCTTCGGCCAGTGGCCTGTGCATCTCCTGCGAGAGCAGCAGCCCGTGCAGCAGGATCAGCGGGCGCGTGGTCGCGGGCGCGCCGCGCGCGGTCCTGCCGCGCACGCCGCCGGGGGTCACCGCCGCGGGGCCGCCGCCGAACTCCGTGTAGGCGAGACGCTGCCCCTCGTACTTGAAGAACGGCATGTGTCCAGCCTACTACGTGATGCTGGCTGCCTGGCCAAAGCGCTAGCTTTGCTCGGAGCAGTTCATCGGCCCGCCACGTCAGGAGGAGAATCATGGCCAAGCAGCCCCGCATCCTCGCCGGGCAGACCGCGGCGATCACCGGCGCCGCGCGCGGAATCGGGCGCGCGACCGCGACGGCGCTGCTGCGCCAGGGCATGCGCGTGGCGATCGGCGACGTCGACTTCCACGCGGCCCAGCGGACGGCCTCCGAGCTCGGCCCGAGCGCCGTCGCGCTCGAGCTAGACGTGACCGACCGCGACTCGTTCGGCGCGTTCCTCGACGGCGCCGAGGAGCAGCTCGGGCCGCTCGACGTGCTCGTGAACAACGCCGGCATCATGCAGGTCGGGCGCTTCATCGACGAGGACGACCTGACCGCGCGGCGGATGGTCGACATCAACCTGCACGGCGTGATCCTCGGCACGAAGCTCGCACTCGAGCGCATGCTCCCGCGCGACCGCGGCCACATCGTCAACATCTCCTCGCAGGCGGGCAAGTTCGGCGCGCCCGGCGGCGCCACTTACTCGGCCACCAAGCACGCCGTCGTCGGCCTCAGCGAGGCGGTGCGCGGCGAGCTGCGGCTGATGGGCGCGCACATCGACGTCAGCTACGTGATGCCCGCCGTCGTCAACACCGAGCTCGGCTCCGGCCTGGGCGACGTTCGCGGGGTGAGCAACCTCGAGCCCTCCGAAGTCGCCGACGCGATCGTCGAGGCGCTGCAGTTCGGCACGGTTGACGTGTGGGTGCCGAAGTCGGTCAAACGCACGAGCCTGCTCGTCACGATGCTGCCGCGCCGCGTCGGCGAGAGCATCGGCCACGCGATCAAGGCCGACCGCGTGCTTGCCGGCGCCGACGCGAACGTGAGGCGCGAGTACGAGCTGCGTGCGTCGCGTTCGGAGCCGGGACTCGAGCCGGCGCCCGAGCGCCGGCGCATCACGCAGGGCGCCGGCGACTGACCCACCCGCCGCTTCCGGCGCCCACCTAATCCGGCGCGCGGCCCCTAGCATACGGAGGGCCCATCGGCTAGGCTCGCGCCAGTGCACACGCTTGCCCTGCAGCTGGCGCCCGTCCTCGCGGCGGAGAAGAGCAAAGTCCCGTTCTACATCGTGGGCGGGCTGCTGGTGGCGTGGGCGCTGGCGCTGTCGCTCGGGCTCGGTCGCAAACCAGACTTCCCCGGCAGCGTCGCAGGCCAGCGTGGCGTGGTGGCGATCACCGCGGTGCTCGTCGTGGCCGCCGTGTCCACCGCGGTGCTCACGTCGAGCGTGCCCGCAAAGGGCAACGTGACGTCGACGCACACAGAAGAACTGCCGCCCGTCCCCGTCGTGTCGTCCCCCGCGCAGGTGAGCTCCACGAGCGAACCGGCCGCCACGACAGCGACCCCAACCCCGAGCGCGCCGGCCGCCACGACCGGGACCCCCGCGCCCGCGAGCTCGCCGTCGCCCGCCAAAGCCGCCAGCAAGCTCGCGCTCGCCGCCAACCCGTCGGGGCTGCTCGCGTACAACACTAAGCAGCTGAGCGCCAAGGCGGGGACGGTGACGATCACGATGGCGAACATGTCGCCGCTGGAACACAACGTGACGGTCGCCGAAGGCACCAAGGTGCTCGGCGCGACGCCGACGTTCAAAGGCGGCTCAAAGACGCTGACGCTGACTTTGAAACCCGGCAAATACGTGTTCTACTGCACCGTCCCCGGCCACCGCCAGGCCGGGATGGAAGGAACGCTGAGCGTCACGTGAAGCTGTACGTCTGCTGGGGCACCTTCCCCACGCCGCGCCCCGGCGGGCACCCGTGCGCAAACGCCTACCACGCGCTCAAGGACGCCGGCCACGAGCCGGAGGTGGTGAAGTCCTACGGCCTGGGCGTGCTGCCGGGGATCTTCAACCAGACGCCCGGACGCCGCGAGGTCCAGGCGCTGACGGGCAACCGATGGGTTCCCACCCTCGTCCTCGACGACGGCTCCGTGATCGACGACTCGCGCGCGATCGTCGACTGGGCGCGGGCGAACCCCGCATAGCGCTGCCCGCGCACACCGACAGTGGGCCGCTGTTCGCGCTCGAGGAGCATCCGCTCGGCATCCTCGTCGGCGAGCGCCGCGACGCGACCCAGCGCCACCGCCAGCAGCGCGCCGAACACCATTACGCCGAGCGCCGAGGCGACGATGATGGCCACGCAAACCACCCCCTTTGCTCCTCCGGGTCAACTCCCGCTTGGACCCTCGCACACCCGCCGGACAACGGTCCAGCCCCCGGCACGCGAAGACCTCGCTAACTCCGTAGCTTTCTGCAGCGACAGTGCAATGTCCTTCTCCCCCGCCACCGACCAACCCAACAGAAGGGAACGCGCAATGGACGTTCTGGACAGGCTCGACGAGGCCCGCGGCTCGATCAACGTGCTCGAGCACCCGTTCTATCAGCGCTGGAGCGCCGGTGAGCTGAGCGCCGGCGAGCTCGCGCGCTACGCCGGCGAGTACCGCCACGCGGTCAGCGCGCTCGCGCACGCATCGACGCGCGCCGCCGAGTGCGCGTCAGCCGACGTCGAGACGGCGGAGCTCGCGACGGGGCTGCGTGTGCACGCCGAGGAGGAGGCCGCGCACGTGGCGCTGTGGGAGCAGTTCGAGCACGCGCTCGCGTCCGAGCCGGCGAGCGGCGATGGCGACGCCACGCGCACCGGTGAGCCGCAGCTGGCGCAGACGCGAACGTGCGTGCGCGCGTGGAGCGCCGGCGAGACGCTGCTCGAGCATCTGGCTGTGCTGTACGCGATCGAGGCGGGCCAGCCGGAGATCTCGACGACGAAGCTCGAGGGCCTGAGCGCCCACTACGGCTTCACCGACGAGGGCCCGGCGACCGAGTACTTCCGTGTCCACGAGCTGCGTGACGTGGAGCACGCGCGCGCGGCACGCGAGCTGATCGCGCGGCTGATCGCCGAGGCCGACGATCCGCAGGCGCAGGCCGACAGGATGGTGGCGCTGGCGAGCGACGCGCTGCGCGGCAACTGGCTGCTGCTGGACGGGGTCGAAGCGGCGGCCGGAGTCGAAGCGGCGGCCTGAGCGGCGCTCAGCTCAGCCGGGAGCCGGGGCCCACGGACAGGCGCCAGGCGAACAGCACAGCGGACACGGAGGTGGCGAGGTTGAGGCTCGAGACGCCGGCGCGCATGGGGATGCGCAGGCGCGCGTCGGCGCGCTCGAGCAGCTCGCCGCTGAGGCCGTGGCGCTCGGTGCCGAACGCGAGCACCGCGCGCGTGGGCAGCTCGGACGGGTCGAGCGGCTCGCCGTCGGGGTCGATCGCGAGCAGCGGCCGGTCGCGCTCGCGCAGCTGCTCGAGCGACTGCAGGCGGGCGACGGGCACGGCGAAGTGCAGTCCGGCGGCGCCGCGCAGCGCGTCGGGATGCCAGGGGTCGTGGCTGCCGGTGGCGAGCACGCCGGCGGCGTCGGCCGCGGCCGCGACGCGCACGCACGCGCCCAGGTTGCCGAGGTCGCGCGGATCCTCGAGCACGACGACCGGCGCCGGGCGGTCGTCGGCGAGCACGGCGGCGAGGTCGACCGATGGGCGCTCGGCGATGGCGATCACGCCTGTGGACGGCGCGAGCGGAGCGAGCTGGTCGAAGACCGCCGGCTCGATCTCGCGCACGAGGCCGGCCAGCCGGGCGCTGAGGTCGGGCGCTAGCTCGCCGGCCAGACGCTCGAGCTCGGCTGCGTCGCGCGTCACGGCCTCGAGGACGTTCGCGCCGAAGCGCAGCGCGTGCTTGAGCGGATGCAGGCCTTCGAGCACCGCCAGCGCGGGATCGCGTCGCGCGCGCCCGAAGCGCGGAATGAGCGATCCATCTTGCACTCGGCGATAATGGCAGGCCGGATGAAGCTGGAGGGAATCCACCACATCAGCGCGATCACCGGCGACGCCCGCGCGAACGTCGAGTTCTACACGGGCGTGCTCGGGCTGAGGATGGTCAAGCGGACGGTCAACCAGGACGAACCGAACATGTACCACCTGTTCTACGGCGACGAGCACGGCTCGCCGGGGATGGACCTGACGTTCTTCGAGTACCCCGGCGCGGCGCGCGGCGTGGCGGGCGCGGGGATGGTGCACAGGATCGTGTGGCGCGTGTCCTCGGCGCAGGCGCTGGAGTTCTGGCGCGAGCGCCTCGCCACGCACGGCGTCAGCGCCGAGCTGACCGAGGGCAGCCTGCTGTTCCTGGACCCCGAGGGCCTCGAACACGAGCTGGTGCTCAGCGCCAGCGAGGACGAGCCGCTGAGCGCGCAGGCCCCCGAGATCCCGCGCGAGCACGCGCTGCAGGGCTTTGAGGGCGTGCGCGCGTACAGCAACGCGCCGTTTCGCAGCGAGCGCCTGCTCGGCGAGGCGATGGGCTTCACGAAAGGCGAGGGCGAGCACTGGGACGTGCGCGGCGAGCGCCGCGGCGGCTTCTACGCCTACGACCCCGCGCCGCCGGAGATCAACCGCACGCAGGGCGCCGGCACGGTGCACCACGTGGCGTTCGCGGCGGTGATGGACGACCTCGAGCGCTGGCGCGCGCTCGTGGCCGACGGGGGCGCACGGCCGACCCCGGTGATCGATCGCTTCTACTTCAAATCGGTGTACTTCCTGGAGCCGAGCGGCGTGCTGTTCGAGATCGCGACGATCGGCCCCGGATTCGCGGTCGACGAGGACGAGCGCCATCTCGGCGAGGGCCTGTCGCTGCCGCCGCCGCTGGAGCATCTGCGCGAGCGGCTCGAGCAGACGCTCAGCCCGCTGCCGTATCCGCCAGCGTGGCGGGCGGCCGCGTCGGACTGACGCTGGCCGCTGCTCGCGCGCGGCGCGTCCGACGCTGACGTGACGTGACGTGACGCGACGTGTCGTGACGTAATGCCGCTGCGCGCTACGCCGCGGCGTGGTGGCGCCGGCGTGCGCGCGGCGAGCGGCGTGCGAGCACGGCGCCCCAGTCAGCGTCGTCGATGCGGCCGGGCTCGGTCTGCTCGATGAACTCGCGCAGCACCCGCGCGAGGCCGTCGGGGTCTTCGAGGTGCGGGAAGTGCGCGGCGTCGGGCAGCGTGGCGAAGCGGCTGTGCGGGATCGCTTCATGCGCGCGGCGGCCATGCTCCAGCGGGATCGTGTGGTCGCGCTCGCCCCACACGATCATCGTGGGCATCGTCTCGAGCAGGTACAGGCGGTCGGTGGCGCTCACGCGCTGGCCGTGCACGTCGATCACCGAGCGCAGGGTTGTGAGGAACGCCTGGCGCGCGTCGGCGTTCTCCAGTGGGCGCAGCGCGCGGGCGATCGCCTGCAGGTACACGCCGCCGCCGAGCGCGCGCTCGCGCATGCGACGTCCGGTCGCGGTGAGCGCGGCGAGCAGGCGCGGCTGGATCGTCAGCGACAGCAGTCCGGAGACGCCGGGCAGCGCGGCGCTGCGCAGCATCGGGCTGACCTCCTGGCCGAGCCCGCCGCTGGAGATCAGCACGAGGCGCTCGACGCGCTGGGGAAACTGGTAGAAGAACTGCATCGCCACGCCGCCGCCGAGCGAGTGCCCGACGATGCTCGCGCGGTCCACGCCGATCGCGGCGAGCAGGTCGCGGATGCTGGCGGCGTGCGCGCCGAGCGAGTAGTCGCCGCGCGGCGCGGCGGAGTCGCCGTGCCCGATCAGATCCGGCGCGATGACCGTGTGGTCGCGCGCCAGCTGAAGCGCGACCGACTGCCAGTGGCTGGAGGAATTGAGCATGCCGTGGATCAGCACGATCGGCGGGCCGCTGCCGGCGATCCGGTAGATCACCCGCCGCCCGTGCAGCGAGATCTCCCACTCCTCGAACCGGTCCCCCGGCGCCGGCACCCGCGCAAAGCGCCGCGCGCCCTCACCATGCCCCCCGGGCTCAGGTGCGGCGTGCCTGGAAGTCAGCTCGACACCTCGCGGCCACACTAGCAAAGGCCTCTCAGCGCGGGCCGAAACGGGCTCCTAGCACCGGGGGCCGTCATCCCACAGCCTCACGTTGCGCCGCCCCGCGCGTCGTGCGCGGCGCAACGTCCGCTCGGTCGCGTCGAGCTGCGCGTCAGCCGGCTCGATGTATTCGTCGATGTCGGCGCGGGCGTCGTCGGGCTCGGGCCACTCGTACAGGCAGTGGCTCGCCGAGGCCAGGCGGCGGCAGCCCCGCTGCAGCTCCTCGGCGAGCTCGAGCCAGGCGTCGGAGTGCGGCGGCGGTTCGGCCTCGAGCGCCAGCGCCGCGTGCTCGAGGCGCTCGCGCAGCGCCTGGCGAAAGCGCGCGATCTCCTGCGCGGCGAGCGTACGCGCGTGACGCCACGCGCGGTGCTGCGGGGACTCCGGGAGCGAGGGGAGCTCGCCGGTGCGCTGCGCCCGCCGCAGGCGCCTGCGCCCCACGGCGGTGAGCGCCCACGTCGGCACGCCGTGGCGGCGCGAGCGCGCGAGCCAGCCGGTGGTTTGCATCGCGCCCAGCCGGGCGCGGACGTGTCGCGCGAGCGCCGAGCGCGGCGCCACGGCGAGGTGGTCGAGGACCGCCCACACGGGGACCGCGGGCGTGCCGTGCGCCTGGTGGCGCCCGGCGCGCTCGACCGCCGCGAGCACGAGCTCGTCAGGTGCTCGAGCGGACGGCGTGGCTCGCGGGTGTCGCTCTGCGTGTGGCATCTGGCCTCCTGTCGTTGGGAGGGCGCCAAGCGCGCGAGCTTTGACTCCGGCCGAGCGTCCCCGCACTGCGCCGCAGGCGGCGCTCAGGGACAATCGACGGGCATCGAGGCTGAGCAACTCGGTGCCGGGCCCGGGGTGTTGACGCACCGCCGGGCCGCTATTTTCAGAACGTGAACGACGTTAGTCGGGATTCCCGTCTCGAACAAGGCAAACTGGTAAGAAGACTCAGTGTTGACACAGATTTGTCTCACTTCGGGCACATTTGGAGCGCCGGGTGACGATCGAGCGCCAGCAGCAGACGCCGTATCTTGACGCGCTGTGCGAGTACGCCCGCCGCAGGCCAGCTCGCCTGCACGTGCCGGGTCACAAGGGCGGCCCCGGCGCGGACCCCGGGATGCTGGAGGCCTTCGGCGAGCAGGCGCTCAGCCTCGACATCCCGGCGCTGACGTACGGCATCGACCTGGGCGACGAGCCGACGCCGTTCGAGCAGGCGCAGCGGCTGGCGGCGGAGGCGTGGGGGGCGCGGCGCGCGTGGTTCCTGGTGAACGGCGCCTCGCAGGGGAACCTCGCGGCGGGGCTGGCGGTGGCGCACTACGGACGCGACGTGGTGGTGCAGCGCAACGCGCACTCGAGCACGATCGACGCGCTCGTGCTGTCGGGCATGCGCCCGACGTTCGCGGCGCCGGAGGTGGACGGCGAGCTCGGGATCGCGCACTGCCTCAGCCCGGCGACGCTCGAGCGGGCGCTCGCGGACACGCCCGCGGCGGTGGCCGCGTGGGTGGTCTCGCCGACGTACTTCGGTGCGGTCGCGGACGTCGAGGCGCTGGCGGCGGCGGCGCACGCGCGCGGCGTGCCGCTGATCGTCGACGAGGCGTGGGGCGCACACATGGCCTTCCACGAGCAACTGCCCGCGCACGCGCTGTCGCTGGGAGCGGACCTGGTGATCTCGAGCACGCACAAGATCGTCGGCAGCCTCAGTCAGTCGGCGATGCTGCATCTCGGCCACGGCGGGGATGAGCGGCTGATCGGCGAGGACGCGGTCGACCGCGCGGTGACGCTGACGGAGTCGACGAGCCCCAACTCGCTGCTGTGCGCGTCGCTCGACGCGGCGCGCCGGCAGGCGGCGGTCAACGGCCGCGAGCTGCTCGGCCGCACGATGGCGGCGCTGACGCTGGCGCGCGAGCAGATCCGCGCGATCGACGGCGTGGACGTGCTCGACGAGCGCCTGGCGGGACGTCCGGGCGTGTTCGCGTATGACCCGCTGCGCGTGGCGATCGACGTGCGCGGCGTCGCCGCCAGCGGCTACGAGCTGGCGCGGCTGCTGCGGGAGATCGGCGACATCAACCTGGAGCTGTACGGCCAGAACGTGCTGGTGGCGGTGTTCGGCATGGGCGAGCGCGGCTTGCCGGAGGCGGCGCGGCTGGTGGCGGCGCTGCGCACGGCGGCCGAGCGCGTGGGGCTCGACCCGGGCGGCGCGGGCGCGAGCTTCGCGGCGCCGCCGCCGTGGGGGGAGCTGGCGATGACCCCGCGCGAGGCATACCTGGGCGCACAGGAGGTGGTGCCGGCGGCGCAGGCGGCGGGACGGATCGCGGCGGAGTCGCTGGCGACGTACCCGCCGGGGATTCCCAACGTGCTCCCCGGCGAGCGCCTGACAGCGGACACGCTTGCGTATGTGCGGCACACGCTCGAGCTGGGCGGGAGCGTGCGCGGCGCGAGCGACCGGCTGCTGCACACCGTGCGCGTGGTGATCGAGGACGGAGCGCGCCCGCGCTGAGCGGGCTGTGGCGGGCGCGCGTCGCCGGGCGGGCGGTCGTGCGTTCAGGCGGTGGGCTGCTCGGCCTGCGCGTAGCGCAGCGAGCCGGGCGTGGTGAGCGTCTCGCCGGTCTCGAGCAGCGTCTTCAGGCCGGAGAGGATCATCGGCCAGCCGCCGTAGAGCTCGCTGTTGGCGTTCTCGCGCAGCTGGTCGTGGGTGAGCGTCAGCCGGCACGAGTCGCCGACGGGTTCGATCTCCCAGGTCACGCGCGAGCTGCCTTCGCCCTTGACCTCATCGCTCCACAGGGCGGTGAAGCTGTGCACGAGCAGCCGCGGCGGGTCGATCTCGAGGATCTCGCCATCGCCGAGCGGCATTCCGGCGGCGGGGTGGACGGTCTCGATGCGTGACCCGGGCGACCAGTCGCTCCTGACGCCGACGCCGAAGGAGTACTTGCGTCGCATGTGGTCGTCGGTGATCGCCTCCCACAGCCGCTCGGGCGTGGTCTTGATGTAGATCTCGAACACCTTGTCCGTCGGAGCGGCCGTCCACGGCCGCTTTGCGCTGCTGGTCTGAGTGTCCATCTCGGCTTCCTCCTCGATTCGTGTCTTGAGGCCGCTGAGCGCGGACGCCCAGGGCTCGGCGTACTTGCTCACCCACCGGTCGTGGACGAGCCTGATCGGGACGGGGTTCAGGAAGTGCAGCTTCTCGCGGCCCCGCCGCCTGGTGATCACGAGTCCCGCCTGCTCGAGCACCTTCAGGTGCTTCATGACGCCGAAGCGCGTCATCGGCAGTCCCTGCTCGAGCGCGCCCAGCGTCTGCCCGTCGTGCTCAAAGAGCGCGTCGAGCAGATCCCTGCGGGTGGGGTCTGCGAGGGCTTTGAACACCGCGTCCACGCCCGGGATTATAGGTGACTATATGGTCACCTGTCAAGCGGACGCAGCACGGCGCCGCGCCGCTCGCCCACTCAGAGAGTCTCAGTCCCCCTCTGAGCGCCAGCGCCGGTATATGGATGTGAACTCGTCGTGCATCTCGGGAGTCAGATCCTCGGTGCGAAGGCGCCCGGTGAGTCGGATCGTCGCTCGCATCTGCTCGAGGTACTCAGCACAGTGCTCGCACCCGGCGAGGTGCGCGTCGAAGCGCCGGCGCCGCGAGCGCGAGAGCGCCCCCTCCAGGTAGTCGGTGATCAGCTCGACCATCTCCTGACAAGCCAGCTCGTTCCTGCGCCACAGCAGCATCCTCACACCGTCCCCAGTTCGGCTTCGAGGGCCTGGCGCAGACGGCTGCGCCCTCGATGCAGCAGGACCCTCTGGTTGGCTTCGCTGACATCGAGCACCTCGCACACCTCCTGGCCGCTCAGACCATCGACGTCGCGCAGCAGCACGACCTCGCGCTGGCGCGGCGGGAGCTCTTGCAGGGCGGTTTGGATGTCCTGCGCCAGCCCCTGCGCGAACAAGCGGTCCTCGCTGTCCTCGATCCAGTGCTGCGGTGGCGACATCCACGCCCCGGAGGCGTCGAACCGGGAGCTGTCGACAGCCGGGCCGGCGTCGCCGACGGCCACGCTTCGATGCTCGCGCACGCCCGTGCTCCTAGCTCGGTTGACGAGGATCGTCATCAGCCAGGTCCGAAACGACGAACGCCCCGCGAACCCGTCCAGCCCGCGCAGCACGGCCAGCCAGGTGTCCTGCACGACCTCTTCTGCGACGGCTGTGCTCGAGACACACGCGCACGCGAGGCGCAGCATGGCGGCGTGATGGCGCATGGACAGCAGCACGAACGCCTGCTCGTCGCCCGCCCGCAGGCGAGCGACCAGCTCGGCGTCCTCGTCCGCGGCTCGCCCGCCGGCCGCGCTGGCCCGTGGGCGACGATGCAAAAGCGCAAGCGCCATCGCGCCGATCAATCCCACGTGCGCGGCGGGACGCTGGAGAGAGCATGCGCATTGCTGTGTGAGCTCATGTGCCGCCACGCAAGACTACGGCGCCTGCCAACACGGCTGCGCCGCAGCCTGCATGACGTGGGTTCATCAGGTGGCGACGATGCCCTCGCCGCCCGCGGCACCCGGGACGATCACCGACCCGAGCTCTTCAAGCGACCCATCCGCCCGGACCTGGAGCTCGTCCACGGTGCCTTCCCCGCCGCCCTGCACGTAGAGGAAGTCCCCGGCGGAGGCGCCATCGACGGTGCCCGGGTGGGTTGCGGTGTTGCCCAGCAGCGTGAGCTGGCCGCCCCCGGTTGCCTGGAAGCCCGTCAGCGTCGCGCTGCCGGCGTTCGAGGTGTAGTAGTAGCCCGCTGCCGAGGTGACCCAGCAGGTGGCGGCCTGGTTGGTCTCGACCGAGTCGAGCGCGGTGAGCGTGCCGCTCTGGTTGAGCTGGAAGCTCGCCAGCGCGCCGGCGGCCTCGGCGACGAGCAGGTGGCCCTGCGGGTCGAAGCTGACGCCGAACGGGACGGTTTCATCGGAGTTGACGACCGGGTTGCGCGAGAGGGCTCCCCACGGGTAGACCGTGAAGACCTCGATGGACTGCCCGGCGGCCTTGGTCGTGACGATCAGATGCGAGCCGTCCGGCGAGAAGGCAACCTGGCCGGGGGTGTGAGTGAACTGTTCCGGTTCGCCCGGCTTGCCGGTGGTCAGACCGAGCGACCGGTGTGAGCTGGGGAGAAGCACCAGATGGCCGAACACGACCGCGTAGCCCTGGATCGATCCGCCTTCTTCGGCGTTCAGGACGTACACCGCGCCGCGGCTGGCGGTCACGCTGACGGGGAACGCCCCGCCAGAGCTGATCACCTGGCGCAGCGCCAGGCGATCGCCGAAGACGGCGAACACCGACACCGTGTCGCTGCCGGCGTTCACCGCGAACAGCAGGTTGTCGGCGCTGTCATATGCGAGCGAGCCCTGCGAGGCTGTGTGGTCGACGACCGAGCCGGTGAGCTGGCCGCCCAGTCCGCCGGTGCTGTACACGCCCACCTGCGTCAAGGCGCCGTCGCGTGCTCGATCGTAGGCGACGATCTGATTTCCGCTCAGGCCGTCCGTCTGGACGAACACCGCGTGGCGCAGCCCGAGGCCAGGGGGGCCGAAGCCTGGGAAGTCTGGGCGCGCCGCCAGCGCGGACGCGGCTCCTGTGCCGCCCGCGAGCATGCCGATCACCACGAGCACACCAGCGACGTGACGAGTCAGTCGATTCATCGGATTCTCCTAAGTTGGGGTCGGTCTACGCCGTTCAGTCCTCCCGGCCGCCGATCCGTTACACGCCGAGAGGCTGCCGCGCCTGGCCGAAAGCGGACGCGAGGCCGAGGGCCCGAGGATCAGGGCAGGGCGCGCGCGGCGAGGACCGCGTCCAGTGCACCGTCCAGGGCCGAGCGAAGCTGGTCGGGGTCGCGCCGGATCTGGGTGAGCAGCAGGCCGCCCTGTACGGCTGCGAGCGTGCGTTGAGCAAGCGCGCCAGGGTCGGCGTCGGGCCGTAGCTCGCCGCGGGCTGCCATTCGCTGGAGTCCTTCGCGGATCGCGGACTCCCAGCGGTCGAGGCCGTCGGCGAGCGCGAGGCGAGCGCCCTCGTCCCGTTCGGCGAGCTGTCCGGCGAGTGAGCCGATCGGACAGCCGCCCTTCGCGCGGCGTGCCTGCTGGAAGGTCACGAGCGCATCGGTCCAGGCGCGCAGTCCGTCGATCGTGTCGAGCTGCGCGAACAGCTCGGCTTGTCCGCAGAGCACGTCGTCGCTAGCGGCACGCGCGACCGACCGCATGAGGTCGTCGCGATCGGAGAAGTAGTGGTAGAGCTGGCTCTTGGATGCGTGTGCTCGGGCGCGGACGTCGTCGAGTGACGTGCCCGCGACCCCGCGTTCGCCGACGAGCTGCGCAGCCGCACGGATGATCCGCTCGCGCGTCTCGCGTCCTCTCACGGTCGCCGGTTGAGCGCTCGTCACAAAGCGGACTATATCTGATTGGACTGACTGGTCCAGTCATCTGGTAGGATCGACCTTGAGTGGACCAGATGGTCCAATCTAGGCCAAGCGCGACGAAAGGAACGAACAGCGATGACAACGATCGCCGAGCAGGTCAACGAGGTGAAGGCAGTCGCCGCCAGCCGGCTGCCCGTGGAGGTAGTCGCTGTGTTCGAGTCCGATCAGGCGGCGCTCGACGCCGGCGGAGTCCCGGCCGGGGCAGTGTCCGTTGGCGACACGCTGGCGCCGTTCGCGCTGTCCGACGCGACGGGCCAAGCCCGGACCCTGAAGGAGCTGACGGTGGGCGGTCCTGCTGTGATCGTCTTCTACCGGGGCGGCTGGTGCCCGTACTGCAACGTCACGCTTCGTAGCTACCAACGGGAGCTTCTGCCCCACCTCGGCGCATACTCGGCCCGTCTCGTCGCGATCTCGCCGGAGATGCCGAACGCCTCGCTCAGCGCGCAAGAGCAGGCCGAGCTGACCTACACCGTCCTCAGCGACACGGGTGCCGAGCTCGCCTCCTCGCTCGGGATCACATTCGAGCCCTCCGAGGATGGGCTCGCGGCGCAGCGCAACCTCGGCGTCGACATTCGCGCCACGCGCGCCGACGGCGGCACCGTACTGCCGATGCCGACCGTCCTGATCGTCGACCGCAACCGCGTCGTACGGTTCGTCGACATCCACCCCGACTACACCGGCCGGACCGAGGTCAACGACATCCTCGTCGCTCTCCAGGCGCTTTCAAGTTGACGAGGACGCCGGTTGCCGGTGTGGGCACTAAGTAATGCTCACGCTAATATTTAGTGCATGCAAGGATCTTCGGAGAGAACGCGGAACGACTCCTCGAGGATCGCCGTCGAGGACGTACTGGACGCGGCGATCACAGCGTCGCGCGCGCTTGTAGGGCT
>DASZFY010000007.1:0-83417 GCA_035939335.1 Solirubrobacteraceae bacterium | reverse complement strand
CTCGACCAGGACGAGGCGCTCGACTTCTACGTCGGCAAGCTCGGGATGGTCGTACACACCGACGCCGACTTGGGCGTCATGCGTTTTCTGACGTTGAACCTCCCCGACCAGCCCGACGTCGAGCTGGTCCTGATGCTCCCGGGACCGCCCGCGTACGACGACGCCACCGCCGCGGAGATCCGCGAGCTCGTGGCCAAGGGGGCCGCCGGCGGCGGCGTGATCTTCGCGACCGACGACTGTCGCGGTACCTACGAGAGCCTGCGGGCTGCGGGCATCGAGTTCACGCAGGAGCCGACGGAGCGCTTCTACGGGACCGACTGCGCGCTGCGCGATCCGTTCGGCAACCCGATCCGCTTCACCCAGCCGCCGGAGGGACCAATCGTCGTGCCGTCGGCGGAGGAGCTGCGCGCGCAATCCTGACGCGGAGTCCGCCGAAGATTCAGCGCGACTTCATGCAGGGGCGACGGGCGCCCTGGAATGCTCGGCGAGAAACGTGCCCCGCCGACTGGCGCGCGCATCGCTAAAGAATACCGCTCCCATGAGGTGCGGAAAGTCCACATGCACGAATGTGGGGAACTACAGGGTCGTGACTGGCCGTGGCCGCCGATGCATGTCAAGAATACCCTCACCGCTGCGCTGCGGAGATAGGATCACCATGACAAGCACGCGAATGCGCTTCCTGCTGCTGGCCGGTGCCGCTGGGATGCTCACGCTCGGCGTCGCCGGTCCCGCCTCGGCGGCGGAAACATCCGCCACCGTGACCGTCACGGGCGGAGCGCTGTCGATCACCGTACCCGTCACCGCCGGCAATCTTGGCACAAGGGAAAACACTGTCGTCGGGGGGACCATCAGCGGCCAGTTGGGCGAAGTTCAGGTCAGCGACGCGCGCGCTGCCGCCGCGGGCTCCGGCTGGGTCGCGACAGTCATCTCAACGGCCTTCACGCCGCCCTCGGGCCCGACGATCGGCGCCGCCGAGGTCGGCTACACCGCCGGGGCGATCACGAAGGTTGGAACGGCAACCTTCACGGCGAATAATCCGATCAACCTCACCGGTGTCGTCGCGGCCGTCACCGCGACCGGGATCACGGGTGATAACTCCGCGACGTGGGACCCCACGATCAATGTCTTCGTCGCGGGAGGCATGGCCGCCGGCGTCTACACCGGAACGATCACGCAGTCCGTGTCGTAGTTATGAGCGTTCGGTCGTCTACGCATCTGCGCGGACGGGCGGGCGAGCGCTTCATCCAGGCCACGCGACGTGTCCTAGCAGCCGTCGTCTTTACCGCCGCGGTGGGAGCGCCAGCCAGCGTGTCCACAGCGGCGCAAGTCGCGAGGGCGCCAGCAGTCCCGGTCGGCAGCATGGGTGTGCAGTTGCTCGAAGTCCCTGTCAGCGCATACAGCGATCCTAGAGCGCGCCTCTACATAATCGATCACCTGCACCCGGGGATGACCATCCATCGCCGGATCGAGATCTCCAACACGACGGCCTCAACCCTGCACATCGTCATGTACCCCGCCGCCGCCGTCATCACCCAGGGTGCATTCGCCGGCGCCGCCGCACACACCCCGAATGAATTGTCCACCTGGACCTCGGTTCTTCCTGGCTCCTCCGACGTCCCTCCCCGTGAGCACGCGATCGCCACCGTGACCATCGCCGTTCCTCGCGACGCGCCCCCCGGGGAACAGTACGGCGTGATCTGGGCCGAGACGCGTTCCTCCGCGCCCGCTGGTGGCGGCATCACCCAGCTCAGCCGGGTCGGCATTCGCCTCTACCTCTCCATCGGTCCCGGGGGTGCGCCCGCATCGAAGTTCACGATCGAGTCGCTCACCGGCAAACGCTCATCCGACGGTCAGCCGGAGGTCCTCGCGAGCGTGCACAACACAGGCGGACGCGCACTCGATATGAACGGCACTCTGCAGCTCTCGGCCGGCCCCGGTGGACTCAGCGCCGGCCCGTTCCCCGCCAACCTCGGTACAACCCTGGCGATGGGCGCCACCGAGCCAATCACGATCATGCTTGACAGACACATACCCGACGGCCCGTGGCACGCGCTGGTCACCCTCCGCAGCGGACTGCTCGAACGCAGCGCACGCGCCATTATCAACTTCCCGGCGGCTGCGAGACCTCACCGGTCGCACCATCTGATCGCCGGCCTCGTCATCCTCCTCCTGCTCGTTGGTATGTTCGCGGCGCTCGTCATGAGGAGGCGTCGCAATCAGCCACCGCCTGACGAGAGCCAGGCGTCTCGACTGCCCGCTTGCACTTCTGGCGCCACTGCAGGCGTGTGATTACGACGCTGGACACGCGTCGAGCTCAGGACGCAGGCGGTCCTTGTGCGCCACACGCGACCGCGCGCGAGAGCAGTAGCTCGCGCTCGCGTGCGTTCTCGCACAGGTCGGCTGCGCGCTCGAACTCCTCGCGCGCCTCGGCCAGCCGCCCTAGGCGCACGAGGATGTCGCCGCGTACGCCGGGCAGCAAATGGTAGCCGCGCAACGCGGGCTCATCCGCGAGCGAATCGACGAGCTCGAGTCCGGCCTCGGGGCCGAAGGCCATCGTCACCGCCACAGCGCGGTTGAGCTCCACGACCGGGGAGCCGGTGAGGGCCGCAAGGGCGTCGTACAGCGCGACGATCCGTGGCCAGTCGGTTTCCTCGACGCTCCGGGCCGCTGCGTGGCAGGCGGCAATCGCGGCCTGCAGCGTGTAGGGCCCCAGCGCGCCGCTGAGCTCCTCGGCCCGCCGCAACCCGGCCAGGCCACGCTGCACGAGTAGATGGTCCCAGCGCGCGCGGTCCTGATCGGCGAGCAGCACCGGCTCCCCGCGCGGCCCGACCCGCGCCCGCAACCGCGAGGCCTGCAGCTCCATTAGGGCCAGCAGGCCGTGGACCTCGGGCTCACCGGGCATCAGCGCCGCGAGGATCCTCCCCACGCGCAGGGCGTCCGCGCACAATGCCGGGCGTATCCAGTGCTCGCCGGCGCTCGACGCATAGCCCTCGTTGAACACCAGGTAGATCACCTCGAGGACCGCCGACAGACGCTCGCTCAGCTCGTCGCGACTGGGGACCTCAAAAGGCACGCGCGCCTCGGCGAGCGTGCGCTTGGCGCGAACGATGCGCTGTGCGACCGTGCCCTCGGACACGAGGAACGCGCGCGCGATCTCTGGCGTCGACAGGCCGCCGAGCAGACGCAGCGTCAGCGCAACGCGCGCCTCCCGGGACAACACCGGATGGCACGTCATGAAGATCAGGCGCAGCACGTCGTCCTGCACGTCTTCGACCTGCGCAGCGAAGTCGGGGTGATCGAGCTGCTGGAGGATCTCCAGCTCCCGCCCGATCAGCTCCCGCTTGCGCTCGAGCGTGACTCGCCGGCGCAGCTCATCGATGCCCCGGCGCTTGGCGGTCGCCATCAGCCACGCGCCCGGCCTGTCCGGGATCCCCGACGCAGGCCACTGCTCCAGTGCGGCGACGAGCGCATCCTGGGCCAGGTCCTCAGCCACCGCCACGTTGCGCACGATGCGAGTCAGCCCGGCTATCAGCCGGGCCGACTCGATCCGCCAGACAGCGTCGATCGCACGATGGGTGGTCGACGGGCTCACGCGCCTAATTCTGGGTTGCCTGCTCGCGCAGCCGCTCGTTGGCCTCGCGCAGCTCCGGCGTCAGCTGCTCGCCGAAGTCCTCGGCGTCGAAGATCTGGCGCAGCTCGATCTCGACACCGCCGCCGAACGGCGCTCGCTTGAGCCACTCGATCGCCTCCTCGCGCGACGCGCACTCCCAGACCCAGTAGCCCGCGACGAGCTCCTTGGCCTCCGTGAAGGGCCCGTCGATCACGGTGCGCTCACTGCCGTCGAAGCGGACCTTTGCGCCCCTGGAGGTCGGGTGCAGGCCCTCGCCGGCCAGCATCACGCCTGACTTGACGAGCTCTTCGTTGTACTTCGTCATCGCCCCCAGAACCTCCGTGCTGGGCATCTCGCCCGCCTCAGACTCGGGGCTCCCGGGAACCAGAACCATGAAACGCATCAGTGTCTCCTTGTGGTAGATGGGGTGGTCACTATCCGCACGTCGAACGAGACCAGACAAAATCGACACCACCCGAGATTTTTCATCTCGCGAAGTTCGCCGACAGCGCTTTGGCCCGCCCGACGCGTGCTGGCGGGCGGTCGAGGACGGATCGTCTGACCGCCCACTCTCTTGGTGCGTAGTCTCGGAAATGACATGGGACAGCCGGGGCTGCAAAGCGTGGCGGGAGGATGATGGCGAGGTTCGGCTTGTGCGGCGCCGTCCTGGTGATGTTGGTAGGAGGTTGTGGGGCAAGCGCTCGAGATGGGACTGCCGAGGCGAAGCCGAGCGTGCCGATCTACAGCGAACGTGCT
Source organism: Solirubrobacteraceae bacterium (assembly GCA_035939335.1). Taxonomy (GTDB): domain Bacteria; phylum Actinomycetota; class Thermoleophilia; order Solirubrobacterales; family Solirubrobacteraceae; genus Palsa-744. The sequence continues at coordinate 79,051 of DASZFY010000007.1, read as the reverse complement.
GCGGCGGTCATCGCCGATGCTCTGCTTGCCGCGGTGCCGCTCCCTGCTGATACGCAACATATCTCCGGGCCGCCACGAGCCATCGCCCGCGAGCTAGGACGGCCGATCAACATCGATGAGCCGAAAGACGTCGACCGCTATGCGTACTGGTCCTCCAGCGACCGCCCGGAAGCGATGCTTTCCTTCCTCGCCAGGAAGGGGCCGTTCCCGAAGGTTCAGTACAGCGGCTCGGGCGGGACTGCCGGGAAGACCGAAAGCTGGTCGGAGACGCTCGAAGTGCCGTTGACGTCGGCGCTCGCCGGCCCTCGGCAACTGTTCGTCGCGGTGGTCCTCGACGGCTCCGGACGCTATGCGGTTCGAGTCGATGCGGTGGTGGCATGGCATCCGACGCGTCCCGTCGAGTCGCTCGTGCCGCCGACGGCGCGCTGGCTGGAGGTGAAGCTCACCACACCGGCTTATCGTGCCCTGAATCCCGGAGAACCATCGCATCCGCACGTCACGACGCGCAGCGTCATCACCACTGACCCGAGCACCGTTCGGGCTGTGGCGCACGCCGTCAACGAGATGCCGCTCGCGGAACCCGGTGGCCGTGCGCCCAGCTGCCCTGCGATGAGCATCGCCAACACGGAAGGTGCTCCCCGGTTCCTGCTGACCTTCCGAAGCGGCGCCACATCCAGCAACCTCGCGCAGGTACGCGGACACAGCGGCTTCGTGTGTGCACCCGCGGGGGCAGCCGTGGCGAAGATCACGACACCCGAGGACCCGCGAGGCGCTCTGCTCACCGATCATCTCATCGCGGTTGAGGTCGTCAACGAAGAGGGCCTCACCGAACACATCGAACTCGCCTTCCGCCACAGCCTCCACCTCGTACGGGAAGACTGATGACTCGTCACGTTATGCGTGCCAGAGTCGAGGCTCGGTCCGCTGCGGCAAACAACGCGGCGGTCCGTCGACCGGGACCAGAAGGTCGAAGCCGGCGGCGTTGAAAAATCTCAACCATCTGGTTGACGATTCCCCAAGCGGAAGCTATCCTCAACCATATGGTTGAGGATTCTGTGGGAATGGACACTGTGTTCCACGCGCTCGCGCATGGCACTCGGCGAGAGATCGTCGGCCGGCTCGCCGAGCGCGCTATGACCGTCGGCGAGCTCGCTGCACCCATGGCAATGTCGTTGGCAGGGGCGTCAAAGCACATCAAGGTCCTGGAGCGCGCTGGCCTGGTTCGGCAGACCGTCGACGGTCGCCGTCACGTGTGTCACCTGGACGCCGCGCCGCTCGCCTCCGCCTCAGCCTGGCTGCAGTTCTACGAGCGTCACTGGCCACGCCGCCTCGATGCGCTCGAGGCCCTACTCGGTGGCGAGCAAACCCCTCGCGAGGAGAAACGATCCCGATGACCGCACAGCAGACAGTCGTCCGGCTTCAACGCAACATCTCCGCGCCGCCCGAGCGCGTCTACAGAGCGTGGCTTGAGCCCGAACTGCTCCAACGATGGTTGGCGCCGGGCGCCATGCAAGTCGTCCGGGCCGACGTCGACGAGCGAGTCGGCGGCCATTACCGGATCTGGCAGGAGAACGTCGGCGGCGACGTTGGCGGCTTTGAGTGCGAGCTGCTCGAGCTCGTCCCGCCAGAACGGATCGTGTGGCGCTGGGGCTTCGTTGGGCCCGCACGCACTGACGGCCCGGTCTTCGACTCGCGGCTCACCGTTACGCTGCGCGAAGCGCCCGGCGCCAGCACGGAGCTCACGCTCGTGCACGAGCACCTCGACGCTCTACGCGACGCAATGCCCGCAGTTGCCGACGGCGTCGAGTCGGGCTGGGCCGCGGTGCTCAACAAGCTCACCGAAACAATGCACCGAACGGAATCGTGAACCCTGAATCGCCAGACCACAAAGCTGCAAAAGTGGGGGCCGAGGTCCCCACGCTGTTCGTCTGCCACGGCGACGCCGGCGGCCCGCGCATGCATCCATGCCGTCGCGTCCAGCAAGCGCTCCGCAGCGCAGGCATCGACTATCAGAAGGTGATAGCCGGCCACGGCAGCCCATTGCCGTTCTTGCGCAAAGGCTCGCGCGAGGAGCTGCGTGCAGTCACCGGCGCGACAAAGCTGCCGGTGCTCAAGCTGCCCGATGGAACGGTCATCACCCACTCACGCGCGATCCTCTCCTGGATCGATCACCGAGAGTGGCCCGCCGCAGCGCCCGACACGCTGCCATGAGCGGGACGCCCCCGATGAACGCAGCCAACGACAACGCCGCTCGGAAAGGTCTTCGCGGGTGGTGGGCATCTCCCCCGCGACCCGGCATGCAACGCCTGATCAATCCATGGGAGTACCGCCACCTCCGCGCCTTTGCGGTTACGCGTATTGCCGGTGGCTTTGTCGCGGCCACCGCGGGCGTCGTGTGCCTCTCGTACGCCGCTTACGGATGGGCAACCTTCTTCCTGGCTGTTGGTGGGCTGAACCTCGCTGGTGGCTACTGGTACATCGCTATCGCGCGCTCCGCACCTCCCCGAGCGTGAGCCCGCGCACATTGGTTGATAGCGGCTGCTGCCCGTGGCCATCTGCGCTCGACGGGGCCCGACGCGCGGCGACGGGCAGGCTCTGAGCGGTGGACTATGGGATCTTGTCGTGCGTGAGCATCGAGTTGCCATAGGGCGGATCGTCGAGGATGAGTCAGCCGCCGGATCACGCTGAGCCGCGGCCGCGTGTCTTGCGGGCAGTCCGTACCGCGGTTGCGGCGATCGAGGAGTCGCTCTACGTCATCGTTGGCGTGCTACTGCTTGGGGCGGCCGTGCTGGTGGTCGTGGGAACCGTCAGCGGGCTTATCAGCTCGATAAGGTCGCATCAGAGCGCGCTGAATATCGGTGTCGTTCTCCTCGATCGCGTCTTGTTGACGCTGATCGTGGCTGAGCTGCTTCACACTCTGCGCCTGGCGGTGCAGCGCGGCGAGATCGTGGTCGAGCCTTTCTTGTACGTAGGTCTAATCGCTGTGGTGCGGCGGATTCTCATCATCACGGCCGAGCTCGAGCGCCTGGCGCCAGGGGGCCGCGCCCTCACCAACGCGCTACTCGAGCTCGGGCTGCTCGGCGTCCTGACCCTTGCGCTCGCCGTAGCGGTCTACTTGGTGCGACGAAGCGCCCAAGCGGACGACGACCGCGAGATCGAGTCGCCCGAAGTTTCACCAATGTGATTCGCCGCCCGCTCGCCATACTGCTGCTCTGTCGGGGCGGAGGTAGCAGTCGTCGCAGCCTCGGCTCCTCGCTCCTCCAATGGGGCGCGCGCCCCACCGCGGCGATAACCGCTGCTGTCATACGCGAGCGAGCGTCAATGCGAGGGCAAGGCTCATGCTCGCCATGGACGACAAGCAGCCCTCATCGAAGCTCGCCGCCCCGCTAACGCTTTTCGCCCGCAGGCCACGCCGCGACGGCCGCCAAGCGCGCACTGCCGACAACCAGCGGCAATGCCCTCCTCGGACGGAGCGATATAGCTGCCGGTCGATACAGGCTCGGCATTCTACGACCGTCTTAACGCGAGCGGAGCGGCGCCATCACGCGACTCTTGCATGGTGCGTCGCAAACCCGAGATTCCGCAGGCAATGGTCGAAACCACGTCCGGATCGTTTGGCAAGCTGGTTGTGGATTAACGCCTCGGACGCGACGCGACTCGCAGCACCCAAGAATGATTGAGGACCGGGGTCATCCAGGCTTCGTGTGGGAGGATTGCCGGAACGGGGTACAGGTGGGGCAGGTGCCGCTATGCGTGAGATGCCGGCGTGTCGGAAGCAGCCCAGCTCGGCAGTGCTCTGAACATGACAGCACTCCCGGCCATTAAGGGCGGCGCCAACTCAAACCACGAGACGGCGCAAACTGTCCGCAGACAACCAGCGGCAATGACAACCTCGGAAGGAGTGATACAGCCCCCTCATCCGATGCAGGCTCGATCATCCGACGACCGCCATCACGCGAAAGCGGTTGCGCTCGCCGGTACGAGCGCGTGCCTACACGCTCTTTGGCTTCGGCCTTTGGAGGCTAACGCCGCTCACCTGTGCCGAGACGATGGCGATGTCGTCGCGCAGGCTGTCGCCAGGGCCTATCAACGCGAGCAGGGCGTCGATCGCGGCCTCGGCAGATGTGGGCGCTGTGGTCTCGAGCTGCTCGATCATGTTCTGTGGCGTGATCACCCGAGTGGGAGCATGGGCCTCTGGCAGCCCGTCGGTGTAGAGCATCAACGCATCGCCTGGCTCGAGGACGGTGCTGACCTCCTCAAACGCGGGCTCGGGGAACACCCCCAGCAGCGCACCGGAGCCTCCCAGCTCGCCGGCCCGGTGGCTGTCGGCCCTGATCACCAACGCGGATGGGTGACCAGCAAGGGCGATCGTCAGTTGGACCTGCGAGCCGCGCGGGCGCATGCAGGCAAGGATCGCGGTCGCGAAGCGTCCGTCGAAGTCCTGGCCGAGCATCGCGCGATTGACCTGCGACAGGACGCTTCCCGGACTGCTGCCCAGGCGCGCATAGGCAGCGGTGGTGTGGCGCAGGAAGCCCGTGAGCGCGGCCGCCTCGGCTCCCTTGCCGCACACGTCGCCGACCACCAGCCACCAGTTCTCGGGACCGCCGAAGACATCATAGAAGTCGCCGCCGAGCTCGCTGCCTAGGCCGCTCGGGCGGAAGTAGCTCGCGAGCGCGAGCCCTGGGATCGCGGGCAGCGAAGCGGGCATCAGGCTGCGCCGCAACGTACGCGCAACCTGCGCCCTCTCTGCGTATAGCCGAGCGTTGTCGAAGGCCATCGCCGCGCGACCGGCGAGATCCTCCAGGACGGCCAGCAGATCGCCGTCATGACGGGTGTTGCCGTGAAGCTGCAGGAACGAAATCGCCCCGTGAGTTCGACCGCGGGCGACCATGGGAAACACAGCCGCCCGTGTATAGCCCACGTCGCGCATGAACTGCTCATGCTCGTCGCTCTGGGCGGCCTGCTCCAGGGCGCCGTCCTCCGCGAGCTCGCTGATCACACGCGGGACGCTGCCTGCAAGTACCTGCGCCACGGGATGGCCGCTGCGCATATCGAGCGGGAAGACTTTGCGCATGCGCTCGACCCCCGCGGCGACCACAGGGTCGACCGCGGCGGCGACCGTCTCGCTGACCGACCCGCTGTCGTCAACCAGGTCGATCACGCACAGCTCCGCGAGGTCCGGGACGGCCATGTGCGCGATCGTGCGCAGCGTCTGTGCTGGGTCCAGCGATCGGTCCAACTTGGCCGTGGCGGCGATCAGGATCTCCATACGCCGGCGCTGCTCGCGCAGGCGGTTGAGCGCGGTGTGCACGACCGCGGAGGCAAGCAGCGCCAGCACGATCCCGACGCACGCCACTGCTGCGAACATGCTCGAAACGTGCGGTTCGTAGGCGAGGGGCGCCAGGAACGCGGCCAGTGCGGCCACGCAGATACCGATGAATCGGGCGCGCGGTTGAAAAGCGGCGGCGTGACCGAGCGCGAAGAAATAGATCAGCGCGAACGGACTGTCCGGACCGCCGCTGGATGCGCACAACACTGCGATGAGCGCAATGCCCCACAGCTCGGCGACGCACGCGAGCCCCAGACCGCCCCAGCCGCGGTCGGCGGCGAACAGCAGAACGCCAGCGATCAGCAGCGCATCGAGTGCAACCGCGATCACGCCGACCGGCGAGCTGACGTGTGGAAGCAGCGCTGTGGTTGCGCACAACAGCGCTCCGACGAAGTACAGGCCGCCGGCGATCGCGACAGCCGCGCGCGCTTCGCGCTGACCGACAGGCTCCTCAGACAGCACCGACGCAGGCGCGCCGGCCACTGTCAACTCCGCGACGTCATCCCCGTCCACTCTCCCGAAGTATGGCGCCAGCCACCGGAAGCCCCGCACTGCGTGAGACGCGCATGCTCGAGCGCCTCGGCCACGGACGCACGGTCGTGGAGATAGAGGACGCGCGCCTCGGTCTCGGCGACCGCTCGTGAGTCCAACCCATAGGCTGCACATGCAATGGACTTCCTGATCGCCAAGGACGACCTGCACCGCTGCCGCTTCGACGAGCGCCCGGCGCCCGAGCCGGGGCACGGCCAGGCGCTGCTGAGGGTCGACGCGTTCGGCCTCACCTCCAACAACATCACCTACGCCACTTTCGGCGAGGCGATGTCCTACTGGAGCTTCTTCCCCGCCGAGGACGGCTGGGGGCGCGTGCCCGTGTGGGGCTTCGCGGAGGTCCTCGCCAGCTCAGTGGCGGAGCTCGAGCCCGGCGCCCGCGTGTTCGGTTATCTGCCGCCCTCGAGTGAGCTGCTCGTCGAGCCCGCGCACGTGAGCGCGCAGGGCTTCGTCGACGCCTCGGCCCATCGCGCTGCGCTGCCGCGCGCGTACAACCGCTACGCGCGCGTCGACGCCGACCCGCTGTACGACGCCGAGCGTGAGGACGAGCAGATGCTGCTGCGCCCGCTGTTCCTGACGTCCTTTCTGATCGACGACTTCCTCGAGGACAGCGATCTCTTCGGCGCCGACACCGTCGTGCTGTCGAGCGCTTCGAGCAAGACCGCAAGCGCGCTTGCGTTCCTGCTGAGCAAACGCGAGGGGATCGACGTCATCGGCCTGACGTCTTCCAGAAGCGCCGAATTCGCGCGCACCCTGGGCGTGTATGACCACGTGATCGCCTACGACGAGCTCGAGTCGCTGCCCGACGGGCGAGCGGTGTACGTCGACATGGCCGGCGACGCCGAGCTACGTGGCGCCGTTCACAACCACTACCGCGACGAGCTCGCCCATTCGGCGGTCGTCGGCGCCACCCATCACGACCGCATGGGGCAGGTGCCGGACTCGCTGCCCGGCCCGCGACCGATGTTCTTCTTCGCGCCCGACCGCATCACCAAGCGCGCCGCCGACTGGGGCGCGGACGCGCTCGAGCGACGCATGGCCGACGCGTGGCGCCCATACGTGCAGTGGGCCAGCGGCTGGCTGCAAGTGGTTCACGGCGTCGGGTCGCAAGCCCTGGAGAGCACCTACCTCGACCTGCTCGACGGGCGCATCGACCCCGCCCGCGCGCACGTGCTCTCGCTTTAGATCTCCAGCACGAGCTTGCCCGTGTTCTCGCCGCTGAACAGGCGCAGCAGCACATCGGGGAAGTTCTCCAAGCCCTGCGCGATGTCCTCGCGCGAGACGAGCTGCCCTGACGCGAGCCAACCGGCCATCTCGCGCACCGCCTCCGCGTAGCGGTCGAGGTAGTCGGACATCACGAAGCCGGTCATGCTCGCGTGGTTGACCAGCAGCGAGAGGTAGTTGGAGGGACCGCGCACCGGTTCGGTGTTGTTGTACTGCGAGATCGCCCCGCAGATCACGACGCGCGCGTTGCGCGCGAGGTGCGCGAGCGCCGCATCGAGGATCTCTCCGCCGACGTTGTCGAAATAGACATCGACGCCGTTCGGGCACGTCTCGCTGAGCGCCGCGTCGAGATCCTCCGACTTGTAGTCGATCGTCGCGTCGAAGCCCAGGTCTTCGAGCAGGTGTCCACACTTCTCGGGCCCACCAGCGATCCCCACCGCACGAGCGCCCTTCAATTTGGCGATCTGACCGACGAGGCCGCCGACCGCGCCAGCGGCGCCCGACACGAGCACCGTCTCGCCCTCCTTGGGGCGCCCGATGTCGAGCAGACCGAAGTACGCCGTCACGCCGGGCATGCCCAGCGCGCCGAGATACACCGGCAGCGGCGCGAGGCTGGGGTCCACCTTGAACACGCCTTTGCCGTGCGCGATCGAGTACTCCTGCACGCCCAGCAGCCCGCCGACGTGCTCGCCGACCGCCACGTCGGGGTCGTTCGAGGCGATCACCTCGCCGACCGCGAACGCGCGCATCACCTCGCCGATGCCCACCGGCGGAATGTAGGAACGGCCCTCGTTCATCCAGCCGCGCATCGCCGGGTCGAGCGACACGTACGCGATCTTCACCAGCACCTCGCCCTCGCCGGGCTCGGCCACGGGCTCCTCGACGTACGTCCAGTCGCTCGGCTTGGGCAGCCCTACCGGACGCGCTGCGAGTCGGTACTGGTGGTTTACGCCATCCATTTGCGTCGCCTTTCGTTGTCCCCCGAGGAATGACCGTGCGGCTGTCGCCGACACCATATCCTGGCCCCATCCACCGTCACGGACCAAGGAGCCACAAATGCCCGACATCGAGTTCCCCATAAGCGACGGCACCGCACCCGGCTATCTCGCCGAACCCGCCGGCAACGGGCCGGCCGTGATCGTCCTGCAGGAGTGGTGGGGCCTTGACGAGCACATCCGCTCGCTGTGCGATCGGCTCGCAACGGAGGGCTTCTACGCGCTCGCGCCCGACCTGTATCGGGGCGAGACGACCGCCCAGCCGGACGAGGCACAACAGAAGATGATGGCGATGTCGATGGCGCAGGTCGAGCAGGACATGTGCGGTGCGGCCGACCATCTCGCCTCCTTGCCCGGCGTCGAAGGACCCCGCGTGGGCGCGGTCGGCTTCTGCCTCGGCGGGGGCCTCGCGATCTGGGCCGCCGCCACCTGCCCGAACATCGTCGCCGCCGTCACCTACTACTACGTCATGCCCCACGGCAAGCCGGACTTCACGAAGATCAAAGGCCCCGTGCTCGGCCACTTCGGCACCGCCGACGAATTCATCCCGCTCGAGGACTCCAACAAGCTCGAGTCAGAGCTCAAGGACGCTGGTGTGGAGACGACCTTCCACTACTACGACGGCGCCGGCCACGCGTTCTTCAACGACACCAACCGCCTCGGCACCTACGACAAAGCGCACGCGGAGACCTCGTGGGAGCGCACCGTGAGCTTTCTGCACGCGGCGCTCGCTTCTTGAACCTCGCGTCGCTGCTCGCCGTCGTCGCCGCGGGCGCCACGCCGTGGTCGGCGCCCGCGGTCCTCAGCACCTGCGCGGCGGGCGCAGCCGCGCAGGTGGTGTTCCCGAGCGACAGCCCCAGCCATGCGACGGGAGCGGGCGCAATCGTGTGGGGCGCCGCGCCCGGCTGCCCCGGCGGAGAAGGCGCGCGCGTGGCTGCGATCGGCGCCGGCGATCAACCGGGCGCACCAGCGATTCCGCGCACCGCCGCGCACAGGCCGATCGCGCCACATGGCCCGCTGCTGGCAGGCGGCGCCCCGCACGGGCAGATCGTGATCGCCGGCGCGGCGCCGGGCGCGGCGACGCAGGGGCTGCTGATCCAGGGAGCCGCCGCCGGCCCGTTCACGGCACTGGCGCCGGCAGGCGGCTCGGCGACGCCAGCGGGCGGCTCGGCTGCGCCCACCGCGCTCGCGACCGCCTACCTCGGCGACGTCGCGCTCGCTTCTGCTCCGGAACGCGCCGGAGCCGGCTCCACGCGGGGATTTGACCTTCGCGTCGAGCGCTTCTTCTCGCACGAATTCACGCGCGACCTCACCGTGCGCGTCGCCGCGGGCGCCGGCCTCGTACGGGCGCTCACGCTCGCCATGGACTACCGCAGCGAAGTGCTCGCCGCGTGGGTTCAAGGGGGAGCCATATACGCGCGTTTAGTGCCAGAGCATGGCGCCGCGGGACCTCTGCAGCGGCTCGCGCCAGCCGGCGCGCGCCCGCACATCGCCGCGCTGCTCAGCGACGACCGCCGCGCGATCGTCGCCTGGAGCGAGCAGCACGGTGCCCAGACGAGCGTCTACATAGACCGTTCCGGCACCGGTGTGCGCTTCCGCGCTCCACAGCTGCTGGAGAGCTTCGCCGACCCCGACGGGCTGCCCGCGCCCGCGGCCTCTCCCAGCCTCGTGCGCCTGAGCTCCGAGAGCGTGATGCTCGCGTGGGCTGGCTCGGCGGCGGGACACTGGGTCGTGCGCACGGCGCCGGTGTACCTGAACGGGGTTGGCACCGTCGGCACGATCGCCGCGCGGGAAGCGGACGCGATGCTCGCGGACCTGACGGCGGGACCGGCGGCCGACGCGCTCGTGCTGTGGACCGAGCCCTCGCCGAGCGCGCTCGGGCAGCCAGACATGGACAGCCAGGCGATCTTCGCCGCGCGCGGGTTCGACGCCGGCCAGGAGCGCACCGTGTTTGACCCGCCGGAGCAGGTCGCCCCGCCGGCGCCGGTGCTCGGCCTGAGCGCCGCTTTCGACCCCAGCAGCGACCGTGCGGTGGCGGTCTGGCAGGGCGAAGCGGACGCGATCGAGTACTCCGTGCGCACGGGCGCCGCGGCGCCGTGAGCGGCCGTCGCTGAGAGAGCGCAGCGCGCGCAGCGCGTCAATTCGGAAAGATGCTCGCGGATGGATCGCGACTACGAGCGCCAAACGCACCAGGCGGAGGACCGCCACTGGTGGTATCGGGGGCGGCGGACAGTGCTCGACGGCGTGATCGCAGGGCTCGAGCTGCCGACGCCCGCGCGCGTGCTCGATGCTGGCTGCGGCAGCGGGCGCAACATGATCGAGCTCGCTCGCCTGGGCAGCGTGACGGGCGTCGAGCTTTCCGAGACGAGCGTCGAGCTCGCACGCAAGCGCGACGCCGGCGAGGTGATCTCCGGCTCGGTGCTGGAGATGCCCTTCCCCGACGACAGCTTCGACCTGGCGGTCAGCCTCGACGTGATCGAGCACCTCGAGGACGACCTCGGCGCCCTGCGCGAGCTGCGCCGCACGGTCGCCCCCGGCGGCGCGCTGCTCGTGACGGTGCCCGCGTACCAGTGGCTGTGGAGCGGCCACGACGAAATCAACCACCATCACCGCCGCTACACGCGCCGCTCGCTGCAGCGCGTCGCCGAGCAGGCCGGCTGGAGGCAGCTTCGCACCACCTACTTCAACTCGCTGCTGCTGCCCGCGGCGATCGTGCTGCGCGTGCTAGACCGCGTCAACAGGGCCAAGACGACCGAGACGAGCCTCGACCTGTGGATCCCCCCGGCTCCGGTCAACTGGCTGCTCGAGCGCCCGCTCGCACTCGAGGCGGCGCTGATCGCCCACGGCGGGCGCATACCCGCGGGCCTCTCGCTGCTCGCCGTCTTCGGCTAGCTCTCGCCGTCGGCAACCGCCACCGGCGGGTGCGCGCGGAACGTCCACGCACGGTTGGCGAAGAATGTCGTGACGGTGACCACGGCGGTCGCGCACACCTGCGCGAGCAGCTTGTCCAGGCTGGCGTCGTGCACGAGCAGGTACAGCAGCGCCTCGTTGATACCCAGGCCTGCGCCCTGGACGATCGCCCAGCGGACGGGCGTGAGCGCGTCCCCGACATGCTCACGGAACGTCCAGCGGCGGTTGAGCAGGAAGCCGTTGGTGGCGCCGACGACGAAGCCGATAGCCGACGCCGCCAGGTACCACACGCCGAACACCTTCAACAGCACCGTGTACACGACCAGCGTGAGCAGCGTGTTGGACACGCCGACGATGCCGAACTTGATGAACTGGACCAGCACCGGCGCGTTTACACGACTCGATCGTCGCGCTAGGCTGGATGGCGATCTGCGCATGTCAGTTGGCTCGGACGGCATTCAGAGACAGCATGAACGATAAATTGAGTGCCGGCTTAAGCGCTTCGTCGAAGATCGAAGCCGAAACTGCCCAATAGCTTCACGCGGAAGGCCAAGCCATGCCCGACACTCCACTTCGCACCCCCGCCCTGCTCAGCGTCGTCGCGCCCGTCTACGACGAGGAGGAGCTGGTCGAGGAGTTCGTCGCGCGCGCTTGCGCCGCGGTCGCCGACTACGAGTTCGAGCTGGTGCTCGTCAACGATGGCAGCGCCGACCGCACGCCCGAGCTGCTCGACCGCATCGCCGCGACCGACCCGCGCGTGCGCGTGGTCCACCTGTCGCGCAACTTCGGCCACCAGGCCGCGCTCACCGCCGGGCTCGAGCACGCCGTCGGCGACGTCGTCGCCATGATCGACGCCGACCTGCAGGACCCGCCTGAGCTGATCCGCGACATGATCGCCCAGTGGAGCCAGGGCTCGGACGTGGTCTACGCGGTGCGCAAGCAGCGCGAGGGCGAGACCGCGTTCAAGCTGGCCACCGCCTCGTGGTTCTACAAGCTCTTCGACAAGCTCGCCCAGGTAGACCTGGAGCCCAACTCCGGCGACTTCCGCCTGCTCGATCGCCGCGCGCTGAACGCGCTGCTGGCGATGACCGAGCGCTCGCGTTTCCTGCGCGGCATGACCGTGTGGGTGGGCTTCACGCAGACCGCCGTGTCCTACCAGCGCGACGCGCGCCACGCCGGCGAGACGAAGTACACGCTGCGCAAGATGCTGCGCTTCTCGCTCGACGCGATCGCGTCGTTCTCGCACCTGCCGCTGCAGCTTGCCACCTATGTCGGCATCCTCTCGGCGGGCGTCGCGTTCGTCGCCATCCCCGTCGTCATCGGTCTGCACTTCGCCGGCTCCTACCTGCCGGGCTTCGGCTCGATCACGATCGCGATCCTGCTGCTGGGCGGCATCCAGCTGATCGCGCTGGGCGTGATCGGAGAGTACGTCGGGCGTATCTACGACGAGGTCAAGCACCGGCCGCTGTACATCGTGCGCGAGGAGCGCAACCACCCGAGCGCGAGCGGGCGCATCGTCGCCCTGCCCACCACCCGCGCGGGCCTGCCCGCGCGTACGCCCGAGCAGGTGCTGTAGCGGAGCGTGGCAGCGATGTGCCCGTCGAGCGCGACACGGTCAGCCGCTGAGCCTCGATAATGCGCGCATGAGCTTCGACGAGCTGTCAGGCGAGAGCGCTCAGCCTGGGATCGATCACCGCACCGAGCGGATCAGGATCGAGACCGAGCGCCACCGCATCGAAGGTGTGCTGACGTTGGCTCGCGACGGCTATCGCAGCCGCGTGTCCGACGTGCTGAACGCCTCCGAGCGGGACTTCATAACGCTCACCGACGTGACCATCGCCCCGTTGGATGACGGCCCGGTCGAGCTGTATCCGTACCTGAGCCTCGCTCGCCGGCACATCGTGTTCGCGGTCACGGCCGACGACGCACCGTAGATCCGAGCTGCGCGAGCTCAGGGCGTGAAGCTGGCGGCGCTGAACACCGTGCCGGCCGGCGCGGTGGCGTTCGTCACGGCGATCGCACCGGACAGCGCGCCCTCCGGCACGGTCACCTTGAGTTTCTTGGCGGAGGCGGAATCGACGATCGCGGCCACGCCGCCGAAGCTCACGGTCGAGCTCGCGCTGAAGCCGACTCCCTTGATCGTGACGCGCGTGCCCGGGCCGCCAGCGTGCGGCAAGAACGCTGTCACCGACAGCGTCGGTGCGAACTTGCTTTTGCTCTGGGCGCTGCCGACCGGCGTGGTCAGCGAAACCTTTCCCGCGCTCGCGCCGTCGGGCACGACCGCTTCGACCTCGGTCGCGGACACGACGTTGAAGTGCGCCTCGAGCGCTCCGAACTTGACGCTCGTGACCGCGCCCAGCGCCGTCCCGTGGATCGTCACCGTGCTGCCGGTGATGCCCGAGCTCGGCGTGAACCCGGCGAGCTTGGGAACGTTCGAGGAGACCACGGCGCTCAGCGCAGACTGCGCGGGAGAGCTCACGCCGGCGGCGTTGCTGGCAACTTCCTGCACACGCAAGGTCGAGCCGATGTCGCTCGCCGTGAGCGCGTATTTCTGCGTGGTCGCGCCGGCGATTGCTGAGCAGCTCCCGCCGGAAGCGCCGCACCGCTCCCACTGCTCGCTCGTCACGGTAGGGCTGTCGGTCCACGTGCCAGGCGTGGCGGTCAGCGTCTGCCCCTCTTCCGCGAGCCCCGATATCGCCGGCGGGGACGTGTTCGCGGGGCTGCCAGCCGTCGAGAACGCGCCCAGGCCGATGGGGCTTCCCACGCCCGTCGGACCGTCATATCCGACCGCCGCCTGACAGGAGATGCTCGCGCCACACACCCCGTTGCTGCCCGACACAACGTCGTAGAGGTCTTTGCCATCACCCAGGTGGGAGTAGAGGGTCGCGGCCGGGAAGGCCACGCCGTGCGAGCCGCCCGCGAGCGCGAACTCGGCGGCGACGATCGGCGAGGCCACCGATGTGCCGCCCCATACGCCCCAGCCGCCCGGTTCGCCGCTGGCTTCGGGAGTGCTGTCGTAGATCTCCACGCCTGTGTTCGGATTGCCGATCGCCGCGACGTCCGCGACGGAGCGCTCCCCACCGCAGCCCGTGTCCGAGAAGTCGGCCACGGCGCTCTGCCACGGCGGCGCCGCGAAGATCTGGCTGCAGCCGCTGCCGCCTTCTTCCCAGACACTGCTGTTCCATTCTGTGCGGTCGGTAAGGGTGGTCCCGCCGACGGCGACCACGTCGGGGGAGTCCGCGGGGAAGTCCGCGGTGGCGAGCTGTTTGAAGCAGGCTTCGTTGAGGTAGCCGCAATCGCCGGAGCTGGCGGTTATGACAACTCCGGCATGGTCGTAGTAGCTGGTGTTGAGTTCGGAGAAGATGCTCGCGAGGGCTGGTTCCTCCGGTCCGCCATAGGAGTTGCTGACCTCGGTCGCGCCTGCCTTCACCGCCGTGTTCACCGCGGCGCCGAGGTCGGTGAATTCTTCACTGTTGGCCTCCACGAGCAGCACGTGGCAGTTCTGGCAGATGGCGTGAGCCATCTGCACGTCGATCGATATCTCGCTCGCCCATTCTCCGTTCTCCGCCGGCAAGGGACTCGCCAGTCCCTGCTCGTTGAGCTTGCGAAAGCAGCCGTTCGCGCTCGTGCACGCCGGCAGGCCGAACATTTCGTCGTAAACACCCAGGTCGGCTTCCGCGGTGGGATCGTCGAACGCGTCGATCACCGCGATCGTCTGCGTCGAGGAGAACTGCGTTTCGGCCGGCAGCGAGTAGGCGGTGTGCAGGCTCTGGGGAGTGAGGTATGTCGGGCTTTTTGCGGCCACCCGCGCCGCGCGAGCGTCAGCGGTCGCCTGGACTTCCCCAGCTGTAATCGGGGCGGACACGAGCCTGAGCGCGGTGCACGCCGCGGCGCCAGGACGCGGAGCGCCGCAAGCGCGGTGCACGCCCTGGGCGGACGTCACGGTCAAGCTCGCGCCCGCAGGGGACGCGCTGGCGCCGAGCGCTAGCGCCACCGCAACGGCCGCGAGCAGCGCACCCACGAGCGGCCTACGCCGGTCCGTCGGCTGCTGCCCCTCCCCACAGCACGGCCTCCCCATGCAGGCATCGTACTCGCTTGACAGCAATAAATCGACCGCTAGGTACGGTCAGTGCGCTCACTGTGCTCGGCCGCCACCGCCGAATCCGCAGGCGCGGCCGCAGCCGCACTCTCGGGCGGCGCCTCGTTCGAACCATCCGCTCCGGCCTGCTGCCCTGGGCCCGTCAGGCCGTCGACGAAACTGCCAGCCTTGGCGCCAGCCTGCTGGATGCGCTCGTGATACTTGCCGCCGGTGCGCTGGTCGGCGGTGGTTGCGACCTTCTCGACCGCTTCGTGGATCTTGTCGCTGTGCTCCGCGGTCGCATCCACGGCCTTCGTCTTCAGATCCTTGAGCCTGTCTGCGATGCCCATGCTCGCCTTTCGTCAGAGTCGTCGTGGACGCGCTCAGCGAGAGCTCGTGACGGTCATGGTACTCCTCGTGCCGCTGGCGCTGAGGCTCAACGTCCATTCTCCGGAGAGGTCTCCTACATAGGCGGGAAAAGACGACCTTCACCTGTCTCCAAGGCGATCGAGTTGTTACACAGGTTTCATTGCATGGACTGATCATCATGGGTAAGGTGGGTTCGATGATGCTCATCGGGTCGACGTCGGCATCCACCCCAGCCGGTGAGGAGTGGCGCATCGGGCGTCGCTGGGTCACGCGCGGTCTCCCGCGCTGGCGCACGATCCCGGCCGGCAGGGCCACCGCCGAAGCATTCTCGGTACCCGATATTGGAGGACCAGACGACCTCGCGGCCACACTCGCGATCATTCTCGGAGCCGTCGTGTTCGCGGTGATTATCATCCCGCTGCTGCTCTTTGGGGTCGAGCTGATCATCCTGGGCTTTGTGATTGCGGCGGGCATCCTCGGACGCGGATTGCTTGGCCGTCCGTGGATCGTCGAGGCCAGAATGACGAGCGAGCCAGGTCAGGCCTATACATGGCAGGTGAGCGGGTGGCGCCGATCTGCGCGGCTGATCGACGAAGCCGCCACAGCCCTGTCTGCGGGACTCGAGCCGTCGCCGGCCGAGGGGCGAAGCACGGCCACTATGCGGCCCGGCGAGCTGCAGCGCGAATGAGCGACGCTTCCGGGTAGGACAGGAGGCGCCCTACGTTGTGCCCTATACTGCGATCTGATGCGTAAGACCAGCGTCTACCTTGACGACGAGCAAGCTGAGCGTCTGGCCAGGCTAGCCCGGCAGGAGGGTCGCCCGCAGGCGGAGATATTGCGTGAGGCCGTGGCCACCTACCAGCCCAAGCCATCCCAGGACCGGGACTTCGCGCTGGCCGGGTCTGGACACGGCGACGGATCCTCCATCGCCGACGTACCTGAGGAGGAGCAGCTCGAGGGCTTCGGCGAGTGACCGTCGTCATCGACGCCGGACCGCTCGTGGCGTTCGGCGATGCCAACGACCCACACTTTGCCAGCATCGACCAGTTGCTACGGAACCTCGAGGGACCGCTCGTGATCCCCGCGCCCGTGACCGCCGAGGTTGACTACCTGCTCGGCCAACGCCTGGGTCATGGACCGCGCCGCAAGTTCATCGCCGACCTCGCTGCAGGACGATTCACCGCGGCCTGCCTGGAGCGCGAGGACTACACCACGATCGGGGAACTCGACGCACGCTACGCGGACCTCGAGCTTGGGCTCGCCGACTGCGCGCTCGTCGTGGTAGCCAAGCGGTATGGGACCGATCGCATCATGAGCTTCGACGAGCGACATTTCCGCGCCGTCTCGCCGCTCGACGGCGGCGCCTTCACGATTCTGCCCGCTGACGGCTAACGGCGGCCGACGCCGCCTTCGCCCTCAAACGAGGTGGGGCGAGCGGTGCCTTGACGCGATCCTACCGCGGTAGGATAATCTGCATGGCTAGTCAAAAGCGCTCGATCTCTTTTGAGGAATCGGTACTGAGCGAGGCCGAGCAGCGTCTTGCACAGTCTGGTGGGAGCCTCTCGGCATTCGTGAATGCCGCAGTGCTGCACGAGCTACAGGTCACTCGGGGCCGAGAGCTGCTTGCAGCGGACGAGGCTGAGCTCGGAGCGATCCCTGGGAACGTCAAGGCTCAGGTCGCTGCCGAGTGGCCGGCCTGACTCTCGACGCCGGTGCACTTATCGCCTACGAGCGCGGCGATGAGCGCATCCGCGAGATCCTGACCGTCGCAAACGCCAGGGGTCTCGTGCCTACGATCCCGGCAATCGTGCTTGCCGAGGTCTGGCGCGGCGACGCCAAAGACGCTCGAGTCGCTCGCCTTCTCAAAGCATCCTCGATCGAGACTGTCGATGAGCAGCTTGCTCGCGCCGCAGGCAGCTTGCGCCGAAGTACCCCAGGAAGCGGAACGATCGACACGTGCGTAGCGGTCGGCGTGCGTCGTCGACGCGACGCAATCGCGACCTCAGATCCCAACGACATGCGGACGCTCCTCGGGCCCGACTTTACGATCCTCGCCGTTTAGGCCACAAGCCTTACTAGCGACGAGCCGTCCGCGGTGCCGTTGCTCTCGAGCGCTGGATCTATCTAGTTTGCAGTGCAGCGCTGCACGGAGAGGGCGGGATTCGAACCCGCGATGGAGTTTGATCCCCATACTCGCTTAGCAGGCGAGTGCCTTCAGCCACTCGGCCACCTCTCCCTGAGGTTGGACTGGCAGTTTAGAGCTTGGCGGCTTCGTCGTCGCTCTCCAGCGTGCCGGGCGCGGCGTCACCGGCGGCGACCTGCTTGGCGAAGTGGCAGGCCACGTCGTGATCGATCGCGAGCTCGCCCAGGGCGGGGAGTTGCGCACAGACGGACTGCGCGTAGGGGCAGCGCGGCGCGAATGCGCATCCGTGGTCTTCCCCGATCGGGCTTGGTGGCTCGCCGGCGAGCGTCGGCGAGAGCCGGCCGGGCTCGGTCGTGGGGATCGCGGCGAGCAGCCCCTGGGTGTAGGGATGAGCGGGTGTGTCGAAGATCTCGTCGGTGCTGCCGCGCTCGACGATCCGCCCGCGATACATGACAGCCACCTGGTCGGCGCTGTGGCGGGCTACGCCGAGGTCATGGGTGACGATCAACAGCGCCACGCCGAGCTTCGCGCGCAGCTCTGCGAGCAGGTCCAGCACCCGGATCGCCAGCGATGCGTCCAGAGCGCTGACAGGCTCGTCGCAGATCAGCAGATGCGGTTTGCTCGCGAGCGCGCGCGCGATGGCCGCGCGTTGACGCTGTCCGCCGGAGAGCTCGCGGGGCTTTGCGCCGGCGGCGCGTTCGTCGAGGCCGACCTGCGCGAGCAGCTCGAGCGCCTGCGCCCGTCGCTCGTGACGCTCGACGCCCTGGCGGGCGAGCTGTTCGGAGAGCATCGCGCCGATCGTGAGCCACGGCGTCAGCGAGCTGCCGGCGTCCTGGAAGATCAGCTGCGGGCGTCCGGCGTCCACGCTCCAGCGCACTGAGCCGCTGTCGGCAGGCATCAGCCCACAAGCCAGGCGCAGGGTGGTCGTCTTGCCACACCCGCTCTCGCCCACGAGCGCCACCGCGCCGCCGGCGGGCACGGTGAGACTGACGTTGCTGACAGCGTGGACTCGCTCCCCCCCTCGCCGCAGCCGTCCCGATCCAACCGCGAATGTCTTGGTGACGTCAACCAGCTCGAGCGCGGGCTCACCCGCAGGGGCGCTCTTCGCGGCGAGGACGCGCCCCGGAGACTCGCTCCACGTCTCCTGGTGATGATCCGCATCGAGTGGATCGATGCAAGCGACTCGGTGGGTCGGGTCGGCCTGCGCTGGGGTGAGCTCCGGCAGCGCCGTGGTGCAGTCGGGTTGCGCGCGCGGACAGCGTGGCGCGTAGGCGCACCCGGGCGGTGGGCTCGTTGGGTCCGGGGGCGAGCCTTCGATGCCGCGGATCGGCGCGGAGCGGGAGATCTCCACCGATACGCGGGCGTCGAGCAGGGCTCGCGTGTAGGGGTGCCTGGGCCGTTCGAGCACGTCGGCCGCGGAGCCGAGCTCGCAGACGCGCCCCGCGTACATCACCGCGATGCGATCTGCAATCGAGGCCGCCACACCGAGGTCGTGGGTGACGAACAGCACCGAGCATCCGTGCTCGCGGCGCAAGCGGTCGAACAGCAGCACGATCTGAGCTTGAACGCTCACGTCGAGAGCCGTCGTGGGCTCGTCGGCGACGATCAGCTTGGGAAAGCCGCGAGCGTCGGCGACCGCGGTGAGCCCGTCTGTGCGCGGCGCCGTGCCGAGCGCCATCGCAATCGAAGCGCGCTGGCGCAGGCCTCCTGAAAGCTGGTGGGGGAACTCGAAGAAGCGCCGGCGGGGATCCGGCACGCCGGCCTCGGTGAGATTGCCGATCGCCCTGTCTTTGTCGACCCCGCGCTCGGTCAGCTGTCGGCCGATCTTCATCGTCGGGTCGAGCGAGGTCAGCGGATCCTGGAAGACCGCGCCCAGCAGCTCGCGGCGCAGCAGCCGTCGCGTGGAGTCGGCGTTGGTGAGCATGTCCACGCCCGCGACCTGCACCCTGCCGGCGACCTGCGCGCCGCGGAGGCTGCCGACGAGTCCCAGCAGGGACATGCCCAGCACGCTCTTGCCAGAGCCCGACTCACCGACCAACGCGACGATCTCTCCCGGGGCGATCTCGAGCGAGACCGAACGCAGCGCCTGCACGGTTCCACGCTGGGTCTCGAAGCTGACGCGCAGATCCTCGACGGCGGCGACGGGGGACACCGCGGGGCTCGTGGTCTGCGATCCCACGCTCATCACTGGTCTCGCAGGCGCGGATCGGCGACCAGTTGAAGGATGTCCACGGCCGCGTTGATGACGACGTAGGCGATACCGAGCACGAGCGTCACGCCCACGATCGCCGGAAAGTCTGAGTATTGGAGCGCGGAGGACGCGTACAGGCCGAGACCAGGCCACGCGAACACCGTCTCGACGACGATCACTCCGGTCAGCACGAGCCCCATCTGTAGGCCAGCCATCGCGAGCACCGGCGTCGCGGCGTTGCGCAGGCCGTGGTGGAGCATGACCGCGAACTCGCTCAAGCCCTTTGAGCGAGCCGTCCGGACGTGGTCTTCGCGCATTACTTCCAGCAGCGAGCCGCGCAGCACCCGCCCGATCGCCACAGCGGGACCGACGGCGATCACGACCGCTGGCATGATCGCGTGTCGCAGCGCACCGAACCAACCGCTGAGGTTGCCGCTGAAGAAGTCTTCGATCATCACAAAGCCCGTGGCCTGACCACCGGCGGTGCGCCCTGACGCGGGCAGCAGGTGCAGCGAGCTGTAGAAGATCAGGATCAGGACGATCCCGAGGAAGAACGTCGGCGCGGACGCCAGTGAGGTCATCAGAACGCGGATCAGATTCGCGCCACGGATGCCGGACGCGGACCAGACGCCGAGGATCAGCGAGAGGACCGCAATCAGCACCCCAGAGAGCAGCGCGAGTTCGATCGTCGCGGGCGCGAAGTTCGAAAGGTCGCTGGTGACGGTGTTGTGCGTGCGCAGCGACGCGCCGAGGTTGCCATGGATGAGGCGTCCCAGGAACAGCCAGTACTGCGCGTAGAACGGTTTGTCGTAGCCGAGCTGGTGCTCTCGGGCGATGATCTGTGCATGACTCGCACCCGCGCCGAGACTCGCCGCGACCGGGTTGGCTGGTATCACCGCGTCGACCAGGTACACGACGAACGTGAGCGCGAGCAGAACCCCGACCATCGCGACCAGACGCCCTGTGACCAGCCGCGTCATCAGGCCTCGATCAGATCGCGGATGGCGTCGCCGGCAAAGTTGGCGACGAACACGAGAATGAACACCGCCGCGGCGGGCAGCACCGCGACGTTCCAGTTGGTGAACAGGTAGGTGAGCCCGTGGGCGGTCATCGACCCGAGCTCAGCCGCCGGGTCGGGCGAGCCGAGGCCGAGAAACGACAGGCTGGCGAGCAGCAGGATGACGTTTCCGACATCCAGCGAAGCGGTCACGATCACGGGTCCAAAGGAGCTTGGCAGGACGTGGCGCAGAGCGACTCGCATTCGCCCGAGGCCGGCCAGCCGCGCCGCCTCGACGTGGGGACGCGAGGCCGTGGCGCGCGCCTGGCCGCGCACGACTCGCGCGTACCACGGCCACCACACGATGCACACGCCGATCAGGGTGTGCTGGAGGCTCGGGCCAAGCGCCGCGACGATCGCCAGCACCAGCAGCGGCCCCGGCAGCGCGAGGAACAGGTCGGTGAGACGCATGAGCAGCGAATCGACGATGCCTCCGGCGATTCCCGCCACCAGCCCGATCGCACCGCCGATCAGGACTCCGGACCCGATCACCACGACGGCGGACAGCACGCTCGAGCGCATGCCGTAGAGGATGCGGGCGAGCAGTTCGCGGCCCTGATCGTCGGTGCCGAACAGGTGCGAGAGACTTGGTGGGCTGAGCGGCGCCGCGACGAGCTGCGTCGTTCCGTGCGGAGCCAATCCCGGAGCGATCAGCACGAACAGCAGCAGCACGATCGCCGACCACAGCGAGATACGCTCGGCTCGCGCCAGCGAGTGATAGCGGGCCGGGCGTAGCGCGAGCAGACCCTTCCACAGCCGCACGCGCGGTGGCGATACCACCGCGCGCTCGACCGTGGAGGGGACGCTCGATCGGTTCACTTCGAGGCGTGCAGAGCCGCCAGGTTGAGGCATGTGGTGCACTCGAGCTGATGTTCGAAGCCGGTTATCCCGGCGCGCGCGATGAACGTGTCCGCGTCATCGGCGAGAGTGATGAACATGCCTTCGTTGTGGAGGATTTCACCCGCCTTGCCATAGTCCTTCTGGATTTCCTGCGGGTTGGTGGCCGCGAGCCCCTGATCCATGGCTTCGTCGGCCGCGGGCACCGATCCTTCGAGGTAGTTCAGCGCCGCTCCCTTGTACATGTAGCTGCGCGCCCACGTGTCCGGTGACGCGGAGTCCGGGTTCTCATTGCCGATGAACATGTCGGGAGTCGTCTTCTGGTTCTCCTGCGGATAGCTGAACAACTCGGAGACGGTGATCTCCTGCACTGTGATGTTCAGACCGGTTTCACGCAGCTCGGCGGCAACAGCATCGGCGAGCCGTTCGATGTCGACGCCGTGTCCCGCGAGGAAGGTCAGCCTCGCGCTGCGTTCGTTCGCCGGCAGCTTTTCAACGGCCGCCTTGAGCTTGCCCGGGTCATACGGCTGCGGGTCGGCACCCAGGCCGTTGGGCAGCATCCCGGCTGTATAGATGCTGTTCGAGACCGTCCCGTAGTTTTCGAAGAACGTTTTCGTCAGCAGTTCGCGGTTGATCGCCTGCCCGAGCACCCTGCGCACTTCCGGGTGTGAGAACGGGCCGTGGTTGGGGTTGACGTGTATCCAGGTCTTCAGGAACTGGGGGAAGATCTTCACCTGGAAGCCGGCCTTGTGTTCGAAGCTTTTCACCGTCGTGTTGGGCTGCAGGTGCAGGACATCGAGTGAGCCTCCCTCGAGCTGCAGCACCTGGCTGCCAGAGTTCGGCACCAGCTTGTAGACGACCGTCGTGTAGTACGGAGCTTTGCCCCACCATTTCGACCAGGCGTTCTCGACGTACTGCTGCCCGAGCGTGAACTGCGTGAGCGTGTACGGGCCGGTGCCGGCGTCGTGGGTCGAGAGCCACTTCTGGCCGAGATCGCCTTTGGTTTCGTGCGCTTTGATAGCTGTGGGGCTGATCGCCTTCACGCCATACGGAGAGGCCAGGTAGTCCATGAAGGCAGAGACCGTGCGGTCGAGGTGCACCACAACCGTGTACGGGCCGGGTGTTTCGATGCTCTTGACGTCCGCCACCTGGTAGTAGGTGCCCTGTTTCATTTTTATGCGCCGTTCGAAGTCGAACTTGATGGCGGCGGAGTTGAGCGGCGTGCCGTCGTGGAAGAGCACGCCCTGGCGGAGTTGAAAGGTGTACGTGCTGTCGTTGTTCGAGGCCGTCCAGCTGGTCGCGAGCCACGGTTCGATTTTGACGCTGTCGCCGTATGCGTAGTGGACGAGACCCTCGTAGGTGTTGTTGACGAGCATCATGCCGGGGATGTCGTACTGGATGTCCGGATCCGGGCTTTGGATGTCTTCGTAGTAACCCAAGCGAAGCGTGTGTTCGGAGGCCGGCTTGCCAGCGGCGGCGCTCGAGCCTGAGCTTTCTTCAGAGCTCCCGCAGCCAGCGACCCCTATGCAGAGCAGGCCCAAGCACGTGATGATGGTGAACTGTCGTCTGAACATTGACTTACCTCTCCTGCGAGCCCCACGGCTCGATTGGGTTGACATCGCCTTCACTTCTCCTCGCGGGTGTCGTCCCCTCGACGACTGTCCACACCTGGCCCTCCTGCCGCACGCGCGTCCAGGTAATCGGCCTGCTCAATTCCCGCACGACGCATCGCGATGCCTGTGATGGCTTCGAGCACGCAACGGTGGGCCAGCATCGCCGTGATGCTGTTGCCGACGTCATACGGCGGGCTGACCTCGACGACGTCCATGCCGACGATCCCGACCTCGTGAGCGATGCGACGAACCGCCCGCAGCAGCTGGGCGCTCGTCATCCCGCCGGGCTCCGGCGAGCCGGTCCCGGGTGCGTACGCGGGGTCGGCCGCGTCGACGTCCACGGTTAGGAATACGTGCTCGGCGCCTTCGCCCGCCTCACGAATCGCGTCCTCGAGCACCGCGTCGAAGCCGCGCGCGTGGATCTCGGCCATGTAGTGGGTGCGAATCCCTTCGGCCTCCATCCATGCGGTGACCTCCGGGTCCGGCCAGCCGCCGCGCATGCCGATCTGGACGAGGTTGGGCCCCAGCACGGCGCCCATCTCGACCAGCTGGCGCATCTGCGTGCCGTGGTTGCCGATGTGCCCCGGGGGCACCGGAGCGGTGTCGCTGTGAGCGTCGAACTGCACGACGCCGACGGAACCGAAGCCGTAGTGGTCGGCAACCGCGCGGATGTGTGGCAGGGAGACGGCGTGATCGCCGCCGAGCATGATCGGCATCGCGCCCGCCGTGAGGATCTCGCCGACGAACCGGCGCACGTTCTCGAAGGTCATGAGCGTGTTCCCAGGCACGACCTCGGCGTCGCCATAGTCGACCATCGACAGGTATCTGAACGGGTCGACGCGCACGGCCTGCGAGGGCCGGCTGAGCGGCGGCGACCACGCGTTGTCGCAGCGGCGGATCGACTGCGGTCCTAGATGGGTGCCCGAGCGGGCGGTGTTCGTGCCGTCCCACGGCGTGCCGCCGATCGCGATGTCGACGTCCGCTGCCTTGAGCTCCTCGGGGGAGAGGCAGAGCGGCAGCTTCAGGAACGACTGGATGCCGACGTAGGACGGCTCCCACTCGTAGCGGGCCATTGGACGGGGCTGGTGGGGTTGCTTATCAGTCATTGGCTGTACCTTCGATTCAAGTGGATGGCGGCGATACTGTAATCGTTTGCACTAAGACTCGTCAAGTGCCGGCGCGAGCCGAGCTGCGGACTGGGCGAAAGAGGCCTGCGTCCCGGGCAGCCCAACGGTCAGCGACGCGCACCGGACCGCCGCCTGGGCGGCATCCAAGGGCGGCGCCCCCGAGGCGAGCGCCCGCGCGAAGGCCCCGACGAATGCGTCGCCGGCTCCCGAGCTGTCGACGACGCTCACGCTGGGCGCCGGGATCTTCTGCACGCCGTCCTCGCCGGGCCGACACAGCAGCGCGCCGTGCTCGCCGTGTGTGACGAGCACCGAGGCGCCCAGCGTGGCGACGATCCGGGGGAGGCTCTCAGCGGGCGATCCGGGCGCGACCGCGTCCGCGCCGAGCAAAATGTGCGCGAGCGCGTCGAACTCGATCTCGTTGGGGACGATCCAGTCGGCCAACGCGAGCAGGTCGCCAGCCTCGTCGAGGAAAGGCGCGGGATTGAGGATCGTGACGGCGCCCTGCTCGCGACCGCGCTCGAGCGCGCGCCGGACGCACGCGAGCGGGATCTCCAGCTGGCAGATCACCACATCGGCCGCACCCGCCGCGTCCAGCGCAGCGTCGACCTGGTCGGTTCTCATCAGGGAGTTGGCGCCGGGCACGATCACGATGCGGTTCTGGCCGTTGCCGTCCACCCAGATCGGAGCGACACCGGTGGCGGCCTCGGAGAGCACGGACACGCCGTGGGTGTCGATCCCCAGCGAGCTGAGGTTGGCGATCGCGTCGCTGCCGAAGGAGTCCCCTCCAACGCACGCGACCATGCTCACGCGCGCGCCCATCAGCGCCGCCATTACCGCCTGATTTGCTCCCTTGCCTCCGAAGCCCAGCAGAAACGACCGGCCTACGAGCGTCTCGCCCGCCTCCGGCACGCGGTCGAGCCAGGCGGTCATGTCGGCCATGACGCTGCCGACGACGACGATGTGTGGACGCTCGTTCATGCGGCGCGCGCTGCCGCGCCCGGTGTCAGGGTCAGCATCGACACGGCCTAAGCGTCGCCGAGCCAGGACAGGAGCTGGCCCCAGAAGCGCCCGTAGTGCTTCCAGGCGAGGAATTCAGGGCTTCCCCAGTGCGGCGAGCAGTCTGAAGCGAAGGCGGCGGTACGACCGCGACCGTGCGCGCCGACGACGAGCATCGGGTCCGGGCCGACGCCGAGCAGGGTGCTCGCGTCGGGCTTGGCGCGGAGCCGGTTGTAGCCGAGGAAGTGCGGCCACTCGCCGTCCACCTCCGCCAGTACCGCGTGCTCGGCGAGCTCCACCGGCACGACGCCTTCGGGCGTCTCGATCCGATCGTCGTGGCCGAGCATCTCGACTGGCAGCACCTCCGCGAGCGGCGTGGCCTGGTAGCGGGCCTTGCCCTCGAGGCCCGAGAAGGACATGTAGCCGCCGACCATCACCAGCCCCCCGCCCTGCTCGACGAAGTCCGCGATCAAGCGCAGGCGGTCGGGCGTGCGCTCGCCGCGATCGAAGCAGTCTGGATGGATCTGCAGCGTGTCGGCGGAGATGTCGCTGAGCATCACCACGTCGTAGGCGTCGAGCTCGGCGAGCGTCCACGGAAACTCCTCGACGGCGACGTGGTTGGCCACGTGCACGACCTCGTGCCCCTGCGTCTCGAGCGCTTCGACGAGCTCGGTCTGGCCTTCGCCATAGGTCCCGGTCGAGTACGACGAGAACCCCTTCACGTCGATCTTGTGACTGATCCACGTCTCGCCTGCCAGCAAAATCTTCTTTGACATCTGCTCGTCGTCTCCTGTGGTTGTGCTCGGTGTGGTTGTGCTCGGGCGGGGGTTCAATGAAGCTCGGCCGCGGCTAAGCGCGCGGGGGCGCTCCGGCCGCGAGCGGCGCACGAGTCGCGCACGGACAGCCGCGTCTCCATCACGCAGCGGCGTGGCGCGCCCTCGGCGCTGCCCGCCAGGCGCTCCATGAGCAGCGAGATCGCGAGCACGCCCTGGGCGACGGTGGGCCGGCTGACGGTGGTGATCGCCGGCTCGAGCAGCTGGCCGAGCTCGAGGTCGTCGAAGCTCACGAACGAGAGCTGTTCGGGTATGCGCACGCCCGCCTCCTTGCAGGCACGCAGGGCGCCCGCAGCCATGAGGTTGTTCGCGACGAACACAGCCGTCATCGAGCTGCGTCCGAGCAGACTCTTCATCGCCAGGTAGCCGCCCGTCTCCCGAAAGTCGCCGACCTCGATCAGATCCGCGTCGAGCTCCAGCCCCGCCTCGGCCATGCCACGCACGATGCCCTCATGGCGCTGCCTGCCAGGGGTGGAATCGAGCGGCCCGCTGATGACGGCCACGCCGACGTGACCGAGATCGGTCAGATAGCGGGCGGCCTGCTGAGCGCCGCCGACGTTGTCCACCAACACCGAGTCGTAGCGCTCGCCGTCGCCGAACTCGCGGTCGAGCAACACCACGGGCACCCGCTGGTGGTGGATCAGCGCCTCCGGCGCCTGCGGCGACTCGATCGCGGGGCTGAGGATCAGGGCATCCACCGCGCCGACGAGCGTCTTGAGCAGGTGGTTCTGGCGCTCGGCGTTCTCGTCGGTGTTGCAGAGCAGCAGGTTGTAGGCCTGATCGCTGGTGCTCGCCTCGATGCCCTTCACGACGGCGCCGAAGAACGGATTGGTGATGTCCGGGACGACCACGCCGATATTGCGCGTCTGGCCGGACTTCAGGCTCCGCGCGAGCCGGTTGGGCGCGTAACCGAGCTCCTCGACCGCGCGCCATACGACCTCCGCGTGGCGGATGTTCTGGCCGCTCAGGAAGCGCGAGACCGTTGCGGGCGAGACGCCCGCCCGCAACGCGACATCGGTGATCGTCGCCGCAGGAGCGGTCCGTCCGCGCTTAACTGGCATCGTTTGCAGTTTAGAGGGAGACGACGTGCGAGGTCAAGCAGAGACTCCGCGTCTGCTACCGCGAAGCCAGCGCGGCTACGTCAGTCAGGCTCCGACGGGGTGCCACGCGGTCTTGATCTCCACGAACGCTTCGATCTCCTGCAGACCGTGACTGCTGTCTGCGCCAGCGCGGCGTACGCGCTTGACCGACTCGGCCGCCAGGCGTGCGACCGTCTCGCTCAGCTCGGGGTCACAGGCAGCGTCGAAGATCGAGTCGACGTCGCGGTGGCTAGCCAGCACCGGCGCCAGCTCGGCTACCCGGCCGCTGAGCAGGTTCACCACGCCCGCTGGGACATCGGAGGCCACGACCAGCTCGCCCAGGTCGAGGCCGAGCAGCGGCCAGCGTTCTGAGAGCACCGCGACGACCGTGTTACCGGCCGCGAGCGGCGGCGCGATCTTGCCGACGAGCCCCAGCAGGTCGGGCTCCGGCGGGGCGAGCACGGCAACCACGCCGCTCGGCTCGGGCACGGAGAACGACAGGAAGCTCGCGGCGACCGGATTGACGCCGCCCAGCACGGCGTGGAGCTTGTCGGTCCAGCCTGCGAAATGCACGAGCGTGTCCACCGCCGCCTCGATCTCCCGCCGCGCGGCCGCGCGGTCCAGGCCGCGCAACTCCGACGCGCGACCGGCGAGATCCTCGCTGCGGCGCTCGAGCGTCTCGGCCAGGCGATAGAGGATCTGGCCGCGGTTGTATGCGGTGCGTGCCTGCCACGGCGCGAACGCGCGTCGAGCGGCGCGGACCGCGTCGCGGACGTCCTTGCGCGAAGCGCGCGGCACATTGGCGACGTGATGCTCGGCGTGATCGAGCACACGCTCGTAGCGACCGGACTCCGAGCGCACGAAGACGCCGTCGATCAAGAGCTTCGACGTCTTCGGCACAGCCAGGCGCGCGGAGCTCATGAGACGCTCAGGTAGGGCCGCAGGCCGGACGGACCACCCTCGCGTCCGAAGCCGCTCTCGCCATAGCCGCCGAACGCCGCCGTGGGGTCGAAGTGGTTGTAGGTGTTCTGCCACACCACACCGCAGCGCAACGCCGAGGCCACCTCGAAGGCCTTCGCGCCCTTGTCCGTCCACACGCCCGCCGCCAGACCGTAGGCCGTGGCGTTCGCCTTCTCGATCGCCTCCGCCTGCGTGCGGAAGGTGAGCACGGAGAGCACCGGGCCGAAGATCTCCTCGACGGCGATTCGGTGCGCGGGAGCGACGTCGGTGAACAACGTGGGGGCGAACCAGTAGCCGCGCTCGGGCAGCGGACCGGGCACGCTGCGCCGCTGCGCGCCCTCGCGCTCACCGTCGGCAACGAGCGCCTGGATGCGAGCGAGCTGCTCGGCGGAGTTGATCGCGCCGATGTCCGTGTTCTTGTCCAGCGGATCGCCGATCCGCAGCCGCTGCATGCGTGACCACAGCTTCTCGACGACCTCCTCGAGGACGCTCTCCTGCACGAGCAGCCGTGAGCCCGCGCAGCAGACGTGGCCCTGGTTGAAGAAGATCCCGCTGACGATCCCCTCCACCGCCTGGTCGATCGAGGCGTCCTCGAAGACGATGTTGGCCGACTTGCCTCCCAGCTCGAGCGTCAGCCCGACGTCGCGCCCGGCGAGCGAAGCCTGGATCGCCTTGCCCACGGCGGTGGACCCTGTGAACGCGACCTTGTCGATCCCGGGGTGACGCACGAGCTCGGCCCCCGTCTGCCCGTCGCCGGGCAGGACCGCCACGACGCCCGCGGGCAATTCGGCTTCCTGGCAGATCTCGGCGAGCAGCAGCGCCGTCAGAGGGGTGGTCTCGGCGGGCTTGAGAATCGCCACGTTGCCGCAGGCGAGGGCCGGTGCGAGCTTCCACGCCGCCATCAGCAGCGGGAAGTTCCACGGCACGATCTGGGCGCAGACGCCGCGCGGCCTCGACGCTCGACCTGCGGTGGCGTAGGCGAGCTTGTCGGCCCAGCCGGCGTAGTAGAAGAAGTGCGCGGCGGCGAGGGGGATGTCGATATCGCGCGCCTCGCGGATCGGCTTGCCGCCGTCCAGCGACTCGACGATCGCCAGCTCGCGCGCACGCTCCTGCATCAGGCGGGCGATGCGGAACAGGTACTTGCCGCGCTCGAGCGCCGGCAGCGCCGCCCAGCGCGGCAGTGCGGCGCGCGCGGCGGTGACCGACGCGGCGACGTCGGCCTCCTGTGCCCATGCGACCTCGGCGAGCGGCTCCTCGGTCGCCGGGTTGATCGTCGCCCGCGCGACTGCGCCCTCCGACTCGACGAACGCGCCGCCGATGAACAGCTCGTAGCGATCGGCGATACGTATGTGGTCGGTCGTCTCGCGCGCAGGCGCGTAGTCCCATCGCAGCGCCGTCCGAGCGACGCTGCCCTCGCCTGCCGCGCCCTCAGCGTCCTCCGCGCCCTTCGCGCCCTTCGCGTTCTCCACCGTCTGCTGGACCGTCATCGCATGTCCTCACTCACTCCCTGGAGAAGTCCTCGGCGCGACCGTAGCATCCGGTCTGCGTCTTGACGTATTGCATGAGCAGGTCGTTGAGCAGCGACGACGCGCCGATGCGGAACCGCTCAGGCGTGAGCCACTGCTCGTCCAGCGTCTCCTTGACCAGCACCATCAGGTGCAACGCCTGCTTGGTGACGCCGACGCCGCCGGCGGCCTTGACGCCGACGATCTCGCCGGTGCGCCACGCATGGTCGCGGACCGCCTCGAGCATCACCAGCACCACTCCCGGCGTAGCCCCCGCGGATGCCTTGCCGGTCGAGGTCTTGATCATGTCCGCACCGCCACGGATGGCGAGCGTCGAAGCGTGGCGGATGTGCTCGTAGCTGCCCAGCTCGGCCGTCTCGAGGATCACCTTCAGGTGAGCCTCGCCGCACGCCTGCTTGACCTCCTCGATCTCGCGCACCACGCGCGCATCGTCTCCGTCGAGGAACGCCTCGCGCGAGATGACCATGTCGATCTCCTCGGCACCCGCGGAGACAGCTTCGGCGGTCTCGCTCACCTTCAGCGCCAACGATGTCTGCCCCGAGGGAAAGCCCGTGGCCACCGAGGCGACCCGCACGCCGGACCCGGCGAGCGCATCCCGCGCCTCGGGCACGAGCGCCGGATAGACACACAGTGCGGCGCAGGAGGGAATCTCGGGGACCGTCGGCGCGGGGCAGACCGCCTTGGCCGCAAGCGCCCGCACCTTGCCTTTGGTGTCCTGGCCCTCGAGCGTCGTGAGGTCGATCATGGACACCGCCAGACGGATGCCGCTCAGCTTGGCCTCGTTCTTGATCGAGCGCCGCCCGAGCGTTGCGGCGCGCTCGTCGATACCAACTCGGTCGACGTGAGGCAGGCTGCGCACGAGCTACCGAATCGCCAACAGGATTGACAACAACGCTCGATGACGTTCCTGCGCGCACATGGGCGCACCATAGCGCGCCGGCACGAGGGCCCCGAACATCGCAGGCGCATCGATGGCGGGTTGGCGGGATACAATTTGGAGGTGGCACCGAAGCCGAGAGAGAAGCCGCGCGGGCCGTGGACAGCCGAGGAGATCGCCCGCAACGAGCGGGCAGACCGAGCGCAGGTCGCCGATGACCGCGCGCGCGGCGTGAGCGCAAACCTGGAGGAGGCCGTCGCGCTGAGCAGGTTCGCCAACCGCTTCTCCGAGGCGTTCCGCCATGCCCGACGCGCTTGACCCGCTGCCGCTGCTGCGAGCCCTGCACGAACGCGGCATCGAGCACGTCGTCGTCGGCGGCTTCGCCGTCAACGCACACGGCTTCATCCGCGTGACCAAGGATCTCGACATCGTCCCAAACCCTGCCGAAGGGAACCTCGACAAGCTCGCCGAGATGCTGCGCGATCTCGACGCACGGATCTTGGACACTGACGACTTCACGGGAGAGGAGATGCCGGCCGACCCCACACGTACGGCCGGTCTGGAAATGGGAGGCAACTTCTGCCTGCTCACCGCCCTCGGCCGCCTCGATGTCATGCAGTGGCTCAGCGGGGTCGACACCGACGATCTTTATGGCGAGCTCAGTCCAGACACCGTCGAGGGAAGCGTCGACGGGATACCGGTGCGGGTATGCAGCCTCGAGCACCTACGCGCGATGAAGCGCGCAGCCGGGCGGCCACAAGACCTCGAGGACCTCAAGCGACTGGGCGAGGTCTGAAGGATCGCGGAGCGAGGCTAGCGATATCCACCACACTTGAAGTGGGCGACCAGACGCCCGGCTCAGGGTTCAATGCCGGTAGCCTTCACGGAGCGCGTGGAAGGGTGGCAGAGCGGTTGAATGCACCGGTCTTGAAAACCGGCAGGCGGGCAACCCCCGTCTCGGGAGTTCGAATCTCCCCCCTTCCGTCCATGTTGTGTCTCGGGACGCGTCAGCTGGCGTAGGAGCGTTCGCGTGTCCATCGTGGATCCAGCCCTGACACCGCCGGTGGCCCGAGTACACTTCGCACTGTGCGCGGGGCGGGTGCATCAATTGCGGCTCTCGGGGCTCTGACGGTGCTCTTGCTGGCGCCCGCAACCTCGAGCGCGCTCTGCTACCGCGTCAGCGGAGCAAAGGGCGCCGTGTGTGTACCGGCGTCGAAGAAACCCAAGCAGATGGAGCTCAACATCTCCGTCGAAGGCGAGTACACCTTCGTCCACGACCAGACTGGGGTAGACCAGAACGCGTGCAGCACGACCACCGGCACCACGCCCAACCACGCGCACTCCGAACTGCTGGTCCGGTTCAAGGTGGACTGGACTGGTGTGAGCGTCCCTTTCGGCCCCGTGCGCGGCAGGCGCATCCCTGTCATCCACCAGAGCGACACGACCAGCACGATCCACGGCGTGTATGCGTTCTCCGGCTATGACTACGACGAAAACTGCCGTATGGTGAGCTGGCCGGCCGGCGGCGGCGCGGCCTGCACAGGCGCGTTCGCCGTTCCCTCGCGGGAAGGCATCAGCGACCTGATGGTCAATTCGGTGGCCGGCCCGAAACCCGACGCAAGCCACGTGAACATTCTCCTGACACCGGCTCAGGTCATCTCGGGCGGGCTGATCCTGGGGCCCAGCGGCTGCGATGACAACGGCAGCCCGTCCAACTTCCACACCTTCGGGAGCGCCTACGGCGAAGGTTTTGAGGTTCCCGACACGCATGTGTCGCTGAACGTCGCCGCTTCCGGGCACGGCGTCGGTGCCTACTCCTTTGCGAGCGGTACCGAGCCGGCCCAGGTCGAGTATCCGGTGGGTTTCACCACCAACTGCAGCCAACCCGCCAGCCAGCTGACGTGCATGCAGAGTTGGGATCCGCCCGGCGCATCGCAGACCGCGGTGTCGGCTACGACGGTCCACGTCGAGCGTGTCGGCGTGATCAAGTAGGGGGCACGCGCCCGCGCAGTCCCCTTGGCTAGTGATGAGCCGAGCGAGGCTGCGTGAACGTCAGCGTGATCGTCTTCACCACGCTCGTCTTCCCGGCGCTGCTTTGCGTGAGGGTCAGCTTCACGTGCAGCGTGTGGTGGCTCCTGAGCAGTGACTTTCCGACACTGTTCAGGAGGATCGTCACCGTCTTGGTCTGCCCAGCGGCGATGGTCGCGGAGGCGCGGCCGAGGATCACCGTACGTTTGGTCGTGCGTGCCGCGACTGCCACGACTTTGCCGGAGCGCAGCGTCTCGAGCACCGACAGCGTGAGCGACTCGACGCAGGTGCCGCCCGCGGCACCCGTGCAGGCGACCGTCACCGCGACGCCGCTACCTTTGACCTTGGCGTGAGCCACGCTCGAGGAGGGTGCGGTGGGCGCGGCGCCCGTCCCGCTGCCGGTCGTGCCACCGCCTGCGGGCGTGCCAGCGCCGGTGGTCGTGCCCGTCGTCGCGGCGAGCCCCGCGATCGTGGCGGAAGTCCACGTTGGGAACTGGTCGGGGGATTTCGAGGTCGCGTCGCTCGTGAGCTGTTTGGCGGAGGCCATTTTGCAAGGGGTGGCGTCGGTGAGGCAGTGCGCTTCGAGGCTGTAGACGTTTTGCACACCCCCCAATACGGCGCTAAAGACGATGTTGCTCGGTCCCGCCCAGGTGAGTTGGTGGAAGGAGCCTGGTTCGGACGGGACTTTGGGCGGCGCGGGATCTTCGAGGACCTCTTTGGGTTTGGCACTTTCTTTCGCCGCGACGACGTAGACGCCCGCGCCTGCACCCACTTCCTGGTTGATGTAGGCGATCTGTTCGCCGGTCGTCGAGAACGCAGGCGCACTGCCGTGCGGCGCAGTGATCAAGATGAATTCTTCTTCCTTGGAATTGGCCACGACGAGAATGTTGTTGGGGGAGTGACTCCAGACGTAGCCGAGAAGTCCGCCGTTGACAGGGTCCGCGCTGAACGGGCTGAGGCTGTTTTCCGGGCGGATCCAAGGCGTCGTGGGGCCGCCGCCGATCGGACGCGCGATCAGGCTAGTGGTCGAGCCGCGAACTTCACAAAAGGCGTTGCATTCGTAGGCAAAGCCGAGCTCTTCGGAGACCACGCGTCCGTCGGCGGTGACGACGGGGAAGTGTTCGCCGCTGGACGCGGTGGGCGAGGGCAGCGGCGGTTCCGCCAGCCTCGTGATCGTGCCACCTGACAGCGTGTAGGTGGCAGCGCAGTTCACGCCGCAGTCGCCCGCCGGCCCTCCCACCTGGATGAACGCCCCCGTTTCCGCCTGGAAGGCGAGCGTGGAGCCGCTGGGAAAGACGTTCGGCTCGGCGAGGCTGATCATGATCGGGCTGCCCGGGATCTGGCTCGGCGTGAGCAACGTGTGCGCGCCGGAGCCGTCGTCGTTCATCGCGACCAGGATCGCGCCCGGGTCACCGCCATGGGCATAGATGATCTCGGCGCCCGCCGGCATGGCGAGCACCGCACCAACCGTCGCGGTGCAGAGCGCCACCGCCACAGTGGCCATCCCCCAGCGCCAAGCGTGAATCACGGCGGTAAGCCTACACAGTCGGGCTATGGCTTTGTGAGCGGTCGCCAGGCCGACCCATCGGCCTATTTGAACTTGTGCTTGGTGAAGCGGACCGAGCCCGACCACGTGTAGCTCTGCGTGCACGTGTTCCCGCCGCCGCTGCCGCATTCAGACGGGATCTGCTCGGAAGCGCTGATTGAGACTTTCTTGGTCACCACACCGTGCTTGAGATCGCTGGGCGCGAGCTTGACGGTCGCCGACAGCGGCTGTACGTCTTTGGTCGCGCCCGCCACGTGATTGGTGCCCACGCCACTGCCGCTCACGACGACGTCGTGCCAGAAGGAGGCCGGGTCACATGCCTGCGCGCCGTCGCCCGATCCCGTGGGAGTGGCGAATTCGCTGAGCGCCTGAAGATTGAACACCACGCCCTTGCCTGCTCCCACGCCCGAGCGGTGGACCTTCACGCCGCCGCCACCGCCGCCGCCCGGCACGCTCATCAGACCGAGCGTGCCTTCGTTGGAGCAGTCCTCACCGTGGCTTTCGGTGTTGACGATCTTCCACTTACCCGAGCCTTCCTGACCTAGCCCCAGCGCGGGGAATCCGATATTGCCGAGCGGATTGCTCGACGTCGTCGGGACGAGCACGTGCGGATATACGCTCTTCCAGTTGAAGCTCGCGCTGACGGTGAGCGTCCCGCCGCCCGTCGAGGTCACAGTGCGCGCGTAGCTTCCCGAGCCGACGAATGAGATCGTGTATTCGAAAAAAGGCTGGAACGACGTGGCGTGTGACCGCAGCGCACCAATTGCCGAAGACGGCTCGACGATGACTGTCGCCAGCGCGAGCAGAACCAAGGCTCGCTGAGCTCGGCGCATCGCGGACGGTCGCGGTCCCGACCGCTTCGCCAATGAGCTCATTAAACGGCAATGTACCAGCACTGCCAGTCAGCAGTGATCGAACATGATGATCGGCCGTTCCTCTTAATTAAAACGATGCTTGCGCGGCCGTCGCAGATGTGCCCAGCACCTGCCCGGCAGCCCCCAGCGCCTGCACAGCCACGTACGGACCGACCGTCCCCGCGGGTACCGGGATCGCCGTCTCGAAGCCGCTGCGCGGCACCTGCGCGACGGTGGCGAGGCTCGAAGCGCTCGCGCCCGTGAGCAGCCTCCAGGCGCTCACGAGCGTCGCGCCGTTCCAGCTCGCGTACACCGTCGTACCGGTGGGGCCGCCGGCCAGGAGGGCGAACGCCGGCGGGTGCGCCGGCGTTCCCGTCCACGCGAAGCGAAACGCACGGTAGGACTCGTCGTGCACGGGGAAGTGCGCGTCGAACAGCAGCTGTCCTTCGGGCCCGAACTCCGAGAAGTACGGTTCCTGGCCCCAGCCGACGAACCAGTCGCCGTTGGCCAGCGCCTGCGTATCGCCTTGGCTTTCCGCGACCAGCGGCGGCGTGTGCGTCAGCCGCGTGACGAGCGTCGCCGTGCCGGGCGGATCGCCGAGGCTCACGACGACGGCGCGCGACTGGTCGTGAGCCTTGGGCGAGGCACCGTTGTCGAACAGGCTGATCGACCCGTCGGGCAGTTCGCGCGGGTCGTGCTGCCACGCGGTGCCCGTGCCAGCCCCCATCTTGAAGCTCGAGTGCTTGCCGCCGAGGCGCCAGTCGACCTGGCCGGTGCGCCCGTCGAGCTTGTACACCGTCCATGTGTTGCGGCTGGAGATCAGCACGCTGCCGTCCGGGTCCGGATCGACGGAGTTGAGATGGAAGTAGTCGAAAGGCGTGCCCGTCGCCGAGCGAGACGCCGGTTCGTAGGATTCGCCGAGCGCGACATGATCGAGGCTCGTCCATTCGTACATCACCAGGCCCGTCTTGACGTCGATCTCCTGGAAGAGGCTGTCCGTGACAGCGCCGTAGGCCGGTCCGCCAACCGCGGACAGATCGCACAGGATCGGGGCATAGGCCGTGATCAGGGCCGTTCCCCGCGGCGTGAGCTCGAAGTCGTGCAGGTCGGCCTGGTGCCCGTTACCGGCGCGCACGTGCGCGATGTCCGTGTAGGTGTCGTCAGCGATCATGTCTTCGCCCAGGCCGAAGCCGTGCACGGTGATGTCTCCCTGCCACCACGTCAGCACCGGTTTGCCCTCGTATTCCTGGACCTGCAGGTTGGTCGCCTCGGTGTGCGTGGGCAGCGGCTTGAACCACACGAGGCCTCCGCTCGGTTCGAGGATCATCGGCCCCGCCTGACCCGGACCGGCGTAGGGCGCGACGAACAAGTCGCCGTTGGCTGCCGCGGGCGACTGCGCGGTCACCGTCACGACCGGGGGCTGCAGATCCGGGCGCGAGTGGAAACCCTGGACTTCCGCCGCGCTGCCCGGCTGGGCGCTCTTGGGCGTCGTCGTGAGCTGAGTCTCGTGCGCGATCGCGAACTCGTCCAGCAGCGTCCGCACCGAGTGCCCCACACGCAACTGCGCACGGACCGTCACGCGCTCGCCTTCCGCGAACCCGCGCGACGGCAGGAAGCTTGCCCCATCACCCTCGGAGTAGGCCGCCAGGCGCCCGCTGTGAACGCCTGTCTGCGAGCCGATCACGCTGATCGCGCCCAGCTCGCCCAACGGCACGCCGAGGAAGCTGATCTGCGTCTGCGGCGAGGCGTCGCGGCTGCCCGCGAGCGGCGACACCGTCACCGCGCCGCCCTGCAGCGCGGAGTTGTCGAGCGTGCTCGGAGCGCACGCCGGGCCTATCTGCCCAGCGAGAGCGGTCTGCGCCGCGAGGCCTGCACCCACGAACACCGCAGGCCCTAGGATGAGAGCGCGTATGGACCGCATCGACGCAGAGGAGCATAAGAGAGTCGACCGGCGCACGTTCCTGAAGGGCAGCCTGATCGCAGGCGGCGTCCTCGCCGGAGCGGGCGCTGCGATCGCCGCGGCGGCCGACAGCGACGGCAGTTCCTCGCCAGCGGCGAGCACCAGCGCCAGGCCAGCCGTCACGCCCACGCCGCCGAGCTCGAGATCGAACAAACCGAACATCCTCGTGATCGTCGTCGATCAGCTGCGCTCCCCGCAGTGGTTCTCGCCCGACCCTTCCGGGCTCGGCCTGCCGCCCAACCTCCGACGCTTGAGCCAGGGCGCGGTGTCCTTCGGCAGGCACTACACCGCCTCGAACGACTGCTCTCCCGCGCGCTCGACGATGCTGACCGGCCTGTACACGCACCAGACGGGCTGCATGATCACCGGCGGCAGCACCCTGGACCCGGGCTTTCCCACCTGGGGGACGATGCTGCGCGAGCACGGCTACAGCACGCGCTGGCTCGGCAAGTGGCACCTCACCCACGGCGACAACCGCTGGACCTATCTGTCAGGCGAACAGGCGCTCGAGCGCTACGGCTTCGACGGAGGCGTCTTCCCCTCACCCGACGGCGCCCCTGGCCAGGGCTGGAAGGTGGACCCGCACATCGCCAGGCGGTTCGCCGACTGGTTCGCCCACGAGGGCGGCGCCGAACCGTGGTGCACGACCGTCTCGTTCGTGAACCCGCACGACATCGCCTGGTGGTACAAGTGGAGCGACCGGGTCCCCGCCGAGGCGAGCGCAGCGCGCGTCGTGCCGCGGATGCCGCCCAACTTCGAGACCCCCGAGCTGCTGCTCGAGCGCGGCAAGCCGCGCCTGCAGCACTCCTTCCAGGAAACCGCCGCGGCGTCGTTCGGGCCGGTGCCTTTCAGCGGCCCGGAAGCGAGCGAAAGATGGCTCAGCTTCCTCGACCTCTACATACAGCTCCAGCTCGAAGTCGACCAGCACATCGGCCATGTCATGCGCACCCTCGAAAGCCGTCCGGAGGTGGCGGCCAACACGGTGATCGTGTTCACCTCCGACCACGGCGAGTACGGCGGCTCGCACGGGCTGCGGGGCAAGGGCGCGAGCGCCTACGAGGAGGCCATTCGCGTGCCGCTGCTCGTCAAGGACCCACGCGGCCAGCTCACCGCCGCGCCCGAGCAGACGCGCACGCAGCTCACCTCGAGCGTCGACTTCGCGCCGCTGCTGCTGACGATCGCTACCGGCGGGAGCCATTGGCGAGCAGATCCGCACTACTCGCACATCGCGCCGCGGCTCGATCTCGCGCGCATCCTCGCCGACCCCGAAGCTCCCGGCCGCCCGTTCGTGCTGCACGCCACCGATGAGACCGTCACCGAGTTCGCGATCGAGCCGTACGCCGCCAACGCGCCCCTGCACATCGTCGCGCTGCGCACGCCGCAGGCCAAGTTTGCTACCTATTCGAACTGGCCCTACGAAGGGATCACACCGCGCTCGGAAGGCGAGGAAGTCGAGCTGTACGACTACTCCACTCAGAATGGCCGGCTGGAGCTGCACAACGCCGCCGGCAACAGCCCCCTGGAGGAAGGCCTGCGCGCGGAATATGAGCGCGCGTTCAAAGAGGAGCTGCGCGGACCGCTGCCCCCGCGCCTGGTGAGCGCCCACGCGCGTGGCTTCGCCGACTACTTCTCGACCGCCAGGCACGCCTCGGTGAGCGCTGCCGCCCGTCGTAAACGCCACACCGAACGCGAAGAAGGCGCACCACAGGGGCTAGGGCAGGGCCTGCCGCCGAGCTCGCCGTTCAGGCCGCGGCAATCTTGACCGTGCGTGAGGCGCCGATCACCGCACCCGCGGAGTCGAGCGCCTGCACCGCCACGTAGGAGCCCACGGGCGCCGCCGGCACGCTGATCGCCGTCTCAAAGCTCGTGCTGGGCGCGCTGGTGGCGGGCTTCAGCGCAGCCGGCGTGGACCCCGCGAGCACGCGCCACGAGGCGACTTCTGTTGCCCCGTTCCAGCTCGCGTACACCGTCGCGCGACCGTGGGCGCCGGGCGATGCCGTCGCAGCCAGCGCCGGCGGCTGCGTCGGGTGTCCGCTCCAGGGCGCCACGAACGCTCGGTAGGACTCCCACTGCGGCGGCAGATGGGCGTTGAAGAGCACCTGGCCGGAGGGCGCGAGCTCCGAGAAGTACCCCGCCTGGCCCCAGCCGACCATCCAATCGCCTTCCGCTGTCACCTGCAGGTTGCCCTGGCTGTCCGCCACCAGCGGGTTCTCGTGTTCATAGCTGCGCACCAGCGTCGCCGTCATGTCCTGCATGTCGAGCGCCACCTCGATCGCGCGCGACTGGCGCTCCACCTGCGGCGAAGCGCCGTTGTCGAACAGCGTGATCGCACCGTCCGGCAGCTGGATCGCGTCGTGCTGCCACGCCGTGGCCGTGCCCGGGCCCATCTTGAAGCTCGAGTGCTTGCCCCCGAGCTCCCAGCGGACCTCGCCGGTGCTCGAGTCGACGTCGTATGCGGCCCACGTGTTGCGTGAGCCCACCAGCACCTCGCCGTCCTGCTCGACGTTCAACGAGTTGATGTGAAAGTAGTCAAACGGGTTGGCGCGACTCGTGGTAGCGGGCGATGAGTAAGAGCTCGTGAGCGGCACGTGGTCGAGGCTGTGCCACTCGTACATCACGAGGCCCGTGCGCAGGTCGATCTCCTGCATCAGCGTGTCCGCGACCGCGCTTTCGCGCGGGCCGCCGACCGCTGACAGATTGCAGTCGATCGCGTCGAACACGGTTATCAGGGCGGTGCCCTGCGGGGTGATCTGGAATTCGTGCAGGTCCGGCTGGTACCCGTTGCCGGCGCGCACGACGGCGATCGTCTCGTAGGCGCTGTTCGCGATCACATCTGCGGACGTACGGCTGCCGCCGGCGATCAGCGGGTCCTGCCACCAGGTGAGCACCGGCTTGCCTTCGTATTCCTGCACGCGCAGGTTGCCCGCGCGCGTGCCCGACGGCGTGAGCGCCTTGAACCAGATCAGCGCACCATGAGGGTTCAGGATCATCGGCCCGTACTGACCCACGCCGGCGTACGGCGCGAGCAGGAGATCACCGGTCGCCGTGCGGTCCTGCGTGGAGACCGTCACATCGGGCGGGCGCAGTTCCGGGCGCGAGTGAAAGCTCTGGTAGTGCTGCGGGGTCGAACGGGTAACGGCGGGGTTTTTGCCAACGCCCACCACGGCGGCGCTGGACGAGCCTGGCTGGTCGCGTACCGCCACGGTGAAACTCCACGCGAACGGGGTCGCTTTGCCGGATTGCAGGAGCTCGGCGTGGACGCTCACCAGCTCGCCTTCCGCGAACGGTCGCGACGGTACGAAGCTCGCGCCGTCGCCCTGCGAGTACGCCAGCAGGCGTCCGCTGTGCGGGCCCGTCTGCGAGCCCGTGACGACCACGTCCTGGAGCTTTACACCAGTATTTCCGCCCACCCCGTCGAGGAGCATGCTGATCTGGGTCTGGGCCGACGCATCCCTGGTTTCTGGTCCTGGGGAAACCGTCACGCGTTCGCCGGCCAGCGCCGCGGAGACGTTCAGGCGCGGCGGCACGCAACTGGGAGGCGTCGCGCTCTCAGCCGCCGGCGGGTCGGCCAGCCCGAGCGACATCACCGCGAGTGACATCACCGCGAGGATCGCCATCGTCGCCGCCAGCGAGCTCACTCCAGGAAACAGGGCGCGCGCGGACGAGCAGACGAGCGGGCGGG
This sequence comes from Solirubrobacteraceae bacterium, assembly GCA_035939335.1. Classification (GTDB taxonomy): domain Bacteria; phylum Actinomycetota; class Thermoleophilia; order Solirubrobacterales; family Solirubrobacteraceae; genus Palsa-744. Next base: position 38,288 of record DASZFY010000007.1, on the reverse strand, counting down.
GCACTAATCCTTGACCGTCGCCGACGTGCCGATCACCGCGCCGGAGGAGTTGAGCGCCTGCACCGCCACATACGGCCCAGCTCCTGGCACCGCGATCGTCGTCTGAAAGCCTGTCCTCGCGCCGGTGCCAGCCGCCGTGAGCGCGCTCGGCGAGGAGCCCGCGAGTACGCGCCAAGATGCGACTTCGCTCGCGCCGTTCCAGCTCATCGACACGGCGATCGTGCCGCCCACGCCGGGCCGCGCGAGGACCGACGGCACCGTCGCCGGCTGCCCGCTCCACGGAGCAAGATAAGTTCTAAAACTCTGCACGTTCTTGCCGAGCGTGCCGTCGAGCAGCACGTGGCCGGAGGCGTCGTACTCGGTGAAGTTCGGCAGCCCACCGTAGCCCATCAGCCAGTCGCCGCCCGGCAGGCTGAGCAGGTTGCCCTGGCTCGTCGCGAGCAGCGTTTTGCTCGGGTTGGTGAACTGCTTGACCAGCGTGACCGTGCGCGCTGCCACGTTCGCGTCGAGCAGCAGGCCGCGCGACTGCTTCTCCATCGGCGGGTCCGAGCCGTTGTCGAACACCGAGATCAGCCCTCCCGGCTGCCACTCCGCGTCGTGCTGCCAGTAGGTATGGGTGCCGGAGCCGAGTTTGAAGCTCGAGTGATCGCCACCGAGGCGCCAGCGCACCGCACCGCCGTCGATATCCACGTCATACAGCGCCCACGTGGCGCGCGAGGAGAGCAGCACGTCGCCCGAGCTCCCCGGATCCACCGAGTTGATGTGCACGTAGTCCCATGGGTAGTTGGACTTCGGCGCCGCGGTGTGCGATTCGCCGAGCGGGATGTGCCCGAGCGCGTGCCACTGCCACATCACCAGGCCCGTCTTCACGTCGACCTCCTCGACCACCGAGTCGTTGACGATCCCGTTGGAGAGGCCGTGGTAAGGGGAGAGGTTCATGGAAATTGGGTCGAACACGTCGATCCACGCGGTGCCTTCGGGCGTGAGCCTGAATTCGTGCAGGTCGGCGTGATAGCCGTTGCCCGCCCTCACGCTCGCCACCTTCTGGTAGGCGGTGTTGTAGATCACGTCTTCGCCCTGGCCGAAGCCGACTTCCAGGATCCGCCCCTGCCACCACGTCAGCACGGGCTTGCCCTCGTACTGCTGGACTTTCAAGCTCGTCGACTCATCGCCCGCCGGCAGCGGGTGAAACCACACCAGGCTGCCGTTCTGTTCGGTGATCATCGGGCCCGCCGTTCCCTCGCCCTGGTAGGGCGCCAGCATCAGGTCGCCTGGCGCCGCGCCGGGCTTGGCCGCCGTGGTGATGTGGACCGTCGAGGGCGTCAGCGTCGGCGCCGAGCTGTAGTGCTGGACTTCGCTCGAGTTGCCTGGGTTGATCGGGAACTCTTTCTCGCTGACCGCCGCCTGGTGAGCGATGGTGAAGCTGGTGGTGAGCGCGTAGCTCGCCGTGCCGACGGTCGCCCGTGCGCTGACCGTCACGCGCTCGCCCGCCGCGAACTGGTGCGCGGGCAGGAAGCTTTCGCCCGTGCCGGTCGAGTACGCGCGCAGCACGCCCGCGTGCACACCGCTGTGCGAGCCGACGACGCGCACGTCGCTTACGTGTGTGCCGCTCGGGCCGAGGAAGCTGATCTGCGTGCTCGGCGACGCATCCGGGGTGCCGGGCTGCGGCGAGACGGCGACCGGGCCGGCCGCCGCGCGGCTTGCGGATGTGTCTTCGAACGCCGGCGAGGCGGCCGGAGCGGCGCTACCGCACGCGCACAGGCCGAGGCACATCGCCAGCGCCACCAGTGGGACTGTCGCGCGGGTCATCATTGGGTCGAACCCGTGAACGCGGAGGAAGTTCCGATCACCTTGCCGTTGGCGTCCAGCGCCTGCACCGCGAAGCTCTTGTAGCTCCGCGCCACCGGGATCGTCGTCTCGAATCCGGACCTCGTCGCGTTCGTCACGACCGCCATCCGCTTGGCGCTCGATCCTCCCAGCACCCGCCACGAGACGACCCCGGTCGCGCCGTTCCAGCTCGCGTACACCGTCGTCTTGGCGCCCGTCTGGCGGGCGGCGCCCACGGGCGAAGAGAGCGGCAGGCCGACCCACTGCTCGACCATCGAGCGATAGCTCAGGTCGTTGCCGGGGAAGTTCGCTTCCAGCAGCAGCTTGCCCGACGCGGTGTACTCGGAGAAGTACGGTTCCGAGCCCCAGCCGATGAACACGTTGCCGTTCGTCAGCGGTTGCATGTCGCCCATGTATTCAGATTCGAACTCGTCGGCGGTGCCGGCGTACTGGGCGGCGAGCGTCGCGACGTGCGTGCTCTGGTTCAGCTTCAGCACGAGCCCGCGAGATGGCGCCGTCGGCGGGACGCGGGTGCCGCCGCCGGTGAGCTGGCAGCAGTGATCGTCGAACATCGTGACCGTGGAGGGGTTCGTGAGCATCACGTCGTGCTGCCACTGGAATTCGGCGCCCGCACCGAACTTGAAGCTCGAGTGCCTGCCGCCGAGGGTCCACTCGATCTTGCCCGTGGCGGCGTCGACGAGGTAGGCCGCCCACGTGTTGCGCATCGACACGAGGAACGTTCCGTTGCCGAGGATGTCGATCGCGTTGACGTGGTAGGCGTCCCACGGGAAGCCGTTGGTCGGCACGGTGGCGTAGGAGTCGTCGAGCGGGATGTGGTCGAGCGCGTCCCAGCTTCCCAGCAGCTTGCCGGTCTTCAGGTTGTACTCCTGCACCGACGAGTCGATCAGCGCGCCGTTGTAGGCGCCACCGTAGTTGGAGAGGTCCTTGGCGATGTTCTTGTTCGCGGTCACCCACGCGTCTTCCCCGCTTATCACGAGCTCGTGCAGCGTGAGAACCCAGCCGTTCGCCGCTTTCAGCCGTGCAACCGGCTGGTAGTGCTGGTTCACCACGACGTCTTCGCCGCTTTCCGTGGCGCCGGTGCTCGTGACGAGGCCCTGCCACCAGGCGAGCGCAGGTTTGCCTTCGTAGGTCTGCAAGCTCAGGTTGGACGCGACGAGCTTTTCCGGCACCGGCTGGAACCACACCGGCTGCAGGTTGCTGTCTAGGATCAGCGGCCCGCTCTGGCCCACCAGGGGTGGGTAGTTGAGGTTGTAGAAGTTGGCGGTGAAGATGTAGCCGGGCGCGAGCTTGCCCGCGACGGTCGCACCGTCCTTGCGGAGCTTCGGCGGGTGCAGCGCCGGCGCGGTGACGAAGCTGTACGCGCCGCTGGTCGTGTACGCGCCGACCGGGGCGCCATGCGAGCCCGCGAACGCGAGGTCGACCGCGACGAAGCCCGCGATCACCACTGCGACCGTGGCCGCGAGGCGTCTCGCCGCCGGCAGCGACACGCCCTCGGGCTTGGGCAGCGAGGTGAACGTCACAAGCGCCGCCGCGGCGGCCAAGCCGCCGCCGATCAGGTAGGCCAGCCGGAAGCCGTCGGTCAACGACTGTGCCACTCCGTGGCCGGTGCCGATCAGGTGGCTGCTGCGCGAGGTCGCGAGCGTCACGAGGATCGCCAGGCCGAGCCCACCGCCCACCTGGCGCGAGGTGTTGACGAGGCCCGAGGCGAGCCCCGCCTGCCCCGGCTTGGAGCCCTGCGTGGCGGCGATCGTCGAGGGCACAATCGACATCGCGATCCCCGCCGCGGTGAGCAGCCCGGGAATCATGATGTACACGATCGGGCTGCCGCTGGAGCCGACTTTCGCGAGCAGCAGCATTCCCGCGGTCAGCATCACCAGGCCGCCGCCGAGCACCGGGCGCACCCCGAAGTGGCTCACGAGCTTGCCCGTGCGCGAGGCGACCAGCATGATCACCAACGTCATCGGCAGGAACACCAGCCCGGTGTCGAGCGGCGACAGGTACAGCACCTGCTGCAGGTACAGCGAGCTAACGAACCACAGCGGGAACAGCGACGCGCTGAACAGCAGCACGATGTTGTTGGCGATGCGCAGCGGCTTGGTCAGCTCCTTGAATGGGATCAGCGGTTCGGAGGCCAGGCGCGCCTCGATCACTCCGAACACCGCCAGCAGGACCAGGCCCACGACGATCGGGCCGAGCGCGGCAGGCGTGTCCCAACCGGCGAGGCCCGCTTCGACGATCCCGTAGACCAGCACCATCTGCCCGATCGTCAACGTCAGCGCGCCCGCGAGGTCGAAGGTGCGTCCTGGCCCGCCGCGGCGCTCGCTGACGACCGCGTAGGCCACCAGCGCCGCCGCGATCCCGATCGGCGGGTTGATCAGCAGCACCCAGCGCCAGTTGAGCTCCTGCGTGATGATCCCGCCGAACAGCATCCCCGCGGCGCCACCGAGGCCGTTCATCGACGCCCACGCGCCGATCGCGCGGTTGAGCTGCGGACCGGGCGCGAACGAGGAGGTGATGATCGCCAGCGAGCACGCCGCCATCAGCGCGCCGCCGAGACCCTGCGCCGCGCGCGCGGCGATCAGGGTTCCGCGGTCGGGTGCCAGGCCACCGGCCAGTGACGCGAGCGCGAACACGAGCAGCGCCAGGATGAATACGCGGCGTTGCCCGAAGTGATCGGCCGCTCGGCCGCCGAGCATCAGGAAGCCCGCGAACGTGATCGAGTAGGCGTCGACGATCCACTGCAGTTCGGGCGCCAGGAAGCCGAGGCCCGACTGGATCGAGGGCAGCGCGACGTTGACGATGCTCAGGTCGAGGATCACCATGAACTGCGCCACGCAGCAGACGACCAGCAGCCACATCGAGCCGCGGCCCTTGCCGGCCTCGTTCGGCGGCGCCCCGGCTATGCTCGGAGCTGCTGTCGTGTCAACGCTCACGAGACCCCGAACAACTGCGATTGGAGCCGGCCGATGAGAAAAACCCCACGGAACGCCATGCTAACGACACTGGCGATCCTGGCCAGCAGCGGCGCGGTGGCGGGGTGCGGCGGCAAAGGGACGAGCTCCTCTTCGGCCACGCAGACGACCAGCAGCCCTACCACGACGACGACCACAACCACGACGACGCACAAGCACAACACCAAACCCGGATACTGAGCGTCATCCCGCGCGCCCAGCGCTCGGGAGCGAAGCGGCGTAGCTGATCACCTGGGCGGTGCGCGAGGTGCCGAGCACCCCGTGAGCGGCGTCGAGCGCCTGTACCTGTACGCGCGTGTACGCCACTGGCAGGATCGTCGAGCTCTCGAAGCCGCGGGCCACGATCGTCGCCTGAGCGGACATCGGCCCGGAGCGCTTCCCCGCGAGCACGCGCCACGCGGCCACCCCGGTGGCGCCGTTCCAGCTCGCGTGCACGATCGTCTCTTCGCTCGTGTTGTTGAGGCTCGCCAGCAGCGCCGGCGGGCTCAGCGGACGCCCGCCCCACGGGAAGCGGTAGGCGCGGTAGGAGGACATGTCCCAGGGCAGCTCCGCGTCGAACAGCAGCGAGCCCCCGGCGGCGTACTCGCTGATCGCCGGCGCCGAGCCGTAGCCGACCAAGGTGTTGCCGTCAGCGAGCGTCTGGGAGTCACCCTGGCTGGCCGAGAGCAGCGGCGGGTCCGGGTGTGTGAAGTCGGCGGCGAGGCGCGCTTCGTGGGTCTTGAAGTCCAAGCCGATCCGTATCGCGCGCGACTGGTGATGGATCGGGGGGTTCGAGCCGTCGTCGAAGAAGCTCACCTCGCCGTCCGCGAGGATGCGCCCGTCGTGCTGCCACGCCGTTTCGGTGCCCGGCCCCATCTTGAAGGAGCTCTTGAGGCCGCCGAGCCGCCACAGGACCGTGCCGCTGCCGCCCTGCAGCTGATAGCCGGCCCACGTGCTGCGCGCAGAGATGAACACGTTGCCGTCGGGCTCGGGGTCGATCGAGTTGATGTGGAACCAGTCCCACGGCGTCGCCGTCGTCGGCGTTTCGGTCTCGGACTCCGACGCGGCGACGTGGTCGAGGCTGTGCCATTCCCAGCGCACGAGACCGGTCCTCATGTCGATCTCCTGAACCGCCGTGTCGACGATCGTCCCGTCCGCCGCCCCTTTCAACGCCGTGAGGTTGCAGCGGATCGGGTTGAACGCCGTGATGTACGCGACGTCGTTCGGAGCGATCTGGAAGTCGTGCAGGTCCGCCTTCAGGCCGTTGCCGCCGGCGACCCTCGCGACGGTCTTGTATCCGGAGTTCATGACCACGTCTTCGCCCTGGCCGAAGCCCAGCGACAGCACGCGCCCCCGCCACCACGTCAGGTCGCGCTGGCCTTCGTATGTCTGCTCGTTGAGGTCCTCCGCGGTTTCGCCCCCCGTGAGCCTGTCGAACCACACGAGCTCGCCCTGAGGCGTGTAGATCAGCGGTCCGTACTGACCAGGGCCGGGGCCGTTGGTCGTGAGGATGTCGCCCGCCGCCGGATCGCGGTCCGGCGTGCTCACGCTCAGGATCGGCGCCTGCACGTCCGGCAGCGTGTAGAAGCTCTGATAGTCCGCCGGCGCCGCCGTAGGGTTGGGAAACTCCGAGATGCTCGCCGTCGGATATGGCGTGTCGATCCGAAAGCCGAACGCGACCTGCCTGCCGGCGCTGCCGGCGCCGATCACGGCTCGCACGAGCACGTGCTCGCCGGGGTCGAAGGGCTCCTCCGGCACGAAGCTGCCGCCGCCCCCCTGCGAGTACGCGCGCACTTGGCCGCCGTGAGCGCCGGACTCCGAGCCGACGACGGACACGTGCTGGATATCCGTGACGTTCGTGCCGAGGAAGCTGACCTGGGTGTGCGGATTGGCGGTGTCGCTTTCCGGCTCGGGCGAGACGTCGACTTCGGTGCCGGGCAGGCTCGCGCTGTGCTCGATGCTCGCCGGCAGGCACGCCGGAGAGCTCGCGACGTGTGTGAGCGCCGCGTGCGTGCCGAACAGGCCGAGTCCGGGAGAGCCGCGCACGATCGCGGCCACGATCCATGCGATGACCACGACCAGCAGGACGATGTACCCGTTGCGTCTCATGTGTGCTTTCAGGCCCGACTGAGAGACACCGGCGACGTCGCGACCGGCGGCACCAGATCGAGCGACTCCAAGCCTTTGAAATAGACCATCCCCGGGGTGCGGACGGAGAAGATCCTGCGACGCCATGACAATACCGTGGGAACCCGCCGTCAAGCGGCAGGGACTCGCCGCACGCACGCATCCTTATCAACTTTTTCGCACAGGCCGTGACACGCGGCTATGGCGTAGGCTCTCGGCGATGAGGGTAAGGGTGGTACTCGCCGTGCTGGCGGTGAGCGGCGGTTTCGCCTTGGGCGCCGCGCCCGCGCTGGCGCGCTCGAACGCGGCGAGCACCCAGTCCTACGTGCAGGACAACTACGCGCTCGTGCGCGTCGCCAGGTCGCATCTGGCGACATCCGAAGCCGGGCCGCTGCATGTGCTCGCGCAGGTGCGCCGGGAATGTCCAAACGCCGGTGCCGGGTCCCCGCAGGACCCTGAATCCACGCAGATGAGCGACGAGGTGATCGGCGCGATGGTCCTCTCCGCGGCCAAGCCCGACGTGCAGGCGATCAGGACGTTCACCCGCGCCGCCGGCGCGCTCAGCTGGAGCAACCACGCGCTGACGGGCGCCGTGCACGCATACGCCGGCAAGCTGCAGACGGTCCTCGGCCTGCCGACCCCCAATCTGTGCGCCGACGTCAATGCGTGGGCCGCCGACGGCTACCGCGCGCTGCCTGCGAGCACCGTCTCGTTCGTCGCCAAGTTCATGCCCGCGTGGGTCGCGCTCGGCTACCTGCCGGCGCCGCTCGCCCGCTACGAGAGCTCCGCCGCACGGGCGCTCGCCCGCAGCTCGGCCCCGCTGGAAGGAGCGCTCTCCGAAGGCGAAGCGCGGGCGGTGGAACACTGGGGCGCGATCATGGACACGCTCGAGCTGTGGCCTTGAGCCTAGCTGCGACGCACTCGCGGACGTAGCGCGTCTGCGCGCGTCACGCGACCGCGCGCAGGTGCCGGTAGGGCGTCGCTCGCAGCTCGCGCACGAGCGCGTCGAGCACTCCCTCCTCGTTCTCCTCCACACCGTCGGTGACCGCGCCGATGACCGCGCGCTTGCGCTCGAGCAGCGTTGAGATCGTCTCGTCGATCGTGCCCGCCGCGAGCAGGTAGTAGGCGTTGACGGCGTCCTGCTGGCCGATGCGGTGGCAGCGATCCTCCGCCTGGTCGTGCTTGGCTGGCGTCCAGCCCAGCTCGAGGAACGCGACGTTGGAGGAGCGCGTCAGCGTCAGCCCGTGCCCGGCGACCTCGATCGAGCACACGATCAGCTGATTGGCCTCGCTCGCGTCCGGCGCCTGGAAGGCGCGCAGCGCCGCGTCGCGCGCCGTCGCGCTGTCCTCGCCGAGGATGTGCAGCGCTGCGGGGAAGCGCTCGATCACCGCGCGCTGGATCTCGCGATGCCCCGCGAACACGACCAGCCGCTCGCCCGAGGAGCAGAAGTCGTGGATCCACGCGAGCGCCGCGTGGAGCTTGCCGCGCGCGGCCAGCAGCTTCAGCGCATTGCAGCGCACCAGACGCTCCGCGCGCAGCGCCGCTGCGACCTTCGCGTCGAGCTCGCGCAGGTCCAGCGGCTGGCTGCGAAGCCACGCCACCAGGTCGCGCTCGGCGAGCCGGTACTCGGCCTCGTTGTCGAGCTCCACCGGCACGATCGCACGCGTCTTCGCCGGCAGCTGCGGCAGCACGTCCGCCTTCAGGCGGCGCACGAAGCAGCGCGCGCGCAGGTGCCAATGCAGGCGCAGATGCGCATCCGCGCCACGGAAGCGCTGGCCAAAGCGCACGCCCGAGCCGAAGTCCTCCAGGCGCCCGAGGATGCGCAGCTGCGAGATCAGCTCCGCCGGGCGGTTCGTCACAGGCGTGCCGCTCAGCGCGAGCACCAGCCCCTCGCGCGGCAGCACGCTCGACAGCCGCTGGACCGCCTGCGTGCGCTTCGCCGCGGCGTTCTTGCAGTAGTGCGACTCGTCCAGCACCAGCGCCTGCGGCTCGAGCGCGCACAGCTCCTGCAGGCGCGCCGCCACGATGTCGTAGTTGACCACCGTGATGTCCGCGAGCTCTGGCGTGGTTGCGCCGGCGCGGCCGTTGCTGGCGCCGTCGCCGTGGCTGGCGCGGCCGTTGCCGGACAGCGCGCGCGTGCTGCGCTGCGGCAGCCACAGCTCCAGCTCGCGCAGCCAGTTGAGCTTGAGACTCGCCGGACACACCACCACCGCCGGGTACGCGCCCGCCGCCTCGACCGCCGCGAGCGCCTCGATCGTCTTGCCCAGGCCCTGCTCGTCCGCGAGGAACGCCCGCCGGCGCTCGAGCAGGTAGCTGACGCCGGCGCGCTGGAACGGCTTCAGCTCGCCGCCCAGACCGGCGATGTGCAGCGACGCGTCGGTGGCGCTCGACAGCGCCACCAGCCCCGCCGCCTGTGCGTGCTGCTCGCGGATCTCCTGCAGCAGCGCGAGCGCGTCCGGGTCGACCCACACCTCACCGTCCGCCAGGAACTCATCGAGCTGCGGCACGCAGAACGGGTCCGCGCGGATCGACGGCAGCGCGGCGTGGTCGCGCGCGGTGGCGCGACGGGCCGTCGGCGCCAGCGCGCCACGCAGCGCGATGAACTGGCGTACCCGCTCCGGGTCATGGCCCTCGGCGAGCACGAACGTCTCATCCTCGTGCACATCCGAGCGTTCGAGCACCGCCGCGGGCGCCGGGCGCCCGTCCTCGAGCGCCGCTATGCAGCGCTTCGCCGCCGGGCTGATCCACGCATCGAGCGCGTCCATCTGCCGCCACGACTCCAACGTCAGCGGGACGCTCGCGCCGCCGGGGACGCCGCTCGCGCGCTCGCGCAGCGCCTGCGGCAGGCGCCGCTCATCGCCGAGCAGCACGAACACCGGCGCCTCGCTCGGCGCGGACGGGCCACCTACATCGACGTTGCCGCGCCACGTGGTCGCGCGCGTCAGCCATGCCGTCACGCGCGGGTCTACGGTGACGTCCTCGACGTATTCGAGCAGCTGCCCCAGCCGCTCGGCGTCTTCCTCGATCGCCGCCAACCCGAGCGTTCCCGCGGGGCCGTCGAGCGCGCGCAGCCCGGCGCGGGCGGCGAGCGCACGCGCCAGCTCCGCGCGCTCGGGCGCGATCAGGATCCAGTGCTCGCCACGGCGGTCGCGGCGGAATTCGATGTCGTAGGCCTGCGCGGCGCGCTCGGCGCGGGTGGCCGCGCCACCTGCCGAGCGCTGCGCCTGGCGCTCGCTGCGAGTGCGCAACGCGCGGCGCGCCTCCTCGCTCAGCCGCAGCCTCGCGCTCGGTCTGCCCAGCTCCTCGAGCAGAGCCGCGGAGTGATCGTCGAGCGGCACCACAGCGCGCCCGATCGCCGGAAGCTCGCGCGCGTGCGGGTGCTCGAGCAGGCTCTCCACGGGCTCGGCTGCGCCGTCGGTCGCGAAGCTCAACCACCAGTCCTCGTCCGGGCGCGCGAGCTCGACCAGACACTCGTCGCGCCGGCGCCTCGCCCGTCGGCGGCTGATCGTGCGCTCGAGCTCCTGGCTGACGTCCGGCTCGCGCTCGAGCGCCGCGAACAGCTGCGCGAGCGCCTCCGCCTGATCGGGCCCCAGCGGGATGCACCACGCGCGTTCGGCCGGGTCCCAGCGCCGACCGGGGATCGCGCGCAGGAGCTGGCGCAGCCCCTCGTCGTAGGGGAAGCGCAGCACGGCCTCGTCGCGAGCCATCGTGGCGGAGAAGGGTGCAACGGACATGGAGCACGCCACGATAGGCGGCGCGGGGGATGCCCGCCGTGGGGGGATACGCTGAGGCTTCTACAGCGAGGTTCGATCGAGGAGTGCACGATGGCGAGCATGCGAGCTGTACAAGTCAGCGAAGCGGGCGGTCCTTTCGAGCTGGTCGAGCGCGAGGTGCCCACCCCCGGACCCGGAGAGGCGCTCGTGCGCGTACACGCGTGCGGCATCTGCCACAGCGACGCCTACGCCAAAGAGGGCGCCTACCCGGGCGTCACCCATCCGCTCGTCCCCGGCCACGAGATCGCCGGGGCGATCGAGGCGCTCGGCGAGGGCGTGCACGGCTGGGAGGTCGGGCAGCGCGTCGGCGTGGGCTGGTTCGGCGGCAACTGCGGGTGGTGCGAGCGGTGCCGCCGCGGCGACCTCATGAACTGCATGAACATGGACATCCCGGGGATCACCGTAGACGGCGGCTACGCCGACTACGTGCTCGTCAGGGCCGGCGCGCTGGCCTCGATCCCCGATGACCTCGGCGCGGAGGACGCCGCGCCGCTGTTGTGCGCGGGGCTCACCACCTTCAACGCACTGCGCCACAGCGGCGCGCGTGGCGGTGACCTGGTCGCGGTCCTGGGCGTCGGCGGACTCGGCCATCTCGGGGTCCAGTTCGCGGCCAAGCTCGGCTTCGACACCGTCGCGATCGCCCGCGGCCGCGCCAAGGCGGAGCTCGCTCTGCGCCTGGGCGCGCGCCACTACATCGACAGCACCTCCGAAGATCCCGCCGCCGAGCTGGCCCGGCTCGGGGGCGCGAAGGTGATCCTGTCCACGGTCACCAGCACAGCCGCGATGGACGCGGCGTTCGGCGGGCTGGGCGTACACGGGAAGCTGCTCGTGCTGGGCGCCTCGATGGACCCGTTGCAGCTGGCGCCCGCGATGCTGATCGCCGGCAGCAAATCGATCGCCGGCCACGCCTCGGGGACATCCAAGGACTCCGAGGACACGCTCGCGTTTAGCGTGCTCGCCGACGTGCGCCCGGTGATCGAGACGTTCCCGCTCGAGCAGGCGACGCAGGCCTACGAGCGAATGATCAGCGGCGACGCGCGCTTCCGCGTGGTGCTCACCACCGGCGCCTGAGCGATCGACGGCGATGGCATCGCCCGCGAGCTGTTCGAGCGCATCGCCGCGATGTGGCGCCGGCGGCCTGCTCGTAGGTGAAGCGATCGCCCGGCGGATTGGCCGAGCTCTTCAGCTTGCCCACCGTCGCACTCACGTCGACCGCGCCCACTTTGCCCTTCGGCGTCGTCGCGGTGCAGCTGGTGCTGGAGGCGCATTCGACATGCGTGGCCTTCTTGGAGGCGAACTTGAATGCGGTCGTGCCCGCGCCGGGGACGAACCCGACGCCGGTAATCGTCACACGCGTGCCGCCGGTCACCGGGCCGTTGGCGGGAGCGACGGCTTCGACGGCTGGGGCGTATCCCCACTCGTCGTGCTTGGAGGCGGCGCTGGTGCCACCGGCGGTTGTGACCTTCACGTCGACCAGCCCGGAGCCGGCCGGCGAGGTTGCCGTGATCGAGATCGTGGAGTTGACGGTGAAGTGAGCGGCGTCGTTCGCGCCGAAGCTGACCGAGGTAGCACCCCCGAAGCCCGTGCCGGTGATCGTCACCGTGCTCCCGCCCGCCGCCGCGCCGCCCTTGGCCGAGAGCTTCGTGACCGTGGGCGCCATCAGGTAGGTGAAATGGTCGGCCGCCACGGCGGCGCTAGCTCCCGCGGAGCTAGCGACCCTCACGTTCACCGTGCCCAGGGCGCCTGCCGGAGAGACCGCTGTGATCGAGCCGGGCGAGTTGACTGTGAAGCTCGTGGCCGGAGTCGACCCGAAGTGCACGGATGTGACTCCTTCGAAGTCCGAGCCCGTGATCGTAACCGGCGTTCCGCCAGCCGTCGCGCCCACCGCGGGGGTCACGCCTGTGACTTCCGGGATCGGTTCGCCGTAGACGAGCTCGTGCAAGCCGCCGGCAGCGATCCCGCTGACCTCGGCGAGATCCACGACCGCCACTGGGACGTCGCTCGGTTCACCCGCACTGCCGTTGCCGAGCTCTCCGTTCCGGTTTTCCCCCCAGCTCATCACGCTGCCGTTGCCCAGCAGAGCCATGCTGTGCGCACCGCCGGCAGCGATCTGCGTGACGCCGGTCAGTGAGCTGACCGACGCGGGGACTTCTTCGCTGCGAGCTATGCGCCCGTCGCCGAGCTGGCCGGCGGTGTCTTCGCCCCAGGCCATGACGGTGCCGTTGGCGAGCAGCGCGAGGCTGTGACGCGCGCCGGAGGCGATTGCGCTCACGCCGCTTACGCCGTTCACCGTCACAGCCATGGCGCTGAAGCGTTCTTCTTCTTCGCCCTTTGCTTCGACGCCGCTGTTTGCGAGCTGGCCGAACCTGTCAGAGCCCCACGCCATCACCCCGCCGTCGCTGAGCAGGGCGAGGCTGAATTCGCTGCCCGCCGCGATCTCGGTCACTTCCGCCAGCCCCCTCACGGACACCGGCACGTCGCTGTTCGTGGTGGCGTCGTCGCCGAGCTGACCCTGTTCGTCATCGCCCCACGCCATCACTTTGCCGTCGCCGAGCAGCGCCATGCTGTGTTCGCCGCCGGCCGCGATGCCGACGACCCCCGTCAGCCCTTTGACGGCCACGGGCACATCGCTTTCCTCGGTGTTGCCGTCCCCGAGCTGACCTGATTCGTTTCCGCCCCACGCCATCACGGTGCCGTTGTCGAGCAGCGCAAGGCTCTGGTTGGCGCCCGCCGCGATCGCCTTGACGTGCGCGAGCCCCTGCACCCTCACGGGCACGTCGCTGCCGACCGATTCTTCGCCGTCGCCGAGCTGGCCGGACGCGTTCGATCCCCAAGCCATCACGGTGCCGTCGGCGAGCAGCGCGAGACTGTGGTCCTTGCCGGCGGCGAGCGCGGTGACGAAGTTCAGGCCGCCTGCGATCACAGGAGCGTCGCTCTGGGTCAGGGCGCCGTCGCCCAGCTGCCCGAACGCGTCCTCGCCCCATCCGAACACGCGGTAGTGGGTGCTCGCGACGGTCAGCGTCGCGGCTTCGCTGACGGCGCTACCGCCCGCGTTGGTGAACGCGGCGCGATATTCATCGCCGCTTTGGGAAGCCTGCACGTCTTCGAGCGTGAGCCGGTCGCTCGTCGCGCCCGAGACAGCGCTCCAGCTTCCGCCACCGTCGGTCGACAGTTCCCACTGCACGGTTGGCGCGGGGAAGCCCGATGCCGTCGCTTCGAACGCGGCCTCGTCACCGACTTCGACCGTCGTCCCGACCGGCTGCTCGGTGATAGCGGCGGCGTCGGTGACGGTGAGGGTTACTTCGTTGCTGCTGACGCTCCCCGCTTCGTTCGTGAAGACCGCGCGGTAGCGGTCTCCGCTTTCGGAGTTGCTCACGCTCGCGATCGCGAGCCTGTCAGCGTTGGCTCCTTCGACCGGGCTCCAGGTGAGGCCGCTGTCGGTAGACAGTTCCCACTGCACGGTCGGTGTCGGGAACCCCTGTGCCGTCGCTTCGAACGCCACGGCGTGACCGGCTTCGGCGCTGACGCTGGTGGGCTGTTTGGTCAGCCTCGGAAGGTTGTGCACGATCAGCCGAGCCACTTCGGTCGTAGCGGTGCCGGCTACGTTCTTGAAGACAGCGCGAAACTCGGTCCCGCTTTGGGAGATTTTCGCGCTGCTCACCGTCAGCTGGTCGGTGGTGCCCCGCGTCAGCTGGGTCCAGGTGGTGCCGCCGTCGGTCGAAGTTTCCCACTGCACGCTCGGTGTCGGGAAGCCCGACGCCGCCGCTTCGAAGAGCGCGCCCTGACCTTCTTCGACGGCCACGTTCAGCGGCTGCTGGGTGATCGCCGGGGCGCGCCGCACGGTCAACGTCACCGCCCTGGTCGTCGCGCTGCCCGACGGGTTGGTGAAGACGGCGCGATACTCGTGGCCGTTTTCGGCGACCTTCGCCGACGCGATCGTGAAGCGGTCCGTGGTCGCCCCCGAGACGGCGATCCACGTGCTTCCGCCGTCGGTCGAGATTTCCCACTGCACCGTCGGCGCCGGGTTTCCTGAGGCGGCCGCTTCGAAAGCGGCGCTACTGCCTTCTTCGACGGTCGTGTTCTGCGGTTCGACCGTGATGTTCGGAGGTTTGGGCAGGGCGGCCCACGCGGAGGCGCTCAGCACACCGACCGCGAGCAATGCGGCGACGAGAGCTGCGACTCGCCCGGTCATCCTTGCCATCCTGCCCCTCCCCCTGTCGCCCGTTGAAGGTACGTGCCCACCGCACGCTCCTCCTTGGCCCCTCGGTCCAGCGATCCCGGCTGCCGCAGGATATCAGCCGGGATCGCCGCTCCAAATGCTTCGCGCTGGCTAGGGTTTTGCGGTCAGCCAGGGCGTGAACTGCACTGTGCCGACGGCGGTGTTGCACTTGCCGCCCATGTTCGGGCCGTGCATGCAACCCCACCAGTTGTTTTCGGCGTTCACGACGGTGCCAGCTTCGCCGTTGGCGCCCGTCCCATCGTGTTGGAACGAGTTGCCGGACGCGCTTACCGTCGCCTGGCCGCCTGCCGGCTGACTCGGACTCGGGCTCGTCTGCGTGACGAACGCGCCCGTGGTGGAGCGTTCGAGCCTGTTACCGGTCAGCGTGGCGGTTAGATCGCCGAATGCATATCCGAGCTGATCGGTTGTCAGGTAGACACCATAGGTGCCGGGTTCGGTGGTGATCGCGCCGGCCCCGCTGACGCGGTTGTTGGCGAACGTCGGCCCTTTGCCGGGAACGGCTCCACCGAACGCGGCGAGCCCGATGTAGCAGCCCGTCACCTTGTTCGATTCGACCGTCGCGGAGACGTAGGGCACGAACACCCAGATGCCGTAGCCGTTGCTGGTGCAGTCCTTGACGCTGTTGCCTTCGATCACGTCGGCTACGCCGCCGGACCCGCCGTTGTTGTCGGTGTGGATGCCGCTGCCCGATTTGCTGACGACGTTGTTGAGGAACTTCGTTCCCTTCGACCAGTTGGCCGAGATCGCGTCGCTCGCGTTCGTCACGTTGTTGTCGGACATTTCCCCCGCGCCTTCGAAGTCGAACATCGCGATCGACTGTTCACTGCCCTGTACGTTCTCGACGGTGTCGTGGTTGAAGTTGAACGTCCCGCCCGAGGAGGCGTAGATCCCGCGCAGGTAGATACCGGTGACCTTCACGTTCGAAACGGTCAGGTTGTTGTACACGCCCGCTTCGTAGTTGACGATGATCCCGTTGCGCGCGTCGATGTCTTCTCCGCCGACCACCACCCCCGACAATTTGGGATTGTCACCGCTGAGTCGCAGGTTCGTGATCGTGACGTTGTTCGCTTCGACGAGCACGATGTCGCTGGCGGCGCCCGCGCACAGCGACCCCGGCGTGCAGACCGGGTTTGAGACGGCCGGATAGATGACCGTGCCGTTGCCCGAGCCTTCCAGCGTGACGCTCTTGTTCACCACGACGTTTTCGTCGTAGCTGCCCGGACCGATCGTGATCGTGTCGCCGGGCGACGCTGCGCCGATCGCCGCCTGGATACTCGTGTACGCACACCCTTTACGGCAGACAGTCTTCGCCGAGGCCCACGCCGAGCCGGGAGCCCCCAGGCAAACAGCGAGGACTCCACAGGCCATCAGGGCCTGAATCGAACGTCTCATGCTCCATCCCCCTCCGTATCAGTGCCCGCGTCTCCATACGCGGACTTGTGGCGGATGCTACAGGGGTAGGCTGCGATAAGCGATCCTGGTGACTTCTTGCCAAGTGCAACAGGACGGCATCTGACACCTGCCTGGCGAGCTTGTTCAATCCAGCAACACCTCCGCGCTCGCACAGGTGACGATCGCCAGATGCGCGTCGCGTTCTTCGACCCCCGCCAAGCGCGGATGGTCGAGGTCGATGCTCACGCGCCGAGCAGCGGCCGAAGCGTGCAGCCCGAGGCTCGTGTGCCCGGCGCTCACGAGCGACCCCCACAGGTCTTCGTTCGCCGCGAGCAGCGCATGGCGGGTGCAGCGTTCGCGCCGCGCAAGCGTCTCGAGCTCGCGGGCCTCCTCGAACGGATCGATGATCACCTGCGAGTCGCTGCCGAGGGCGATCGGCACGCCGGCATCGCGATAGCGCATCGCTGGGAAGACGCCGTCGCCGAGGTTGCCCTCGGTGGTCGGGCAGCTCGCGACGACGGACCCCGACGAGGCGATCAGCTCGATGTCGGCGTCGCTCACGTGGATCGCGTGCACCAGCGTCGTGGCGCTCGAGAGGAAGCCCGTACGCGCCAGCAGCTCGATCGGCGTGCATCCGTGCTCGGCCCGGCATTCGGCGAGCTCGCGCGGCTGCTCCTGGGCGTGGACGTGGCGCACGAGCGCGTGGGCGTCCGCATAGCGCGCGATCGCCTCCAGCCAGTCGGCGGGCACGGCGCGCACGCTGTGGGCAGCCACGCCGACCGTCACGCCCGCCCGCGCCGCCGCCCAGCCGCGAAGCTCCCCTACCCGCGCTAGGAAGGCTTCCACTGACGGATCGCAGAAGCGGCGCTGGCCCGCGGACGGGGGCACGTCCGTTCCACTCCAGCCGGCGCGATGGTAGGCGGCCGGCAGCAGCACGATCTCAAGTCCACGCTGCTCGGCCGCGAGCGCAAGCGCCTTGGCCATCTCGTTGGGGTCCTCATAGGGCGTGCCGTCGGGCTGATGGTGGACGTAGTGGAACTCGCCCACCACGCCGTAGCCGGCGGCCGCCATCTCCGCGTACACCCGCAGGCCCAGCTCGTGCATGCTCACGGGATCGAGGCGGCCGGCGAGCTCGTACATCGACTCGCGCCAGCTCCAGAAGTCATCCTGCGCGTGCGCCTCCGGCGCGGGGCGCTCCCCGACGCCGCGCAGGCCACGCTGGAATGCGTGCGAGTGCACGTTGGGCATCGCGGGGATCTCGAGCGGCCGTGTCATGTGAGCGCTCTGACCGCACGCAGGATCACGTTCGCGCCGACCGCGGCGTCCTCGAGCGAGACGTCCTCCTCGGGGGCGTGGCTGATGCCGGTTGGGTTGCGCACGAGCACCATCCCCGTGGGGACGGCCTGCGCGAGAACGCCCGCGTCGTGGCCCGCCCAGCAGAGGATCTCCTGCGCCGACGCGACCCCTGCCGCGCTCGCCGCGCTGTCACGGAGCACCTCGCGCACGTGCTCGGACATCTGCGTCCCGACTGACATCGCCGCGGTGCGCAGCTCGACCGTCACGCCGCATTCCCGTGCGATCGCGCGTGCGCTGTCCTCCAGCCGGTCCCGCCACGACTCGATCTTCTCGGCCTCGGGAGCGCGCGCGTCGAGCCACAGCCGCACCCGCTCGGGCACGGTGCTCGGCGCGTTCGGCTCGACCTCGATGCGCGCCGCGGTGAAGAGCATTCCGCCAGTGGATGCGCTCAGCTCATCGCCGCGAACGATCACGCGCGCGGCCGCCGCGAGCGCGTCGTGGCGTTCATCGCGTTGGGTCGTTCCGGCGTGGTCCGCCCGTCCCTGCACCAGGACCTGCGTGCGCATGCGCGCAGCCAGACCCGAGACGATCGCCACGGGGGCGTTCGTGTGCGCCACCTCGCGCGTCTGGTCGATGTGCAGCTCGAGCAGGCCGCGCATGCGCGCCAGCCCATCTGGAGCGCTGGCGAGCTCGTCCGGGTCCAAGCCGGCGGCGAGGAACGCGTCACGCAAGCGCTCGCCGGCGGCGTCGCTGCGCTGCATCGCATCCTCGACGTCGAGCCGGCCGAGGAGCGCTCGGCTGCCGAAGGTCGGCGTGTTGAACCGGGCGCCCTCCTCGTCGGCGAACGCGATCACCGCGACCGGCTCGCGCGCTGCGACGGCGAATGCGACAACGACACCGAGTGCGCCGTCGTAGCGCCCGCCCGCGAGGACAGAGTCCAGGTGGGATCCGACCGCCCACCACGGCGGCGGGCCATCCGGCACGGCCCACAGGTTGCCCGCGGGATCGCGCTCCACCTGGCGGCTCAGCTCGCGGGCACGCGCGCCGAACCAGCGCCGCGCGTGCTCCTCCTCAGCCGTCCACGCCAGTCGCGTCGTGGCGCCGTCGGCGTCGAGCCCGATCGGCAGCAGCTCGCGCATCAGCGCCGCCAACTCCGCCGCGGTGATCGGCTCCTCGGCGATCGGCTCCGCGGTGATCGGCTCCTCGGCGCTCACGCGACCCTCCACGCCTGATCCGCGCGAACGTGGACGATGCGCCCGCCCACGATCACGATCGCCACCGGGTTGTGGCCCAGCCTGTAGGGAATGTGCTCGACCGGGCAGTCCAGCACGAGCATGTCTGCGCGCTTGCCGCGCTCCAGCGAGCCGAGCCTGTCCGCCAAGCCCAACACCCACGCGGGGTTCAAGGTGACCGCGCACAGAGCCTCGCGGATCGTCCAGCTGTAGCGGCGCACAGCGAGGCCGACGATCAGCGGCAGCGAGAAGATCGGCGAGGTCCCGGGATTGGCATCCGTGGCGAGGACGCCGATCGCACCGGCGTCGGCGAGCGCGCGCCCGGGGGCGACCCCCTCGTCTCCCATCAGCTCCGCGCCGGGAAGCAGCACGGCGGCGCACTCGGCGGCGGCGAGACGCGGGAGGTCCTCGGGGGCAAGCGCCACCAGGTGGTCGAGCGAGCGAGCGCCCGCATCGAGCGCCACCGGCACAGAGCGCATGGTCGAGAACTGCTCGACGTGCGCGCGCAGCGCCTTGCCGGCGGTGGCCGCCAGTCGGCCCATCGTCGCGAGGTCGTCGAGGTCGAACGCCATCGACTCGACGAAGATGTCCAGGGCGCTTGCACGGGTACGCGGCGCGAGCCGCTCGACAGCCCTCATCCACTCGTCCTTCTCGCGTCCCGGCGGGACCGCGTGGGCGAGCAGCGCGGTCGAGGTCGTGGTCTGCTCCACGAGACCGTCGAGGCGCTCTGCGAGCGCCAGCGCGCGCAGCTCGGCCTCCTCGGACAGGCCGTAGCCGCTCTTGCACTCGAACGTCGTCGTGCCGTGCTCGAGCATCTCGTTCGCAAGACCGCGCGCCTGCTCGAGCACCTGCTCGTCGCTGCTGGCGGCGAGCGCGCGGGCCGACGCCGCGATACCGCCGCCGCTGCGAGCGATCTCGGCGTAGTCGACGCCTGCCACCTTCATCGCATACTCCTGCGCGCGCCACCCGGCGAACGGCAGGTGCGTGTGGCAGTCGACGAAACCCGGTATGACGGCTGCGCCGTCAGCTCGAATCCGGCACTGCGCGTTTGCGTCGGCGTCGAAGCCGGCGATCGTGGCGTCCTCGATCAGGACCTCCCCGGGGTCGAGCGTGAGCTCAGCGGCCCGGTCGAGGCGTACGTAAGGAAGACCCTCGACGGCCGGACGCAGGACCTGGGCCGCACCCTCGATGCTTATCTCGGCGCTCACCGCGCGATCATGCCACGGCGCTGGGAGCCCGGACACGTCAAACCGTCTCGTGAGCTGGACTGGGCCTAGCCGGCGAGCAGCGCGATCGCGCGCGTCAGGACCTCGGCGCCGCGGACGGCGTCATCGGCCGAGGTGTACTCCGCCGGGTTGTGGCTGACGCCGCCACGACTGGGCACGAACAGCATCCCCGCGGGCACGTGGCGCCCAAGGACCATGGCATCGTGCGCGGCGCCACTGGGCACGCTGGTGAACGACGCGCCCGCCTCGCGCGCCGCCGTCGCAAGCGCCCTTTGCAGATCGCCGTCCAGCGCCAGCGGCGCCAGCCGGGCAGTCTCATCGAGCGAGGCCTCGAGACCCTCCTCCCGCGCGATATCGGCGATCAGCGCAGACAGACGCGTGCCGAAGCGGTCGATCGCCGCCTCCTCGGTGGCGCGAACATCGATGGTGAGCTCCACGCGCGCAGGAATCACGTTGCTCGCGCCCGGCGAGACGGCGATCGTCCCGACGGTAGCCCGCACGTCGCCGTCGTCGGCCGCGGCCTGGCTGATCAGAGCGATCATTCGCGACGCCCCCACCAGCGCATCTCGACGAGCGTCCATGGGCGTCGTGCCGGCGTGTCCCGCCTCTCCGGTGACCACGACCCGCAGGTCGGCCGAGCCGGCGATGTGCGTGACCACACCGACGTCGGTGCCCTGCGCCTCCAGCACGGGCCCCTGCTCGATGTGCAGCTCCAGGTAGCCGTGCACGCGATCGATCGCCCGCGCCGAGCTGAGCGCCTCCAGCGAGAAGCCGGCGGCGGACATTGCGTCGGCGAGCCGTGTGCCGTCGCCGTCGGTGCGTGTGCCCAGGTGCTGTAGGTCCTCGCCGACGAAGGCGCGGCTGCCGAACATGGGTGTGCCGAAACGCGCGCCCTCCTCGTCCATGAACGACACCAGCCAGATCGGCCGCTTGGGCTGGAATCCTGACCCGCGAAGCTGGCGCAGGGCCGCGAGGCCGGCGATCACGCCGAGCGCGCCGTCGAAGCGGCCGCCGTTGGGGACCGTGTCGAGGTGTGAGCCGACTACGAGCGCGTCGCCGTCGGCCGCCCACACTGCCACGACGTTGCCGGCGGCGTCGAGGTCGGCGTCCAGGCCGAGCGCGCGGACCTGCTGGACCAGCCAGCGAGACGCCTCCAACAGCGGCGGCGACCACGCCAGCCTCGATATGCCCCCGTCGTCACCGTCCGCCCCAAAGCGGTTCAGCGTTTGAAGATCTCTGATGAGCTCTGCCACGGCATTCAGCTTACGGCGCTAGCCGTCTAGCATACGAGACTGTTCACGTGTGTTTACTGTTGTCGCTGTGAAGAGCCATGCTGTAACCTCGCGCCGCGTATCGGACGCAGACTTGGCATGTAGCCACCACCGACGGGAGAACGAGTCATATGTCCAAGAAGCCTTCCCGCTGGGCGCTTGCGTGCGTCCTTTCCTCAGCACTGGCCCTGCTGCTCGCCGCCTGTGGCAGCACCACGGGTGCGACCACCACGGCCGGCACCGTCGCGATTCCGAGCAAGCCGGAGTCGGGCACGATCACGATGACCACGCAGCCGTGGATCGGCTACGGACCATGGATCGTCGCTCAGCAACAGGGCTTCTTCGCCAAGCAGGGAATCCACGTCGAAAGCACAAACTTCACCGAAAACGCATCCAACGACGCCGCCCTCGAGCAGGGCAAGTTCGACGCGGCCAACCTGCCGACCAACATCGCCACGCGCCTCGTCGCCGCGGGCGTGCCCCTGACGGCAGTGCTGCTCATGGACCAGAGCGTCAAGGCCGACGCCGTGCTCGCCGGTCCGGGCGTCACCTCGATCAAGCAGCTGCAGGGCAAGTCGGTCTCCTACGAACAGGGATCCACGAGCGATCAGCTCATCCGGCACGCGCTGCAGGTGAACGGCATGAGCCTCAGCAGCATCAGCTCCGTTCCGTCAACCGCCGCCGCCGCCGCGGACGCGCTGATCGCGGGCAAGGTCACCGCCGCGGTGACGTATGAGCCCTACATCACCACGGCCCTGGCTCACGACAAGAACCTGCACATCATCTACGACTCCGGTGAAGCCCCAGGACTGATCACCGACGTGCTGATGGTGAAGACCAGCTTCGTAAAAGAAAAGCCCGGGCAGGTCGCCGCGATGCTGCGCGCATGGGAAGAAGCCATCAAGTACTACAACTCCAACCAGGCAGGGGCAGAGGGCATCATCGCCAAGGCCTTTGGCACGCCGCTGGCCAGCCTGGCGCCATCGTTCGCGGGTGTCACGTTCTACAACCTCAGCTCCTCGCTCGCACAGCTCGAAGGCCCATTCCCCAAAGAGACCGAAGCGGCCGAGGCCGCCGACGTCACAGCCCATGAGCTCCCGCACGCCGTGCCCGCGAGCCAGTTCATCGACACACAGTTCCTGAAGGCAGCCGGCGGGTGACCCGGCCACCGCTCTGGTGCTGATGCAGTCCGAATCCGCCGCGCGCGGGCCGACAGCCGGCGGACAGCGAGTCCGCCGGCGCCGGCCGGAGATGCTCCGCATCGGCGGAACGATCCGCACGCCCCACTTCGTGTTGATCGCCGTGTGCGTGTTCGTCGCACTGCTGGGCGCGTGGTGGCTGGCCACGGGGCTCGGCGTGATCGGCCCGCTGTTCCTGCCGTCCCCCGAATCGGTGTGGAACGCGCTCTCCGAACAGGCCGGCAACGGCCAGCTGTGGGGAGACGCCTCCGTGTCGGTCTTTCGGATCCTCGTCGGCTTCGCGCTCGCCACCGCGATGGCCATCCCGATCGGGATCCTCGTCGGCTGCTATCGCTTCTGCGAAGCGCTGATCGAGCCTGTGGTCGACTTCGTCCGCTACATGCCCGTCGTCGCGTTCGTCCCGTTGACGATCCTCTGGTCGGGCACCGGCGACCTGCAGAAGTTCGTGGTGATCTGGATCGGCACGTTCTTCCAGCAGGTCCTGCTGTTCATGGACAACACCAAGCGCGTGCCGATCGACTTCGTCGACATCGGCCGCTCGCTGGGGATGCGCGACCGCTCGATCCTCACCCGCATCATCTTCCGGTCGGCCGCTCCCGGGATCTGGGACTCGATGCGCATCACGCTCGGCTGGGCGTGGACGTGGGTGGTGCTGGCGGAGGTCGTCGCCGCGACATCCGGGCTCGGCTACCGAATCGTGCTGGCGCAGCGCTTCTTCGAGACGAGCACGATCATCGCCTACATCCTCGTGCTCGGAGTGCTCGGCCTGTTCACCGATCAGCTGATGAAGGCGATCGGCAGGCGCCTGTTCCGCTACACGACACTGAGGGGCGTGTGAGCAAGCTCGAGATCATCGGCCTGCGCAAGGAGTTCGCGCAGGGAAAGACCTCGGTGGTCGCGCTGGAAGACTGCTCGCTCGCGCTCGCCGAGAACGAGTTCGTCTCGCTCGTCGGCACCTCCGGCTGCGGCAAGAGCACGATGCTGTCGATCGCCGCCGGACTGCAGGACGCAACCGATGGCGAGGTCCTCATCGACGGCAGCCCGGTCGACGGCCCCGGACGCGACCGCGGGCTTGTCTTCCAGAGCTACACGCTGTTCCCATGGCTGACGACGGCACAGAACGTCGAGTTCGCGCTGCGGGGGACACGCGCCGAGCGCGTGAGCGTCGCGCGCGAACACCTCGATCTCGTCGGCCTGAGCGACTTCGCCGATGCCTATCCGAGCCAGCTCTCAGGAGGGATGAAGCAGCGTGTGGCGATCGCCAGGGCGCTCTCGTATCGCCCCGAGGTGCTGCTCATGGACGAGCCCTTCGGCGCTCTCGACGCGCTCACGCGCGGTGTGATGCAGGAGCTGCTCACCAAGGTGTGGGAGCGCCACCGCTTGACCGTGCTGCTCGTCACGCACGACGTCGAGGAGGCAGTCTACGTGTCCGACAGGGTGCTCGTGATGACCAACCGTCCGGGGCGGATCAAGGACGAGATCCCCGTGGAGCTCCCGCGTCCGCGAACGCACGATCTCGTCAAGGCTCCCGAGTTCGTCGAGCTCGCCGGGCGCGTCCTGGACTCGATTCGCAGCGAGTCCCTAGCCGCCGCCCACATCGAGGGATGAGCACGCCGGCGCGACCCCGTACGCCGACGCCGAGGAGGCCCGTGTGAGCATGCGCATCCTGGTCGTCAACCCCAACACCTCGGCGCGGATGACACTCGACATCGCACGCGCCGCGCGCCAGGGCGCCCAACCCGACACCGAGATCCTCTGCCTCAATCCCGAGCACGGCCCCGACACGATCGAAGGCTACGCCGACGAGGCGATCGCCGCCTACCACACGGTCGACCTGCTCGCCGGCGAGCGCAGCGGCTACGACGGGTATGTGATCGCATGCTTCGGCGACCCGGCGGTGGCGGCCTGCCGTGAGCTGGTCGCGGCGCCCGTCGTGGGCATCGCCGAGGCCTCGTTCCACATGGCGTGTGCGATCGCCCACCGCTGGTCGGTGCTGACGCTGCTGCCGCGGCTGAAGCCCGTGCTCGAGGACTTGCTCCTGCGCTACGGCGTGGAGCGCCGCTGCGCGTCGGTGCGCGCAGTGACCCTGGGCGTGGCGGCGGCCGCGGAAGACTACGAGCGCACGGCCGAGCTGCTGCTTCCCGAGGCGCGGCGCGCGATCGCCGAGGATGGAGCGGAAACGATCCTGCTCGGTTGCGCGGGGCTCGGACCGGTCGCGGCGCCGCTGTCGGGCGCGCTTGGAGTCCCGGTGCTCGACGGCGTCTCCTGCGCCGTGGGGCTCGTAGAGGCGCTGGTCGCGCGCGGCTTGAGCACCTCGAAGGCGAATGCTTACGCCGCCCCGGAGCGAGGGCCGCTGGTAGGCGCGAGCACCAACCTGCAGGCGGCGTACGCAGCTGGGAGCGAGGACTCGTGAGCGCGTCTGGCACGACGCTCATCCGCGGCGGGAGCGTAGTCACACCCGACGGCGTGCAGCGGGTGGACGTCTCGATCGTGGATGGCCGAATCAGTGGCTTGCCTGCGACCGGCGGAGCGACGCCCGCGTCCGCGTCCGAACACGAGCACGAGCACGAGCACGAGCACGAGCAGACGATCGACGCGACCGGGATGCTCGTGCTGCCGGGAGCGGTCGACGCCCATACCCACTTCATCCAGGACGACCCCGAGGTCGCGACTCCCGACCCCGACGAGTTCGAGGGCTTCTGGGACGGCGGCCGCGCGGCGGCCGGCGGGGGCGTGACGTGCGTCGTGGAGATGCCCCACGCGACGCCGCCGACGATCGATGGCGACTCCTTCGAGCGCAAGCGCGAACTGGCGGAAGCGGATGCGCTGGTCGACTTCGCGCTCTGGGGAGGGGTCGTGCAGCGACAGGCCACAGGGGCGCTGAGCGAGCAGATCGCCGCCGGAGCGGCGGGGCTGAAGGCATACATGTGCGGCTCGGACCCGTTGCTGCCCGGCGTCGACGATGCCCGCCTGGTGGAGGCCATGAGCGAGCTGGCCGACACCCCGGTCCTGATCGGCCTGCACGCCGAGAACGACGCGCTGCTGAGCGCGGGCCTCGCGCGGATGCAGGCCGAGGGTCGGCGCGACCCGCTGGCGCACGCGGACTCGCGCCCGGAGCTCGTCGAGCACGAGGCGGTCGCGCGCGCGATCCTGTTCGGACAACACACCGGCGCGCACGTCCACATCGTCCACCTGAGCACCGCCGCGGCCGCCGAATGCGTGCGCGCCGCCAAGCGGGAAGGGGCGCGCGTCAGTGCGGAGACGTGCCCGCACTACCTGCTGCTCACGCGCGAGGATCTCGAGCGGCTCGCCGGCTACGCTCGCTGCGCGCCTCCGCTGCGCACGCGGGCGGACGTCGAGGCGCTGTGGGAGGCGCTCGCGGACGGGACGCTCGACTGCGTAACCTCCGATCACTGCGCGTTCACCGCTGAGTCCAAGGCGCGCGGCGCGCACGACATATGGCAGGCGCCCAATGGCCTGCCGGGTGTGCAGACGATGCTGCCGGTGATCATCTCCGAGGGGCGCCGCAGAGGGCTCGCGTGGGAGCGGATCGCCGAGCTGACGGCGAGCGCGCCGGCTCGGCTGTGGGGCCTCGCGCCACGCAAGGGGTCGATCGCGATCGGCGCTGACGCGGACCTGGCGATCGTCGACCCCGACGCGAGCTGGGACGTCCGCGGCGAGGACATGCTGGGCGCCCACAGCTGGACGCCGTTCGAGGGCCTGCGCCTGCAGGGGCGCATCGTGAGGACGCTGCGTCGCGGCGACACGGTCTACGAGCACGGCGTCGCGGAGCCGGTGAAAGGGAGCCGCGGCAGCGGCCGCTTCGTGGCCGCGCATCGCGCATGAGCTCCACCTACACGGGCCCGATCGGCCTCCAGTTCCTCGATCGTCCGTCGATCGCCGAGCAGCTGCGGCTGGTGGCGAAGGCCGAGCAGCTGGGTTACTCCTCGGCGTGGGTGGCCGAGACGCGCCTGACCCGCGACGCCGTGTCCGTGCTCGCGGCGTTCGCCACGGTGACGAAGAGCATCCGCCTGGGCGCCGCGGTGGTCAACAGCTGGACGCGGGGCCCTGTGTTGATGGCGATGACGTTCGCGACGTTGCACGAGATGGCCCCGGGGCGTATCGCGCTCGGCCTCGGCACCTACTCCGATCCGATCGCCTCCAACCAGGGCGTGCACCGCAGTCGCCCGCTGGGACAGCTGGCCGAGTACGTCGAGGTCGTGCGGCGCCTGCTGGCGTTGGACGGACCCGTCAGCTTCGAGGGCGAGCTGGTCCAGGTTCGCGATGTCGAGCTCGACCTCGGCCACGGCGTCGAGCGCACTCCGATCCCCGTTCCCATCTACATCGGCGCCACCGGCCCCGCCACGCTGCGTCTGTCCGGCCGGATCTCAGATGGCGTGCTGCTCAACGGCTTCATGGCCAGCCGCTACACCAGCGAGGCCGTGCGCTGGGTCCAGGACGGCGCACGCGCGGCGGGGCGCGCGCAGCACGTCGAGTGCGCGCAACTCGTCAACGTCGCGATGAGCTCCGATCGCGACGAGGCCTTCGACGTGGCCCACCACATGGTCACGATGTACCTGGGTGGACAGCCGCACATCGCTCGCGCGGCCGGCCTCGACCCCGAGCTCGCGGGCGCCCTCGCGAGCGCCGTCGGCGGATGGCCTCCGCGAGCGGCCGACGTGCGCGCTGCCCGTCACCTGGTCTCGCGCGAGCTCGTGGAGGAGCTCGTGCTGGTGGGTAATGCCGAGGAGTGCCGCGCGCGGCTCGGAGAGTGGGTCGACGCGGGAGCCGACTACCCGATCATCTCGCCGCTGAGCGACGATGTCGCGTCGCTGTGCGAGGCCCTGGCGCCACGCTGAGCGCGCTCTCAGCGATGCCCGCTCGCGACCGCTCCGTCCATCCGGCCCAGGTCGCGGGCGACATGCGCCGCGGCCTCCTGCACCGCGGCGCGGATCATCGCGATCGAACGGGCATCGATGCGTGCGGACGGCCCGGTCACGCTGACGGCCGCGGCGAGCTCGAGCCCGTCGATCCTGCAGGCGATCGCCGTGACGCCTTCCTCGACCCCGTCGGCGACCACCTGTGGCCCTCCCTCGCCCCGCAGCGTGGCGCCGGCGGCGCTGCGCCCGAGCGGCACCGTCCGGCCCGTCCACCCGGTGTGGCGGAGCGCGTGGAAGCTTTCGACCTGATCGAGGTAGACGGCGTTGTGGCCGTCCTGGACGAGCAGATTGGCCGTCTCGCCCGTGCGGTCGCGGAGCGTGACGAGCGACGGGCGGGCCGCCACCCGCAGCATCGCCACCGGGCTGAGGTGCCGCGAGAAGCTCGCCAGGCGGATTCCCGGCGCAAACTGTCCGCGGCCGTCGGTCGTGACCAACGACTCTTCGGCCAGCGCCTCGAGCGCCCTGCCGACGCGATTGACCTGAAGCCCGCTCCGACGGGCCAGTTCGGAGACGTCCGCCGGTCCCACGTCCGCACCGAACGCGTCCAACACGCTGAAGACCTCGCTCACGGTCGCCACCTCCGCGCCCAGCTGGCGCATGCGCTCGCCCAGCCGCCACCCGTGCTGAATCTCGTCGTAGTCGACGAACGAGCGGCTGCGCAGGACGTTGAGCAGGTGATAGGTGCTCGACTTGGGGATTGCACAGCGTCGCGCGATCGACATGGTCGGCACGGGCCGGTCCTGCTGGGCGAGCAGGAGCAGCACGTCGATCGTGCGTTCGGCGGATTTGACCGAGCTGGACGAGCTCATAGAGTCTTGGTCTTCAGACGCGTACCGCGGCGGCGAGAGCAGCACAACTCGTTCATGTATGCAAGCGTAAAACCTCGAGGCGTCTCGGTCAAAGGCCTCGTCTGAAATCCAAGACTGTTTGCGCGCCTTCGCGCTTGCCTTACGGAGCCCCGCCGCGTTGAATGCCTGCGATGCACGCACCTGATCCTGATCACCCGACTCGCGCGTCGAGCCCGGACTCCGGGCGAGGCGCAGCGGTGACCGTTGGCGAGGAGCTGAGCATGGCGGACGTCATCGCGGTGGCTCGCGACGCGGCCCGTGCAACGCTCTCGCCGCAGGCCCGCGAGGCGATGGAGCGCAGCGCCGCGGTGACGGCGCGGCTGGCCGCATCCGATCACCCCATCTACGGAGTCTCGACAGGGTTCGGCTCGCTGTCGACCGTCACGATCCCGCCTGAGCGCCGGGAGGAGCTGCAGCGCTCGCTCGTGCGCTCCCACGCCGCGGGCATGGGTCCGGAGATCGAGCGCGAGGTCGTCCGCGCGATGATGCTGCTGCGAGTGCGCTCGCTGGCGATGGGCTTCTCGGGCGCGCGTCCGGTCGTCGCCGAGACGATACTGGCGATGCTCGCCGCCGACCTGACGCCGGTCGTTCCCGAGTACGGCTCGGTCGGCGCCAGTGGAGACCTCGCGCCGCTGGCCCACTGCGCGCTGGCGCTGATCGGGGAGGGCGAGGTAAGGGACGCGACGGGCGAGCTCGTGCCGGCATCCGACGCGCTCGCCGAGGCGGGCATCGAGCCGCTGAGGCTCACGGCCAAGGAGGGGCTCGCGCTGATCAACGGCACGGACGGCATGCTGGCGATGCTGCTGCTGGCCAACCACGACCTGGAGAACCTGCTGATCTGCGCGGACATCACCGCGGCGATGTCCGTGGAGGCGCTGCTGGGAACCGATCGCGCGTTCGCCGCGGATCTGATCGCGCTGCGCCCGCAGCGCGGGCAGGCGGCCAGCGCGTCGAACATGCGCCTGCTGCTGGACGGCTCGGCGATCGTGGCGAGCCACCGCGAGGGAGATCCGCGCGTGCAGGACGCATACTCCCTGCGCTGCGCGCCCCAGGTTCTCGGGGCCGCCCGCGACACGCTCGAACACGCTCGCGCGGTCGCCGCGGCCGAGCTGCGCTCGGCGATCGACAACCCCATGGTGATGCCCGACGGCAGGGTCGAGTCGTGCGGCAACTTCCACGGCGCGCCGCTGGCGTTCGTGTGCGACTTCCTGGCGATCGCCGCGGCCGAGGTGGGCGGCATCTGCGAGCGTCGCACCGACCGCCTGCTCGACCCGGCGCGCTCGCACGGCCTGCCGGCGTTCCTCGCGCCGGAGGCGGGCGTCAACTCCGGGCTGATGATCACGCAGTACACGCAGGCGGCGATGGTCGCGGAGAACCGGCGCCTGGCAACCCCCGCGAGCGTCGGCTCGCTCCCGACCAGCGCCATGCAGGAGGACCATGTATCGATGGGCTGGGGCGGTGCGCGGCGGCTGCGCACGGTGCTCGCGAACCTCACCCGCATCCTCTCCGTCGAGTGCCTCGTGGCTGCGCGCGGGATCGAGCTGCGCGAGCCGCTATCACCCGCCGCCGGAACCGCCGCGGCGGTGCGTGCGCTGCGCGACGCCGGCGTCCACGGGGTGGGGCCGGACCGTCACCTGACGCCCGAGCTCGAGCTGACCGAGGCGCTCGTGGGCAGCGGCGAGCTGGTGGCCGCGGTGGAGCAAGTCGTAGGAGCGCTCTCGTGAGCGGCCCCGAGCCCGAGCGGCTAGGCACGTCCATGCGCGCGCCGCGCGGCAGCCGCCTGACGTGCCGCGGCTGGCAGCAGGAGGCAGCTCTGCGCATGCTGATGAACAACCTCGACCGTGAGGTGGCCGAGCGCCCGGAGGACCTGGTCGTGTACGGCGGCACCGGCCGCGCGGCGCGCTCGTGGGAGGCGGTGCGCGCGCTCGTGTCGACGCTGCGCGGCCTCGGCGACGACGAGACGATGCTCGTACAGTCGGGCAAGCCGGTGGGCGTCTTCCGCACGCACGAGTGGGCGCCGCGCGTGCTGATCGCCAACTCAAATCTCGTGCCCGAGTGGGCCACGTGGGAGGAATTCCGGCGCCTGGAAGAGCTCGGACTGACGATGTACGGCCAGATGACGGCCGGCTCTTGGATCTACATCGGCAGCCAGGGCATCGTCCAGGGCACCTACGAGTGCTTCGCGGAGATCGCCCGCCGCCGCCATGGCGGCTCACTGGCGGGCACGCTGACTCTCACGGCGGGCCTCGGCGGGATGGGCGGCGCGCAGCCGCTGGCGATCACGCTCAACGGCGGCGTGGCGCTGTGCATCGAGATCGAGCGCGAGCACATCACGCGCCGGCTCGACAACCGCTACCTGGACGAGCTGGCGGACGACCTCGACGACGCGCTGCGCCGCTGCGAGGCCGCGAGGTCCGAGCGCCGCGCGCTGAGCGTGGGCCTACAGGGCAACGCCGCCGACCTGCTGCCCGAGCTGCTGGCCCGCGGCGTGGCCGTGGACATCGTCACCGACCAGACGAGCGCGCACGACCCGCTCAACGGCTACGTCCCGAACCTGCTGAGCGCGGAGGAGGCCGGACGGCTGCGCGTCAGCGACCCGAGCGCGTATGTCGAGCGCTCGCGACGGGCGATGGCGGCGCACTGCGCGGCGATCGTGGGCTTCAAGGACCGGGGCGCGGAGGTGTTCGACTACGGCAACAGCCTGCGCGCGGAAGCCAGGCTGGGCGGGTTCGAGCGGGCGTTCGACTACCCCGGCTTCGTGCCCGCGTACGTGCGGCCGCTGTTCTGCGAAGGCCGGGGCCCGTTCCGGTGGGTGGCGCTCTCGGGCGACCCCGCCGACATCGCCGCGACCGACCGCGCGGTGCTCGAGGAGTTTCCCCACGACGAGCCGCTCGCGCGCTGGATACGCGCAGCCGGCGAGCGGATCTCCTTCCAGGGGCTGCCCGCCCGGATCTGCTGGCTGGGCTACGGCGTACGCGCGCAGCTGGGCCTGCGCTTCAACGAGATGGTCGCCAGCGGTGAGCTGCAGGCGCCGATCGTCATTGGGCGCGATCACCTCGACGCGGGCTCCGTCGCATCGCCCTACCGCGAGACCGAGGGCATGCTCGACGGCTCTGACGCGATCGCCGACTGGCCGCTGCTGAACGCGCTCGTGAACACCGCCTCGGGCGCTTCGTGGGTGAGCATCCACCACGGAGGCGGCGTCGGCATCGGACGCTCGATCCACGCCGGCATGGTGTGCGTCGCCGACGGCACCCCTCTCGCCCAACAGAAGCTCGAGCGTGTGCTCACCTGCGATCCTGGCACGGGCGTCATCCGCCACGTCGACGCCGGCTACGAGGACGCCGTCGCGATCGCCGCGGAGCGAGGCGTGCGCATACCTATGCGCGAGGTGTCGTAGGACGGCTGAGTGGGCCCCGCGGGCGCCCGGCGAGAATGTCACCGGTCTCGTTCGCGCCTGGTGGCGTTAGGCGGCCTTGATGCCCTCGCGCGTGGCGGCCTTCAGGACCTTCTGATCGAATGACGAGACCGCCGAGCTCGTGTGCTTCGCGGTCGCGAGGCAGTAGGCGTCGGGGAAGCTGATCGGGTGCCGTCCTCGCAGGCGCGCCGCCTCGACCCCGATCGCCTCGTTCGGCTGGTGCACGGTGACACCGAGGGCAGCGATCGCCTCCCGGGCGCCGGCGAGCTTCGACACGTCTGACGAGGGAGCGATCAGCACCTCGGTCAGGTTCACGCTGCTGACCGCGCAAGCGTCGTGATCGTCGCGCCACTTGGTGAACAGCGCGCGAGCGCGATCATGATGCGGGTCGCTGCCGTCAAGCGCTCCGATCAGGACGTCCGCGTCGAGGAGCAGCTTCACCGCAGTGCATCTTCGGCGTCGAGCTGCTCGAGATAGCCGGCAGGGTAGGTGCCCGTCAGCATCCCGAACGCATCCTCGAAGGTCGTGGTCGCGCGGCGGATCCGCAGCTCCCCGTCGCCGGCCGGCTCGACCGTGACTCGCTCGCCAGCGTGCAGCCCGACCTCCTCGAGCGCCGCGACGGGGATCGTGATCTGGTTCTTGGTTGAGATTCGCGCCATTCCTTTACTCTAACAGTAAAGGCATGCCGTCTTTCGGGGCACGGTCGGGGCTCAGCGGATAGAGCGCAGCTCGACACCGTGAGCCACCGCTTGCCAATCGGTGTCGGCTGTCAGGGCTGGAGCGTCCAGCCGTCGCGCCAGTGCTAGGCACGCCCGGTCGCCGAGCGAGAGCCCAGCATCGCGGGTCAACGGTCGTAGGCGTCCCGCGTCGATGGCGTCAGCGGCCGTGAACGGCTCGACGGTGATCGCGCCATCGAGTAGTCCGCTTTGGGTGAGTTCAGCCGCGAGCTTCGCTGGGTCCTCTCCCCGCTCGGCGACGCGGCTGAACACCTCGGCAAGATTGACGGTCGAGATGACCGCACCGCCGGCGATTGCCTCGGCTACAACGTCGGCGCCGGGCTCATCTCGAAGATGCGCGAGAAGCGCCGAGGCGTCGAGCACGGGCGCCAACTACTCAGTGCCCTCGCGCTCAGCTTCTGCGCGCCGCTCGGCGAGCAGCTCGTCAACCATCGACCCTCCAGGGAGACGACGGAGCAGTCCGCAACTCTGCTCGGCCACGGCGCGATATGGGCGTAGCCGCAACGAGCCGTCGTCCTCTGTGCTCAGCAGCAGATGAGTGCCGGGTTTCAGATCCAGCTCACGGCGTACAGTGGATGGCAAGACGAGTCGCCCGCGGTCGCCGACGGTGATACGCCTCTCCGTGTGGGCCATGCTGTAATTGTACCACGATTACGGAGCGACCCACGCAGCGCCGCGGTCCGTGTGGGACGCGGTTGCTCGCGCCCGCCGCCCGCGAAGGTCACCGGAGCCCCTCGATGATCGCGATCACCTCAGCAGGCTGATAGCCCTGCTTGCGCGCGAACACCAGAAGCTCTCGAATGCGCGCAATGACCGCGCCCCGCTCGGCGGTGCCGCTGACTCGCACGCCCATTCCTCGACGGAACTCGAGCAGCCCCTCGTCCCGGAGAGCACGAAGCGCCTTGAGGACGGTGTTCGTGTTGACGCCCATTACCGCCGCCAAATCCTTGGCCGGGGGCACGCGGTCACCAGGGCCAGCATCGCCTTCAGCGATGGATCTTCGTATTTGGGCTGCTACCTGCTCATGCAGTGAGGTTTGGTCGCTGGCATCGACGCGCTGAAACATGATGCCATATATACTAGCGTCATTCCGCTCAATCTGGAGGTCCCGTCATGGTCGTAACCGCACCAGCACCGCCCCAGCCCGACGACGGCGTGATCGAGGAAGCTCGACGCCGCCAGCATCGACGCTGGGTGTACGGCGCATCTGCGTTTCTCGTCCTTGCGCTGATCGCCGCGCTCGTGCTCCTGGTCAGCAGCGGGTCCTCCCACGCCACGGGCACGCGTCAGCCAGGCGGTGCGCGTGCGTTCCTGGCGAGGGATGTTCATAGCGGGAACTTCAACGTGCGGCTTTATCCGGCGACGATCACGGGAGTCGCTGCCTATTGCGAGGCTGTCGAAGAAAATGGACGCACGGGAGGGAGCGCGTGCGGAGACGTTCCGACCGCGCCGGGACCGTTCGTAGGGAGTTACGGCTTCGGTCATGGCGGGCGCTCGATCACGGTCGTGGTGACGCTCCCGGAAGTGGCATCGATCCTGGTCAACGGTGTACGCAGGGTGTCTCCGGTCGCTGTGCCAGGTCTTCCCTATGAGCTGCGGGCAGCGCGAATCGAAACTTCAAAGACTGAATCGCTACCGCCAGCCATGAAGGAAACTGTGCGCCGCGAAGGCGTCGTGCTCGTTGCGTTCGACGCGCAGGGACACAAGCTACCCGAAGCTAGAAATACCTACCGACGTCAAGCGCGAGTCCTTACCTGGGGTGTCCCAAGCCCGTTTACAAGGTTTTCGCGGGGGCGTTCGCGAGTACTTCCGCACCCTCCCAGCGGCCCCTGCCAGCTAGCCGTAAACGGCCTGCCTGGCCTGATCGCTCGTGCTGGGCAGGTGGCGATAGACATCCATCCATTCCCCGGCAAGCTCATCGGTGAAGCCTTCCTGCCATGTGTAGAAACCGAATACCGACTCGGCAAAGAGCCCATCCGTGCGCTCGTGATGCTCAACGCCACCGATCCGTCTGAGCGCGCCGGTGAAATGCCAGGCTTCCACCCCCTACCTGCCGCTCGTGGCTTCTTCACCGAGGGCGGCACGCTCACCGCCAAGCGCTCAGGAAACGCTTGGTTGGTCGTCGGACAAGGCAGCAGTCTTCAGCAGCGGATCGAAGTCCTTCGCCACCTGACGGCCACGGTCCATCTATGAGCACGGGCGGCTCGGGCTCCAGTCAGGCGCTGGCCAACCGGCGCCAGCGCGCACCGCGCCCGGTGCCGAGCGGTTCGATCCGGCCGGCGTTCTTGAGCTCACCGAGCAGCTTGTTGATGTAGCCGTCGCTTACTCCCGGCGCTGCCTGCCGGACATCGGCGATCGTGAACTCCGAGACCATCAGCGAATCAATGAACGTCGTGATCAGTGCCTTCTTGGAGCCGCGACCGCCGAGCGCTCCGGTGCGACCCTCGAACTCTCTGTATGCGGCGATCAGGATGCCCAGGAAGTAGTCCGTCCACGGCCGAAGGTCGTGCTCGCCCTCGTGCCAGCCCGCGGTGGACTGGCCAAGTCCCTCGTAGTAGGTCTCCTTGCTCGCGTCGATGAGCTTCTCCAGACTGATGTAGCGCCCAACATCGTGCCCGACGATGTAGAGCAGCCAGAGCGTGATGAGTCGTGACATGCGGCCGTTGCCGTCACGGAAGGGGTGGATCACCGTAAAGTCCAGGATGTACGCGGCGCAAAGCAGCAGCGGCTCGTAGACCCCGGCATCGAGCGCGCGGCGGAACTCTTCGTGGAGGTTCTGCATCGCTTGGGGGGTCAGGGCGGCGGAGACAGGCGTGAAGCGCACGACTCTGGTGCCGTCCGGGAGTCTTTCTTCGACCTCGTTGTCCAGTCCCTTCCAGTGCCCGGCGTCCCTCGTGCCGACGTACCTGTATAGGTCGCCGTGAAGCTGCTTCTCGATGGCGTTCGATGCCTCGGTGCTTTGGATCGACGCGACTTGGCGTAGCGTCTTGAGACCGGACGGGTTCTGTTCGCGGTAGAGATCGGCCCGCCCGCAGGCCTCTGCGATTGTGGTCAGCGAAGGAGAGGTTTCCGCACGAGGACCTCAGCCAAGCCGACGCGGGGACTCGAACCCGGACCCCTTCATTACGAGTCTGAAGACATCGCGTGGTTTCGGCCTCTCTGAGCTGAATGACGAGAGCCCACATGCGTTGAGATGCGCTCAGAAATGCGGAGTTCGGGACACATTTCGGGACACGGAATGCGCTCATGCGCCCGCCCCCATAGGGACGCTCAGCTGACGGTCGATCGATCTCGGGCAGCCCGCACAAGCCGCTCGGCCTGGCGTTGCGCGCGCTTTCGATCGACTGCGCTGACCGGGCTCGCGCTATAGCCAGCGTGCGTCTTCATCCCGAGCAGCACCGCGAGCGCCTTCGCGAACTCTTTGCCGCCGGGACGAACCCTGCTGAGGAGCGCCAGTGCCTCGTTGTGGTCGTCGCCCACGGCGTGCTCGCCGAGACCGAGGCAGCAGATCACGTCCGCAGCTGCGATCGCGGCGTGAACGCACAACGTTACGTATGCGTCGCCAACCTCGGCCTCATTGTCAGCGAACTCTCGCGTGAGCTCAGCAGCCTCCCAGAACTGCTCAGCCTTGCGCAGCCGCCCGCGGGTGACGGCGTCATCGCAGGGTCGCGTACGGCTCGTCACCTCCGTGCCCTCGAGTCGAGCAGCCGTCGTAGCTCGTGCCTGGAGCCAAAGAGCTCGACCCCTTCACGCAGGACGTCTTCCAGTACGGGCTCGATTCGGCGGGCGGAGATGTCTTCTTCCGCCATCTCCAGCACCCGTGCATCGTTGCCGCTCAGCGCGGTCGCGACCTGCTGCAGGTCAAGGATCTGGGACCGCCACGCGTCAGAATCGGGATCGCAGTCACGACGCCGCACAACGAGCATGTCCAAATCGCTTTCAGTCGTTGCGTCACGGCGGGCCACCGAGCCGAACAGAAACACAAGCCTGGGCGCCTCCTGCCAGGCGGCGACGCTCGCTCTGAGTCGGCCGATCAGTTGTTCTGGCAGCGCTGCCAGGCCCTCGATCCACTGCGCGGCGATGTGGTTCCTGTTCAGGCGGTAGAGGTGAGCACCGCCGACTGCGCGGCGGGAGACGATCCCCTCGGCTGCGAGCCGGTCTGCGGCTCGACGAATGCCCTCCGTGCTGCCGTGACCGGCACGTCGGGCCAGCTCTCGGCCGCTGAACTCCTCCTCGGCGCCAGCAAGCGCGGCGAGCACGTCTCCGTCGAGGGTGGGGGTGACGACCGTCAGCGGACGACGAAAATCCATCGCGTAGAATAGTACACGCTTGCATCGAATAGTACGCGGTCGCAACGCATCTTGCGCGACCCAGCACTTGTGGGCACTCCCAGAAAGCCGACGCGGGGACTCGAACCCCGGACCCCTTCATTACGAGTGGCCCCCTTTGCGGTGCTTTTGGCTCTGTGGAGCCAAATGTGCGGGCCTGAGGTGTCCCTAGATCACCTCAGATTTGCGGAGTTCGGGACACGTTTCGGGACACGGTTGGCTCTCACTGGATGAGTCGAGCAACGCGATGAGGTTCGCGCCCTACTCGCTCTCGACGACGATGCCTTGCCGGCGCTCGGACTTAGCGGCGGGCACGAGGTGGTACTCGATCGCGTAGCCGAGGGCGCCGGCGAAGCGCTCGACGGTTGAGAGCTTGGCGTCGGCGGCTGTCGTCTCCAGCCGGGCGAGCGTGGGTTGGGAGGTGCGCATCGCTGCTGCGACGCGCGTTTGGGACAGGTCGCGGCGCCTGCGCTGCTCGGCGAGCGTGCGTAGCAGAGCACGACGACGTTCGGCCGCGAGCAGCAGCTGCGGGAAGTCTGGGTTGGCGTCGGTGAACTCGACGATCATCTCGTCGAGCGCGTCTGGCTCATCCTTGCTGTGTCGAGCGTTGCGTGCCACGGCCATCACCGTATCATGCCTTTTTTGATATATCAAGCAAGCTATAGGCTCGTGGCTAGCGGTCATCGGTCTTGGCTTGCGTCGTGCGAGCGCGCGAGCGCCAGTCACGCAACCGTCGTGCCGCTAGCTCGATCTGCTGGGGTGGGGTTCTCTGGGTCTTCTTGTTGAACGCTACGAGCGAGAGCAGGATTTGCCCGCGTTCCCCCTCGCGCGCGAATAGGACGCGGTAGATCACCCGCTCGCCGTCAGCGCGGACCTCGAACAGATCGCCGCGTAGGTGTCGTGCCGCTCGCGACCCCTCACGGCGGACTTCCTGCATCGCAGCCAGGATCGCAGCCTTATCGCTGTCGGAGACCTTGCGGATGAACTCCAGCACTGGCCGCTTCCCGGCCGCAGTCTCGTAGTGGCGCCAACGACGCTGCATCAGCGATCACAGACTCGACGGCCAGCCTTCAGGAGTGACGACCGTTGGCGGCAGGCGCGATCTGGTTTTCGGCCAACCAGTGAGCAAGGTCGTCGGGGTTGAAGCGGACGTAGTGGCCGAGTCGGTGGTGGGGGATAGTGCCGGCGCGGGCTTGGGCGAGTAGCCAGGTGTGGGGGACGCCGAGTAGGCGGCTGGCGGCCTTCGCGTCGATCAGGGGTGTGAAGCCTGTTGTCTCGGCGATGCGGCGTCGGCGGTGTAGGAGTCGTGCGGCGTTGGCTCGTAGGCGTGCGGCTGGTCGTTGGGGGGTGGTGGTCAGGGTTCGCATCGGGCTCTCCATGATTGGTTGTTGCCGTCTGGTCGGCAGGGCTTGACCTGCCGACCAGAGTGCTCTCCAGCGGAGGGGGTGGGTTCTGTCAAGGT
>DASZFY010000006.1:0-78997 GCA_035939335.1 Solirubrobacteraceae bacterium | reverse complement strand
TCGTCGCGCCCATCACGACGAGGCCGCCATCGCCGGCGAAGCCGTCCATCTCGACGAGGATCTGGTTGAGGGTCTGCTCGCGCTCGTCGTTGCCCTGCCCGATCCCCGCTCCGCGCTTACGCCCGGCGGCGTCGAGCTCGTCGATGAAGATGATCGCCGGCGAGGCCTTGCGCGCCTTGCGGAACAGGTCACGAACGCGCGCCGCGCCGACGCCGACGAGTGACTCGACGAAGTCAGAGCCCGACACCGAGAAGAACGCGGCGTCGGCTTCGCCCGCGACGGCCTTGGCGAGCAGCGTCTTGCCGGTGCCTGGGGGGCCGACGAGCAGGACGCCCTTGGGCGCCGCCGCGCCGACCGCGAGGTACTTGCTCGGGTCCTGCAGGTAGTCGCGTATCTCGCGAAGCTCCGCCAGTGCCTCACCCGCACCCGCCACGTCCGCGAACGTGATCCGGTCGCGCGTGCCCTTGCCCTTCTTGCGCCCTTTGCCCGTGAACTCGGAGAAGGCCGCCAGCCCGCCGGCGCCACCGTCGGCGCCGATCCGCATGAACAGCGAGAACAGGCACACGAGCAGCAGGATCGGGATCAGGAACTGGACGACGATCTCCTGGATGGGCTTGCCCGACTGCTGATCGACCGTCACCACCGCGCCGCTGTCGGTGAGTTCCTTCAGCAGCTGCTGCGTCAGCGCACCCGACGCCGGATAGGACGCCCACAGGTGCTGGGCGACGCCGGCGCCGGCGGGTTCGACGACGTGGGTCACCGTGTGCGAGGGCTTGCCGCGCTTGCCCTTGACGATCGTGGTGGTCGTGATCACGGGCGGCAGCGTCCCGCTGCGCGCGACAGGCGGCGCCTTGGCGGTCGTGGTCAGCTCGACGCGGCTGTCGTGATCGAGCAGCATTGCGTCGGCGATCTCGTGCCGAGCGGCGAGCGTCTGTACCGTGCTGATCGGCGCCTGCATGCCCGAGCTACTCGGCTTGATCGCGCCGAGCAGCGTCGCGAAGGCGATCGCCAGCCCGATCGAGGCGAGCACGAGGAACAGCGAGATCGGATCTTTGAAAAGCACCCGCCGAGTGCCCGTGGCGAGCTCGCCGAGCGTCGCGAGCACGGGGTTGCGGCGGTGAGCGAGGCCCGAGCGCACCGCGGCCCTGCCGGCCGACGGAGAGCCCGCGCCGTTACTTGATCGGGAGTCTTTTGGAGGCGTCGGATCGTCTGTCATATGGGCTGGGCAGGTGGTGAAGTCGGCTGTCGCGACGCCGCTCGAAGCGGCCACGCTCACGCGGCGCGCAGCACGGCAGTCGAACGCAGCCCCGATCGAGGGCCGCAGCGTCACATCAGCCGAGCGGAAATGCAAGGCGTTCACAAAAACAACACATCAGGATCATTCACATTACGTTCACATGACCCACCTTCACATTGGTTTTACACCGTGTGAGCCAGCACTCACTCTTATTGCGTGCGCATGCTCGCTCGTGCGCGTTCACAAAAACAAAACACTGGGCTCCTCGGCGATCGACACTCTCTTCCCGCACTTCCAAACAAAAAGGAGCAACGACTTGCGCGCGCACCGCACCCTCATCGTTTCGCTGATCCTCGGCCTCGTCCTCGCGGGGACCGCCAGCGCTGCCCCCAAGCGCCTGCTCATCGACGGCTCGACGTCGATGTTTCCGCTTGTGCAGAAACTCGCCACCGCGTATCACAAGGCGTTCCCAAAGCTACCCGCGCCGAAAGTCGGGGCCGGAGAGTCCGATATCGGCATCAGCGACGTGGCCGCCGGCAGGGTCGACATCGGCGACGTCTCACGCGAACACGAAGCCCAGGACCCCTCCGGCCTGTTCGGATACAAGATCGCCCGCGACGGCATCTGCGTCATCACCAACAACGCCAACCCCCTCGCCAACCTCTCCCAGGAAACCATCGTCCAGATCTTCACGGGCACCATCCGCGACTGGAGCCAGGTCCCCGGCGCGAAGGTCTCGGGCCCGATCGACCTGTTCGACCGCGAAGCCACCTCGGGTACCCAGGCCGCCTTCCAGAACATTTTCCTGGGCGAAGAACGAAAGATCACACCGAGCGCCACGGCGGAGTCCTCGACGGGACTCGAGGTGAACGCGGTCAACGCCGAGGCGAACGCGATCGGCTTCGTGTCGCTCGCCGCCACGATCGGCGGCGGCGTGCACTCGGTCGCCTACCAGGGCGTGCAGTGCACGCTGCCCAATGCCAAGTCCGGCCAGTACGGCGGCGTGCGTAACTTCTGGATGCTCACCAAGGGACCGAAGAAAGGCGAAGCCGCCAAGTTCATCAACTGGATCCAGGCGGACAAGAAGACCGTCCGCTCGATCATCACCTCCGAGTGGATCGCGCTCTGACGCGCCGCTGGGCCACGGGGAAGACCGACCAGCGCGCCGAGCGTACCCTCGGCGCGCTGGCGGTGGCTGTGCTCGTCCTGATCGGGGCGATGCTCGTCACCGTTGTGATCAAAGCGTGGCCATCGTTCTCGCACAACGGCCTGAGCTGGTTCGGTCCGGGAGGCGACGTCGACACCCAGATACGGGCGATGGCGGAAAGCAAAGCGCTGCCGGGGCGCTCGCTCTATTACTTCCGCGCATGGCCGTTGATCTGGGGGACGCTGTTGACGACCGTGGGCGCGGTGCTGATCGCGCTGGTCGTCTCGATGCTGGCGGCGATCTTCCTGACCGAGTTCGCACCACCGGCGATACGGCGGGTGCTCGACCCGGTGATCCGCCTGCTCGCGGGCGTGCCGTCGGTGATCTACGGGCTGATCGGGATCCTCGTGCTCGCGCGCTACATCGACAACCATTGGATTAGCAACGCCCGCCGCGCGTCGGTGAACTACGTGGTGCAGCTCAACGGCAACGACGTGATGACCGCGACGCTGATCCTGACGCTGATGATCCTGCCGATCATGGTCGCGATCACCGCGAGCGCGCTCGCGTCGGTGCCGGGCGCCTGGCGTGAAGGCTCGCTGGCGCTGGGGGTCAACCGCTGGCGCACGATCTGGCGGGTGTCGCTGCGCACCGCGCGCCCTGCGATCGTCGCCGCCACCGTGCTCGCGACCGCGCGGGCGCTGGGCGAGGCGGTGATGCTTGCGATGGTCTCGGGGGGACGCGGCTTCGCGCCAAACCTGCTCGACGGGGTCACCGCGCTGTTCGAGCCGGTGCGCCCGCTGGCGGCGACGATCCTCCAGAACAAGGAAGGCCTCACGATCCCAGTGCTCGCCCACACCGTCTATGCGATCGCGGCCGTGCTGCTGGTGTCCGCGGCGATGCTGTCCTTCGCCGGGTGGTTCGCCAAGCAGCGCTTCCACCGCTACGGGCTCCGCGCCTGATGGCCGCAACCGAGCTAGCGCCAGCGCCGCCGAGCGGCAGCGTGATCGCCCGCGCCCCGCGTGAGCGGACAGGCTCGTGGCCGCTGATCGACCGCATCGCCTACTTCCTATGTTGGACAGTCGGCATCGGACTGTGCCTGATCGCGCTCGCGATCGTCCTGTTCATGGCCGTGAAGGGGATCTCCTATCTGCGCCCAAGCCTGCTCGTAAACTCGCCCGCGCCCTCGGTGGTCCAGAGCCAGAGCGGCGGCTTCCTCGATCCGATCGAGGGCACGTTGCTCGTCGCGGCGATCGGAACCGTGATCGCGGCGCCCTTGGGGGTGGCGATCGCGGCGTGGCTGGCGGAGTACCGGCGCCCGTCATGGCTCGCA
The DNA here is from genome assembly GCA_035939335.1 of Solirubrobacteraceae bacterium. Lineage (GTDB taxonomy): Bacteria > Actinomycetota > Thermoleophilia > Solirubrobacterales > Solirubrobacteraceae > Palsa-744. The sequence continues at coordinate 75,280 of DASZFY010000006.1, read as the reverse complement.
CGGGCGGTTGAATCGGCGATCGAGGTCATGGCGGGCGCTCCGAGCGTGGTGCTCGCGCTGTTCGGCCTGCTGATCTTCGCGCAGGACTTTCTCGGTTTCCTCTCCCAGCGAGCGGCGACCGGCGCCGTGTACGGGCGCTCGTTCTTCGCCGCCGGAGCCGTGATGTCGATTCTCGCGCTGCCGCTGATCGTCAGTGCCACACGCGAGGGTTTCGCCCAGTTGCCCGACCGCTTGCGCGAGGCCTCCTACGCGCTCGGCAGGACCCGCGCGACGACGATCCGCCGCGTGCTGCTGCCGGCGATCCGCCCGGACATCGCCACCGGGACGGCGCTGGGGATGGGGCGAATCGTCGGCGACACGGCGATCATCACGATCCTGCTCGGTGCGGGTCTGACAATGCAGCCGGTCGGCCACACGCCGGTCATCGGCCTGCTGCGCGGCACGGGCCCAACGCTCACCAGCTACGTCTATGAAAACTCGCCCGCCGGCGAAGGCCTGGCTCCGCAGAAGGCCTACGCCGCAGCGTTTGTTCTGCTGCTGATCGTGCTGGCGCTCAATGCGTTCGTGACGTGGTTGACCAACGGGGGCGCGAGGTCCGAAGGTGGCGGCCTGAGCCGTGCGCTTCGCCTGATCCCATTCATGCCGAACCTCTCGCGATGAGCCACTGCGGGGAAACCACATGGACCCGATGATGCCCCCGCCCGTGCGGCGGATAGCGATCGACCGCGAACCATATGTCGCCCCGGCGCGGCCCGCGGGCAACGGCCATGCACCGGCCGCGACGGCCGCGACGGCGCTGCGGACGGCGCGCCCGGTCGCCGCCCAGGTGCGCGAGCGGATGCGGATCGAATCGGTGTGGCTGGCCTACGGCGAGAACTGGGTCGTGCGCGACGTCAGCCTGCCGGTGCGCCAGGGCGAGGTGCTGGCGATGATCGGCGCGTCCGGCTCGGGCAAGACGACGCTGCTGCGCTCGCTCAACCGCCTAACCGAGATCACCGCCGGCGCCGCACGCGTCGGGCACATCACGCTCGACGGAAACGACATACACGAGCTCGAGGTCAACGAGCTGCGCCGGCACGTGACGATGGTCTTTCAGCAGCCGAACCCATTCCCGATGAGCATCTTCGACAACGTCGCGTACGCGCTCGCCGAGCGGCCGACTCGCGGCGGACGCCGCCGCCGGAGAAGCCCCGAAATCGAGCGCGCGGTCGTGGATGCGCTGCAACGCGCGGGCCTCTACGGCGAGCTCGCCGGCGACCTCGAGCGTTCGGCTCTGCGGCTCTCCGGCGGCCAGCAGCAGCGGCTGTGCATCGCGCGGGCGCTCGCCGCCGATCCGCAGGTGCTGCTGCTCGACGAGCCCTGCTCGGCGCTCGACCCGATCTCCACCGCGACGATCGAGGAGCTGATCGTGTCGCTGCGCGACAGCGTCGCAATCGTGATCGTCACGCACAACCTGCAGCAGGCCTTTCGCGTCGCCGACCACGTCGCGTTCATGCACCTCGGAGAGCTGGTCGAGTACGGGACGAGCGAGCAGATCTTCGACCGGCCGGCGATGCAGCGCACGCGCGACTACATCAGCGGGGCCTTCGGGTGAGGCGGACGGCGCTCGTGCTCGCAGCACTGGCGCTCACCGCATGCGAGTCCAACCTGCAACGAAGCGCGAGGATCGAAAAGACGGTCAAGGCACACGCGCACGAAATCGCGGCCCACGAAGCTCAGGCCCAGCGCGCGCTGACGATCACGAAGCTCAGCACCAAGGTAAAGGTGGCCGCCACCGCCGTCGTGCACGACTCCGAAAGCGCCGCCGCGATCGTGACCCTGCGCAACGACTCGGGCGTCTCGCTGCGCGACGTCCCGATCCAGATCGACGTCGAGAACGCGCAGGGCGCGTCCGTCTACCGCAACGACACCGCCGGCACCTCCACGACGCTCGTCTCCGTGGCACTGCTGCCGGCGCACGCGACGCTCACGTGGATCGACGACCAGGTCCAGGCGACGGGCTTGCCGGCCAGTGTGCTCGCGACAGTTGGCGAAGGCACGCCCGCCACCGGCCGGATCCCGCACATAAGCATCCAGGGAGCGCACCTGTCCGAAGCGAGCGCAGCCGAAGGGAGCGTCGTCAATGACTCCGGCGTCACCCAGCAGGAACTCGTGATCGACGCCGTCGCGCGCAAGGGCGCTGAGGTCGTCGCCGCGGGCCGCGCCGTGCTGCCGAGCGCCGGCGCCGGTTCCACGTCATTCCAGCTGTTCCTCATCGGCAACCCCGCGGGCGCGCATCTCGAATACAGCGCGCTCGCGACCACGCCAGGCTGACGGCCCCGGCCCCGCGCCCGACCGACCCCCCACGCCCGGCTGACGGCCCCACGCCTGGCTGACGGCCCCACGCCCGGCTAACGGCCCCGCGCCTGGCTGACGGCCCCACGCCCGGCTGACGGCCCCGCGCCTGGCTGACGGCCCCACGCCCGGCTAACGGCCCCGCGCGCGGGGCGCCTCAGCGCGGACGCCGGCGCTGCTTGAGCGTGATGCCCTCGAGCACGTGCGCGACCGTCTCGCAAGCGTCGACGGCCGCCTCGAGCGACTCGAAGATGTCCTTCCAACGGATCACCACCATCGGGTCGATGCCACCGGCGAACAGCGACGCGACGCCGTCGCGCTGGAGCCGGTCGCCCTCGTTCTCCAGACGGTGGATCTCCACCAGGTGCGGCCCCAGCTCGGTGCCGGTGCGCAGGCTGCGCAGCGCCTGCGCGATCTGCTCGCCCGCGCCGACGAGCACCTCGGTGAACTCGACCGCCTGCTCCATCGGAGCTTCCACACCGTAGAGCCCTAGCTGGGCGGCGACCTGCTCGGAGTGGTCGACGATGTCGTCCAGCGCGGTCGCCAGGGCGTATCCGTCGCCCGCGCCGAACGGCGCGCGCACCCGCCCGCGCCCCGCCAGGCGGTGGATGATGTCGTGCGTGATGCGGTCGCCTTCCTGCTCGCACACCTTCAGATCCTGGGCGACGGTGGCGCGCTCGGGATAGTCCTTGAGCAGGTCGTGCAGCAACAGGCCACAGCGCTGCACGTTGCGCCCGGACTCTTCGACCAGCGCCATCAGGGTGCCGTCGACGCTCCGGCGCAGAATGCTCATTCGCGCGAGGATATTGTCCCTCGCGTGGGGCCGCGTGCCCGCGCCGCGACTTTCACGGATTCTTCACGACTAAATCACGAGTTTGCAACTCCTTTACGTGCGCCGGCTGAGACGCTTCGCATCGTGGCGGCCTACCCGGAGAGCACGGACACCACGTCGGAGATGCCCGGCGTCCTCCACGCGGGCGAGCTCGAGATCAGACTCGACGAAGGGCTCGTGCTCGCCACGGGGCAGCCACTGATGCTCTCCGTGCGCGAGTTCGAGGTGCTCGTGGCACTGGCCAGACGCCTCGGAGCGATCATCACGCGCGACGATCTGTACAGGACCGTGTGGGGCGGCGAGCAGCGCCCGGGCGACCGCTCGGTGGACGTGTACGTGAGCAAGCTGCGCAGCAAGCTCGAGGAGGCGCTTCCCGACCGCCGCTTCATCCACACCCACCCAGGCTTCGGATATCGATTTCAACCGCAGCTTTCACGAAATGTTTACATGGAGGCCTCGGGCGGCTAGGAGAGTGGCTGTGGGCAAGCCGTTCAGGCGGACGCGCGGGGGCGATCTGCCGTCAACTGACCAACCAGCCAAGGAGAAGTTGTGATCAAGAACAAGATGGGCACGCTCGCGGGTGCAGCGGTGCTCGCTTTGGGTCTCGCCGCATGTGGGAGCTCCGGCTCCACTACCAGCTCGACCACCCCCGCAACCTCGACGCCGACCGCCTCAGCGACGATCTCCGGGGCCGGCTCGACGTTCGCCGCACCCGTCTACGAACAGTGGGCATCGGCACAGTCCGGCCTGACCGTCAACTACCAGGCCGTCGGCTCGGGCGCCGGGATCACCTCGCTCGAGAGCAAGACGGTGGACTTCGGCGCAAGCGACCCGCCGCTGAAGCCGGCCGACGAAGCGACGATCGCCAAGAACGGCAGCCCGGCGGTCCAGATCCCGATGTTCCTCGGCGCGATCACCATCTCCTACAACCTCCCGGGCGTCAAAGCCGGCCTGAAGCTCGAAGGCAGGACGATCGCGAACATCTTCCTCGGGACGATCAAAGCCTGGAACGCACCCGAAATCCAGGCCCTGAACCCAGGCGTCAGCCTGCCGAGCACGCCGATCACGGTGATCCACCGCTCGGACTCCTCGGGCACGACGTCCGGCTTCACGAGCTTCCTCTCCGAGGTCGCCCCGGAATGGAAGAGCAAGGTCGGTGAAGGCAAGACGGTGCAATGGCCCACGGGCACGGGCGAGAAGGGCAACGCCGGAGTAGCCGGCGGCGTCCAGCAGACGGTCGGTGCGGTCGGCTACGTCGAGCAGGCGTACGCGCTCACGCACAACTTCACGGTCGCGTCGGTGAAGAACAAAGCCGGCAAGTTCGTCGAACCGACGCTCGCCTCGACGAGCGCCTCGGGCGAAGGCGTGACGGTGCCCGCGAACCTCGGCATCAAAGTCATCAACTCCCCGGCGCCCAGCGCCTACCCGATCACCTCGCAGACGTTCATCGTCGTCAACAAGGACCTCTGCAAGGCGGGCATCCCCGGCGGCGAAGCCGCGGCCAAGGGCGTCGTCAAGTTCATCGACTACGGGCTGGGCGCAGGACAGGCGATCCTCTCGAGGGCCGATTATGCCGCGCTGCCGTCCGCGATCCTGGCTAAGTCCAAGGAAGCGGCCGCGGGGCTGCAGTGCAACGGCGCACCGATCGCCTGACGATGACGCCGCGGCCGCCTTTCCGGTAGACAGAAGGCCGTGGACGCAGCAGCGCTTTCTGGCGGTGACCGTTCGGTTCTCGAGCGGTCACCGCTAAGTCGCCTACCGGATCGGGCGCTGAAGTACGGCCTGACTGCGCTGGCCGCGCTGATCCTCGCGCTGATCGTCTACTTTTTCATCCGCCTCGTCGGTCAGGCCCGGCCGGCGTTCGCGAAGGAAGGCGTGATCGGGTTCGTGCTCGGCAACGACTGGAACGTCGGCGCCGAACACTTCGGCGCGCTGCCGCTGCTCGTCGGCACGCTCATCACCTCCGCGCTGGCGCTGGCGATCGGCGTGCCGATAGCGGTCGCCACCGCCGTGTACGCGACCGAGCTGTGCCCGCTGCGCCTGCGCGCGCCGCTGACGCTGCTCGTCGAGCTGCTCGCCGCGGTGCCATCCGTCGTGTACGGGCTGTGGGGGATCTTCTTCCTGGCGCCCAAGCTGCAGCCGGCCGAGCAGTGGGTCGCCGACCGGCTGTCGGTCATCCCTTTCATCGGCGGCGGCCTCGTGACGATCCCCAACTACTTCATCACCGGGCTGGTGCTCGCGATCATGATCCTGCCGATCGTCAGCGCGATCGCCCGCGAGGTGATGGCGGCGGTGCCGGCCGACCACAAGGAGGCGGCGCTCGGGCTCGGCGCCACGCGCTGGGAGATGATCCGCCTCGCGGTGTTTCCGTACTGCCGCTCGGGCATCGTCGGCGGCGCGATGCTCGGCCTCGGCCGCGCGATCGGCGAGACGATCGCCGTGACGATCCTGATCGGCAACGCGCCCAGGCTCGGCGCCCACCTGTTCTCCCAGGGCTACAGCCTCGCGGCGGCGATCGCCAACGAGTTCGGCGAAGCGCAGGGCGTGCACCGCTCGGCGCTGTTCGCAGCGGGCCTGGTGCTGTTCGTGCTGACGCTGTTCGTCAACGGGATCGCGCGTCTGCTGGTTGCGAGGGCATCGCGTGGGACCCGTGCGGCGGCGGGCGGCCGGGGCCCGAGCGGCACGATTTCGGTCGCCGACGTGGCGGCTGGAGCATGAGCGCGCACGGCGCATCCACCGACCGGCTGTCGCGCTTCGCCGTTAGCCCCGCACGCAGGCGCAGGGACCGCCTCGCCCGCACGGGCGTGCTCGTCGGCACGGCGATCGCGCTCGTTCCGCTCGCGCTGATCGTCTACTACCTGCTGCGCAAGGGGCTCGGCGCGTGGAGCGTGAGCTTCTTCACGACCGACCCGACCGGGAACACGTTCTTCGGCGGTTCGAGCATCGGCGGCATCAAGAGCGCGATCCTCGGCACGATCGAGATCGTCGCGCTCGCGTCGGCGATCTCGATCCCGATCGGCGTCGGCGTCGCTATATGGCTGGTGGAGTACGGCCGCGACAGCTGGCTCGCGCACACGGTCCGCTTCTTCGTCGATGTGCTCACGGGGGTTCCCTCGATCCTGTTCGGCCTATTCATATACATCGTGCTGATCATCGGCACTGGCAGCACCTACGCCGGCTACAAGGGCTCGATCGCGCTCGCGCTACTGATGCTGCCGATCGTGATCCGCTCGGCCGAGGTGATCCTGCTGCTGGTGCCCGCGGCGCTGCGCGAGTCGGCGCTCGCGCTCGGCGCCCCGCGCTGGCGCGTGATCCTCAACGTCGTGCTGCCGACGGCGCTGCCGGGGATGCTCACGGGCGTGCTGCTGGCAGTCGCGCGCGCGGCAGGCGAGACCGCGCCGCTGCTGTTCACCGCCGCCGCCACGCTGAAGACCAACTTCAACCTGGGCGGGTTCATGAACTCGCTGCCTGTGCAAATCTACAAGGACGTCACCTCCCCCACCACGGCCGTCGTCAACCGGGCATGGGGAGCGGCGCTCACGCTGGTCGTGATGATCTTGCTGCTCAACCTCGTCGCCCGCCTGATCTCCCGAAGGAGTCGCCTTGCATGACACCCGACGGTCCCGCCCCAAAGGTGGCTGACTTGGATCCCGATAGCCGTTCGGAGCTCGAGCGTGGGCAGCAGCAGGCGCGCGACGCGAGCACCGCGCCCCCCACGCGGCGGATCACCGGCTCTGCCGCCGGCCATCAGCCCGCCGCCGGCTCGCGGCTTGGTAGCGGCGACGCCGGCGTAGAGGCCAAGGCGGGAATCGCTGTCAGGCTCGAAGGACTGCGCGCGTTCTACGGGGAGGCCGAACAGGTCAAGGGCATCGACCTCGAGTTCCGCGCCAACGAGGTGACCGCGATCATCGGACCGTCCGGTTGCGGCAAGTCGACGATGGTGCGCTGCATCAACCGGATGCACGAGGAGATCCCGGGCGCGCATGCCGAGGGCAGGGTGCTGCTCGAGGATCTCGACGTCTATGACCCTGCGGTAGACGTGGTCGCGGTGCGACGGGCGGTCGGCATGGTCTTCCAGAAGCCCAACCCGTTTCCCACGATGTCGATCTTCGACAACGTCGCCGCCGGGCCACGGCTCAGCTCGCGCCGGCGCGGCGACCTGCGCCAGAAGGTCGAGTCGGCACTGCGCGGCGCCGGCCTGTGGGACGAGGTCGCCGATCGCCTCGACGAGGCCGGAGCCGGTCTTTCTGGCGGCCAGCAGCAGCGCCTGTGCATCGCGCGCTCGCTCGCGGTCGAACCCGAGGTGATCCTGATGGACGAGCCGTGCTCGGCGCTCGATCCGATCGCCACTCTCAAGATCGAGGAGCTGATCGACGAGCTCAAGCAGCGCGTCACGATCGTGATCGTCACCCACAACATGCAGCAGGCCGCGCGCGTGGCCGACCGCACGGCGTTCATGCTCGACGGCAAGCTCGTCGAGGTCGGCCCGACGCAGGAGATCTTTACCAAACCCTCCGATCCGCGGACTGAGGACTATGTCACCGGCAAGTTCGGCTGACGAGGGCCGGCCCGCCGCGGCCTTCCCCGACGGCGCCGCTCCCGAGCGCCATTCCTCGCCCAGCCCGAGCGAGGACGCGCACACCCAGGGACGCGCCCACTTCCAGGCTCAGCTGCGCGAGCTCGAGTCCAACGCGCTCGGCGGCCTCGATCTGATCGTCGAGCAGCTCGACCGTGTGCTCGAGGCGCTGCACCATCAGGACGTCGAGCTCGCGCAGATGGTGATCGCCGACGACGACCGCGTCGACGGCCGCTACCTGGAGGTGCACCAGGGCATCCTCTCGCTGCTCGCGCTACAGGCGCCGGTCGCCGGCGACCTGCGGCTGGTGGCGGCGCTGCTGCACATGATCAAGCACATCGAGCGCATGGGCGACCAGTGCGTGAACATCGCCAAGCTGATCCCGCTGTCCGGATACGAGCCGCCGGTGCACCGCGAAATGCTCGACGCGCTGGCCAAGATGGGCGCGTTCGCGCGCTCGGAGGTCGTCCAGTCCAAGGCCGCGTTCGCCGCACGCGATGTCGCCCTGGCGGAAGACCTCGTGCGACAGGATCGCGAGATCAACCGCCTGAACCGCGAGATCTTCCGTCTGGCGATCGAGATCGGCGACGACCCCGATACGCGCGAGTGGGCGATGCACATGACGCTCGTGGCACGAGCGCTCGAGCGGATCGGCGATAACGCCGTCGACATCGGCGAGCAGGTCGCGTTCGTCGTCACTGGGCTGTTCCGCGAGTTCTCGGACTCCTCGCGCACACCGGGCTGAGCGCCACATTAGCCCGCGACGACCGCCGTATAGCAATCGCATCTCAATCGAGACGTCGCAAATAGCGATCGCCTCCTGTGAACATCCTGTGACATCGACTTGCAGAACTGTCGTGCGTGTCTCTGATCCCGTACACTGCGCCGCGATGAGCGCAAGCGTGAGCGCCGGAGAGGCGGGGGGCACGTCAGCAGCATCGGACGTCGGCGTCCCCGCGACATCCCTTCGCATCGCCGTTCTGGATCGCGACAGCGGCTTCATCCAGGTTCTGAGCAAGCGCTTGGACCGGCTCGCGTGGGAGCACCGCGTGCTCGCCAGCCCCGTTCCGGCCGACGCGGTCGTGTCGATGCGCCTGAGCGCGCTGGTCGTCGACCTCGCGGTGCTGGGACCGCAGGCATGGGGCTGGCTCGAGCGCCTGTGCGAAGCGCTGCCGGAGCTCGGCATCGTCGTGTGCACGGGGCCGTCCACCGTCGCCCAGCGCGTGCGCGGGCTGCGCCTCGGCGCGGACGACTGGATCACCAAGCCCTGCCACCCGGAGGAAGTCATCGCGCGCGTCCAGAGCGTCGTGCGTAGACGCAGGCGCAGCGCCAGCCGCGCGGAGACCGATCCGATCAGCGCGGGCGAGGTCGAGATCCGCTCCGACCGTTTCCAGGCGTTCGTTGGCCAGCGCAGCATTGACCTGACCAGACGCGAGTTCGAGCTGATCGAGCTGCTCGCCGCCGCCGAGGGCCGCGTGCTCGAGCGCGAGGAGATCTACTCGCGCCTGTGGGGCTACACGATGGTCCGCGGCGACCGTTCGGTCGACGTGTTCGTGCGCAAGCTTCGCCAGAAGCTCGAGAAGGCCTCGCCGAACTGGCGCTACATCCACACCCACTTCGGCATCGGCTACCGCTTCGCGGCGGAATCGGTGGAGGTCGTCGACGCGAGCGCCGTGCCCTCGTCACTCCCCGCCGACTGGGACACTCGCGATCAGGGCGAGCTCGCGGGGCCGCAAGAGGGCGACGAGCTCTCCGCCCGCGCTCTCTAGCCGCACGACCGCCAGACCGCCCTTCTTGACGTCGGCGCGCGCGCCGCTCAGTTCTCCCACAACGCGCGACATGTCGGGCTCGTGTCCGACGATCAGCAGGCGCCCGTCGGCCGGCAGTGCACGGATCGCCTCGAGCGCCTGGGCGGCGTCGAACTCTTGTGAGAGCGGTGCGTGCTCCCTCAGCCGAGCCCGTTGCTCCTCGCTCCATCCCTCCGCCGCCAGCTCCGCGGTCTCACGTGCGCGCACGCGCGGGCTGAACAGCACCACGTCGAACTCCGGGCCGAGCCGCCGTAGAGCGATGCCCGCGGCGCGCGCCTGCTGTTCGCCGCGCTCTGTCAAGCGGCGCTCGGCGTCGGCGCGCGTTCCGTGGGGCTCCGCCTCTGCGTGACGAAGTAGCCAGAGCTGGCGAGCCATACCCCTCAACGCTAACCCTATCGGGTTGCGCTGTTGGTGTTGCGTCTCAGGCCACCTGGGACAGCCGGGTCGGTCGTGTGCCTCTCGCGACCTCCGTAGGCAGGAGACGCGACAGCAGGCCGGCCGCGAGGATGAAACCGGCCGATGCCCACAGGCAGGCACTCAACCCACCCCACTCGTAGATCAGCCCCGACAGCACGGTCCCGGTGAGGCGCCCGACCGCGTTGGCCATGTAGTAGAAGCCAACGTTCATGGCGACCTTGTCATTGTCCGCATAGGCAAGGATCAGGTAGGAGTGGACCGCCGAGTTCAGCGCGAACACGATGCCGAAGGGGATCAGGCCGAGGACGATCGCGATCGCGGGGTCGACATGTGCGGTGAGGGCCAGCGCGATCGCTGCAGGACACACTGCCAGTCCGAGCGCCAACCAGATCGCGGTTCTGCCGTCGGGCTCGCCGCCGTGACCGTCGACCCGGCGGCGGACGAAGCGAGGCGCGGCCGCCTGCACCGCTCCGTAGCCAATCACCCAGACGGCAAGGAGGGTCCCCACTTGCCAGAACGTCCAGCCCACGACGGAATAGAGGAAGAAAGGCAGCGCAACCACGAACCACACATCACGGGACGCGAACAGGAAGATGCGCGCCGCGGCGAGAACGTTGACCGCGCGGGTGTTGGAGAACATCTGCGTGAACTTCGCCGTCTTGTCCGGAGCGCCTAGGTAGCCACGCATCAGGTTGGAGCTTGCGAGGAGGGCGATCAGCACCATGGCCGCCATGATCAGCATTGCCGCCTGGAAGCCAACCAACGTGAGCAGCACGCCGCCGAGGAAGAAGCCGATTCCCTTGAGCGCGTTCTTCGATCCGGTCAGGATCGCCACCCAGCGGTACAGCGAGGATTGATCGTTCTCGGACACGACCAGCTTGACGGCGCTCTTGGAGCTCATCTTGGTCAGATCCTTGGCGATGCCCGAGAGCGCCTGTGAGGCCATCACGTAGCCAACGACCAGCAGCGACGCCGGTGCGAAGCCCAGCATGCAGAGCGCCACGATCTGGATGGCGAGACCCATGAAGAGCGTGATCTTCAGTCCCAGCCGAGCTGCGAGCCAACCCCCGACGAGGTTCGTGACGACACCCGCGATCTCGTAAAGGACGAACAGCGAGGCGACCTTGAGCGGGCTGTAGCCGAGTCGGTCGAAGTAGAACAGCACGAGCGTGCGAGTCGCCCCGTCGACAAGCGTCTCTGTCCAGTAGGCCCCGGTCCCCAGCAGGTAGTTGCGCAGGTCGACGCGGCGCTGCTGTGCGTTCCCTCCGGAGGCCGTCGTCGAGTCGCTAGCCATCCGCAGCCCCCGTGGAGACGAGGCGCCCGTCGTCGGGAAGGCTTTGGGCGACGGTGCGCGCGAGCTCGACGAGGCGGTTCGCGTAGCCCCACTCGTTGTCGTACCACGCGAGGACCTTCACCTGCGTCCCGTCGGTGACCAGTGTCGACAGAGCGTCGATGATCGCCGAGCGCGGATCGTCCTTGAAGTCGACCGACACCAGCGGCCGGCGCTCGTACCCGAGAATGCCCGCCAGCGGCCCGGCCGCCGCTACCTCGAGCAGACCGTTGACCTCCCCGACCGTCGTCGGGCGCGCCACCTCGAAGACGCAGTCGGTCAGCGACGCGTTGAGCAGCGGCACGCGCACCGCGAGACCGTTCAGCTTGCCCTCGAGCTCCGGGAAGATCAGCCCGATCGCGGTCGCAGACCCCGTCGTCGTGGGAATCAGAGAGATGTTCGCCGCGCGCGCCCGGCGTAGGTCCTTGTGGGGGGCGTCGACGATCGTCTGCGTATTCGTCATGTCGTGCAGGGTCGTGATCTGGCCATGCTGGATGCCGATGCCCTCGTGGATCACCTTCACCACCGGGGCGAGGCAATTCGTGGTGCACGAGGCCGCGGTCAGCAGATCGTGGCGCTGTGGCTCGTAGAGGTGGTCGTTGACGCCCACGACCACGTTCAGCGCCCCCTCCTTCACCGGCGCCGCCACGATCACCTTGCGGACACCCTGCTGAAAGTAGGCGTCGAGGCTCTCCCGGGTTCGAAACCTGCCGGTGCACTCGAGCACGATCTCGATCCCCAGCTCACCCCACGGCACGTCGCCGGGCTCGCCGGAGCTGCTGTAGCTGAGCGAGGTGCCGTTGACCGAGAGCACGTCGCCGTCCCCGTGCACGTCCTCGGACCACCGCCCATGGACCGAGTCGAACGTCAGCAGATGAGCAGCCGCGCTCGCATCGCCGTTCAGCTCGTTGACATGCGTGAACGCGAGCTCAGGCCATCCCCATGCGGCACGTAGCGCGAGCCGTCCCATGCGGCCGAAGCCGTTGATGCCAACACCTGCGCGCATCGAGCCGCGGGCTCGCGGACGTTGGCCTCGAGTGTCGGCGTTCATGGCGCGGATCGTAATACATTGACAATCATGATTGTTATTGATATGTGTATATAGATGCCCATCGATCTGGAGCTAGCCCCCAAGCACAAGCGGGCGTCAGGTGAGCGTTGTTGCGAGCCCGTCGTCTACCCCGATGTCGCGCGCGACCACGCGCTGCGTATGGCCGAAGTAGCAAAGGCCCTCGGCGACCCGATCCGCTTGCAGCTAGTGGACGTGCTGCGCAAGCACGCCGGCAAGGTCTGCGTCTGCGAGCTCGTGCCGCTGTTCGACATCTCCCAGCCCACGCTCTCCCACCATCTGGGCAAGCTGCGCACCGCCGGGATCGTGGACTCCGAGCGCAAGGGCCTGTGGGCCTACTACTACGTGATCCCCGACGCACTGAAGGAGCTATCTGTATGGCTGAGCTGACCGACATCCGCGAGACCGTCCGCGAGCGCTACGCCGCCGCCGCCGTCCAGGCGACGAGCGCCAACCCCGGCGCCGGCGCCGGCTGCTGCGCACCGAGCGACACCTTCGACGGAGGCAGCGAGGTCTTTGGTGCCGCGCTCTACGCGCTCGGCGACCGCGAACAGCTCCCAGATACCGCCAAGCTCGCTTCGCTCGGCTGCGGCAACCCCACCGCTGTCGCCGAACTTCACGAGGGCGAGACGGTCCTCGACCTCGGCTCAGGCGGCGGCATCGACGTACTGCTCTCCGCCAAGCGCGTCGGCCCGACCGGCAAGGCACACGGCCTGGATATGACCGACGAGATGCTTGCCCTCGCCCGCGAGAACGCGCAGAAGGCCGGGGTCGAGAACGTCGAGTTCCACAAGGGCTACATCGAGGAGATACCGCTACCCGACGCGAGCGTTGACGTGGTGATCTCAAACTGCGTTATCAACCTTTCGGGCGACAAGTCAAAGGTGCTGCGCGAGGTCGCCCGGGTGCTGCGACCCGGCGGACGCTTCGCGGTCTCCGACGTGATCGCCGACGAGAACATGGACGACGCGACCCGCGCCGACATGCAGGCATACACCGGCTGCATCGCCGGGGCGCTGACCCAGCGCGAGTTCGCAAGCGCGCTCGCAGAGGCGGGCCTGACCGACCTCGAGATACGCGAGACCCACCGCGTACATCCACAGGCAGCATCGGCGATCGTCCGCGCCCGCAAGCCGGCCGTGGCGTCGGCATGAGCGCCGGTGCATACGAGCTGCATCTGCACGACCCGCAGACGCTGTACCGGCACTGGGAGGAGAGCCAGTGGAGTCCGTGGGACATCGATCTGTCCGGCGACCGCGCACAGTGGGACGCGATGGAGGACCACACGCTCGTGTTATTCGTCCTCGGCTCGCTGATGGTGGCCGAGGAGCGCATCACGACGAAGTTCTCCGGCCTCGTGGGAGCTGACGGGAGCGAGGATGAGATCACGTTTCTCGCCACCCAGCAGGTCGACGAGGCCCGGCACATGCAGTTCTACGCGCGCTTTCAGGATGAGGTCGTCTCAGAGCCGGCGCTGATCGCCGCGCACGTCGAGCGCGCTCGCGCGCAGGTCTCGCCAGCGTTCGAGACGATCTTCGACGACAAGCTCGTCGCCGCCCACGTGCGCCTTACCGCGAATCCCGGCGACGTGGCTGCGAAGGTCGCGTTCGTGACGATCTACCACCTGATCCTCGAGGCGACCCTCGGGCTGACGACGTTCGAGTTCTCGACGCGCTTCATGGAGAGGGAGCGTCTGCTGCCGGGCTTCGTCGCGGGATACACGAAAATCCATCACGACGAGCACCGCCACATCGGCTATGGCATCTGGTTTCTGCGCCATGCCGTCTCCGCGCACGCCGGCGCGGGCGATGTCGTGCGCGAGACCTTGCGCGAACTATTGCCCGCCGTGGCGGAGTCCTTGACGCCGCCGGCGGGAGCCGACACCTCTGCCCTGGGCGCATCGGCCGAGGAGCTGCGCGTGTTTGCCCTCGACGGTCTCACGCGCAGGTTGCAGATCGTCGGCGTGCCCCTCGACACTCTCTGAGCTGCCACAGACGCGCCCCGCGAGCGGCGAGTACGCGGGCGTTCTCCACTTCTTCACGACTCGATCACCAAATCGACACGGGGCGGCCACGGGTCTGCGCAAAGACTGCGGCGGAGGTCCAGAAGGTCCTTCGAATATCACGTGCTCAAAGGAGATGAGTCGGACATGCCAGAGAAGAGCTCGAAGCCCCCTGGGCGCATCGCGCGCCTGGTTCGCCGTAGAGGCGTCGTCGCGACCGCCGTCGTGGCAGCAGCGGCTCTCGCCGCCGTGCCCGTGGTCTCGGCAAGCAGCTCGGCGGGTCCCGCCAAGGCTGTCGCCGCCGCCGACAAGGTCGGCGTGAAGCCCGGCAAGATCAAGCATGTCTGGCTGATCATCCTCGAGAACAAGTCCTACGAAGCGAGCTTCAGCGGGCTGAACAACAACACCTACCTGTGGAAAACGCTCCCCGCGCAGGGAGTGCTGCTCAAGCACTACTACGGCACCGGCCACTTCAGCCTCGACAACTACATCTCGATGGTGAGCGGCCAGGCGACGCAGCCCGACACGCAGTCGGACTGCCCCTTCTATGACAAATTCACCGGTTCGGTCGATCTGAAGGGCAAGCTCACGACGAACCCCAACTACGGACAGGTCGTCTCAGCTGAGGGCCCAAACGCTGCGCCCGGCACGAACGGCTGCGTCTACCCCAAGGCCGTGCCGACGCTGTTCAACCAGCTCGACGCCGCCGGCGTGAACTGGAAGGGCTACGCGCAGGACCTCGGCAACCCCGACGAAAGCGGTCCGACGCACGACGCGGGGACGGAATACTGCGGCGCCCCCTACGCCGAACCGGGCGCCACGGGCAGCACAGCGTCCCCGAACCCCGGCGGCGCCAACGGGACCGACCAGTACGTGCCCAAGCACTTCCCGTTCCCTTGGTTTGAATCGATCAGGGCCGCCGGCGACTGCAACGAAGCGCACATCGCCAACCTGTTCAGCGAAACCAACGGCCTGTACCACGACCTGCAGAGCGCCTCGAGCACCCCGGCATTCAGCTGGATCTCGCCGAACAACTGCAGCGACGCGCACGATGCGGTGTGCCACGGCAACAACCTGTCGGGAGGCTTCGCCAACCCGACGACGCCAAACGCGCCGGTGAACTACACCGGCGGGCTGTACGCGTCTGATCTGTTCCTCGAGCACATCATTCCCGAGATCGAGGAATCGCCGGCGTTCAAGGAAGGCGGCCTCATCGACGTCACCTTCGACGAGGCGTTCCCGCCGTTCACGTTCTCGGGCAACAGCTTCTCCAACTCGACCGAAGTCCCGGCAAACGCCGCCACGTCGCTACTTTCAGATAGTGCCGGTGAGACGCTGGACGGTCAGAGCGTGGGCTTCGAGCCGACCGGCCCGAACACCCCGCTCGCCAAGAACGGCGCCGGCGAACAGCTGTACCCCGGACCTGGCGACAACTCCGACATCGACCGGCCGAGCAGCTGTGTCGCTCAGACTGTCCCGTCGCAGCCAGCCACGACGTGTCTGCTCGGCGGCGGCGGTCACTCCCCCGGCGCCAGCAGCGAGAAAGGCACGGCGGCCGAAGGGAGCACGACGATCGCCGACAACTCGATCGTCGCCACCGACGTCGGACGTTCGGTCACCGGCACGGGCATACCGGCCGGCGCGTTCGTCGGCAAGGTCACCGACACGCCTGTCACGGCCACCGCTCCCAGCCAGAGCGGCGGCTTCGTCGACGAAGGCTCGTTCGCGCTGGTAAACGGCTCAGGTGAACCACTGGCGACAACGTCCGCGGTGAGCGGGATCGTGCTCGGAGCACGCACGTCGTCCACTGACCCGCTGTACGACTCCACCGACGCGACCACCGGCGGTGGTGACACCGGCAGCGTTCTGATCAGCCCCTACATCTCCCCTGGCACGGTCAGCAACGTCTACTACAACCACTACAGCTGGCTGCGCACGATGGAGGATCTGTTCAACGTCAAGAGCGCGTCTCCGGGCCTGGACAAGAAAGGCCACATCGGCTACGCGGCGCAGCCCGGGCTCGCACCGTTCGGCAAGGACGTGTTCAACAACCCCAAGGGCCGCGAAGGGTAAGCGGCGATGACGTCAGCGACGCACGGCGAGACTCGGGTCCTCGGGTCCGGGCCTCGCCGCGTCGTGCTCGCGGGGGTGGTGGTCCTGGCGATCGTGCTCGGCGCGGTGGCCTTGGCGGCCGGTCACGGCAAGGCGAGCGCGAGCTCTAGCGCGAAATACGGCGGTCTGCCGAGCTGGCTGCCGAAGGCGACGGTTCCCGTCGGGCGGATCGTGGATGCAGGCCCCACCCATTCGGTGCTCGGAATCGAGGGCGATACCGTCGCGGTCAAGCTCTCGGGCGGCAGCGTGTTCGCCACGGCGGTCGGGCCGAGCGTTCCCGAGTCCGGCAAGTTCCCCGTTCCCCGGACGAGCCCGTGCACGTTCGTGGTCACGTTCGCCAAGAGCTCCGGCGTGATCGCGATCAGACCGGCGGACTTCACGATCACCGACGAGCTGGGGCGCCTGCACCATCCGAGCGTGACGATGCTGCATGGCGGCGCGCCGCCGGGCCAGATCACAGCCGGCAAGCCGGTGACGCTCGAGATCTCTGCCGTGCTCCCCACGGGCTCCGGGAGCCTCAGCTGGGCTCCGCAGAGCCGACGACCGATCGTCTCGTGGGACTTCGACGTGGAGATCGATTGACCCCAGGTGCGGGCCCGACGCCCGGATGGGCGGGCAGCCTTCGGCCTGCGCGCCCCACGGTGTAGCTTGGAGAGCATGGACCAGTCGCTGTCGGACCCGTCGTTGTACCTCAACCGCGAGCTCTCGTGGCTGGACTTCAACGACCGCGTGCTGCAGCTGGCGGAGGACGAGCGCGTGCCGCTGCTCGAGCGGGTCAAGTTCTGCGCGATCTACACGACCAACCTGGACGAGTACTACATGGTGCGCGTGGCCGGCCTGCGCGACCAGATCGACGCGGGCGTCGAGAATCCGAGCCAGGATGGGCTGCTCCCCTCCGAGGTGATCGCGCTGATCCGCGAGCGCGTGCTCGCTCAGAGCCGGCGGCTGACCGACTGCTTCGAAGGACACCTGCGTCCGGCGCTGGGCGCACACGACATCCGCGTGGTCGGCGTGCGCGAGCTCGACGATGAGCGGCGTGCGGAGCTCGCCAAGCACTTCCAGAGGGCGATCTTCCCCGCGCTGACACCGCTGGCGGTCGCACCTGGGCGCCCGTTCCCCTACATCTCAAACCTCTCCCTCAGCCTGGCCGTGCTCGTGCGCGATCCGACCAACGAGCAGACGGTGTTCGCGCGCGTGAAGGTCCCCACCGAGATCCTGCCGCGCTTTGTCACGCTCAAGCAGCCCGCGCCCGAGCCCGCGCTGCTGGTGCCGCTCGAGGACGTGATCGCCAACCACCTCGACGCACTGTTCCCCGGCATGGAAATCGCCGATTACGACGTCTTCCGCGTGACGCGCGACGCCGACCTAGAGGTCTCCGACGACGCCGCCGACCTCTTGCAGGCGGTCGAGGACGAGCTGCGCCGCCGGCGCTTCGGCGAGGTCGTGCGCGTCGAGATCGGCGCCCACTGCTCTGAGCAGCTGCGCGAGGCGCTACAGGGCCTGCTGGGCGTGCAGGACGACGAGGTCTATCCCGTCGACGGCCTGCTCGACATGGGCGCGCTGTGGCAGATCGTCAAACTCCCCGGCCACAACGAGCTGCGCGAGGAGCCGATCGTCGGCATCACGCACCCGCGTCTGTTGCGTCGCGAGGGCGAGCGCCCGGACGTGCTCGGCGCGATGCGCGAAGGCGACCTGCTCGTGCACCACCCGTACGTATCCTTCTCCACCTCGGTCGAGCGCTTCGTCGAGCAGGCCGTCGCCGACCCGAACGTGCTGGCGATCAAGCAGACCGTCTATCGCACGAGCGACGACTCGCCGCTCGTGCCGGCGCTGATCGACGCCACCGAACGCGGCAAGCAGGCGGTGGCGCTGGTGGAGCTGCAGGCGCGCTTCGACGAGCGCATGAACATCCACTGGGCCAAGGCGCTGGAGGAGGCGGGCGTCCACGTCGTCTACGGCCAGCCGGCGCTGAAGACCCACGCCAAGTGCGTGCTAGTCGTGCGCCGCGAGGGCGACGGCGTGCGCAACTACGTACACATCGGCACCGGTAACTACCACTCGGCCACCGCGCGGCTGTACACGGACTTCGGCCTGTTTACCACCGACGAGCAGATCGGCGCGGACGTGGCCGACATGTTCAACTACCTCACCGGCTACGGGCGCCCGCTGCACTACCGCAAAGTGCTGATCGCCCCCGAGCATCTGCGCGAGGGCATCGTCGAGCAGATCGAGCGCACGATCGCCGCGCACTCCGTCGAGCACCCGGCGCGGATAACGATGAAGATGAACTCGCTCGTCGACGGGCGCTGCATCCGCGCGCTGTACGCCGCCTCGCAGGCCGGCGTGCGCGTCGATTTGAACGTGCGCGGCATCTGCTGCCTGCGCCCGCGCGTGCCCGGCATCTCGGAGAACATTCGCGTGGTGTCGATCGTCGGGCGGCTGCTCGAGCACTCGCGCGTGTACTCCTTCGAACGCAACGGAGACCACGAGATCTACATCGCCTCTGCCGACCTGATGCCGCGCAACCTCGACCACCGCGTCGAGCTGGCGGTGCCGATCGAGGCGCAGGAGCTCCGTGAGGAGCTGATGGACACGCTCGAACGCGCCTTCGCCGACAACCAAAACTCGTGGGATCTCGACGCCGACGGGCTCTGGCACCGGAACTCGCCGGGGCCGGGCGACGAGCCGCGCAGCCTGCAACTCGAGCTGGCCGATCTGTACGCCGCCCGCGCCCGCAGCGAGCGGCCCAGCGACGAGCTCGACGCGCTACGCCTGCCGCCTGCCAGGATGCCTCTACATCAGTCCCTTCAGTAGCCAGCGCAGAGCTCGGACTCCCGCAGGCCACCGAGCCGGCCGGTATGTCGTCTCTGACACGGCGGCGACCGCGCGGTCGAGAGAATCCTCAATCAGAGCGTTATGGAAGGGTCCGAACAGCAGCGGCCACTGCCAGCGCATCCGCCCCGCGGCACAGCCACTCAGTACGTGGCGCAGGAGCACAGTTCCGTCGCCGTCCTCGAGCTCGTAACGGTGCTCGCCCAGGAGCCCGGGCGGTCCGGTGAAACGAAAACGCACGAGGCGGCCAGGTTGGTGCGCGATGACCTGGTAGCGGACAGGTCCGTGGCCTCCCTCGCTGCCCTCCCGCAGCCCGTCCTCGAGGCACATGCGCGGCCAACGGTCGTGTGGCCAGAGCCGGTCGTCAGCTCCTGCCAAGCCATCGATCAACGATCCAGCCGACATCGCACCGAGTGGCAGCATGCGTTCGTGGACATTCTCGATCCTCATATCGCCGCACAGCTCACTCGTCAGTGGCGGTCCAGAAGTCACGCGCCAACGCACGTCGCGTCTGCCACTGCTCCCCGCCCGAGATGAAGCTGACGATGCCGCTGGACTGATCGGCGTCCTGGACCTGCCAGGCCCCGTTGACCGCGCCGGTGAGCCCAGCCGAGAGCGCCTCGAAGCCCTGCGCGGTGTGCAGGTCAGCCTCGACACCCTTGTCGATGATGAACTTCAGCTGGCGCACCGCCTGCTGGTTCTTCGAGAGCAAGACCTCGACGAGCGCATCGACCTCCGCTTGGAGCTGGTCGTCGTCGACGACGCGGTTCCACAGTCCGAGCTCGACTGCTCTGCTCGCGGGATGCAGGGCGCCCAAGAGGTTGATCTCCTTGGTCAGCCGTCGACCGATCAACCGCGCCATCCGCGTCGTGCCGCCCCACCCCGGGGTGATCCCCACGTCCACCTCCGGCATACCCCACTTGGCGCGGCGCGTCGCGATCACGAAGTCGCACACCATCGTGATCTCAAGACCGCCCCCGACCGCGAACCCGTCGACCGCGGCGATCGTGACCTTGTCGAGATCCGCAAGCGTGTCGGCCATTTGCTGGTAGCTACGAACGCGGCGCACGATCTGATTCGCATCTCCCCACTGCCCCATCTCGGTGATGTCGTCGCCCGCGCAGAACGTGCCACCGGCTCCGTGAATCACAAGCACCTTGACGCTCTCCGAGCTTCGGACGAGCTCGAGGGCATGCATCAGCTCGTCAGAGAGCTGCATCGATAGCGCATTACGCCGCTCGGGACGGTTCAACTGGATGCGGACGATCGGGCCGTCTTCCTCGTAGAGGAGTTGCTCGAACGCCGCTGGGTCGCCCGCGGTTGCGAGCGAGGCGCCGGGCAGCACGGTGCTCGAAGCGGGATCGTCGATGACATACAGCCAGCTCCCATCGGACTGGCGACGCGCAACCTCTGTGCTGATGCCCTCCAGCCCCGCCCGCTCGCCGCCGCTTGGGCCCAGCGTCATGTGAAAGCGATTGGACAGCAGGGCGATGTCTCCCGCCATCACCGCGCGGCTGCTGGTGGGGGTGATCCGTGGCGCCATCACAAGCAGCCCCTCCAGACGTTCCTGGATGGCATCGCTGCCGGCGGCATCCGTTCCATCGGGGCCGACGAATGCAGCACCATCCTCGTACAGCGCGATCAGTCCTTGCAGATCTCCGGCGTTGGCGCGCTCGGCGAAGAGACGGTGTAGGTCCTCGGGGTCATCGACAGGCACGGCTGTCCTCCTTTTGCAATGACGTTGCTGCGAACGCTCGTGCATCCACAATTGCGCATGGTACGCTCGAAGAACTAGTACGCCAAACGATCCACCAAGAGCGTGCGAACTAGTTTCCTCGGATGAACCAGACGAGTACCCGCCCCGAACCAGACGCGGTGAAGCGTGCGCTTGACGTGCTGGGAGATCGTTGGACCTTCCTCGTGCTGCGAGAGGCGTTCTTCGGCGTTCGCCGTTACGGCTTCTTCCAGCGCAACCTCGGTATCGGGCGCAACGTCCTCGCGGCTCGCCTCTCGACCCTGGTGGAGCACGGGCTCCTAGAACGCGTGCGCTACCGCACCGACCCCGACTGGTACGAGTATCGGCTGACTCAGGCCGGACTCGACCTGTTCCCCGCGATCCTCACCATCAAGGCATGGGCCGACCGGCATCTCCTCGACCACAAGGATCCCAAGCTCCACGTCCGACACAGTGGCTGCGGCGCCGAGCTGACACCGATCGTGGTCTGCGAGGCATGCCGCGAGCCAATCTCCGCGGCTGATGTCGAATACGAAAACGACTGAAGGGTCGGAGTGTGAGGTCGCCAGGCCGGAGAGGCATGACTACGACAGAAGTCAGAACCTAGTGATTAGACGGGCATTGCCGGGCGACCGGACCGGCGTGGTGGCGACGGTCGCAGCAGCCTTCGCACAGGACCCGGGATGGGCGTTCATCCTCGGTGATGAGTACGAGGCACTGGTAGCTCATTTCGTCGGGGCGGTGTTCGATATCAGGGTTGCGTCCCACAACGTGTGGGTCACCGATGACCTGGCCGCAGTCGCGATGTGGGACTCCCCTGGCGAGAGCAATGCCGAGCCAGCGCACGCTGAAGGCGTGTGGGCGCGTTACCGGGCGACCGCCGGCGGGGACGCGTTCGAACGCTTGGCGCTCTACAACGGTGCCATTCGCGCCGCCTCACCGGCAGAGCCTCACTGGTATCTCGGCGTCCTAGCGACGCACCCGCAGCGTCAGCGTGAGGGACTCGCGACCGCGGTGCTGACCCCCACCCTCCACGAGGCCGACCAACTCGGGCTCGCATGCTGTCTCGAGACATCGACTGCGGACAATCGACGCTTCTACGAACGCTGTGGCTTCACCCAGGCGACGGACATCCTCATCCCGGGCGGCCCTGCGACATGGTGGCTACGCAGACCCCCAACGCACTGAACGATCACGCGCCTCGCCGCGTCGAAAGCCGTTGGGGACGATGCGGCCCTCAGACGGCCGGAGCGGGGAACTGTTTTGCACAAACGGACGTATTGTCACCGGACTCAACGGAGCAGTCGAGGCGCCTGCCTGTCGGGGCGGATCACTGCACGCGACCGTCGGCGCCGAGCGCGAACCCCGACAGGGCGAAGCGCTCGGCCAACAGCTCCGGGATCGCGTCGCGGGGCGGCTGGGAGACCTGCGTGCCGCTGGGCCACTGCACCCTCAGCTCAAGCGGTCCACTCCAGTCGCTGATCATCTCGCGGCTGCCGTCCGGGCGGTGGACGGCAGCGATCAGGCCGAACACGAAGGGCGACTGCGGATTGGTGGACGTCCACCAGCTGCTCGCCTCGATGTCTATGTGCGGGACGGGCTGTGGGGGGAAGGCGTACAGGTCAGACCATGTGCCGTCGGCGAGCGTCTGAAGGACGAGCTCGGGCCCTTCCTCGACCACCCGGAAGCTCCACCCGGACTGCTCGTGAGCGGCCGCGACGTCCGGGCCAAACGGGATCGGGTCAAGCAGCGTCCCGCGACCCAAGCCGACGTCGGCGTGCCAGGCGCGGCCGTCACCGTCTGTCACGCGCAACACGAGGTGGCTCCGAGGCCGCACGGTGCCCGGCGGCGCGCCAGCGCGCACGCGCGCGAGCATCGGCTCGACCCCTAGGCCGAGGTGCTCAAGCGCCGAGGCGAGCAGCAGGTTCTGCTCGAAGCAGTAGCCGCCACGCCGCTCGCGCACCAGCTTACGCTCCAGATCCTCCTGGGCGAGCGATACCGGAATCCCACGATGCGGATCGAGGTTCTCGAACGGGATCGACGTCGCGTGCGCACGGTGGACGTCGTGCAGCGTCGGCCGCTCGCTCGTGAGCAGACCAATCCGCTCAAGGTACGCGTCGAAATCGAGCATCCCGGCAGCCTAGCCGCAGGCGTGGGGCACCGGCTGCGCACCGGACGACAGGCAGGAGCGAGTCCGCCGAGAGTTCTCCGCGATCTTCAGGCCTGCGTAGATGTGGCGAGAGCGCGGTAGCTCAGGCGTAGCAGAACATCCCGGCGAGTTGCTCGCTGAGCGTCGCCGGCATCACAGGTGGACTCTCGGGGTCATCGCAGCACGGGGGCTTCGCGCGCTTGCGGCGTCCAACTGGGCTGAGACCGGGGAAGACGTCAACAAGGACCTGGTGCGGGTTGTGACCCTTGCCGTGCCTGGCGAGCGGGATCACGATCACGCTTCGCTCCTTCACGAACAGCGTGTGCATGCGCCAATCGTTAGCGAGATGCCGGCAGCACAGCGGGAAGTCTCCGCCGTCCGCGGCCGCCAGTCGGTATCCGGCGGCCTTACAACCCTCGCCCTTCAAGCCTGAGATAGCTGCGTCGTACGCCCGCCGGTCGGCCTTGTTCAACGAAGCGGCAACACGAGCGACCGTATCAACCACGAAAACGGAATGTGCCACCCGCGCGCTCGTCAGACAGGCTGGAGCTTGCCTTCAGCCAGCTCCTTCAGGCCCTGGCGTACGCCCGGACTCGAACGATCCGCCATGTCTTCGACGTAGCGAACCACGCCCTCCAACCACTCTCGGTCCTCGCCCCTCGCGCGCAATTCGCGTACCGCGCGCCCGACCCCCCTCAGGCTCTCGTGCTCGATCAGCGCCGGCTTGGTGCCCGGCAGCGCAGCAAGCGCGCCCCGCCTGACCCACAGCCGGACAGTCGGCTCGGAGACACCCAGATACTTCGCCGCCTCCGCCACCGGGACTCCCCGAGCGGCGTTCGGCGCGGCACGCTTGAGCTGCTTGCCCATCGCCATCAGCTGCTCCGCGAGCTCTCCCGAACGCTGCGGATCGCTGACCACACTGAGCTCATCAACCACATCGTCCAGCCCGACGAGGAACGACGCGATAGCACGATCATGCTTGGTAGCCATACCCTCAGACTACCCGCACGCATTTGGTTTTTCAAGCTTTTCCCGAAAGCCATCGGGGGGCGATGTAGCCCTCAGGCGGCCGGACCCGGGAGCGCATCCAGCGCCGCTTTGAGGTCGTCCACCGACTGGTAGTCGAGCCCGAGCCGGTGATCGTGCCGGTGCCGGACAACGCCTTGCTCATCGATGACGATCACGGCACGCTTGGTCCCAAGCCGGTTCACGGCGCTATAGGAGCGGGCGACCGCACCATCCACGTCAGCCAACAGCGGCACATTAAGCGCGTACTTCCCGGCGAAGTCGTTGTGCGAGGCCACATCCTGCGCCGAGATGCCCACCACCGTCGCGTCCAGCTCCGCGAACGAGTCTGCTCGATCCCTGTACGAACAGAACTGTTTTGTACAAACCGGCGTGTTGTCACCGGGGTAGAAAAGCAACACCACGCGCTCGCCGCGGTGCTCGGAGAGCTTGAACGGGCCGTCTGTGCCCTCGAGCTCGAAATCCGGCGCCTGCTCGCCGACCTGCGGGGTCTTCGGCATGCTCGTCACCCTATCGGAGGATGCGCTAGAACCTGCTCGCATGCGCGCACGCCGCCTGATCTGCCTCGGCCTCGCCTGCGCGGCATGCGCGGCGCTCAGCGCCTGCGGCAGCACCACCCCGGCCGGGGTTGCGACGCCGACCGTGAGCGTCACTGCGATCCCCACCGCGAGCCGTTCCTCGGCGGCGGAGCTGCGCAACTGGAGCGAGTTCGGCCTGAACCCCCAGCGCAGCGACGTCAGCGAACTCGCCACCGGCATCACCGCCGCCAACGTCGCCCGTCTGCGCCACATCAGCGTCTCGCTGCCCGGGACCGTCGACTCCTCGCCGGTCTATCTCCACGGCGTGACGGTCGACGGCGCCGTGCACAACGTGATTCTCGTCACCACGACGTATGGCAAGACGATCGCCATCGACGCGGACAGCGGCAGGATCCTGTGGACGTTCACGCCGCCCGGCTACAGCCGCTGGGCGGGCACCGCACAGATCACCGTCGCCACGCCGCTGGCCGATCCGGATCGGTCGTTCGTGTACGCCGCCTCTCCCGACGGTCAGATCCACAAGCTCTCGCTCGCTGACGGCAGTGAGGACACCGCCGGCGCGTGGCCGGCGAGCGTCACCCGCGATGCCGCTCGCGAAAAGCTCGGCGCGGCGCTCAACATCGACGGTCGCGACATCATCGTCGCCACCAGCGGCTACTACGGCGACGCTCCGCCCTACCAGGGCCACGTGGCCCTGATCGAACGCTCCAGCGGCCGGCTGGTGCGGGTGTTCAACACACTGTGCGCGAACCGCCGCGAACTGCAGATCCCGAGCACGTGCAGCTCGAGCGACTCGGCGATCCTCTCCCGTGGCGGCCCGGTCGTGGAGCCCTCCGGGCGAATCCTGCTCGACACCGGCAACGGCCCGTGGAACGGCACGACCGACTTCGGCGACAGCGTGCTCGAGCTCACAGTCCCCGCGCTTACCCTGCGCCAGTCGTTCACGCCGACCAACCAGGAAGAGCTAAACACCAGCGACTCCGACCTCGGCTCGAGCGCCCCAGTGCTGCTCGGGCAGGGCAGGGTCGTGGTAGCGGGCAAGGACGGCGTCATGCGGCTGCTCGAGCTCTCGCGCCTGGACGGACACCCCCCGTCCAGCGCGCGCCTGCATCCGCTCGGCGGCGAACTGCAGCGGCTGTCGATACCCGGCGGCGGACAGCTGTTCACTGCGCCCGCCGTGTGGCAGCGAGATGGACGCACCACGATGTTCATCGCCGACGAACACGCCACCGCCGCGTACGTGCTGCACGGCGGGCGGCTGTACCTCGCGTGGCAGAACAGCACCCCCGGAACCAGCCCCGTGATGGCCGGCGGGTTGCTGTTCGTCTACGAACCGGACGGCGGCGGCATCTACGTCTACCGCCCCTCCTCCCCGCGCGCGATTGCCAAGCTGCCCGGCGAACCCGGACACTGGAACAGCCCGATCGTCGTCGACGGGCACGTCGTCGAGCCGTCGGGCAACGCCAACGACCACAAGCTCACGGGAACCATCGAGATCTTCTCCGCGCCGTAGCGCGCGTGTCAACGTAGGAGCCGCTGCAACACGCCCCGCGGATCGGCCTTCGCCAGCCACCACGGGCCGAACGAGCGGCTCTCGGCTCTGGTGAGCTCGTCCAGCGGCGTGCTCTTGGCGCAGATGAACGCCAGCCTGCGCTGACGCTCGTAATCCGTCAGTCCCGCGTAGTCGGTCATGTTGTGCGCGAGCGGGACAATGTTGAAGCCGAACTGCTGAGCGAGCTCGATCACCGCCTGCCGGGTGGGCAGGAAGACCATCGGATACTCGATCGCGTTGCGCGGGTCATACAGGCGCGAGACCTCGAAGAAGCTCGACGAAGCGGGAGACAGGCCGGTGTCGATGACGACGATCTCGGCATCGACCTGCGCGATCAGCTCGAACACCTCGACCGGCTTGGCCACTTGGTCGAGCAGCCCAAGGCACAGCACGACGTCGAAGCGTTCGTCGAAGTCGTGCGCAAACACGTTGCCCTCCTCGAAGCGATAGCGACTCTCCTCGATTCCCTTGGTCTCGAACACCAGTTTCGCCTGGTCGATGAACATCTGCCGGCCGTCAACGCCCAGAACGAAGTCCGCCTGCGCCTCGATCGCGTGCAGCGACCAGAAGCCCGCGTTGCATCCCAGGTCGAGGACCCGGCGGCCCCGCAGCGAGCCGCCGGTCACGCTCAGCAGCGCGTCGAAGAAGTACCGGCGACGCTGCTCGTGACGGTTGATCACTTCGCGGCTGGTCACCGGTGTGCTCACACCGTTGTCGAACTCGAACTTGTAGTGCCAGCGAGGAAACGCCGCGATCCGGTCCTGCAGCTCCTCGGTCTCCACGGCGGCGAAGGCTACTCGACGCCGAGCGCGGCCGTCCGCGCCGGCAGCGCGCCTGCTCTGCCCGCTAGAGGCCGTAGCCTTCGAGCAGTCGCAGCCACACCTCACTGCGGGTGGGGAAGCACGGCACGGCGTGCCACAAACGCTCGAGCGGAACCTCGCCGATCACCGCGATCGTCGCGGCGTGCAGTGACTCGGCTACCTCCACGCCGGTGAAGGTCGCGCCGACGATCACGCGGCGATCCTCGTCCACGACGATACGCGCCGTGCCGGGGGCGTCGCGCCCGACGAAGCTGCCCCCCGCGTTCGCACCGACAGGCCGGTCGACCGCGCGCACGTTCAGCCCCGCGTCCTGCGCGCTCGCGAGCGTATGCCCGACGGCGGCGACCTGCGGCTCGGTGAAGATCACCCGTGGCGCGAGCCGCCCGTCCGAGCGCAGCTCTGCGCGCGGGCCCGTGCGCCTGAGGATGTGCTCGGCGGCGACGCGCGCCTGGTACTTGCCCATGTGCGTCAGCAGCACGCGACCGTTGGCGTCGCCGATCACGAACAGCCAGTCGTGACCGGGAACCCGCATCGTCTCGTCGACCTCGACGAAGCGGCCACCCTGCAGGCCAAGCGCGTCGATGCCGAGCGCGTCCGTGCGGGGGCGCCGGCCGACGGCGACCAGCAGCTGCTCGCCGGCGACCGAGCGCCCGTCGTCGAGCTCGAGCGTCACCGAACCGCGCCCGCCCTCCTGCCCGCTCGCTCCCCCCTGCCCACGCTCGCCCTCGCGGCGAGCCGCTATGGCCTTCACACCGAGGATCATCTCCACGCCGAGCCCCTGCAACGACTCGCGCACCTGCTCGGAGGCGAACTCCTCCTCGCCGGCGATCAGGCGCGGGAGTGCCTCGACGAGCGTGACGCGCGCGCCGAGCGTCGCGTAGGCGTAGGCCATCTCCACGCCGACGACGCCACCGCCGAGCACGAGCAGCGAGGCGGGGATCGCCTTGGCGGTGGTGGCCTCGCGGTTGGTCCACGGTTCGGCGTCCGCCAGCCCCGGTATCGGTGGTAGCACGGGGCCGCTGCCCGGGGCAAGCACGACCGCCCGCCGCGCGCGCAGCAGCTCCTCGCCGACGCGCACCTCGCGCTCTCCTATAAGCGTCCCGTCGCCGCGCACGAGCTCGATCGAGTGTTCCGCGAGCCACGGCAGGTGCGCGGAATCATCGAGATCGTTGACGATCTCGTCGCGACGGTGAAGGACCGCGGCCACGTCCAGCTCGCCGGCGGCGGCCTCGGCGGCGCCGGGCACGCGACGTGCCTCGGCGAGCGCCTGCGCGGGACGCACAAGCGCCTTGGAGGGCATGCACGCATAGAACGAGCACTCGCCGCCGACGAGCTCGCGCTCGACCAGCGCCACCGACAGCCCGTTCTCGGCCAGGCGTCCCGCGCATACCTCTCCAGCCGGTCCGGCGCCGATCACAACCACGTCGAAGTCTCGCGCTTGCTCCATGAGGCCTCCTTTGCATGAACCACGTTGCGGAGGCAACACCCGATATCGCTTGGTCGTCAGCCAATCCGGGCGATAGCCTCGGTTGGATCATGTCGCAATCACTCGCCGGCCAACTGCTGCTCGCCTCGCCGTCGCTGCTGGACCCGAACTTCGTGCGCACCGTCGTGCTGATCGGCATTCACAGCGAAGACGGGGCGATGGGCGTGGTGCTCAACCGTCCCTCGACGGTCACCGTGCAGGACGCCGTGCCACAACTGGAAGACGTGGTGGGGGCACTCGACCCCGTCTACGTGGGCGGGCCGGTGCAGCAGAGCTCGGTCGTGTTCCTGGCCGAGTTCCTCGAGCCGTCGCTGGCTGGAACGCTGGTGCTGGGACGCATCGGCTTCCCTGCGCCGGACGCCGGCGTGCAGCAGCTATCCGAGGGCACCGCGCGCAGCCGCGTGTTCGCCGGCCACGCCGGCTGGGGCGCCGGACAGCTCGACGCGGAGGTCGAGGGCGGCGACTGGATCACGCATCCCGCCCAGCCGCAGGACGTGTTCACAGACGTGCCTGACGAGCTGTGGAGCAGCGTGCTCACGCGCATGGGCGGCAGCTACGCGCTGATCGCGCGTATGCCACTGGACCCAAGCGTCAACTGAGCGGGCGGATACGCTCCGTCGGGTGCTGGCTCGGGTTAGAAACGGAGCGGCGCTCTGAGCTGGGTCAGGCGGGGAGCGGCGCTGACGCTCATGTTGTCGTTTGCGCTCGGCGCCTGGGCCGGCGACCCCGACGCGGACGCAGCCGCCGCGCCCGCCCTCCGCACCGCGCTGATTGTGTTCGCGCCCGCCGACGAGTCACAGCTCGCGGGCGTCGCCGGCCTGTCCATCGGCATCATGTCCGCCAGCCAGGGCCAGTATTCGCAAACACAGCTGCTGCTCGACATCGGCCAAGGGGCGCGCATCGCCAGCTCGGCCTATCCGACGCCGCGACCGCCGGTGCTGTCGCTGGTCGTGTCCGGCGCGGGCTCGGGCGCGACAGACGCGGGCGCGACGGGCACGGGGGCGAGCGTCATGGGCGCCACCGTCGCGGGCTGGCGGGCGGCGCGCAGGCGCGCCCAAGCCGCTCCACAGCTGCTGCAGCCTGGGCTGCTGGCCAGTCAGATCCCAGGCGGGGCCGGCTACGCCGGGCTGACGGGCGCCGCGACCGGCGACAGCGTGCTGGCGGCAGAAAGCGACGGGCATGTGGCGGCGGTGTCGCTCGGGCCGGCATCCACGCTGCTGGCACGCATCGCCACCCTGCTCCGCAGCGAGCGCTTGGTGATCGCCGATCTGCCCACGGGCGTCGAAGGCCATGCGGACCTGCTCGCACTCGCTCGCGGGCGCGCCGCGAACGAGCTGCTGCTCGTGGTGCAGCGCGTCGAGCGGGGTTCGGCGGGCGAACTGCTGTGGGCGGCCGCGGCCGGGCTCGCGGGTGGCGCAGACAGGGAGCTGAGCTCGCAGAGCACCAATGAGCGCGGCCTGATCGCATCGTTCGACCTCGCTCCGACGATTCTCGATTACCTTGGGCTGCGCCCGATCCCGCCGGAGGTGCGCGGCAAGCCGATCGTCACCGACGGCCCGCTGCACTCGGCGAGCCTGCGCTCGCTGATAGCGCGTCTGCGCGTGATCGGCGGGCGGCGCCTGCCGGCGCTGGGCTTCCTGCTCGGCGCGTGGGCGCTGCTGGCCACGCTCGCGGCGCCGTGGGCGCGCTGGCGCGCACGGGCGATGCGCGTCGGCGCGCTCGGCGTGCTGTGGGCGCCCGTGACCGTGCTCGTCCCTGCCGCGCTCGAGCCGAGCGCGGCGGTGGAGTACGCGACGATCACGCTCGTCTGCCTAGCGCTCGGCGCGCTCACCGACGCGCTCGTGCCGTGGCCGCGCGCAGTGCTCGCCCCGGCAGTCGTGGCGGTTGTGGTCCTCACCGCAGACGCGCTGGCGGGCACGCAGCTGCTGATGCGCTCGATGCTCGGGCCAGACCCGATCCTTGGCGCGCGCTTCTACGGGCTCGGCAACGAGCTGAAGTCAGGGCTGGCGGTGCTGGTCGCGGCGGCGGTCGCCGCCGCTCTGTTCCCGGCGACACGCGACCGTCGCGCGGCGCTCGCAATGGTGGGGGCTGGCGTGCTGCTCGCGATCGTCGAGGGCTCCGCGCGGATCGGCGCGGGCGTCGGCGGCGTGATCCTCGTGAGCTTCGGATTCGCCGTCGCCACGATCATGCTCCTACCTGGCGCGTTGACACGCAGGCGCGGGCTGGTCGTGCTCGTCGCGCCCGCCGTGGGATTGGTTGTGCTCGCGGGCATCGACCTCGCCACTTCGCACGGCGCCGGCCACTTCACCGGCAGCGTGCTCGACGCGAGCTCCGCGGGCGAGCTTCGCGACGTGATCGTCCGCCGCTACAGCGCCGCGTGGGACGAGCTGAGGAACCACGCGATGCCCGTGGCGAGCGCCGTCGCACTGGTGTGCGCCGGTCTCGGCATTCGCCGGCGCGCTCGCCTGCTCACCCCGGTCGCGGACGACCCCGCGTGGTTCGCCGCGCTCGCCGGCGGGCTCGCCGCGGGCGTCGTCGGCGCGCTCGTCGAGGACTCCGGTCCAGTGCTCTTCGTCGTGGTCGTGTTCGCGCTCGGCTGCGTGCTCACCTACCTTTGGGGGAGGCCGCCCGTCGAGGTCGAGATCACGGGCGCGCCGTCACCAGAGCTTCGTATCCCATCTTAAAAAAGCTGTACAACCATGGCTATACAGCATTTTTAATACGACATACACGCCGGATGCCGTAGAACCCCGCCGCCGACACCAACCGCCCGCCGCCACCCCCAAGCGCCCGCCGCCAGCCGCAACCGCCCGCCGCCAGCCGCAAACGCCCGCCGCCAACCCCAAACGCCTACCGCCCGGCCGCGCGCCGGTAGCGCGCTACCGCGAGCGGAGCGAACACGGCGACGATCACGAGCGACCAGACGGCGGCGCCCCAGACGCTGTTGTTGGCGGGGGCGCCGAGCCACAGATGACGCATGGCGTCGACGATGATCGTGAAGGGGTTGACTTCGGCGAACTGGCGTAGGCCTTCGGGCATCGACGCGACGGGCACGAACGCGGAGGAGACGAACGTCAGCGGGAAGACGGCGATGAAGCCGAGCGAGTTGACCGATTCCGGCGAGGAGACGAGCAGCCCGAGGAAGGCGAGAAACCAGGAGAAGGCGTAGCCGAAGAGCAGCAGCAGGCCGATGCCAGCGGCGGCGTGCAGGAAGCTCGTCTGGAAGGAGAAGCCGATGATCACGCCGGTGACGAGCAGGATGGTGATCGACAGCGTGTTGGTGGCGACGTCGGAGAGCGTACGACCGCCGAGCACGGCGGCGCGCGACATCGGCAGCGAGCGGAAGCGGTCGATCAGTCCCTTGCGCACGTCGTCGTTGAGCCCCAGCGCGGTGGCGAAGCCGCCGAAGGCGGTGTTCTGGACGATGATGCCGGGGATCAGGTAGTCGACGTAGCTGTAGCCAGGCGTCTTGATCGCGCCGCCGAACACGTAGCGGAAGAGCAGCACGAACATGATCGGCTGCACGGTGAACCCGATCAGCAATTCAGGCGCGCGCCGCAGCCGCACGACGTTGCGCTCGGCGATGATCAGCGTGTCGATGACGAGCCTTCTCATGCGGCCCGCTCCTCCTCCTGCTGCTCCTCGGGGATCTCTTCGGCGGCGTGTCCGGTGAGCGCGAGGAACACGTCGTCGAGCGTGGGTCGGCGCATGGTGAGATCGTCAACGCCGACCCCGGCCTCGCTGAGCCGGCGCACGGCCTCCACGATCGCGCCCTGTCGCTCGCGCACGTTGACTTTGACGAGCGCCGCTTCGATGGTTGGGAGCTCATCGGACATCGGTGCGAGCGCCCGCACCGCGACGCCGGGATCGGCGCCGTCCTCGAGGCGGATCTCCAGGCGCTCGCCACCGAGGCGGTCCTTGAGCTCATCGGAGGTGCCCTCGGCGATCAGGCGGCCGTGGTCGATGACGGCGATCGTGTCGGCCAGCCGGTCGGCCTCGTCGAGGTACTGGGTGGTGAGAAGAGCGGTGGTGCCTTCGGCGACGAGCCCTTCGAGCAGCGCCCACAGGCTCAGGCGGCTGCGCGGGTCGAGGCCTGTGGTGGGCTCGTCGAGGAACAGCACGGGAGGTTTTGCGACGAGCGCGGCGGCGAGGTCGAGCCTGCGGCGCATCCCGCCGGAGTAGGTCTTGGTGGCCCGCCCGCCCGCGTCGAGCAGGTCGAAGCGCTCGAGCAGCTCCCGGCCGCGGGCCTTGGCTGACTTGCGGCTGAAGCCGTAGAGCCGACCGACCATCGTGAGGTTCTCGAGCCCGGTGAGGTTTTCATCAACGGCGGCGTACTGGCCGGCGAGGCCGATCCGTTCGCGCACGACGGCCGCGTCGCGTTTGACGTCCAGACCGAGCACTTGCGCCGTGCCGGCGTCGGCCTCCAGCAGCGTCGCGAGCACGCGCACGAGCGTGGTCTTGCCGGCGCCGTTGGGCCCGAGCAGGCCGACCATCTCGCCCTGGCGCACGGTCAGGTCGACGCCGTCGAGCGCGCGCACGTCGCCGAAGCGCTTGACCAGGCCGCGCACTTCTATGGCCGGCTCGCTCACGCGGCGCAATCTCTGCAGGCGCCGTGCAGCACGATCTCGTGCTCGGAGACGGCCAGTGGCACGCGCTCGCTGAGCGAGACGATCGCGCGCTCGAGGCCGGGGTCGGAGAACGGCATCACGAGGCCGCACTGGTCGCAGACGAGATGGTGGTGATGCTGCTCGTGCTCGCACACGCGCTCGTAGCGGACCATCGCCTGGCCGGTCTCGACGCGCTGCACGAGCGCGAGCGCCTCGAGCTCGTCGAGGATGCGGTAGACGCTGGCGCGGCTGACCGGGCGCGAGGAGCGCGCGCGGAGCGCGTCCTCGATCTCGAGCGCAGTGAGCGCGCACTCCTGCGCGGCGAGCAGCTCGAGCAGCGCGTGCCTGGCGCCGCCGCGCTTGCGCCCGGCGGCGGCGAGCGCGGCGTCGGCGCGCTCGACCCAGCTGTCGGTGGTGGTGGCGGGGGAGCTCATGCGACGATCTTAGAAGGCGTCGCCAGCCGCGAGGCCGCCGGCGACACCGTCGTGCTCGATCAGGCGGCGCCGGCGCCACGCCGCCCAGACGCGCCCGAGTGTGTAGGAGACGGCGCTGCCGACGCCGACGAAGAACCCGACGGGGTAGTTCGTTTCGTAGGAGGCGGCGATCGCGATCCACACGATCAGAAGGGCGATTGCCACCGACAGAGCCATCGCCACGAGTGGCCGGTCGGTGAATGAGCGGGCGGCGGCCGGTGCGCCGATCATGAGACTGAAGATCAGCAGTGTCCCGACGACTGGAACGGTCATCGTTGTTGCCAGCGCAAGCACGGCGAGGAAAAGCATCTCCATGCGGAAGCTGCTGATGCCGCGTGCCTCTCCTACCTCGGGGAGGACTGAGGAGAGCATCAGCGGGCGGTAGAGGATGGCGGTGGCGATGATGCAGAGGGCGCCGAGGATCGCGGTTGGCGCGATCTCGTTGGGGCTGATTCCGAGGATCTCGCCGAATAGCAGCGAGTAGACCTCTGGGGCGTACTCGACGCTGAAGCTCAGGAACAGCGCGCCGAGAGCGAGCATCGCCACGAGCGCGAGGGCGGTCGCGACATCGTGGCGTCCCCTGCGGCCGAGCAGGCCGATCGTCAGAGCACCGCCAAGTGAGAAGACGCCGAGGCCGAGGAGTGTGCTCACTCCGATCAGGCTGGCACCGGCGGCGCCGGCGAAGGACCCGTTGGGGATCGCGTGGGCAGCGAACGCGGATCCGCGCATGACAGTGAAGAACCCTACGACCCCCGCGACGACCGCGACGATGCTCGCGACCTCCCAGGCGTTGACCATGAAACCGGAGAACATGGTTTGTGCGGCCCCTTAGCTCGGTGTCGCCTGCTGCGCCACTGAGGATGCGAACGGGGTCCGGTCCGCGCGTCGGCGGCGTGTGGCTTCGGGGAGCCCGGACAGCAGGTAGGTGATGAACACGAGGGTCACGACGAAGAAGCTCACGGGCCAGCCGTGTCCTGAGGGCGGCCAGTGGAAGCTGTCGTAGGCGAGGACGATGCCGAGCCACATCGCGCCGATGCCGATACCCGCCGCCGTCAGTAGCGCGGTCAGCGGGCGTCTGGTCAGTCGTAGCGCGCTCGCCGCCGGCCCGACGATCAGGGCAGTTGAGAGGATCGTGCCGATCGTGATCGCCGCGAGCGCCGCTGCGAGCGCGAGCGCGAGCAGGTAGAGCACGCCGATGAGGCGCACGGGGATTCCGCGGGCCGATGCGATCTCGGCGTTCACGGAGCTGAGCAGCAGCGGCCGGTAGATCGTGAGCGTGATCGCCAACACGACGGCGCTCAGGAGCACGATCAGCGGGATCGTCGAACTGGAGATCGTGAACACCGAGCCGAAGAGGATCGTGACGGTCGCCCCTGCGGTGCTGTGTTCGCTGTTGAAGAGGTACAAGAACAGCGCGGCGAGCCCGATCCCGGCGCCGAGCACGATCCCGGTGGCAAGATCCCGCCCGCGCGAGCGCTGCACGCCGATCGCCTCCATCGCGCCAGCGGAGATGACGTTGCCGATCACGAATCCCCAGAGGGGGCCGACGCTGATCAGGTAGCCGCCCGACCCCCCGGCGGCCCCCAGGTCGCCGAAGGCCTCGCCCGCGAAGGACTGGCCGCGCATGACCGTGAACACGCCGACCACGCCGGTGACGACGGCGACGAGCGCCCCGACGGCGAGGGCGATGTGCACGGCTTCGCTTTCGAAGAAGCCGGAGGCGAAGATCGGAGACAGGAAGTGGCTCACGACAGGATCTCGGACCGAGGGAAGACGGCCTCGTGGCCAGCCAGGTCGGTGTCCTCGCCGGCGCCGGCGACGATCAGCACGCGACCGTGGACGTGAAGGACGTCGACGTGGTGCCCGTAGAGCTCGCTGAGGACATCGGGGCGGACGACCTCCTGGGTGGTGCCGCTGACAGCACGACCGGCGGCCAGGTAGACGATGCGGTCCATGACTGGCAGCAGCGGGTTGATCTCGTGCGCGGAGATCAGCACGGCGATCTCCTGCTCGCGGGCGATGCGTGCGAGCAGCGCCACGACTTCCTGGGCGCTGCCTAGGTCGAGGCTCGCGAGCGGCTCATCGAGGAGCAGCAGCCGCGGCCGGGCGATGAGCGCGTGTGCGATCAGGATGCGCTGCTGCTCGCCGCCTGAGAGCTTGCCGACGCGTGTGTCGGCGAAGCGGGTTGCGTCGACGGCGTGCAGCATCTCCTCGACGAGCGCGCGTCTGGCCCGGGAGGGCCGTGGCACGCCGAGACGCTGCGCGTCGATGCCGAGTCCCACGAGATCCCGCGCGCGCAGCGGAACATCGGGGTCGAACAGGAACTTCTGCGGAACGTAGCCAATCTGGCGATGGCGTCGTGCACGCTCGCGGGGGTGGGCGGGCCCGCCAAAAAGCACGTGTCCCGTGCTCGCTGTCTGTAGGCCGAGGATCACCCGGAACAGGGTCGTCTTGCCCGCCCCGTTCGATCCGATCAGCCCCGTGAACTCTCCTGGCGCGATCTTGAAGCTCACCTGGTCGAGGATCGTGCGGCCCGAAAGCCGCACGTCCACGCCCTGCACAGTGAGGATGTCATCGTCCACAGATGCGCTTGCCGAGCTCACAGCTTTTCGGTTGAGATGCCCTGTCCGACGGCCTTTTCGATGGCCTTGACCTCGGCGAGCATCCACGACTGGTAGTCATAGCCGGGGGTGGGCATCGTCTCGTACACCCCGACAACCGGAATCCCGGCACGCTTGGCGGCCTGCACAAACGATTCCGTGATCGAGCTGGTGACCTGCTGGTTGTGGACGAACACCTTGACCTTGTGCCCAGAGAAGAAGCTGTTCTGAAGGGTCACGAGCTGGGGAGCGGGGTCTGTGCCGTTCATGATGTCCGCCTGAAACGGAAACGGCGTCAGGTTGTTGGCGCCCGCCGCTTCGAGCAGGTAGTCCGCGACCGGCTCGGTCGTCGCGACCGGCGCGTTTGGGTAGGCGGCCTTGAACTTCGCGATCGCTTCGTACCACGGTTTCAGCGATTCTTCGAACTTCGTGGCGTTTTCCTGGAAGTACGCCGCGTGAGCCGGCTGCAGCGCGGCGAGATCGCTGGCGATCGCTTTGGCGACGATCGGCATCGTCGTGGGCTTGTACCAGAGGTGCGGGTTGGGGGTCGATTCCGGCAGGCCGAGCAGCTTCTGGACGTTGATGACCTTCCGCGAGGAGTTCGGTGAGGCCGACTCGATCTTTTCCATGTAGGTGTCGTAGCCCACACCGTTTTCGATCAGCAGGCTCGCGGCGCTGACCGCCTGGGCGGTGCTCGTGCTGGCCTCGTAGGTGTGGGGGTCGGTGTTCGGATTGCTCTCGATCGCCGTGACCTTGACGTACTTGCCACCGATCTGTTCGATCACGTTCGCGTACTCGTTCTCCGCGCCGACCGCGTTGATCGTCGCGTTCGCGGAGCTCCCACCTGAGGAGGCCGAGGAGCTGCCGCCGCATCCGGCGACGGCTACGGCGAGTGCGACGAGCATCGTCGTGAAGGCGATGCGGCGGCTGTGATTCATTGGATTCAGGCTCCCGTGTCGGCGTGATCAGTACGTCGACACGGAAACCTATCATAAGACTGAGTCTCGTTCTCGGTCTTAGCCAGCTACCTCCGCGGCAAGCGCCTCCGGCGGACGCTCATTCTTCGGCGTCGCGCTTGCGTTTGCGGCTGATGAACAGCACGGCGCCGACGATCACGATCACGACGATCAGGATCCCGCCGGCGATGTAGCGCAGTTTGTGGTGGATCGTTTTGTTGACTTTGACGACTTCTTTGCTCGCTTCGGTGGGTTTGAGCACCGACACGGGCACACCTTTGGCCTGCAGCGCCGCGGCGACGTTTTTCTCTTCTTTGCGTTTGTATTTGGCGACGAACTTCTGGCCGTTCTTGAGGGTCACGCGCACAGAGCCGACCCGTTTGTTGATCTCGACCGAGCCGACGTGGCCGCCGTCGAGCTGCTGTTCATATTCCTTGAAGCTCTCGTGCTGGTAGTGCGGCGTCGACGCGGCGCCCGCGACGGCGGCGCCGAGCGCCGTGAAACCGGCGAGCGATACGGCGAATACGGCGATCAAGGCGGTGAGGAAGGCTCTTGTCGTTGCGATCATCGGCCGTACCCTAGCGGCGCCCGCCGCCGCGTGCTGAGCCGCCGCGGGACAGCCCGCGAGGCTGGTCGCGTCCCCGCTGGTGTCTAGATCCGGCCCGTGTCGCGCCGGTACGCGCGGGCCGCGAGCGCGCCGAGCACGACGGTCCACGCGGCCATCACAACCCATCCGAGCGTGCTCCACGGACGCCCGCCCAGGGCTACGTGGCTCGCCTGCACGAGCCAGTAGGAGGGAACGCACTGGGCGAGGTCGTGCAGGAAGCCGTGCTTTGCGAGCGGGAACCACGTGCCGCCGAGCAGCGCCAGCAGCGATATGCCTCCGCCCATGGCTGGGCCGATCGAGTCCGGGGTGAGCAGGTGCCCGAGCAGGATTCCGAGCGCGGCGAACGGCACGAGACCGACGAGTATCAGCCCTGTCATCTGCAGCCACTCGTCCGCGGTCAGGCTGACGCCCAGCGAGATGCCGGCGGCATATAGCGCGAGCAGGCTGATCACAGCCATCATGTAGCCGGTGAGCACCTTCACGCGGAAGTACGCTCGCGGCGTGAGCGGGGTGATCCGCAGCTGGCGGTTCCAGCCGACCGCGCGCTCGGCGGCGATGCGCCCGCCGCAGGAGAGCATCGCGCCCATCGTCCCGAACGACGCCAGCCCAACCATGTAGTAAACGGCGAACGAGATGCCGCTGCCGTCGAAGTCGTGCACGTCGCGGTTGGGGCTGACGATCACGAAGTACAGCACGAGCGGAAAGCCGAGCGAGAGCAGGAAGAAGCGCCTGTTGCGCAACGTGCGCAGCAGCTCATAGCGGGTGTACAGGAGCGGCATCAGCCGTCTCCAGTCAACGCCAGGAACGCCTGCTCGAGCCCTGCCGCGGCGATCTCGATGTCGCGGGCGTCGGCGTGAGCGCTCAGCAGCGCGCGGATCGCGGCGTCGGAGTCCGAGCAGCGCAGCACCACCGCCTCGCCGCGCCGCTCAGCGCTGCTGACGCCGGGCAGCGCGCCGAGCGCGTCGGCGTCGACGCCGGGAAGCGTCGCGCGAATCGTGCGCGTGCCGACCATCGCCCTGATCTCGGTCGTGGGGCCGTCGGCGACGATCTCGCCGTGGGCGATTAGCACGACCCGGTCAGCGTACGCGTCGGCCTCCTCGAGGTAGTGCGTGGCGAACACGACCGTCTTGCCGCGCGCGGCGAACGTCCGCATGGTCGTCCAGAAAGCACGGCGGCCCTCGACGTCGAGCGCGACTGTGGGCTCGTCGAGCACGAGCAGCTCGGGATCGCTGACGAGCGCCACCGCGAGACGCACGCGCTGGGTCTGCCCGCCGGAGAGCTTCTGCGTGCGCTGGGCGGCGATCTCGCTGATGCCCGCGAGCGCGAGCGCCTCCTCGACGCCCAGCGGCTCCGGGTACAGGGACGCGATCATCGCCACCAGCTCGCGCACGGTCAGATCTCTGATCAGCTCGCCGGTCTGCAGCATGCCGCCCACGGCCCCGTCGGCAACCGCTTGCGCGGGCGAGCGCCCGAACACCGACACGCTGCCCTCGTCGGGGCGCAGCAGACCGAGGAGCATGTCGATCGTGGTGGACTTGCCCGCACCGTTGGGGCCGAGCAGCGCGACGGTCTCACCGGGCGCGATCTCCACGTCGATTCCCCGCACCGCCCTGATCGGGCCGTCCGGGCCGCGAAAGCTCTTGACCAGGCCGCTCAGCCGGATCCCGGCCGTGGCCGTCGAGGACCCACCGACAATCGCGCCACCGCTCACTTGCGCGCGGTCCGCACGGCCTTCAGGCGCTCGACCTTGGACAGGTTGACCTTGCGCATGCGCACCGACACGGGCGTCACCTCGACGGCCTCGTCCTCGCGCACAAACTCGAGCGCCTCGTCGAGCGTCAGTTTGCGGTGCGCGTCGAGGCGCACGAGCACGTCCGAGGTCGAGGAGCGCATGTTCGTCAGGTGCTTCTCCTTGACCGGGTTGACGTCGAGGTCCTCCGAACGGGCGTTCTCGCCGATGATCATCCCTTCGTAGACGTCCTCGCCGGGGCCGACGAACAGCGAGCCGCGCTCCTGGAGCGTGAACAGGGAGAACGTGACCGTGGCGCCGCGGCGGTCGGCGACGAGCACGCCGCTCGTGCGCGTGAGGATCTCCCCGGCCCACGGCTCCCAGCGGTCGAACACGTGGTGCATGATCCCGGTGCCGCGCGTCTCTGTGAGGAACTGCGTGCGAAAGCCGATCAACCCGCGGGCGGGGACGAGGTACTCCATGCGCACCCAACCGGTGCCGTGGTTGGTCATGTGCTCCACCCTGCCCTTGCGCGCGGCCAGGAGCTGGGTGACGGTGCCGACGTGCTCCTCGGGAACGTCCACCGATAGCCGCTCGACCGGCTCGTGGCGCTTGCCTTCGATCTCGCGCTCGAGCACGTGCGGCTGGCCGACGGTCAGCTCGAAGCCCTCCCTGCGCATGATCTCGACGAGCACCGCCAGCTGCAGCTCGCCGCGCCCCTGCACCTCATACGTGTCCGGCCGGGCGGTCTCCTGTACGCGCAGCGAGACGTTTCCCACCAGCTCCTGCTTCAGCCGCGCCTCGATCTGCCTGGCGGTGAGCTTGTCGCCGTCTTTGCCCGCCAGCGGCGAGGTGTTGACGCCGAGCGTGATCGACATGGCGGGCTCGTCGACGGTGATCACCGGCAGCGGACGCGGGTCTCCGAGATCGGCGAGCGTCTCGCCGATCGTGACCTCGGCGATGCCCGCGACGGCGATCACCTCCCCCGGTCCCGCCTCGGGAGCGTCGACGCGATCGAGCGCGTCTGTCACATACAGCTCGGCGACGGTGGCGCGCTGGATCGAGCCGTCGGCGCGGCACCACGCGATCTGCTGGCCCTTGCGGATCGTGCCGTGGCGCACACGGCAGATCGCCAGGCGCCCGACGTACGGAGAGGCATCGAGGTTGGTCACGAGCGCCTGCAGCGGGTGCTCGGGGTCGTAGGTCGGCGCGGGGATGTGCTCGAGCAGCAGGTCGAGCAGCGGCGCGAGGTTCTCCTCCTGGATCGCCCGACCCGGCTCGTAGTGCAGCGAGGCGACGCCGGCCTTGGCGTTGCAATAGACGATCGGGAACTCGATCTGGTGCTCGTCGGCTTCGAGGTCGAGGAACAGTTCGTACACCTCGTCGACGACCTCCGCGACGCGCG
The DNA here is from genome assembly GCA_035939335.1 of Solirubrobacteraceae bacterium. Lineage (GTDB taxonomy): Bacteria > Actinomycetota > Thermoleophilia > Solirubrobacterales > Solirubrobacteraceae > Palsa-744. Next base: position 34,283 of record DASZFY010000006.1, on the reverse strand, counting down.
CGTCGGGACGGTCGACCTTGTTGACGACGAGGATCACAGGCAGCTTTGACTCGAGCGCCTTGCGCAGCACGAAGCGCGTCTGCGGCAGCGGCCCCTCGGAGGCGTCGACCAGCAGCAGCACGCCATCGACCATCGTCAGCCCGCGCTCGACCTCGCCGCCGAAGTCGGCGTGGCCGGGGGTGTCGATGATGTTGAGCTTGACGTCCTTGTAGCGCAGCGAGGTGTTCTTGGCGAGGATCGTGATGCCCTTCTCGCGCTCGAGGTCCATCGAGTCGAGCACGCGCGTGGCCACGTCCTGTCCGACGCGAAACGCGCCCGATTGCCACAGCATCGCGTCCACGAGCGTGGTCTTGCCGTGGTCGACGTGCGCGACGATCGCCACGTTGCGGATGTCCTGTCTGGTTACGAGCACGAGCCCGACAGGCTAGCGGCGTGGGGCGCGCGTGCCGGAAACGGGTGTGCAGGAAAGGGCGTTCGCGGGTATCGGTCGGCAACACCCGTCGCGGGGCGCCTCCCCTCGCGGCGGGTGACCGGGCTCAGCGCCCGACGCCCACCGCCCGCAGCCCGGTGCGCAGCCCGAAGCGCGCGAGCGCCGCGGGGTAGCGCTCGGCGGCGGCGATCGTGTGCTCCAGCGCAGCCGCGAAGCGACGGATCTCGGACTCCTCGATCGTGAGCGCGGGCAGCGCCTTGATCACGTTCATGTGGTGGCCGGCGACCTGGCAGAAGATCTTGTGCTCGTGAAACAGCGGCACGGTGACGAGCTGCGAGAACAGGCCCGGCTGGCGCCGCTCGACGCGCTCCCACAGCCGCCGCGCGCTCGCGCCCGCGGGCGGCCCGAATTCGATCGCCCACATCAGGCCGACGCCGCGCACGTCGGCGACGACGTCGAAGCGCTCGATCAGCGGCTTGGTCAGCTCGAGCAGCAGCGCGCCCATGCGTTCGGCACGACCGACGAGGTCCTCGCGATCGATCACTCCCAGCGTCGCCAGCGCGGCGGCGGCGGCGAGATCGTTGCCGCCGAACGTCGAGCCGTGACGCACGGCGCGCTCCATGCCGTCGAACACCCGCTCGAACGCCGCGCGCGAGACGAGCACCGCGCCGACCGGCACGAAGCCCCCTGACAGCGCCTTGGCGAGGCAGATCATGTCCGGCTCGAGGCCCCAGTGGTCGAGCGCGAGGAAGCGTCCGGTGCGGGCGATGCCCGTCTGCACCTCGTCGCACACGAACAGCGCGCCGGCCTCGCGGCACAGGCGCTGGGCCGCGGGCAAGTAGTCGGGCGCGGGAATGTTGACGCCCTTGCCCTGGATCGGCTCGACGATGAACGCGGCGACGTCGCCGCGTGCGAGCTCGCGCTCGAGCGCGTCGAGGTCGCCGAAGCCGACGGGGTCACAGCCCGGCAGCAGCGGCCCGAAGCCCTCACGGAACTCGACGCCGCCGTTGAGCGACAGCGAGCCGAGCGTGAGCCCGTGGAAGGCGTGCTCGGCGTACAGCACGCGCGGGCGCCCGGTGGCGGCACGGGAGATCTTGATCGCCGCCTCGACCGCCTCGGTGCCGGTGTTGGCGGGGACCATCGCGCCGACGCTGGCGGGGGCGCGTGCGAGCAGCTGCTCGGCGAACACGCCGCTGAGCAGCGTCACGCCCAGCTGCGGCAGGTTCCCGGTTCGCGCCGCCAGCACCTGCTCGATCGCGGCGATCGCCTCGGGATGGTTGCGCCCGATTGCGAACACGCCGTAGCCGCCGAACAGGTCGAGGTAGCGCTCCCCGTCGGCGTCGATCAGATGCGCTCCCTCGCCCCCGGTCCACGTCTTGTCGAAGCCGAGCGTGCGCAGGATCCGCCCCATCTGCGGGTTCAGGTAGCGCTCGTTGAGGGCCAGCTCCTCGCCGGTGCGGGTTTCGAGGATCTGCTGCACGCTTGGCACGGGCTCGCCGGGCATCGCACGTGTGAGCCTAGCGCCGCGTCGTAGCCGGCGGCGAGCTTCAGACGGGCTATCATTCGACTCAGCTGACGGTCTCCGGCCAACGGCTGGGGGCCGTGGGGTTGCGAGCAGGAAGGAGTGGAGGTGCCTTCAGTGGTAACCAAGCCATCGTTCGGGTCGCGCACTGTCCCTGGCGCAGCCGATGCTTCGCACGATCTGTTCACTCGCTGGCAGCGCGAGGGAGATCCCGCCGCACGCGAGGAGCTCGTGCGCCGGTACATGCCGCTCACACGTGGGCTTGCGCGGCGCTACGGGCGCTCGTCCGAGCCGTTCGAGGATCTGCTGCAGGTCGCCTCGCTGGGCCTGCTGAAGGCGCTGGACCGCTTCGACGCCGAACGCGGCTACCCGTTTGCTTCATTCGCGGTGCCGACGATCCTCGGCGAGATGCGCCGCTACTTCCGCGACTCGGGATGGGCCGTTCACGTCCCTCGAGGCGCCCAGGAGCGCGCACTGAAGGTGCGCGACGCGCAGGAGCGCCTGGCCAACGAGCATGGCCGCGCGCCCACGGTCAACCAGCTCGCCGAGTTCCTCGAGATCGACAGCGAGGACGTGATCGACGCGCTGCAGGCGATCCAGGCCTACGACACGCTGTCGCTCGACGCGCCGCGACCGCGCGCCGACGGCGAGGCGGTCGCCTACGGCGACACCGTCGGCGAGGATGACGAGCGCTATGAGCTCGTCGAGCTGGACGCGACGGTAACGGCGGTGCTCGGCCACATCCCGGCACGCGAGCGTCTGATTCTGCGCATGCGCTTCGTCGAAGAGCTGACGCAGACGGAGATCGCCGAGCGGGTGGGCATCTCCCAGATGCAGGTCTCACGCCTGTTGCGGCGCTCGCTCGAGCAGCTGCGGACGTTGACGCATGCGAGCTGAGGGCGCCACGCCGGCGCTACTGAGCGTTGGCCACGCCCCGGCGCGCCAATGCTCGCCTTCGGGGATCCGGTCGATCGCCGCTGCTCGATGGCCGAGATTCCACACGTCCACCTGAGCCTTCCCGGCAGGCCGGAGAACGTCCTGATCGTACGCCAGGCGTTGAGCGGCGTGGCCGAATGCCTCGCCCTGAACGCGATCGAGAGCAACGACCTCAACACCGCGGTGACAGAGGCGTGCAACAACGTGGTGATGCACGCGTACGGCGAGGACGGGGAGGGCGCGCTCGAAGTGGATGTGTGCGCGCTCTCACAGGCTGTCGCGGTCGTCGTCCGCGACCACGGCAGGGGCATGCCGGGCGAGCACCGTGACGAGGCCGGGGAGCAGTACGGGATGGGCCTCGCGGTGATCGACGCGCTCGCCTGTCACGTAGCGTTCGCACAGACGCCAGGCGGCGGGACCGAGCTGCGCATGGAGCTCGACACCCCCGACGCGACCCCGCTTGAACCGATCGACGGCGAGAACCTGCAGAGCTTCGCCGCGGCCCACGCCGAGCCCAGGAACGCGGTCGAGCTGCGGCTCGCGCCGAACGTGATGGCGCGCGCCGTGCTACCCCGGGTACTAAGCGCACTGGCGGCGCGCGCGTACTTCACCACCGACCGCATTGCCGATGTGCAACTCGTGGCTGACGTGCTCGCCGCGAACGCCGGCGGATCGATCAGCGGCACGCATCTGGACGTGGGCGTGATGGTGATGCCGCGCAAGCTGGAGCTGCGCGTCGGGCCGCTGCTCGCCGGGCGCGGTGAAAGCCTGATGTCGGCGGCCGCCGACGGCTCGGCGCCGGTGATCGAACGACTGACCGACTCCCAGCGGGTCGCTGCAGAGCCCGCCGACGCTGGGGAGACGCTCGAGCTGCACCTCGCTGATCGCCGCTAGCCGGCGTGCTCAGCGCAGCAGGAGCGTCGTGGCGGAGGTGTTGTGACCGGAGGAGGGGACGAAGCCGACCCTCAGCTTGAGCTTGCGATGATGGCCGCGCGCCAGCGTGGCCATCCCGGTCGTGGTCAGCGGCACGCTGAGCTTGATGACCTGACCGGCCTTCTTGACGCGGGCGCCCACGCGCTTGATCCCGCGTCCGGTGACGCTCACGCGGCCGGCTTCGGGAACCCAGATCTCGAGGATCGCGTGCCTGCCGCGGCGCCGGTGCGAGAGCACCTGGATCGGACAGCCGTTGACGACGATCCTGGTGTTCTTGGTCAGCTTGGCGCCGTTCTGGCCGATGAGCGTCGTCGGTGCGACTAGGTTCGCCCGGCATAGTTGGCCGTTGGCCGCGAGCGCCGAGTTGGAGCCGACCGGCAGCGTGACGACGGCACTCGAGAAGGGCACGTCGGGGAGGCTTTCGAAGGTCGAGGTGGTGATGCTCGAGCGCGCGATGTGCGTGTGCCCGACGAGCACAACCTCGACGCCGCCGCCTTGCAGGACGAGGTCGAGATCGGGGAACGCCGCGGCGCCGTGGGAGACGAAGTATGCGCTGCCCTTGAGCGGGTCGGGGAGCACCGGCGTGCTGACGGTGGCGGTGCCGACGCGCGCGGTGGATTTGCACGTTCCGGGAGGGGTGCCTGCTTCGAATTCGCCAGCGGGGCAGGCTTTCTGCAGCGTCGACAGGCGCGCGACGAGCTGCTTGGGCAACTGCAGCTGCAGCTCGTGGATGTTCGCCTGGTGAGCGCCCGCGGTGACCTTGACTTCGATGCTCGCGCCGCCGAGTTTCGAGGTGTTGGCGCCGCTTGACACGCCGACGCTCGGGATGAAGGCGAGCGCGCCGCAATCGTTCACCTGGAACGGGCTCGACAGGCTCTGGCTTGCGCCGAACGTGGAGTTCAGCACGGATTCGGTGGCGAGCGGCGCGCAGCTGGTGGGGTTGAACAGGAAGCTCGGGCGGCTGACGGCCACGTTCAGGCTCTGCAGGCGCAGCGGCACGCCGCCGACGATGCTCGGGAGCGTGCTCGTCACGGTCACCCGACCGCTGTACAGGCCCACGCCGATGCCGGCGCGGGTGACCACTTCGCCGAGGTTGTACGGTCCGGCGACGGCGGGCACGACGATCGACAGGCCGTAGGGATCGCCGCCGTAGGGACCGGTCAGGTAGGCGTGACCGGTGAACACGTACGGTTCGCCGCCGGCGCCAGCCGCGACCGACACGGTGCCGATTTCGCTGGTCGCCGGGCAGCTACCAGCGTTCGCGGCGGGTTCGGCGCACAGCGGCACCGAGGGGATGTCGCCGATCAGCCCGGCCGGCAGCGTTGTGGCGATCCGTGACAGGTACTGCTGCCCACTGGGTCGGTTGAGGCTAAAGCTCGCCGGGTCGTATGCGCCCGCGTGCGCTGGGCCCTGCGGCGTCAGGCTCTGGACGAGCGAGAACGTCAGCGGCGACGCGCAGGCGGCGCCGTTGCCGTCGACATTGAAGCCGCTCGTGCCCGCGGCCTTCGCAGGCTCGCCGCCATAAGGTGTGATCGCCGCCGTGGGTGTGGCGACCCCGCACGTCAGCGGGTTGGCGAGCGGCGCGCGCGGTCCACCGTTGAAGTGCAGCGTCAGGTCTTCGAACGGCACCTGCGGGCCGTTGACGAACGTGGCTGTAAGGCGGCCCGTTGAGGTGTTGGCGCTGACCCGTCCTTCGAGGCGCAGCCCGACGCCGTATTGCGCCGCTTCGCCGAGTAGGAAGATCCGGTACTCGCCGCCAGATTCAGGGCCTTTACCGGCTTCTGGCGAGCCGACGTACACGCCGCCCACGAGCGCCCCGTTGGGGATCCCCGGCGCGTTGACGGCGAAGCTGCCCACCTGCGACGCGACCGGACATTCGCCGGCGACGAAGCCTTCGCTACTGCAACCGACGAGTTGGTGCGCGGCGGCGGGGTTCAAGGTCATCCCTTCGGGCAGCGTCACGGCGGCCGTTTCCACGTCGGGCGAGTTGGGCTTGGACGGTTCGTCGGTCCCCTGCGGCACGTGCAGCGCGGTGGTCACGCCGTCGGGCTGGTCTGACTGGCTGGTTTCAGGAGTCAGCGACAGCGACGGGTTGAAGGCAAGCGAGTTGCAGCCGGTCGCCGTAACGGGGGTTTCGTTGGTGTAGCGCTGGAAGCTGCCGGGTTCTTTATAGGAGTCGACGTGCAGCGTCGTGATCGGCTTGCTCGCGCACGTGCTGGGGAGCGTGATGAACGAGCGGCCGTCGACTACGCCGTTGAAGATCAAGCGCGACTCGACGATTTCCGGCTGTTCGGGGATGTCTGGAATCTTGAAGTACTCGTGGTAGTCGCCCGTGGCGACGCCGCTGTTTTCACTGGTTTCGGCTTCGTGGTGCCAGCTGATCCCGCCTTCGAGGTAGGCGACCCCCTGCAGGCCGAGGAGGTCGAGCGTCGCGCTGCTGATTTCCACCCCGAACCGGGAGGGCTCGCCCGGCTTGCGTTCGATGTTGTACACGGGAAATTCTTCAGTGACTGTTTCCTTCACGCCAAGGGCGATTTCCGCGGTGCCCGTCGCCTGGTCGACGCCCACCTGACTCGCCGTGGGACACTCTTTTTTGTCCGAGGTGAGCTCCGCTTCGGTGCAAACCGCCGTGGTCGCTTCGGGGTTCACCGCTAGGCCCGGGGGCAGATCCACGCGCACGTCTTTGACGTGGCCGTCGGGCTTTTTCCACGTTTTGATGACTCCTTCGGTCGTGGAGTCGAATTCGAAGTCGGTTAGCCCGAAGTTCGGGTGCCCCGCAGCCTGCGTGTAGAAGGCCGACGCGGAGCCAGCGTCGGTGCAGCTCGATTCCTTGCACGTCCCCGCTTCCCACTTGGTCACTCCGAACGCGCTCGCGCCCGCTGGGAGGCCCAGAGCCGCGGCTACAGCGACCAGCACGCCCGCGCTTCTCAGCCTCACTTGCTCACTCCTTTGCGCTAGCTCGACATGTCGGGGCGCCGGGTTGTCTGCCCGAGCTATCCCTCCTCCTTACTACCTACCCACTCTCGTCCGTCGTGAAGCCCTGGACTCGAGGACGCGAAGGCGGGCGGCATGCCGGCAGGCAAGCGTCGGGGGCGAAGCCATGCCGGCATACCGCCGTGCCACCCCGCTCTCTTTGTGGGTGACCAGCCGGGGGGCTCGGCTTGCGCCCGCCGGGGGTGGCACTGCAAGAGGTAGTTGCCCCGATCTGGTGCGTCTAAACCTGCGCCGCGAGCTAGGCGACCATCTCGTCGCTCGACGAGATGGTCGGCAGGTGCGCTGCGACGCCGGTGATGCTCAGCAGGCGCTGCACCTGAGCGGAGCCAGGCGTGATCGCGAAGTCCTGGCCGTGCGCGCGACAACGCTCGAGCGCCCTGAGGATGATCCGCAGGCCGGTCGAGTCGATGAACTGCAACTGCTCGAGGTCGAGCACCAACATCGGCTCAGCCGCGAGCGTCTCCTCGTCGAGCGCCTGCTGCAGGACCTCTACGCTGGCCATGTCGAGTTCGCCGGCAAGCGTGATGATCGCGCGGCCGGCGTCGTGTCGCACGTCGACCCGCAGTTGGTCTCGTACCCCCATCGCTCGCGATTTTATCGGACTGGCACGCGGCGGACGGCCAACAGCGCGATGTCGTCGCGAAGCGCGCGTTGGCGCTCGCTCAGGCGCTTTCAGTCCGTGGGGTGCTCGTCAGCTCGAACCACACGCGCGTGCCGCCCTCTCGATCCACGCCCCAGCGCGTCGCCTGCTGCTCCACGAGGAACAGGCCGTAGCCGCCATGCGCGCGCGTGGGGTCGCGCGGGCTGGCGATAAAGCCACTCCCGCGATCGATGACCTCGACGCGGACGGCGCCGCGCTCGAGCACGTGAGCGCACAGCTCGATGCCGCTCGCCGGCGGCGCGTCCGAGTGGAGCACCGCGTTGGATACGAGCTCTGACACGAGCAGCGTCAGGGTCGCGAGCTCCGTCGTCGCGACCCTGCTCTTTTCGATGAATCCGGCCATCGCCGCGCGCGCGAGCGACGGCGCCCGCGGGTCGCGCTCGAGGTTGATGCGCATGGTGCGCACATCCGTACGCATCGTGCGCACGTCCGGCGAATCTGCCGCGCGTTCGGACACGGCGATCACGATCTCGGCGGACCCTCGAACGGCAGCGTGCTGAGCGCATCGGGCGGACTCAGATCTGGCATCAGGTCTCGATTTGCCCGCGCGCACGGGATTCAAAACCCCGTCGTGCGTCCGTTTCTCTCATCGAAGCGGAATCGTTTCGCGGGTCGCGGTCGCGGGGTAGGGAACCACGACAGGTGAGGCGATGACACGACGATCTTCGGGCCTAGACATCGACGAGCGGGTGAGCGACGCGCGACGCACGCTCGCGCTCGACGGCGTTCTCGACATAGCCTCGGCACCTGCGCTTCACGCGGCGGTCTCGCGGATCTGCGAGTGCGGCGCCACGGGAACCCGGATAACGCTCGATCTAAGTGGGCTTAGCCTCATCGACTCGACCGGGCTGGCGGAGATCATTCTCACCAGTCAGCTCTGCGACCGCGACGGCTTCGAGCTCACCGTGGTCCCGGGCCCGCACGCCGTCCAGCGCCTGTTTGAGCTCACGGGGCTGATCGACGCGCTGCCGTTCGCCGAGTCAAGCGACGCGCCCGAGTCAAGCGAGACGCGTTAGCGACTGCGCGCCACGCCGAGCTGCGCCGCGAGCGCGCGACGCAGCTCATGCTGGGTCAGCCCCTCGACACGAAGGACCTTCTCGCGTGAGCGCTCGCCGCGGATGACGCTGACCTGCCCGCGCGCGACGCCAGCGCGCTTGGCGATCAGCTTGCACAACGCCGCGTTGGCCTGACCGTCAACGGGCGCCGCGGCGACGCTCACGTGCAGAACGCCATCGCGCTGGTCGACGATCGCGTTGCGTTTCGCACGCGGTTTGAGCCGTACGGTGAGGTCTGCGCGGGGCACAGCTTGCAGTATGCGCCATGTCGGCGACCCGTCGAGCCCGATCGGATTGGGAACGTCGGGCCGGGAGGCCGCACCCCACTACCCGCACAACAAACGCTGTACAACTATCGCTATAGCGTTTGCAACGAGGATAGGGTCCGGTGCCTCCGCCGCCTACAGCCCTGCCCTCCAGCCCCGTCCCCAGCCGCGCCCACCTCGCCCCCGCCCGGCAGCGCTCAGCGAAATGCCTGAATACCGGTGAGCGCGCCACCGACGACGAGCGCGTGCACGTCGGCGGTGCCCTCGTAGGTGACGACTGACTCGAGGTTGTTCATGTGACGGATGACGGGGTACTCGAGCGTGATGCCGTTGGCGCCTAGCACCTGGCGGGCGGTGCGCGCGACATCGAGCGCGGCGTTGACGTTGCCGAGCTTGCCCATGGAGACGTGCTCGGGGGTGAGGCGGTGCTCGTCCTTCATGCGCCCGAGGTGCAGCGCGAGCAGCGTGGCGCGGTTGACCTCGAGCGCCATGTGCGCGAGCTTGTGCTGCTGAATCTGGGTGGCGGCGATCGGGCGCCCGAAGGCGATGCGCTCCTTGCTGTAGTCGAGCGCGGCCTCGAAGCACGCGCGCGCGGCGCCGACGGCTCCCCAGACGATGCCGTAGCGCGCCTCGTTCAGGCACGACAGCGGCCCGCGCAGCGAGGAGACCTCTGGCAGCATGGCATCGGCGGGAAGGCGCACGTCGTCGAGCAGCAGCTCAGAGGTGACGGACGCGCGCAGCGAGAGCTTGCGGTGGATGTCCTGCGTGGTGAAGCCGGGCGTGCCGGCGGGCACGAGGAAGCCGCGGGTGCCCTCGTCGGTGGCAGCCCACACGACTGCGACATCGGCGACGGAGCCGTTGGTGATCCACATCTTCTGCCCGTGCAGGATCCAGTCACTGCCGTCGCGGCGCGCGCGCGTGCGCATCGCGCCGGGGTCCGAGCCGGCGTCGGGCTCGGTCAAACCGAAGCAGCCGATCGCCTCGCCGGCGGCCATCGCGGGTAGCCACTGGAGCTTCTGCTCCTCGCTGCCCCAGCGCCAGATCGCGTACATGGCGAGCGAGCCCTGCACGGAGACGAGTGAGCGCAGGCCGCTGTCGCCGGCCTCTAGCTCGAGGCAGGTGAGGCCGTAGGCGGTTGCGCTGGCCCCCGCGCAGCCGTAGCCCTGCAGGTGCATGCCGAGCACACCGAGCTTGCCCAGCTCGGGCGCGAGCTCGCTCGTGGGGAAGCGAGCCTCCTCGAACCAGTCGCCGACGTGCGGAAGCACGCGATCGCGTACGAACGCGCGCACCGTGTCGCGGATGTCGCGCTCCTCGTCGGAGAGCAGGTGGTCGATACCGAGGAAGTCCTTTGGGTTGACCGTCTGGGGCGCTGCTGCGGTGCTCGCCATCGCACGCACTCTATACCTGGGTCGCGAGGCGCTCGTGCACCGAGCGCACGGCGCTCGAGCCCTCACCGACGGCGGCGGCGACGCGCTTCATCGAGCCGAGACGCACGTCGCCGGCGGCGAACACCCCGGGCGTGGAGGTCTCGAACGGCAGCGGGGCCGAGGCGCCGTCCGGCGACGGCGGCAGCTGACGGTCGGTGAGGATGAAGCCGTCGCGGTCGAGCAGCACGATGTCCGCCAACCACTCGGTCGCGGGACTCGCGCCGATGAAGCAGAACAGGCCCGAGCAGGGCATCGCCAGGCGCTCGCCGGTCGCGATGTACGTGAGCGTCACCTGCTCGAGGTGCTCGCCGCCGGCGAGCGCCTGGACTTCGACGCCGGTGAGCAACTCGATCTTTGGGTCGGCCTCGATCCGCTCGATCAGATACTGCGACATCGTCTGCGTCAGATCGCCGCGGCGGATGGCGATCGTGACGGCGCAGTTGCTCTGCGCGAGGTAGATCGCTGCCTGCCCGGCGGAGTTTCCGCCGCCGATGATGAGGACCGGCGCTCCGTCGCAGACGCGCGCCTCGAGGTCTGTGGCCGCGTAGTACACGCCCGCGCCCTCGAAGCGCTCGAGGTCCTCGACGGGCAGGCGCCGGTAGCGCGCGCCGGAGGCGACGATCACCGCGCGCGCTGGGATCTCGCTTCCGTCACCCAGGACGATCACCTGGAAGCTGCCCTCGGAGTGCATGCCGACGACCTCACATGGAGCGTTCAGGCGCGCTCCTAGCCGCAGCGCCTGGACGGCCGCTCTCGCGGTGAGATCGCCGCCGGAGATGCCGTTGGGGAACCCAGCGTAATTCTCGATCCGCGAGCTCGCGCCGGCCTGGCCGCCGACGGTGACGGCGTCGAGGCAGACGGTCCGCAGCCCCTCCGAGGCACCGTACACGGCCGCGGCGAGACCGGCGGGGCCGCTGCCGACGACGACGAGGTCGAAGATGTAGCCGGGCTTGGGCTGGAAGGTGAGACCGAGGTGCTCGGCGAGCGTCGCCGCCGAGGCGTGGCGCAGGATGCCGATGGGCGTGATCACAACGGGCGTGTCGGCCGGGCGCACGCCAATGCTCGTCAAGAGCGCGTCGACGTCCTCGGCGTCCTCGACGTCGATCCACGTGTGCGCCAGACGCGAGTGCTCGGCGAAGTTGCGCAGGCCCATCGCGTCGGGCGAGTAGCGCGAGCCGATGATCTTGATCGTCTTGGCACCCTGGCCGGTTCGCAGGAACTCACGCCGCGCGACGAGCGCGCCGAAGATGATGTCGGCGATCGCGGGGCGCACGCTCAGCAGCCGGCGGAACTCGGGCTGCTCGATCGTCAACACGCGGCCGGCGCGCGACACGCGCGCGGTCAGGACGCGTCGCTGGCCGGTCAGCAGGTTCATCTCGCCGACGAAGTCGCCGGCCTCGAACGTCGTGACGAGCGCCTCCTCCGCGCCGCCGACGGGGCGCACGACCTGGACCTCGCCCTCGAGCACCACGAACAGGTCGAACGACCCCTCGCCGGCCTCGAACAGCACATCCCCGACGGCGACCGCGCGCTCGCTGCCGAACGCGGCCATCTCCTGCAGCTGCGAGGGGCTGAGCGGTGGTGCGATGGCTGGGTTGCGCGTACCTTCCACGCTCATCGCGTGAGCGTAGCTGCTCTACGCTTGACATCGAATGCGCCGCCAAGCTCACGCGCCGGTCATCGCCGTGCTCGCCATGGGTGTGCTCGTGTGCGTGAACGCGTCGGCAGCCACACGAACCGCCACGACGACGGTCCACATGCAGCGCAAGCCGAGCGTGCTCGGGAACGTGCACATCAGCTTCCGCCCCACCGGCCGGTTGCCGGCCGGTGGCTACTACTACGCAGTGATCGTGTTGAAGCCGTACAAGCACTACACCAGACAGGCGCCACCACCTTGCGCGACCTCGAGCGACATGCAGCGGACCGACTACGGCTACGTGCGAGCGGGCCATCCGGTGTCGCTCGCGCTCACCCCCGCCAGGTCGAGGACCGGGCATTGGTGTCGTGGCGGCAGCTATGTCGGCGGCGTCTATGCAGTGCCGCACGCGCCGCCGTGCAACAGCTCCTACCCGTGCCGCAGCGAACCGTATGAAACCCCCAGCCCGTGCTTCAAGCTCGAAGACGGCCGCATCGTGTGCGGAGTCGTCGTGCGCCCGAAGGAATACTCCTATCCGGAAGGCCTGCCCGCGCCGCTCGCGGCGGGCACGCGCATCATCGCGCGCTTCAACGTGACCTTCTAACGAGCGGTTCGCGAAGAGTGAAGCGCAGCGCACCTGACGGACGCGCAGCGCTACGCTTGGGCCATTCCGGCCCGAGGAGGCTGCAGCGGTGAACGACTTCATCTCGCGCGCATTCACCGGCAGGCACCGCGTGCCGCCGGAGCTGGCCGCGCGACTGCCGCCTGGCCAGTACCTCGAGTCTGGCTTCCCCGTGCTGACGGCTGGCCCGACGCCCGACGTCACACCGGACGATTGGCGCTTCTCGATCGACGGCATGGTCGACAGTAGGCGCGAATGGAGCTGGCAGAGCTTCGGCGAGCTGCCGTTCGAGGATGTGCCGTGCGACATCCACTGTGTGACCAAGTGGTCCAAGCTCGACACGAGCTTTCGCGGCGTCTCGCTCGACACGTTGCTGGCGCAGGCACAGCCGATCGGCGGCTACGCGATCGCGCACAGCTACGGCGGCTACACGACCAACCTGGCGATCGAGGATCTCGTGGACGGCAAGGCGTGGGTGGTGACCGAGCACGAGGGCGCGCCGCTGCCGCGCGAGCACGGCGGCCCGGCCCGGCTGCTCGTGCCGCACCTGTACTTCTGGAAGAGCGCCAAGTGGGTGACGGGGCTGCGGGTGATCGACCACGACGAGCCCGGCTTCTGGGAGGCCAACGGCTACCACATGCACGGCGATCCGTGGAAGGAGCAGCGCTATTGGAGCGACTGACGCCAGTCGCGCAGCGCGCGCCCGGCGTTTGGCAGCTCGGCACGATCACGGCGATCAAGCGCGAGACGCCCACGGTGAAGTCATTTCGCATCAGCGTGCCGACGTGGACCGCGCAGCTTCCCGGCCAGCACTACGAAGTGCGGCTGACCGCCCCGGACGGGTACCGCGCGCAGCGCTCCTACTCGGTCGCGTCCTCCCCGCTGGACGAAGGTGAAGCCGAGCTGACGATCGACCGCCTCGCAGACGGCGAGGTCTCGCCTTACTTCCACGACGTGCTCACCGTAGGCGACCAGGTCGAGCTGCGCGGCCCGTTCACCTCCTATTTCGTGTGGCGCGGCGAGAGCCCCGTCGTGCTCCTCGGCGGCGGATCGGGCGTGGTGCCGCTGATGGCGATGCTCCGCCACCGCCGCCGCACTGCCCCCGAGCTGCAGATGCGCCTGATCTACTCGGTGCGCACCGCCGAGGACGTCATCTACGCGGACGAGCTCGGCGATGACACGGTGCTGACGTTCACGCGTGCCGCGCCCGCGGACTGGAACGGACATCGCGGGCGCATCGACCAGGCACTGGTCACAGCGGCCAGCGCACCGTTCGCCGGCGGGGTCGCGTTCGTGTGCGGCTCGAATGGCTTCGTCGAGACCGGGACACATCTGCTGATGGGGGCCGGCTTCGCGCCTGAGCGAATCCGCACCGAGCGCTTCGGCCCGAGCGGCTGACGCACCTCGAAGCAGCGACCACACCGCTCAGCCATTGCGCCGCAGACGAAACAGCGGCCACGCTCAGCCGGCGCGCTGTTTCGCCGCGGCGATCTCCGCGAGCGCCTCCGCGCGCGGACACCATCCGCCGATGCTCACGTCCTTGTGTTCGAGCTCCTTGTAGATCGAGAAGAACTGCTCGATCTCTCTGCGCAGTAGCAGCGGCAGATCCTCGAGCTCGTGGTATCCGTTCCAGTAGGGATCGTGCAGAGGTACGCAGATGATCTTGTCGTCGATCCCCTTCTCGTCGCGCATCTTGAACATCCCCACGGGATTCACCGGGATCATGCAGCCGGGAAACGTCGGCTCGCTGAGGCACACCAATGCATCGAGCGGATCTCCGTCCTCGCCGAGCGTGCCACGCAGGTACCCGTAGTCGGTCGGGTACGTCGCGGCGCTGATCAGCAGCCGGTCGAACTTGATGCCGCCGAGCTCGGGGTCGTACTCGTACTTGTTGCGTCCCCCCTTGGGGATCTCCACGACGCAGATCAGCTGCGTCTCGGGCTCGCCCGCCGGCTGGCTCTCAGAACCTGCAGACATCTCCTCCCAGACTACCCCCAGCCCGAGCGCTCAAGCTCGTCAGTGCGCCGGCCTGTCCCCGGCGAGCAGCGCGAGCGCGTGCGGCAGCGCGTCGCGGATCGCCTCCCCCGTCTGCTCGATGCTGCGCGGGCTGCCGGGGAAGTTGATCACGAGGCTCGACCCGCGCACGCCGGCGACGCCACGCGAAAGCATCCAGTAGGGGGTGTGGGGACGCGACGCTGCGCGCATCGCCTCGGCGATGCCGGGAACCTCGCGCTCGATCACCGCACGGGTCGCCTCGGGCGTGACGTCGCTGGGCGCCATGCCGGTGCCGCCGGTGCTCAGCACGAGCGCGCACCGCTCGACGTCCACCCAGTGGCACAGCCGCCGTTCGATCGTCGCGCGCTCGTCGGGGATCAGATCCACGCCGGCAATCTGCGCACCCAGCTGCTGTGCGAGCGCGGCGAGCCTCGGCCCGCTCTCGTCCTCCCCCTCCCCCGCCGCCTTGGAGGTGCTGATCGTGATGATCGCCGCGCGCATCATCCGCGCTCGGCGCGATCCTCGTCGAGCCTGTAGTCGCTGCGCCCGCCGCGCTTCTCGAGCAGCACGACCTGCTCGATCTTGACCCCCCGCTCGATGCCCTTGACCATGTCGTAGACGGTCAGCGCCGCGACGGCGCACGCGGTCATCGCCTCCATCTCGACGCCCGTGCGCCCGACTGTGCGCACCTCGCTCACGAGCTCGACCAGGCCGCGCTCAGGCTCGACGCTGGCGCTGACCTCGACGAATGTGAGCGCCAGCGGGTGCGCGAGCGGGATCAGCTGGCCGGTCTGCTTGGCCGCCTGCACGCCCGCCAGGCGCGCGACTCCCAGCACCTCGCCCTTCGGCCCGTTCCCGTGCTGCACCGCGCGGGCGCTGTCCGGCGACATCCGCACTCGCGCACGCGCGCGCGCGACGCGCTCGGTCTCCGGCTTGGCGCCGACGTCGACCATGCGCGCGTTCCCGGCGTCGTCGAGGTGGGTCAGCCGCGGCGGTCGCTCTGGCTGCGGGCGCTCGGCGCTCATCGCGGCGGCTCCGTCCCCGTCGCCCAGCGCGCGGGGACTCCGGCGGCGTGCTCGCGCTTCCAGATCGGCGCCTCGGCCTTGAGCCGGTCGATCGCCTCGCGCGCGCCGGCGAACGCTTCGGCGCGATGTGCCGCGGAGACCGCGACGATCACGCTCGGCTCCCCGAGCGGGACGCTGCCGACGCGGTGCTCGACCGCCGCCGCGCGCAGGTCGTGTGTGGCCATGCACTCGCGCACGATCGCCTCGATGCGCTCGTGCGCCATCGCGACGTAGGCCTCGTAGTCGAGCCGCTCGACCTCGCGCGTGACGCCCTGGAAGATCACGATCGCCCCCGCGCCGGGGTCGCCGACGGCGCGTGAGAGAGCGTCGAGCGACAGAGGCTCCTCGCTCACGCGCACGTGGACGTGGACGGCCTCCACATTCGCTCCCACGTGCACATGCGCCCCCACATGCGCTGCTTTCGCCGCGTGCTGGTCGCCCGCGGCGGCGCCACCGCTGACGGGCGGGATCAGCGCAAGCTCGTCATCGGGCGCGAGCACCGTGCCGTCGGCGGCGTAGTCGCGGTTGACGGCCATGTGCACGGGCATCCGCTCGAGCAGCTCTCCCAACGACTCGATCTCGGCGAGCGCGCGCATCGCGTCTGCGACGGTGGCGCCGTCACGCAGCTCGAGGTCGAGGCTGTCGGTGCCCGCGCGCTCGCGCAGGACCGCGAACAGCCGCACGTGGACGACCATCGCGCTCACGCCGCCGCTCCGAGCCATGAGCGCAGGGGCTCGATCTCGACGCGCTCGCCGGCACGCACGGCAACGGTCTCGCTCGGGATCAGCGCGAGCGCGTCGGCGGCGAGCATCGAGGTGAGGACGTGAGAGCCCTGATGGCCGGTGGGCTCGGCGTGCCAGCCGTCCTCGCGTGCGGTGATCCGGCAGCGCACCGCGTGCGCGCGCCCGGCCGGCTTGTCGTAGTCGCGCTCCATCACCGCTGTCAACCTTGGCGCCTGCGCGGGCAGCCCGAGCAGCGCGCGCAGCGCCGGGCGCACGAGCAACACGAACGTCACCATCGCGGAGACCGGATTGCCGGGCAGGCCGAACACGAGCGTCGAGCCGAGCGTTCCGAACCACGTCGGATGCCCGGGCCTCAGCGCGAGCCCCCAGAAGACCGCGCGCGCGCCGAGCGCTTCGAGGCTCGGCCTGACGTGGTCGTGAACGCCGACGGACACGCCGCCGCAGATCACCGCCACATCCACGTCCCGCACGGCCGCGGCGAGCGCCTCGGCGGTGGCGTTCGGGTCGTCGGCTACGACCGCGCTGCGAGCGACTTCCGCTCCCGCGAGGCGCGCGAGCCCACCGATCGTCAGAGAGTTCGAGTCGTGCACCGCGCCTGCACGCAGCGGCTCGCCCGTGGTGGTCAGCTCATCGCCGCTCGCCAGCACGGAGAGCCGCGGGCGGGGCGCGCACTGGACGCTCGTGCGCCCCAACGAGGCCAGCACTCCCAGCTCGGCCGCCCCCAGAAGCCCCCCGCGCGTGAGCACCGCCTGGCCCGCGCGCACGTCCTCGCCGGCGCGCCTGACGTGACGGCCGGCGGGCACGGCGGAGCGCACCTCGACCCGCCCGTCCTGCTGGTGGGCGTCCTCCAGCGGGACGACCGCATCGGCGCCCGCGGGCAGCATCGCGCCGGTGGAGATCGCGATCGCCTGGCCTGCCGTGAGCGTCGCCCTCGCGGGCTCACCGGCGCGTGACTCGTCGACGATGCCCAGCACAACGGCGCTGGCGCCGCCCGCCGCGGCCACGTCCTCGGCGCGCACCGCGAAGCCGTCCATCGCGGAGTTGTCAAACGCCGGCACCGGCTGCTCGGCGCTCACGTCCTCGCCGAGCGCCCTTCCGAGCGCCGCGCGCAGCTCAACGGGCTCCGGCGTCAGCGGCGTGACGGCGCCTAGGACGAGGCGTCGCGCGTCCTCGATCTCCAGTAGCCCGCTAGCCATGATCGCCTGGCCACTGTAGTGCGACACTCACACGATGGCTGACCCGTCGCCGATCGTCGCCGTGCTCGCGGGCGGGCGCGGAGAGCGCCTGGGAGGAGCGAAGGCGATGACACCGCTCGGCGGGCGGCCGCTGATCTGCCATCCGCTCGCGGCCGCCCTCGGCGCGGGACTGGAGGCGCTGGTCATCGCCAAGCCCAGCACGAGGCTCCCGCCGCTCGCCGAGCAGGTGCTGCACGAGCCCGAGCGCCCGCGCCACCCGCTGTGTGGGGCGCTCACAGCGCTAGAGCACGCGGCTGCGCGCTCGCCCGCTCCAGCGGTGCTGCTGCTCGCGTGCGACATGCCGTTTCTCACGAGCCCGCTGCTCGGCTGGCTGGCGAGCTTGGACGGCGCCGCGATGGCGGAAGTCGACGGCCGCGCCCAGCCGATGCTCTCGCGCTGCGAACCGGGACATCTGCCCGTCCTGCGCCGCGCGCTCGAGGAGCGGCGGTCGCTGAGCGGCGCGCTGCGCGAGCTGGCGCCGCGGGTGATCACCGAGCGTGACCTGGCTCGTTTCGGCAGCCCCGAGCGCCTGTGCTTCAACGTCAACGACGCCGAGGATCTGACACGTGCCGAGCAATGGCTGTGAGCGCCCGAGTGGACAGTAACCACCAGGGACCGTGAAGTCCCCAAGGCCCTCAACCTTCAGTCCGCGAACAAATCCAACGCGATCCTCAGGCCAGTGGGTTTCGTGCCATCGCGGCCGCTGACAGCTTGAGCTCAGCCCATACCTCCTCGGCCGAGCGGCCGTTGTGGTCGGCGAACCGCTTCAGGAGCTCCCACGGTTCCTCGTGCGCTCGGTTCGCCGCGTTGAGCCTCCATACCTGTGCTCGCTCTTGATTGGTGCGCTGGCAGATCCCCGCAAGATATGCAAAGAGCAGACCGGAGGCCTTGACCGGGTTGTGACCGGAAGCTACGGCGACGACGAGGGTGAGTTTCGTCTGGATGAGCGTTGCGAGCTCACGTCCCTGAGCGAGCATGCTGCTGTCGGTCGTGATGAGTCCATCCCAGGCGTCGGAGTGATGGTGCAGCGCGAGCAGCAGCTCCCAGTCATCGAGCGTCGACATGCTCGCGTCGATGCGGTCAAGGGGGACGAGCTCCGCGTCGGCTTGAAAGTCCGACAGGACGCCGACGATCGGCTGGGGGAAGTTCTTATCGAGGGCAAACAGGCGCGGCATGTGCGCGCCCACTCATGCTGCGACGGCGTGTCGCAGATTCTGCGCGAGCTGTCGCTCCAGGTCGAGGGCATCCTCGATCGCTGCCGGCTCAACATCGGGGTACAGCCGGTAGATCTTCGCCTGCGCGAGCCCGCCCTCGGCCAGCGCGCCTAGCGCTTGCGACTCGAGACGAGTGTGGACGACATGAGGGGAGCCGCCGAGCTTGCCGGGCACGATTCGCAACCGCTGGCGCGGTGCGCTCAGGTCAGGGCCGTAGAGACCCTCGCTCGAGGCGAACGGCGCGAGCAGGTCGAGCATGTCGGCGTCGAGGATGCTCTGACCGTCCGGGCACTGCGCTCGGCCGTCCTGTTCGATCACGATGCCACCTGACCGGTCGACCGCGACGCTGGGAGCGCCATCCTCGTTCCAGAGATCCAATTTGAGTTCCGCGATCTCACTCAGGGCACGACGGACAGCCTTCATCGCCGTGCGCGGTATCTCGCGCCCGCTCGAATCCTGCTTGGTCTGGCGCAGCCAGTAGATAGTGCGCAGCGCCATCAGGTCACCGTAGGACCAGAGCTTCACGCGCTCCGGCGAGACGCTCGGAACGAGGATCTCCTGTCTCGCCCAGTAGTGGACGGTCGACTTCGGCACGCCGGACAATGCAGCGGCGCGCTCGGCTGTATACGCACCTCGAGCTTCCACAAGACGCAGTATCGCCGGTGTGTCGGACTGCGTCCAGGCTCGTGGACTCACATCTGCTCGCTCGGACCGCCGATGCGCTCGGCGATCGCGTGCAGCTCCGCTAGCGAGAGGCCGGCGCGTCCGGCGATCCAGCAGGCGAGCGGTGCGGCGGTGCGTTCGGATGCGTGCGCGGCGGTGCCGGCGAGCTCGAGCAGCTCCCGCACCTCCTGCGCGGATGGGCGCTCGACGCCGGCCTCGCTGGCAAAAGCGGCGATCCATTCGTCACGCGTCACCGCTTGCAGCTTAGCCCCGCGCGCCTATCGGGTAGAACGAGTGCATGCGCGATCAGCTCGACCGGCCCTTGCACGACCTGCGGATCTCCGTCACCGACCGCTGCAACCTGCGCTGCCGCTACTGCATGCCGAAGGAGGTGTTTGGCGCGGGGCACGTGTTCCTGCCTCGCAGCGAGCTGTTGAGCTTCGAGGAGATCGCCCGCGTGACGCGCGTGCTGGCGGCACAGGGAGTCGACAAGCTGCGGTTCACAGGCGGTGAGCCGCTGCTGCGCCGCGACCTCGAGCGCCTGGTCGAGATGCTCGCCGGCATCGACGGGATTCGCGATCTCGCGCTCACGACCAACGGCCTCCTACTCGCCGGCAAGGCGCGCTCGCTCGCCGACGCGGGTCTCAACCGCGTGACGGTGAGCCTCGACGCGCTCGACGACGCCACGCTGCACGCGATCAGCGACGCGCCGATCTCGGCGACGCGTGTGCTGGCCGGCATCGACGCCGCGGTGGCGGCCGGGCTGAGCCCCGTCAAGGTCAACATGGTCGTCCGGCGCGGCGTCAACGAGGGCTGCGTGCTCGCGATGGCCGAGCGCTTTCGCCACACCCCGCAGGTCCTGCGCTTCATCGAGTACATGGACGTCGGCTCGACCAACGGCTGGACGGGCGAGGACGTCGTGCCGGCCGGCGAGATCCTCGAGCGGATCGCCGCGCGTTGGCCGTTGGAGGCGCTCGCTCCGACGCGCGCTGGAGAGGTCGCTACGCGCCACCGCTACAGCGATGGCGGCGGTGAGATCGGCATGATCCACTCCGTCAGCGAGCCGTTCTGCGGGAGCTGCTCGCGCGCGCGGCTATCGGCCGACGGCAAGCTCTTCACCTGCCTGTTCGCGCGCCGCGGCCACGACCTGCGCGCACTGCTGCGCGGCGGCGCGAGCGACCTGGAGATCGCCGAGCGCACGCGCGGGATCTGGAGCGCGCGCGGCGACCGCTATTCGGCCGAGCGAGCAGCGCGCGAGCGGGCGAGCGAGGAGCCCGCCAAGGTCGAGATGTCCTACATCGGCGGCTAGCGCCGCGGCCACACCGTCACGTCCTCCGGGGCGATTCCCAGGCGTAGGCGCTCGCCGATCGTCAGCTCGATCGTCGCGGCGGTGCGCACGGTCAGCTCGAGGCTACCGGCGAGCGCCACCGTCAGCTCGCGCGTGGAGCCGAGGTCGACGTCGTCGAGCAGGATCGCCTCGTAGCCGCCACCCGCGTCCACCGAGATCCGCTCAGGGCGTATGCACCAGACGACCTCGCTGCCCTCGGCGAGACCGTTCACGGAGGTGTGGATCTCCGCCCCGTCGCTCACGATCAGATCGCTCCTCAAGGCGACTCCCCGGCGCGCGTTGGCGATCCCCAGGAGGCCCGCGACCTCGGGCGAGCTGGGCGCGCGGAAGACCTCGTCTCGCGTGCCCGCCTGCAGCACGCGTCCGTGGTCGATGACGATGATCTCGTCGGCGAGCAGCGCGGCCTCCTCAGGGTCGTGCGTGACGATCACCGTGCACAGACCCGCCTCGCGCTGGAGCCGGCGCAGCTCGCGGCGCAGGCGATCGCCCACCGGTGCGTCGAGCCCGGTGAACGGCTCGTCGAGCAGCAGTACGCGCGGCTCGACCGCGAGCGCGCGCGCGAGCGACACACGCCGCTGCTGCCCGCCGGAGAGCTCCTCCGGATAGCGGTCCTCGAGCCCCTCCAGGCCCAGCTGCTCGATCCACCATGCCGCCAGCTCAGGCCGGGCGCCCACGCCGAAGGTGACCTGCTGCCAGACCGTGCGCCGCGGCAACAGCGCCGGCTGCTGGGGCACGTAGGCGATCTGCCGGCGCTCGGTGGGAATCGCGTGCAGCGCGTGAGATCCCGCGCGCACGTGGCCGCCGTCGCTGGCGGTGAGACCGGCCAGCAGGCGCAGCGTCAGCGTCTTGCCGGCCCCAGAGGGGCCGAGCAGCGCCAGCCGCGGGCTGTGCGCGCCGTGGGCGATCTCCAGCGTGAACGAGCCCAGGCGCTTGTTCAGCGCGAAGTCCAGCGCGGGCGGGATTGGAGGCCCACCCACCCCGACCGGCATGGCCGGGGCAGCGGCGACCCTTCCCCTGCGCCGCCTCGGGATCGGCAGCTGCGCGAGCAGCAGCACCACGAGCGCAGCCAGCAGGGCGGCGGCGATCGGCAGCATCGTGCCCGGCAGGCCGAGCTCGTCGAACTGCACGAAGGTGAACACGGGCAGCGAGAAAGGGTGGTAGGCGAGGATCACCGTCGCGCCGAACTCCGCGAAGGCTCGCAGCCACGTCAGCAGGATCCCCGCGGCGATGCCCGGCAGCGCAGCGGGCACCGCCACGCGCGCGAAGCGCGCCACGCGGCCGTAGCCGAGCGTCGCCGCCACCTCCTCCAAGGCGGGATCGACCGCGGCGAACGCGGCGCGCGCGGCGATGATCAGGAAGGGCGCCGCGACGAAGATCTGGGCGAGCACGATCCCGGCGCGCGTGTCGGTCAGTTTGCCACCGAACAGTTCACCCGGGAGCGTGAAGGGACCGACCACGTACAGCAGCAAGATGCCGCTCATCAGCGTGGGCAGCGCCAGCGGCAACGCCACCAGCGCCAGCAGCACACGCCCGATGACGCCCCGCTTGCGCGCCAGCAGATAGGCCAGCGGCGTCCCGAGGAGCGTGATCACCGCTGTTGAGATCGTCGCCGTGAACAGCGATGTTGCCAGCGCGGAACCGAGGCCCGGGGACTCTGGTGCGCCCCCCGCCAGGCGCACCGCGAAGGCGACGATCGGGACGAGCAGGTAGAGGGCGAGCAGCCCGCCCAGCCAGGGCAGCGGGCTGCTCGCCCTCAGGCGCCTCTGCTCAGCGCGCACCCACGATGCGGCGCAGGCTCCCGGGCACGGCGGAGGCCGCACCGGAGAACGTCGGCTTGGTCGGGACCAGGCCGTAGCGCTTTTCAACCGCCTTGCGCTTCGGGCTCAGCAGGAAGGCCACGAGCGCTTCCGCGCCGCTCTGGTTTTCAGCGTTGTTCAGGAGCGTCAGCGTGTAGTCGGCGTACTTGTAAATCGGTGTCAGGGGCACCGTCGGCACGTGCGCCGTCTTCGCCTCGACCACGTAGAAGAAGCCCGCGTCGAGCTGTCCGGCCTGCAGGCGGGCGAGCATCGAAGTCTCTTCGAAGATCGGGAACTTGCTCAGTGCCCTAGTGAGGGCAGAGTCG
Organism: Solirubrobacteraceae bacterium; assembly: GCA_035939335.1. GTDB lineage: Bacteria > Actinomycetota > Thermoleophilia > Solirubrobacterales > Solirubrobacteraceae > Palsa-744. The sequence continues at coordinate 11,417 of DASZFY010000006.1, read as the reverse complement.
TGCAGTTTCCGGGCGGCGGCATCGAGTGCTTCGACGGTCAGCCTGCCCTTTGGGTCGGCCTTCGGATCGGTGCGCCCGACGATGATCCCCGGCTCGGTGATGACCTTGTACCACGGCTTGCCGGCGGCGAGCTGCTTGCCGAGCTTCGTCCTCGGGTCATAGCCCAGGACGAGGTCCGAGGAGGTGAAGGTCGAGTACCACGACACCCAGTTCCCGTTGGCCGCGCCTTCCAGTTCGTGGTCAGCGGACGCGGCTGCGCTGATGAACACGTCGCCCTGGCGCACCTCGCCCTTGATCGCGTTGGCGTCTTCATTGGATCCGCCGCCGAAGCCCTCGAACGGGTATCCGGTGGCCGCAGTGAATTCGGGGCCGATGGCCTTTTCCATGACGTTCACCAGCGAGCCGGCGAAGATCGCAGTGACCTTGCCCTTCGCGGCCACTGTCGCGGCTGTCGGCGCGGCGGCGCCGGACGCCACCGCGGCCAGGCTGCACGCGATCGCGATCACAATCGCCGCGGTCGTGGCCAGGATCGGCGAGCTGCGCACCGTCGTCGTCTCACGGCGACGTTGTCTCTTCATGCATATCTTCATGCCTACTCCTTCCCCGTACTCATTCGGGGAGTTCGTTCGACCATCACCGACGTGGCCTTGACGGTCGCGGTGGCCTCGACGCCTGGAGCGAGGCCTAGCTCCTCGACCGAGTCGCGCGTGATCGCGGCGGTTACGAGGAACGGGCCCGCCTCGATCTCCACGAGCGCCATCACGCCATCGACCTCGACCGAGCGCACCACCCCGGCGAAGCGGTTGCGCGCGGAGCCGCGGGTGCCCGTGCGGTGGCGCTGCGGACGGCTGGTCAGGCGCCGCACCTCGGCGGCCGACACGCGGCGGCGGTTGCGCTCGTCGCGGTGGGTGCGCAGCTTGCCCGAGCGGTCCCAGCGGCGGAGCGTGTCGACGCTCACGCCGATCGCGGCGGCCGCGTCGCCGAGCGAGAGGTCAGGTTGCTTCTGCACAGGCAATACATAGGCAGGCTAGCAATCTCCTGTATCCGACGGGAGGAGGGGTAATGTCCACCCGATTATGGGAACCCTCGTCGAGAGCCGGATGGGCTTCTTCACGGACACCTCGCTGTGCATCGGCTGCAAGGCGTGCGAGGTGGCGTGCAAGGAGTGGAACCAGGTGCCCGAGGACGGGCTGAACTTCACGGGCATGTCCTTCGACAACAGCGAGGGCCTCAGCGCGGACACGTGGCGCCACGTGGCGTTCATCGAGCAGGGCAAGCCCGACGATGGCGACTTCCGCTGGCTGATGTCCTCGGACGTGTGCAAGCACTGCACCCACGCCGCGTGCTTGGACGTGTGTCCGACGGGCGCGCTGTTCCGCACGGAGTTCGGCACGGTGGTCGTGCAGGAGGACGTGTGCAACGGCTGCGGCTACTGCGTGCCAGCGTGTCCTTACGGCGTGATCGACAAACGCGAGGGCGACGGCAGAGTGTGGAAGTGCACGCTCTGCTACGACCGCCTCGGCGAGGGCATGGAACCGGCGTGCGCGAAGGCGTGCCCGACGAACTCGATCCAGTTCGGCGAGCTGGACGAGTTGCGCGAGCGCGCGAGCGGCCGCGTCGAGCAGCTGCAGCAGGCGGGCGTGCTGGATGCGCGCCTATACGGTCACGATCCCAACGACGGCGTCGGCGGCGACGGCGCGTTCTTCCTGCTGCTCGACGAGCCCGAGGTCTACGGCCTGCCGCCGGACCCCGTCGCCACCACGCGCGATCTGCCGCGCATGTGGCGCAACGCGGCGATCGCCGCCGTGGGCCTGCTCGGCGCGGTCGGCGCGAGCTTCGCGGGACGCAGATGAGCCCGCGCGGCGGGCGTCGCAAGCGCGAATCGGTCGTGCAGGAGGCGGAGTTCTCCAGCTACTACGGCAGGCCGATCGTCAAGGAGCCCACCTGGAAGCCGCTGGACATCGCCAGCTACCTGTTCCTCGGCGGGCTCGCCGGCGCGTCTTCGTCGCTGGCAGCGGGCGCGCAGCTGAGCGGGCGACCGGGCCTCGCGCGCCCGCTGAAGCTCGGCGCGGCGGGCGCGATCTCGCTGTCGCTGGTGGCGCTCGTGCACGATCTCGGGCGCCCGGCGCGCTTCCTGAACATGCTGCGCGTGTTCAAGCCGACCTCGCCGATGAGCGTGGGCGTGTGGATCGTGTCCGCGTACGCGCCCGCCGCGGGCGTGGCCGCGCTCGAGGAGCTCGTCTCGCTCGGACGTCTGCGTCCGCTCGGCAAGCTTGGCGCCGTGGGCGCGGCGCTCCTGGGACCGGCGGTCGCGTCCTACACCGGCGTGCTGATCTCCAACACCGCGACGCCCGCCTGGCACGAGGGGCACCGCGAGATGCCGTTCGTGTTCGTGGGATCGGCGGCGAGCGCCGCCGCGGGACTCGGGCTGCTGGGTGCGCCGCTGGCCGAGAACGCGCCGGCGAGGCGCCTGGCTGTGATCGGGACCGTGGCCGAGCTCACGGCCGTCACGCTGCTGCGGCGGCGTGTGGGCATCGTCGCCGAGACCTACCGCGATGGCCGGGCGGGGATGTTGATGCGTGCCGCCGAGGCGCTCGCGCTGGCGGGTGTCGCGGGCGCGATCGGAGCGGGACACCGCAGCCGCCTGGTGGCAGGGCTGTCGGGTGCGGCGCTGCTGGCGGCGTCGGCATGCGCGCGCTTCGGGATCTTCGAGGCCGGGCGCGCCTCCGCGCGCGATCCTAAGTACACGGTGATCCCCCAGCGCGAACGCAAGCAGGCCGAGCAGCGGTGAGCGAGCGCGCGCTGAAGCGCGTCGTGCGCGACGGCGAGAGCGACCTCGTCGCGATCGAGGAGCCGCTGGAGATCCGCGTCGACGGAGATCCGATCGCGGTGACGATGCGCACGCCCGGTGAGGACGAGGAGCTGGCCGCCGGGTTCCTGTACGGCGAGGGCCTGATCGAGCGCTCCCCGACGGTGGGCCTGACCGACGATCTCGCGGCGAACACGATCGAAGTAGCCGGCCCGCTGACACGCGCGCCCGCTGCGCGGCGCTTCTACACGACCTCCTCGTGCGGCGTGTGCGGCAAGGGTGCGCTGGAGGAGGTCGCGGTGCACTCCCCGCGCCTGCCGCCAGGCCCGCTGGTCAAGCGGGAGCTGCTCGCCGGGCTACCCGACAGACTGGTGCAGCCCGGCTTCGCACGCACAGGCGGGTTGCACGCCACGGGGCTATTCGATGCCACCGGCGAGCTGATGTGCGTGCGCGAGGACGTCGGGCGCCACAACGCGATGGACAAGGTCGTCGGCTGGGCGCTGATGAGCGCGCGCCTACCGCTGAACGACGCGCTGCTGTGCGTGAGCGGCCGGCTGTCGTTCGAGCTCGTGCAGAAGGCGGCAGTGGCGGGCTGCCCGATCCTCGTGGGCGTCGGCGCGCCAACCTCGCTCGCGGTCGAGCTGGCGGACGATCGCGGCATCACCCTATGCGGCTTCGCCAGGCGTGGAAAGGTGAACGTGTACACGCACGCCGAGCGCGTCAACGAGCCGTTTGCTCAGGCTTGATCTGGGCCCAGCTGCACGACCGAGAATCCGTCCATTCATAAATTACCGTTGATGTTCAGTTATGACAGCGCGAGCGCCCCAGCCGCCGCGCGGCGTGCTAGCTTGGCGTCGTCATTGTCTCACTTTCCGTGAAGGGGCTCGCTTCGGCGGGCCCTTTTGCGTAGCTCGGTCACCCACGGGGCCTTTCCCTGACCCTGGGATCATCGTGGCCACCGACGGCCGTAAACTCGAAGGTTCCGTCGGGGCGCTCCCAATAGTGCACTCGCGGTCCGCCGCGCGCGTTCGCTCTCGGGCTGGATCGCCAGCCCTTCGCGCCGTCGCAGGCCCTTTCGAGTTGTGGGCCGTCGGGACTTGCGACCAGCGGATGCAGAGAGATAGCCGCAAGGTCCGGTGCACGTCCGGAGGCGATCATCGCGCATACCCACGCCACGCGCTCCAGAGGAAGGTCGGTCCGTGTCGCGAGCTGCTCGAGCAGCTCCGGCATCAGAATGTAGGCGCCGAGCGGATGCTCTCTGCGATCGGCGTCCGTGAGCCTCGCCATCCATTCACGGAAGATAAGCGCGTGCAGCAGCTCCTCAACTCGCCCGGTCGTGTCCTTGCGCTCGAGTGCCGCGGCGCGGCGCTCCGCTGCATGGCGCGCGATCTGTTCGTCGCGAAGCCGCTCATCGCTCCTCGCAAGTGCGTCCTGAGTGCGCTCGAGCTCGAGTTCGAGCAGGCCGCGCACACCGTCGAGGCTCTTGATCTCCTCGCGCACTCGGGGGCGACTGAGGTCGAACTGGCGAGCGAACTCCTCGAACAGGCTCCCTGCCTGCTCGCTCTCGACCTGCGACACGAGCGGATGGTCAAACGGATCACTCGTACGTGCTAGTCCAGGCCACCAGATTCTGGCCGCGCCCTCAGTCAAGGTTAGCCCTCTGCCCAGAGCCTTGGTGAGCTGACCGAGCAACGAATCCCGTCGGATGACGTAGATCCGCGGCTGTGGTCCCACGAACGCACGCACCCCCCGCGGAGGGAGCACGGTCATCTCTGCGCCGTCCAGCCGCGCGAGCCCGATCACCGGCTGACTACGCTCTTCAAGGAGGTATCCGACGAGACCGCGCAGCTCCTGCTTCGTCCTCACCTCTACCACGCCCAGGTCGCCTATGCGCTCTGCCAGTCCTGCGCCCTTCCCGCCCGAAAGCGAAGCGGGCCTCGAGTCCTCTGCGTGCGTCTCGCCGCTGGCGGCCGGCTCATCCTGCATCGATGCACGCTCGCCAGACGTGGACATCCATCCATGCGAGGACCTGCGCGGGGCTTCTGCCGCCCCGCTCCAGCGGGTAGAAGACGTGCTCGATGAATCCGTTCCTAGCGATCAACGCAAGCCGGTCGTAGCAACGTGCAGCGCCGGCGGTGAGAGTGGGCAGACCGAGCGCATCGGCGATCAGCAGATCCGGGTCGAGCAGCATGTGGTGATTGAGCTCGTGCATGAGCATCGCCCTGATCTGCACCTTCCTGGGCTCACTACTCAGGGACGCGACCCGTACCTGCCTATGAGCGAACACAGCTTCGTGCTGGCGGTAGGCTCGGCGCTCGCGCTGATCCTCTGCGTCGCTTGCCTGCGCGGCAGCGTCGGCACCAGGCAAGCAGTAGATGACGAGCCAGTCCGCCGCTAGCTCGCGTAGGTGTACATATTTGCCCATGATCGTCTCGATGCCGATCGTGGGCAGCATGCCTCCCGTGAGTCGCTGCGCCACGCGCCTCCCGTCAGCTTGCGCGATCCGCTCGCGCCTCCACCCTCGCGGGTCCGCCGGCTCCTCGAGTCCGACAGAAACGCCGCGCGCTCCACGGCGTGCCGATCGTGACGTCATCAAGAAGTATATTCCCGCTTCTCGGCGTTCGCCTGCTCGGAATCCCGCTCATAAGTTAACAAAAACATTCATTTATGAATGGCCCCTCCGAGAGTCGCCCAACAGCGCTCTGTCGGCCTGTCTAGCAACAGCTCGCCGGCGGAGAACCACGCGACATCCATCTCCCGGAGTAACGATGACGCTGCGCCATCGCGCGGTCTCGAGCCGACGCCGTGCAGGCGCCACTTCGAAGCGCGAAAGAACGGCATCGAGCACCACGCGCATCTCGAGGAGCGCAAGGCGATGTCCGGGGCATCGCTTGCGCCCCCCGCCCCACGGCATCCATATCTCGGGGTTTGGCGCAGCCTGTAGGAATCGCTCCGGTTTGAACGTGTGCGGCTCCGGATAGAGGTCCGGGTCGTGGTGCATGAGGTGTACGCAGCCGACGAGATGGCTGGGCGGATGGTAGGTCGTCGCCGAGACCTCAAACGCCTGTCGTACCGCTCTCGGAATTGTGAACAGGAAGACGGGCCGGTGTCGTAGCACCTCGTGGATCACGGCTGTCAGGTACCGCTCGCCACCATCGTCGAGGTCATCGACCAGCCTCCGCATCACCGCGGGGTTGTGGGCCAGTAGCTGAAACGCCCATGCGAGCTCGGCGGCCGTCGTCTCATGTCCCGCAAGGATCAGCGACATGAGAGTGTCCCGGATCTGTTCGATCCCTTTGTCACTCTCCTCGAAATGCTGCGAGCCGAGCAGCATTGCAAGCACACCGCTGTCGCGAGATCGGGCGTGGGCCTCGCGCCGTATCAGGTCTGTGATGATCTGATCCACCTCGAGTCGGTCCGCGAGAAACCGCTTCCAGATGCATCGCCATCTTGGTAGCCGTCTGAGTTGCCGCTCTTGCAGAGCGAGGCCGCCCGTCACTGCAAACATCGCGAGCAGCCTCGCATGCAGCTCTCGCACACGCCGGTCCTCATGCTCAAAGATACTCAGCAGAATCACCCTCAACGTCAGCGCGCGCAACTGGCCGTGCAGCGCAATCGGCGTGGCCGATGGCCAAGTGGTGGTCTCGCGCTCTGCTGTCTCCCGCACGATGTGAGCATGTTCATTTATGAACCGCTGATGAAACGCAGGGAGAATGTTCCGCCGGCCAGCGAGATGTTCGTCTTCCTCAGCAATCATGAACGATCCGGCCCCCACCAGAGGAGCTATCACAACCCCGCCTGCGCCTGGATGAAGGATATCCGCTGGTGCCTTGACGACGGTCTGGATGTCAGACGACCGCGACAGGAACACGAGCGGCGGTTTGCCGACGGGATCGATGGCGAATGTATCTCCGTACCGATGCCGGCACCATTCTAGGTAGGCGTGCGGATCGCGCCAGAACGCGAGCGTCTGGACGACTGAAGGCACCGGAGCCATCGGGGGCTGCGTACGCCTCGCCCGGACACCGTGCATGCTAATGAAGGAGACATCGAGTGAGCTCATAACTACCTCCTACGTTGTTCGTTGGTCGTAAACGATCCGCCAGGCCCGCAGCACCGGTACGAGTAGCCGCGTGAGTGGACCGGCGGTGTGAATCAGGCGGGTTGTCCGTGTGCGCGTCCCGGACTCGCGCACGCTGTCCTTTGACAGGTACATCGCGGTCATGCAGCTCACGATCACCAGATGGCGGGCGCCATCACGCAGACATGCGACCTCCTCGAGCGAGCGGCGGATGATTTCCCCTACTCGCCGAGCCGCTACCTCCGCACTCGAGTAGTGCGCGATGTAGCTATGGTCGAGGTGCGCCGCGTCCTGCTCAGCATCCCCGTAGCTGTCGAGCATCGTGCCGGTGAGCGAAACCCATGGTAGGTAGGCTGCATATGTCGCCTCTGCCTCTCCGGCATCAAGGTCTGGGTCCGCCGCCAACGCAAGCAGGGCTAGAATCGTCAGCCATGCACTCGCGCCCGCTGTCCACTCAAACCACGCGAGCTCGCTCTCACCGGGGAAGTTGGCGCCGGCCCATGCTCTCAGCATCACGTCGCGGCGCCGAGTATCCTCCTCGTGGTTGAGCGCCAAAACCTGTGCCAGATGCGCCGCGCGCGTTACCAACGGCTGAACTACGTGATAGGACGGTAGGCGAAGGCAGATCGCGCGGCATGTTCCAACCAGCGCGTGAATGTATCCACCGTCGTCACACCAGGGGTGATAGCGGTAATAGTCAGACACGCACAGCTCTGGATCAACTGCCTCCACCAGGGCTCGATGGAGCTGTACTCCGTTCACTTTTCCGATATGGGCGCCGCGCTCGCTGGTGGAATCCAGAAAGTCGGCCAGGATCTCATATGCGACGAGCAGGCGGAGAAGATCTCGCGAGCGAACACAAGGAAGAGTGCTGAACAGTGCCGCGCCGTCTATGTTGGCGCGCTTGCAGTCGATGGCCTCCAGCGCGTCGTGGCGTAGTGCGTCATCTGGGATGCCCGCGGCGAATGCACGCCAGTGCGTTACCTCGTGGGACACGCTTCTCAGACCCCATCCCAGCTCACGGATCGCAGCGCGCGCAAGGGCCACGATCGCCTGGACGCAAGGGCTTGCCGGGCGAGGCGGACTAAACGGGCTAAGCGGGCTTGACCATAGTCGCACGTACGCGAGCCGCGAAATATCCGGGTACAGCTACGATGGCGAGCGCAGCGATGCTGACGATGGCGACGCTCGAGAGTGCGATGAAGGGTCCAATACCTACTACCAATGGAAAGCCTGTGACGCTGGTAAGTGCGTGTGAGAGCAGGAGCTGGCCGTAGAGCCCGACTACGGCGCCTATCGAACAGCCGGCGACCAGCAGGATCGCGCTCTCGAAGAACAGGACACGCCACGCGAGCCCTCGCGTGAAGCCCTGCCGTCGGATGTATGCGATCCGGTCGCGGCGCTGCCAGATCATCGAGGCGATCACCCCTGCCATCGCGAGAATCGCCGCGATCAGAACGAGCCTCGCGATCTCTGTCAGCCGCGCCAGACCCTGGTGGCTGATCGTGTTCCACTTGCTCGTACGTTCGCTGGCTGTCTGCACGGCGAGCGCCGCGTTCGGTCCCAGGGCGCGGATGATCTGCGCCCTGGCTCTCGCGGGGGAGACTCCAGGTGCGAGGTCGACATTGAGCGCGCTTGCCGCCTGTGAGCCCCACGCACCGGCGTAGTCCGCGGCGTTGATGGTGATCGCGCCTGGGGGCCATCCGCCGTTGGTGCTCAGTCCCGCAAGTCGAAACGTCGTTGGTGTGGGCGAGGGAAGCGTGAACGACTCGCCGATATGTAGGTGCAGTTCGGCGGCGATTGCTTCGGAAAGGACTGCCCACCCGTGGCCCCGCAGCCGCGCATTTGCCTCGGCGATGTTCCCAACGGTGAGCTGGCCAGACGGGAGAGGCGCAGAGGAACTGCGCGGTGGCGCGATCACCCACACGCGTCTGTCGCCGAAGTCGAGGAAGCTGCCACGGTAGATGGCGACGCTGCGCAAGCCAGGGAGCCGGGACAGCTTCGACGCGATCGACGCCGGAAACCGAGTCGTCCCCAATGTATTGGCCGCCCCCGGGATCGACACCCACAGATCCGTCGCATGGTTCCATTCGTAGGCCGTGCGATCGAGGCCGTTCTGCAGGTTGTGCTGAGCTCCGGTGATCGCGACGCTGCCAAAGACTGCGATCGCACCCGTTGCAGCGACAGCCACGGAGCGAACCCGCGTCAGCGGATCTCGTAGCTCGGACAGCGCGAGCCGCGTCGAGGCTGCGTGAAATGGGCGCTGAATGGCGTCAAACACAGCAACGATCCCGTCGAACAAGAACGACAACGAGCACAGCATCGCGACGATTAGCGTAATGCTGCCCACGAGGGCGTCCTGCGGGCGGAAAATGAGGATTACCGTGGTGATCGCCAAGCAGACAGAGCCTGCACCAATGCGGAGCACACTCCAGCCGCGGGGAGCGCGCTCGCGGGCGTCTGGGGATCGCAGTGGGCGGGCAAGGATGTCACGTACGGGTGCAAGCACACCGATGAACGCGGCCAGCATCCCGGCAACGGTCGCCTCTGCTACGGCTAACCACGTGACGATCCTTGGCGAGCCGACGGGGAATGCGAACGATAGATAGCCCGGCTGTGCGTGAAATACCTCGATCGACAGGATCTCACCGACCAGCAAGCCGAGAATGCACGCCAGTGCTCCGATGACGGATGCGTCGAACACAAGGACCTGGACGATCATTGGGCGGGTGTAGCCCCGGCGGCGCATCGCCTCGATCAGGCGCCGACGCTCAGGCACTGTCAGAAGCATCGCGGTGAACGCGAACAGGAATCCAACGAACGCGCTGATCAGCGAGAACAGGCCCTGGCTCTGCTGCGCAGGGCCGTACGCGACGGCGAACAGCGTGGCATCAAAATCGGCGGGCTCGAGGTTCAGATCGCCCGCCGCCGCGACTCTTAGCAGACCCGATTCGACCTCGGCCTGACGGCCGGGCAGCACCTGGACGAATACACGCGACACGCGCCCCCTGCTTCCCGTGAGCTTCTGGGCGTAGGAGATGGGCGCGAGCGCGATTTGGCTGTCGGCGAGCTCACCGACTTCGCTTTCTCCGAGTGTCGCACCAACCAGCGTTTCCACGTCGTGCCCTCCAATCTGGAGCTCGACGATCTGCAATGCCCCGACGCCGATTGACGCGGCGAGCGGCGAAGGCAGCCCGATCGCCCGCTGATGCGAGAGTTGTCTCGCGGAGAATCGACGGAGCAGAGAGCCACCGAGGCGCGCGAAGCGGGGATCTGCCCCGATTAGATCGACAGACGCCCGTCCGGACGGGCCGATGACGGTCGCCTGTTGTTCGAGCAGGGGCAGTGCTGCGCCCACACCCGGTAGCCCTCGCACTTCATCGACGACTCTTTCGGAGAAGCCTTCGCTGTCTCGCGCATCGAGCTGATACTGCGTGCCCCCCACTAGCTGCTTTGTGAGCTGGCGCACAGAGCCGTCCACGCTCTGCGACGCGACCTGGGAGGCGAACAACAGCGCCACACCGATGGCAATGCCAACGATCGCGAGCATCTCCTGCACCACCACCACACGCTCCCGCAGGCGCGCGCGAGAGATGAACAGGATCTCGCCTAGCCCCATCATCGTCAATCGGCGTCGGCCATCGCGGCTGGGCGCGACGGGGCCTCGCCAGCCTGCAGATATACCTCGTCGGGGTTGTAGTCGTGCAACTGCCCATCGCGGAGTTCATAGGCACGATCAGCGAAGGCGACGGCCTGCGGGTCGTGGGTCGCGAGCAGCACTGCCATGTCGCGAGATCGACAAAGATCGCGTAGAAGCCCGAGGACTTCCCGGCTGCGGCGCGTGTCCAGGTTGCCAGTGGGCTCGTCAGCGAGCACGAGCCTTGGACCGGTAGCGAGAGCCTGCGCGATCATGACTCGCTGGCGCTCGCCCATCGAGAGCTTGTTCGTCGGCTGATTCATCCGCTCGCCGAGCCCGAGCTCCACGAGCAGCGGTTCGATCAGACGCGTCGCTTGACGCGGGTTCGTCCGCAACAGCTTCAACGCGGCGTTCTCCCGCGCGAGCGCGGCCGGCATCAGCTCGCTCGGTTGACCGATGATGCCCAGCACGCGGAGTAGGTAGTTGGCATGCTCCTTTTCGGTGAGCGCCGCGACGTCGAGCCCGTCGACGAGGACGCTGCCCCGGTCGGGCGCCTGAAACCCCGCGATCAGGTCGATCAGGGTCGACTTGCCCGAGCCGCTCGGCCCATAAAGGGCGACGAACTCTCCGGCGCCAATCGACAGCGAGACCCCATCGACCGCGTGAACGACCTCGCGACCGGCCTCGTAGTGCTTGACCAGATCGCGTATCTCCAGCATCTCAGGATCCAGCCAACCGCGCCCGGCTCTGGTAGTGGTGTTTGTGGAGGGGGATCACGACGGGGCTGCTGTGATCGGCCATCAGCTTGAGCCTCCCGCGGCTCAGCTGCCACACACGCACCGACCTCAACGCCGAGGCATGATCAGAAACAGCCATCAACACACCACAAC
>DASZFY010000005.1:0-13303 GCA_035939335.1 Solirubrobacteraceae bacterium | reverse complement strand
GCGCGTTCGAGCTCGGCGAACGCGCGCGCCTGCTCGCCGGCGCTCGCGGCGGCCGGCGCGGCGGCGTAGCCGGCGCGCTCCACGGCCGCCAGCAGCTGCTCGGTGCCCGCGAGCCGCGGGTCGAGCTCGACGGTGGCGCGCCCGGTGGCGTAGTTGACGAGCGCCTCTTGCACGCCCGGCAGGCCGCCGAGCGCGCGCTGCACACGCGCCGCGCACGAGCCACAGCTCATGCCGGTGACGTCGAGCTCGACCGTCTCGCGCCGCGCCGCGGGCGGGACGGGTAGCGTCGGCTCTGCGATCTGGCTCGTGCTCATGCGAAATCAGCTTCCAAGATAGCGGGGGGCACCGTGGCGCGAGTCAGGCACAATCCGCCGGTGCACGCCCTCCCGGCGCACCATCGCAGGCTGCGCGGCCCGACCCGCGCGGGCCGCGCGCGCCCCCTTGCGGGCGCCGTGCTCGCCGCGCTGCTCATCGGCGTCCTCGGCGGCTGCGGCGCGGGCACGCCCGCGGCCGGCGGCCCGCACGTCAACACGCCGACCAAACCCGCCTACGTCACCGAACCGTTCACGGCCGAGCAGAAGCTGGTCGTCAAGGGCTCCCGGCTGGTGGTGGCCGACGGCTGCGCCGCCTGCCACCTGGACGCCAAGACCCCCGGCCTCGCACCGGACTTCATCACCTTCGCCGGCCACCACGTGTCGCTCGCCGACGGGCGCAGCGTGCTCGTCGACGAAAGCTTCGTGCGCGCCGGGCTGCTGCACCCCGAAGCGAACGAGGTCAAGGGCTACGAGCCCGGCCCGATGCTCGCGGCGGTTGCGCGCCTGCACCTCTCCGAGCACCCCGCGCAGGTCGCGGCGCTCGCGGCCTTCATCGAGCAGGTCGGGCCGGAAACGGAATAGGCGGGCCGCACCCGCCGCTCGAGCCGCTACCGTCGGGCGCCGGTGATGAGCGATGGACGAGCAGCAACGCTTCGCGCGGCGTGAGCGGCGACGGCGGGAGGTCCGCCGCCGGCGGATCGTCGCGCTCGCCTCGCTGAGCGCGCTCGCGTTCCTGGCCGTGGTCGTGATCGTGATCGTCGACGTCGGCGGCGCAGGCAGCGAACCGTCCGGGGGCGCGGCGGCCGACTCGGCGCGGCAACTCGCCAAGGCGGGCTCCGATGGCGCCGGCAAGCACCGTGCGGGCGCGTCGTCGCGGCCGCACGTCAGGACCGGCCCGCCGGGCACCGCGCCCGTGCCGATCCTGATCTACCACGTGATCGCCGCGCCGCCGGCGGGCGCGCCGTTCCCGGGGCTGTACGTGGAACCGGCGGAGTTCGCCGAACAGATGCAGGCGCTCAAGGACGCCGGCTGGCACGCGGTGACGATGGACGAGGTCGGCGCCTACTGGAGCAGGGGCGTGCCGCTCGGCCCCGGCAAACCGGTCGTCGTCAGCTTCGACAACGGCTACAACTCCCAGTACACGCAGGCGCTGCCGGTGCTGCGCCGGCTCGGCTGGGTGGGCGACCTGAACATCCAGCTGACGGGCCTGCCGCCGTCGCAGGGCGGCCTCGGCGAAGGCCAGGTCAGGGGACTGCTCGCGGCCGGCTGGGAGCTCGACACCCAGGGCATCAGCCACGCGGCGCTGATCACGCTCGACGCCGAAGCGCTCCACGACCAGGTGAGCGTGGCGCGCGAAACGCTGCGGCGGCGCTACCACGTGCCGGTCAACTGGTTCTGCTACCCCTCGGGCCAGTACGACGCGACCGTCGAAGCGGCCGTCAGGGCCGCCGGCTTCGTCGGCTCGACGACCGTCGTGCCCGGCTGGGCGCACCCGAGCGACGACCCCTACCGGCTGCATCGCCTGCGCGTGCTCGGCGGCACGAGCGGCCAGCAGCTGCTCGAACTGCTGGCCAGCACGCGCGAAGACCCGCCCGCGCCAAGCTCGTACACGGCCTAGCGCGGGCGGGGCGGGCGGGGAACGCTCTCAGTGCATGCGCGGGTCGACGAACACGTCGTCGATGCGCGAGCTGCCCGTCAGCGCGGTGAAGCGCAGCGACACCTGGGCGGTGCCGCCCGAGAGCAGGCCCGTCACGACCGAGCCCGTGAGCATCGGCAGCGTCGGCTCCCATTCGCGGCTGAGCGCGACCGCGCCGAGCGGCAGCGCGACTTCGCCGAGCAGCGTCTTGTAGACGACCTGCACCACCACCGTCGAGAGCAGGCTTTCGTTGCGCGCGAAGAAGCGGAACGTCGGGTAGGCGGCGTCGACGCACGTGTACGGCGACTGCGCCGAGGCGCCGGCCGGCAGCGACAGCGAGTACTGGCCGACGGAGCCGGTGGCCCCGTACGGCTCGCTGCCCGGCACGCGCGCGGCGCCGCCGCTCAGCTTCCAGCTCGCGAGCGAGCCCTCGAAGTCGCCGCCGGGGACGAGCTCGTATGAGCTCGTGTCGCCCCACTTGGCGAACGGCTGGGACAGCGAGGCTTCGTTGCAGGCCGAGGTGCTGATCAGCGCGGCCTGGGCGGGCGCGGCGGAGAAGGCGCCGAGCCCGGTCACGAGCGCGACCGCCGGGACGAGCGCGAGCGCGCGCGCTCGCGGGAACCTGGGTCGGTTGAGGGTTAGACTTGAGGGGAGCGAGATCACATTGAGCCTCCGTGCTTTTGAGCTGGCGGCTGAGCTATCTCGCATGAGACCTCTAGCTTTGCGTCCCCACCTCGCGGTGGGTTTGCCCTTTTTCAGTCCGTTTGTGTTCTGGGGTGTGCCAGAGCATCGGACGGTGATACCCGCCAGACAAGCCGGACGGACGCCTGTACGAGATCGCCGCCGCCAATAGCGGCTCAAATTCCAAAGAGTCGATCTTGACCCGCCTTTCGGCCCCGAATCGGTTCCCACGCTTGGGTTTGCGGGGGGAAGCTGACGATATGCGGGAGGAAGGCCGCCATGTCAGCCAACGCCTACACCCAATCCGAGCGCCTGCGCGCGTCCTTCGCCGGGCGCCAGCAGCGGATGGTCGACGCCGAGCGCCGCGCCGCGCTGCTGCTCGGCGCGAGCTTCCTCGCCGCCGCCGGCGCGCTGGCGCTGCTCGCCGGCCATCAGGGGACGCTCTCGCCGGTCAAGGCGGCGCTGTACGTGCTCGCCATGGCCGCCGCCAGCGTGGTGCGCGTGGAGATCGGCGCCGGCTTCACGGTCCCCACCGAGGCTGTGTTCGTGCCGATGCTCTTCGCCGTCCCGGCGCCGCTCGCGCCGCTGCTGGTGGCGCTCGCGCTCACGCTCGCGCTCGTCCCCGGCGCGCTCCGCGGCAGCACGCCCGTCAGCCGCATCCTGACGGCGCCCGGCAACAGCTGGTTCGCGCTCGGCCCGGCGCTCGTGCTGTGCCTCGCCCACGACCACAGCCCCGACGGGCGCTGGTGGGTGCTGGCGCTCGCGCTGGTCGCCCAGTTCGCCTGCGACCTGACGGCGAACACGGTCTGGGAACGCCTGCGCGACGGCGTCGGGCTGGGCGAGGTGATCGCCGAGTCGCGCCCCGTCTACCTGATCGACCTGGCGCTCGCGCCGATCGGGCTGGTGGTCGCGATCGCCGCCCAGGAGCGCGCGTGGGCGATCGTGCTGATCGCGCCGCTGTTCGCAGTGCTGCGCTGGTTCTCCGGGGAGCGCCGCGCGCGCCTGGAGCAGCTGATCGAGCTGGGCGACGCCTACCGCGGCACCGCGCTGCTGCTCGGGGACGTCGTGGAGGCCGACGACAGCTACACGGGCGAGCACTGCAAGGACGTCGTCAGGCTCGCGCTGGACGTCGCCCGCGAGCTGCGCCTGGACCTCGAGGAGCAGCGCATGGTCGAGTTCGGAGCGCTGCTGCACGACGTCGGCAAGATCGCCGTGCCGAAGGAGATCGTGAACAAGCCCGGCGCTCTGGACCCGGACGAGTGGGAGATCATCAAGACCCACACGGTCGAGGGCCAGCGCATGCTCGAGCGCGTCGGCGGCTTCATGGGCGAGGTCGGGCAGATCGTGCGCTCCCACCACGAGCGCTGGGACGGCAGCGGCTACCCCGACGGGCTGCGCGGCGAGCAGATCCCACGGGCGGCGCGCATCATCTCCTGCTGCGACGCGTTCAACGCGATGACCACCAACCGCTCGTACCGCCGCGCGATGCCCGACGAGAGCGCCCTGGCGGAGCTCGTCGAGCACGCCGGCACGCAGTTCGACCCGCTCATCGTCGAGGCGCTGAGAAGCGTGGTCGACAAGCAGTTGTCGATAGCAGACGGCAAGGGCGCGCTCATCAAGGCATAAAGCCGCAGCCGGCCGCGTGCCGATCCGCTGAGCGATGTCAGACTCCGCGGCAGAGCTCACCCACCCGGACCTGCGCCGGCTCGGACAGGCGCTGAAAGCGCGCACCGACGACGTGGTCGCGGCGATGCTGCGCCTCAGCGAGCAGTCGAGCGGCCGGCTCGAGCCCGCGGTCGAGGAGCGCTTCCTGCGCGTCGGGCACGTCTCGACGATCGCCGTCTCCCGGTGGATGGCCGGCGAGGGCCCGGAGGTCGCGCGCGAGGTCGGCCAGGAGGCTTGGCTGATCTTCGGCCAGCTCGCCTCGCAGCGCGCCGCGCCGCTCAACGAGGTGACCAAGCGCTGCCTGCGCTGGTGCGACGCCGCCCGGGAGGTGCTGGGCGAGTGCGCGCTGGAGCTCGCGCTCGCGCCCGGCGTGCGCGAGCAGGCGCTCGCGATGCTCCAGCGCAGCCTCAACGTGACGCTGGTACGCATGTGCGAGTCCTTCGAGAGCGAGCGCCGGCGCGCCGACGAGGAGCTCGAGCGCCGCCAGCGCGAGCTGGCGTTCATGGCGACCCACGACGCGCTCACGGGCCTGCCCAACCGCACGCTCGTGCTCGACCGCGTCGAGCAGCTGATGACGCGCGCGCGGCGCGAGCAGACGGCCCCCGCCGCGCTGTTCATCGACCTGGACAACTTCAAGACGATCAACGACTCGCTCGGCCACGCCGTCGGCGACGAGCTGCTGCGCACCGTCGCCGCGCGCCTGGTGGCGGTGGTGCGCGAGGCCGACGCGATCGGGCGGCTCGGCGGAGACGAGTTCGTGGTGATCGCCGGCGAGATGTCGTTCGCCTCCGGGCCCGAGCTGATGGCCGAGCGCGTGCTCGAAGCGCTCGACCAGCCGTTCAAGCTGGCCGGCTCCGAGCAGACGTTGAAGATCGGCGCCTCGATCGGCATCGCCATCGGCGAGCGCGCGAGCGCCGACGAGCTGCTGCGCGACGCCGACGTGGCGATGTATCAGGCCAAGTGGGACGGCCGCAACCGCTACGTGGTGTTCGAATCGGGCATGCAGACGGCGGTGCAGTCGCGCATGGAACTCGAGATGGACCTGCAGGTGGCGCTCGAGCACGAGGAGTTCTTCCTCGTCTACCAGCCGACGTTCGACCTCACCGACATGCGCCCGACGGGCATGGAGGCGCTGATCCGCTGGCGCAGCCCGAGCCGCGGGCTGGTGCAGCCGGGCGACTTCATCCCGCTGCTCGAGGAGACGGGACTGATCGTCGAGGTCGGCCGCTGGGTGCTCGAGGAGGCGTGCAGGCAGTGCGCCAGCTGGCGCGAGCGCGGGCACGCGATCGGCGTCGCGGTCAACGTCTCGGCGCGCCAGCTCGACCGCGACGAGCTGGTGCAGGACGTCGCGGGCGCGCTCGCGCAGGCGGCCCTGGAGCCGGCGGCGCTCACGATCGAGATCACCGAGACGGCCGTGATGCGCGACCTCGAACGCAGCGCCGCGCTCCTGGCGAGCGTCAAGCAGCTCGGCGTGCGCATCGCGATCGACGACTTCGGCACGGGCTACTCCTCGATGGCCCACCTGCAGCGGCTGTCCGTGGACGCGCTCAAGATCGACCGCTCGTTCATCACGCAGATGACCCACAACGAGGAGGGCGAGACGATCATCCGCACGCTCGTGCAGCTCGGCAAGGCGCTCTCGATCGAGACCTTCGCCGAGGGCATCGAGCAGATGACCGAGCTCAGCCTGCTACAGGGCGAGCGCTGCGACAGCGGCCAGGGCTTCCTGCTGGCAAGGCCGCTGCAAGCCGCCGACACGGCCTCGTTCCTGGAGAACTGGACGGCCGAGCAGGCGCTGGCGCCGAGCTAGAGACACCCGCTGACTTTCGTCTGACCTTTTCATAGCGTGATGGTCGCCGGGCTGGACCTGACGCGCCAAGTGGTCGGTAGCCGTAAGGGCGCCGAGGGACTGCCCGGCAATACGGAGCACGGGGATCCCCCGAGTAGGTGGCAGTGCCCCGTGTGACCGTGCGTGAGGACCCGGAGCTAGTCGAACCGGGTCCTCACTGCGCGGTCGGGCGGCCCTACTCGCTCAGCCGACGAAGCCGCTGGTGGCGATGTAGATCGAGCCGATCCCCAGCGGGTTGATGAGCACGACCGGCGTCAGGCACGTGCTCGGCAGCACGATCGTTTCTTCGATCATCGCGTTGCCTTTCTTGGAGAGCGGGAACGTGCCGGTGACGGCCGCGGGCATCGTTTCGTTGGCGCAGTAGAGCGAGGCGTCGACCGAGGCGACCGGGCCGGGGTTGCCGAGTTCGGGGATGATCAGGCCGCTGATTTTGGCCTGCAGTTCGCCGTTGCTGAGCAGGCGGATGAAGGATTTGCCTTTCCTGATCACCCACGGGGCGCCGCCGGCTTCCACGCCGTGCAGCATCGGGTCGCTCGGCACGCTCGGTGCGATCGAGCTGCGCAGCAGCGCCCGTGGCATCGCGACGGCGCTCGTGGCCGTCGCGCCCGCAGATCCAGCAAGTGCAACCGTCGTCAGCAGCGCAACGCCACGCCGTGAAATCCGCATCACGTCTCTCCTTTGGCTAGGTGTTATCGCCGGGCCCGCAGGGCGCGCGAAGGCGCCCCGGATCGAGCCCGGGAACTTGTCGGACACAGAGACCGCGATGACGCAAATTCCTTCCCAAACGTGCGCGAACCCGCTCAGGGACTCCACCGGATCTGCTCGCACAGGGCCTCGAACGCGTCGGGATCCTCGGGCAGCTCGGCGAGCGAGGCCGCAACCTCGACGGCCCGCACGATCGTCGCCGCGGGCGTCTCGGCGACCCAGCGCGCCAGCCAGCGCAGCGCATAGGCGTCGTACTCCACCGGGCTGCGCCGCGCCACCAGCGGCAGCAGCCGCAGCGCGACGCCGAGCGGGATCGGCTGGCCCTTTTCGCGGGCGTAGTCGCGGCTGAGCGAGACCGCCATGCGCAGATCGCCACGCCCAGCCTCGTGTTCGATGTCGCGCAGCGGCCTGAAGGGAGGGTTGCCCATACGAACGTATGTTCGCATAGAACCGGCCGCGAGCGCAACGGGCCCCGGCGCTCCCCGCGTCGCCGCGGTCGGGCTCGCCGTGGCACACGCGGCAACGGGAGCGGAGGAGGAGTACCGTCTGGCGCATCCGGGCGACCGGACCCGGCGGCAGTAGGGGGGCAGCTGTGCCGCATCGCGATCCGCATCCGACGTGGCAGTCGCGGGCAACGCGCACGCGCCCCTCGCGATCCCTCGTACACATCAGGAGGAGCCCGAATGAGAAGCACGCGTCTCGCAGCGCTCACACCGCTGCTCGCCCTCGCCGCCCTCGTGGCGAGCGCGATGCCGGCGAACGCAGAACCGGTGCCCCGCTGGCTCAGCAACGGCAAGGAAATCGGCCCGGAAACGGTGACCGTCAAAACCAGCGGCACGCTCACCTTCGACCTGACGCAGTTCGGCGTCGATGTCACCTGCAAAGTCACCGACGTCGAGAAGATCTCCAACCCGGCGAGCGGCGGGCCGGGCCTCGACGAAATGACCACGTTCAAGCTCACCGGCTGCAAGGAAACGGGGCCAGCGCCGCTGTGCGCGACGGCGATGGAAGTCACGGCCCACAACCTGCCATGGCACTCGCATCTGGCGCTCGAACCGCCCGCGCCCGGAGTCAGGGACGCGATCGAAGGCATCGAACTCTCGTTCAAATGCAAAAAAGGCAAGTCCTTCGGGACGTTCAGGGGATCGCTCAGCCCGAAAGTCGGGAACAGCGTCCTCGAATTCGAAGGCGGCAAAGGCCTGTCTGGTGAATTCGGCACCGTCACCGTGACCGGCAAGGACAAACTGAAAGGACCCAAGGGCGACGCGGTGATCACCGCGGCGTAGGCAGCTCCCGAGAGTCCCGTCGCGCGCGGGGCGGTGACGCCCCATGCGCGACGGGTGGGTGGGCGCTCGGCGCAGTGCGCCCAGCGCTTGTCACGACACGGCGACGAGATCGTGCTCGGCCATGGCCTCCGGTTCGTCGCTGAATCCGACGACGAGATGCGTCTCGAATGCGCCGGCGAGTCGGCGGAGCGTCGTGACGCTGGTCGGGCGCTGGCCGCTCTCGATGCGCGAGATCACCGAATGGCTCGTGCCGACTCGCTCGGCGAGCTCCTGCTGAGTCAGGCCGAGCGCCTGACGACGAGCGATCACGATCCTCGAGAGTCCCTCATACGGCGCCAGACGGCGCAGCTCCTCGCGGTAGACGGCGCTGCGTTGGGCACGCCTGCGGCTGCCCGCCCTGTGCGTCAAGCCAACGGGCGACGCGTCTTCGTGGCTCTGGTGGGAGCGCTTATCGCTTGTACTCACGTCTGGGTTCCTCACGGCGAGATCGGAATGACAGTCGTCTCTACTTAGCAATATTGCGAAGCTCGCCGTTCTTGGCGCATCGTGGCCCGCCGCGCGGGGCGGCTGACGGCACTGGGCATCCATTCGCCGTCATCGACGGGCTCAGACCCATTGCTCGCGCGGTAGTAGACGGCCTGCGTTCGCGGCGCCATTGGGACAGACTACGCAGACAAACGGCGTCAGAGATCGACGGCCACTTTGGCGAATCCGCGCATGATTTGGGACAGTATCGGAGCGTCCTCGACGCAACCTTAAGACGCGCGGCTACGAAACCCCGTGACGCGACGAGCTCACTCGGCGCTCTGAGCCGAGCCGGGCTCGGCGAACATGCGGTCGACGAGCCGTCTGATCGAGCCGGCCGCCTCGTCGCCGAGCAGCTCCTGCGCCTGTCGCTGGGCGGCGCGCCATGCGGGGCGCAGCTCGGCGAGCTTGTCCGCGCCCGCGCCGGTGAGGCTCAGCACGCGCCCGTTGCCGTGCCGCGCGCGCTCGATCAGGATCAGCCCGTCGTCCTCGAGCAGCCGCGCGTTTCGCGACAGCGTCGAGATCTCCATCGAGAGCAGCTCCGCGACCTGGCCGGCGGCCACGGGCTGCCTGGTGGCGATCGAGGTCAGCAGGTTGAGCTGGGCGATCGTCAGCCCGTGCGGGCGCAGCGCGGCGTCGTAGATCCGCGTGACGGCCCGGCCCAGCAGCCGCACGCGCACGGCCAGGCAGTCGCGTCCGATCTCCTGTGCCGCCTGCGCGCCGCGCCGCATGTTCGCGTCCATGCTCAGATCCGCTGGATCAGCGTCGCCGGCCCGGTCCCGCCGGCCGTGCACATCGTCACCAGGCCGAGCTCCTTGTCGGAGCGCTCGAGCTCGTGCAGCAGCGTGGTGATCAGACGCGCGCCCGAGGAGCCGAGCGGGTGCCCGAGCGCGAGCGCGCCGCCGTTGACGTTGACGCGGTCCATGTCGGGCGAGAGCTCGCGCCTCCAGGCGAGCACCACCGACGCGAACGCCTCGTTGATCTCGATCAGGTCGACGTCGGCGATCGCCAGCCGGTTGCGCTCGAGGATCATCCGCGTCGCGGGGATCGGGCCGGTGAGCATGATCACCGGGTCCACGCCCGCGGTCACCTGGTCGACGATCCGCGCGCGCGCCTTCAGGCCGAGCTCGGCCGCCTTCTCGGCGCTCATCAACAGCACCGCCGCGGCCCCGTCTGAGATCTGCGAGGAGGTCGCCGCGGTGATGCGCCCGTCGGGCTTGAACGCGGGCCTCAGCTTCGCGAGCGCCTCCATGTTCGTGTCCGGGCGGATTCCCTGGTCGCTGACGTAGGTCGAGCCGTTGACTCGCATCGGCACGATCTCGCGCTCGAAGCGGCCCTCGTCGGTCGCGCGCGCGGCAAGCCGCTGCGAGCGCACGCCGAACTCGTCCAGCTCGGCGCGCGGGATCTCCCAGCGCTCGGCGATCAGCTCCGCGCTGAGCCCCTGGGGGATCAGCTCGTAGCGGTCCATCAGCGCGGGCGGGAACGGCACGCCGGTCTCCTCCGGGTGCGCCGCGTTGGCGCCCATCGGCACGTGCCCCATGTGCTCGACCCCGCCGCCGATCACCACGTCGTGCACGCCGGCGGCGATCTGCGCCGCGGCGAAGTTCACCGCCTGCTGCGCCGAGCCGCACTGGCGGTCGATCGTGACCGCGGGCGTCGTCACCGGCAGCCCGGCCTGCAGCCACGCGTTGCGCGCGATGTTCTGGGACTGCTCGCCCACCTGCCCCACGCACCCGGCGATCGCGTCCTCGACCAGCTCCGGCGCGATGCCCGCGCGCTCGATCACCGTGCCGTAGCACGCGCCGAGCAGCTCGTTCGGGTGCACGTCGGCGTAGTAGCCGGTCTCGTGCTTGCCGCGCCCAATCGGCGTGCGCGCCGCCTCCACGATCACGACCTCCCTGCCAACTCTCTCACGCATGGTGCGCTCCTCGTCCTCTGGGCCTTAGCGAGAGCCCTCGCCGCCCGGGCGAGCGCCCGGGGGTCAGGTGCCTCGCCTATCTTGTAGATACAAGATAACAGATCGGCGGGACGTCCCGCCTCGTGCCGCCACAGCAGTTTGTAGACAAATAAAGCGCCGATATCGTAGACTGACCGGTATGAGCACGACCATCAGGGTGAGCGAGCCGACCCGTGATCGCTTCGCCAGATTGGCGCGGGCAACCGGCCGTCCCATGAGTCAGTTGGTAGACGAGGCCGCCGACGCGCTGGAGCGGCGTGTCTTCTTCGATCGGCTCTCCGCCCGCTACGAGGCTCTACGCGCCGACCCGGGCGCGTGGAGCGAGATCGAGGCCGAGCGTGCTGATGAGAGCGCCGCGCTGCGCGACCGCTCCTCGTGAGCCCTCGTCGGGGCGAGGTGTGGCTGGCCGACTTCGGTGACCCCGTCGGACGGGAGCAGTCGGGCAGGCGGGCCGCCCTGGTCGTCTCGGCTGACTCGCTGAACGAAAGTCGAGCCGGCGTCGTCGTCGTGGTGCCGATCACGACGACCTATCGCGGCCTGCCGTCTCACATCGAGATCGACCGAGATGGCTCGGGGCTCGACGAGGTCAGCTACGCGAAGTGCGAGGACGTCACGTCCGTCTCCGAGCAGCGTCTGGTAAGCCGCCTCGGGGCCGTGGAAGACGAAGTCACGTTCGAGGCCGCTCGCGCGCTGCGCTTCCTGCTCGACCTCTGAGCCTCCCTCAAGCGGCGAACGGGTCTCGAACCCGCGACCTTTCGCTTGGGAAGCCAGCGCTACACGGCCAGCCGGCGTGCACTCGTGTGAGCCTCCGCAGATTATCCGTCAGCGAGGCCTTCAGTTCAGCGTCGTTGAAAACGACTTGCCTTCCTGTGCCCAGTACAGCGTGCTGCCCGCGATCGAGTGCGGGTACGAGCCAATGTTCGCCGCGCCACTCGAGAGAGCCAGTGACGATGGGGCCACATTTGTGCCGGACGCCACTAGCCGTGTCTCGACCCGTCTACCGCGTACACGTCGAAATACGGTGCTTCAGTCCCACTCGGCGTTGCAGACCTCTCGTAGTGTTCCGCGACCCACGCCACCGACCCGTCAGTCGCGACGACGAGTGCCACGATATTGCCGACACCGATATATCCTGATTCCGGTTTCAGCGGCGTACCGGTGGGCACATCATGAAGCACACGGCCGGTGCGAAGGTCCCGGACGATCACGCGCCACGATGTCCTCGTGGCTTCTCCTTCGCGTGTATAACGAGTCTCCGTCGTGAAGAACTTTTCATATGCGACGGTCGCACCGGCGAGCACGTAGTGCCGCGTATACCCATCGTCTTCGGTTCCTGCCGGCACCAATTCTTCGCCCAGCTTGTAGGAGCCCTTCCGGCCATAGACGCAACCACGCGTAGCGATCACAGTCTGAACCTCGTGGCCTCCCCCCACAAACGGAACGACCTCGCGTTCGCGCACCGTGTACAGCATCGCCCGCGAATCAGCAGACAGAATATGCGCGCCCGGGGCGCATCTTACCGGCGCAGACGCTCCGCGGCCGCGCGCCGCGCTCGCCCCTGCTGCCATCACGAGCAGGAGCAGCACAGGAATCGTAGAACTCAGGGTCCGCTGCATGCTGTTCAGGGTATATGGATGGGGACCCAGCCATCATCTTGTAGTGACCGTTTTGTCTTCGCCGTCGGTGGTACCGGCGCTGCTTTTGGCGACGAGGCGGTAGTGATAGAGCGTGTTCGCCTGGAGACCGGCGGGCGTTTGGTTTACTTCCACGCGCGTGCGGCCTTCTCCCGCTGAGCCCGGCGATACCGGAATCCTGGTGCCGTAGCCAGTGCTCGTTCCGTATTCAAACCAGTATTCGGTTTTTGCTCCCTTGGCTGCTACGGTGCCGTTAAGCGTCGCGCTGGTGTTTGTGACGCCGCTAACTTCGCGTGTGCTGACCGCTGGCGGAAGCGGTCCGGTCTTTCCGCCGTAGACGCTGAGCGTGCCTTCGGTGGCCGCCGCTATCAGCGTGCCTTCCACGCTGCCGGCCCCGAGCGTGCTACCCGTACACGCCAGCGCGGGTGATTTCGAGTCGAATTCGATGGGCACCCCCGTGGCGATGTTTTCGACGTTGCCCGATGGTTCTCCTGTGCATATGTCTTCTGCGGTGCTCCCAAGGAATTTGCAGCTCAATTGCCAGCCTGCGGGGTTAGGCGTATCGTAGAAGCGATCGCGTGGTTCATAGCCTGTTAGTTCGCCCTTGGCGTTCGTCAATGGCGCGTCGCTCATTTCTGTGCCCCACGGAAGGCCGGTCGCTTGTACTTCGATCGCTGCTTCGCCGCAGAACCCCGACCTGATCGTGTGGCAGGCGAACTTGGTTTCGCCTTTCGTGTTCGTGACTTTTGTGATGGCCCCGTTCTTGCCTGTCACTTCGCCTTCTGTCTTGACGGTGCATTCTACGGCGGCTTCTAGGCCGTCGTCTTCGAGGACGACCGTGCCTTCGGCCTTGATTGGCTTGAGTTTTGGTGCGCTGCCATTGATGAGCCAGCCGGCCGGATAGCCCGTGGTGAAGGTTTTGTCTTCGCCGTAGCTGGTGCCGGCGCTGCTGGTCGCGGCCAGCCGGTAATGGTAGAGCGTGCTCGTTTCCAGGCCGGACAGCGTCTCGCTCACCGAGACCGGGAGCCGGCCTTCCCCAGCTGAGGCCGGC
>DASZFY010000004.1:0-160235 GCA_035939335.1 Solirubrobacteraceae bacterium | reverse complement strand
GCAGGCTAGCTACGTGTGGATCGGATAACCGCTGAAAGCATCTAAGCGGGAAGCCGGCCTCAAGATGAACTCTCCCATCCCCTAGAGGGAGTAAGACCCCTGGTAGACCACCAGGTTGATAGGCCGGATCTGGAAGGACGGCAACGTCTGCAGGAGACCGGTACTAATGGGTCGAGGGCTTGACGGATTTTTTAGTGATACCCGCTTGTGGCGCTGTGCAGTTTTGAGGGACCGTGGGAGGCGTGGTCTTTCGCCTTTTTCCGGTGGCCTTGGCGAGGGGGAAACACCTCTTCCCATTCCGAACAGAGCAGTTAAGCCCCTCAGCGCCGATGGTACTTGGCCCGCAAGGGCCTGGGAGAGTAGGACGCCGCCGGTTTCTTCAACAGTCCGACACGGCCGCCCTCCGGGGCGGTCGTTGTCGTTGGTGGCTTGTCGCGCGCACCGGCGTCACGCACACGTGGTTGCGGGGCGTCGGCTGGCCTGCCCGGCGGGTACGCTCGCGCCCGCGCAGCGACGCCCGGTGCGGATGTGGCGCCTGAAGGTGCTCGTTCGGGTCGACCTCCCAGTCGACGTCGTAGTCGTCCTCGAGCAAAAGGAACGAGCGGGTCAGGCGCAGGGCACCGAGCGCGCGCTGTGCAAGCGTTGATGTTCTCGTCCGATAGAACATGTGTTCGCAAGGTACGTTCGCGCACGGACGGAACCGATACGAACACCTGTGCGCGTGGCTCGCTAGCCGGGAAAGTGGCTCTGGAATGCGGAAATCCGGCGCCTGGGCTGCAAGCAAAATTGCAGATCGTGGCCGCCTGGACGAGACGGGAGAGGGACGGCCGGCCCTGCGGTGCAGGTCGTTCGCCTGGCGCCTAGAACTTGACTCGGGAGATGGCTGTTAGGCTTGCCGAGCGCCTCGCCAGCGGGCCCACCACGGGATCCCGGCGACGCCCTAAGCTCATGGAGAAGTTCGTCATCGAAGGCGGCGTCCCGCTGTCCGGCACGATGGTGCCCGCCGGAAACAAGAACGGGGCGTTGCCGATCCTCGCCGCCAGCGTCCTCACCGAGGACGAGATCGTCGTGGGCAACGTCCCGCGCATCCGTGACGTCGAGGCGATGCTCGAGATCCTCGTCGCGATCGGCGTGCACGTCACCTGGCGTCAGGCCAACGAGGTCGCGCTGTGCGCAGCCGACGTGCACGAGGTCGAGATCGACCGAGAGCTGGCGGAGTCGATCAGAGCGTCGTTCCTGCTCGCCGGCCCGCTGCTCGCCCGCTTCGGCCGGGCGGTCATGCCGCCCCCCGGTGGCGACGTCATCGGCCGCCGCCGTCTCGATCCGCACCTCGACGCCTTTCGCGCCATGGGCGCCGTCACCGACTGCGACGGCGTGATCGTGCTCAGCGCGCCACGCGGCCTGCGACCGACGGACGTGTTCATGGACGAGCCGTCGGTGATGGCCACCGAGAACGCCCTCATGGCCGCCGCGCTCACGCCCGGCACCACCGTCATCGGCAACGCCGCGTGCGAGCCGCACGTGCAGGACCTCGCGCGGATGCTCGTCAAGATGGGCGCCGACATCCACGGCATCGGCTCCAACGTCATCACCGTCAACGGCGCCGAGCGCCTGCACGGCTGCGAGCACCACATCGCGCCCGACCACATCGAGATCGGCAGCTTCATGGCGCTCGCCGGCATCACCGGCGGCGAGCTGCGCATCAAGGACACCGTTCCCGGCGACCTGCGCATGATCCGGCTCGTGTTCGAACGCGTAGGGCTGCGCTCCGAGCTGCAGGGCAACGACGTGGTCGTGCCCGGAGGGCAGAAGCTCGTCGTGCAGGCCGACGTCGGCGAGTACAAGAGCAAGATCCAGGACGGGCCCTGGCCGGCGTTCCCCGCCGACCTCACCTCGATCGCCGTCGCGCTCGCCACCCAGGCCGAGGGCTCGATCCTCGTGCACGAGTGGATGTTCGAGAACCGCCTGATCTTCACCGACAAGCTGATCCTGATGGGAGCCGACATCGTCATGTGCGACCCGCACCGCGCGATCGTCACCGGCCCGCGCCGGCTGCGCGGCGAGCGCGTCGAGTCTCCCGACATCCGCGCCGGTATGGCGATGCTGCTCGCGGCGCTGTGCGCCGACGGGCGCAGCGAGATCGGCAACATCCGCCAGATCGACCGTGGCTACGAGCGCATCGATGAGCGCCTGCGCGACCTCGGCGCGCGCATCGAGCGCGTGGCCACGGAGCCAGTGCACGCATAATCTCGGGGTCCTCATGATCCACCCGATCCCGAGCGGCACGCGCGACGTGCTTCCAGACGAGACGCGCGAGGTGCGCGCCATCACCGACGTCCTGCGCGGTGTGTTCGAGCGCCACGGCTACGGCGAGGTGTACACGCCCGCGCTCGAGTACGAGTCTGTGCTAGAGCGCGCCGACATGGCCGACGCGCGGCCCGCCTACCGCGTGTTCGACGAGACCGGCGCCGTGCTCGCGCTGCGCTCGGACATGACCGTGCCGATCGCGCGCGTCGTCGCCACGCGCTATGGCTCGAGCGAGCCGCCGCTGCGCTTCTGCTACTTCGCCCACTGCTACCGCGGCGTGCGACCCCAGCGCGGACAGCCGCGCGAGCTGCTGCAGGCGGGCATCGAGCTGATCGGAGCGCCCGCGCCGCAGGGCACCGCCGAGGCGCTCACCGTGCTGTGCCACGCGCTCGACGCCACCGGCCTCAAGGACTACCGCATCGGCCTCGGCGACGCCTCGCTGTTCCCCGCGCTGATGGCCAGCCTCGACGTGCCCGACGCCGCCCGCGCCGGCCTGCTCGAGACGCTCGTGCTGCGCGACTTCGTCGGCCTCGAGCGCGACCTCGCCGATTCCGGGGTCACGGGCGAGGCCGCCGAGCTGCTGCTCGAGGTGCCACAGCGCCGCGGCGGCCCCGAGGTGCTGAGCGACACCCCCGCGCAGGCGCAGGAGGCCGTCACCGGCCTCAGGCGCGTGCACGAGCTGCTCGAGCCCGACGTCGCCGCGCGCGTGATCTTCGACCTCGGGCTCGTGCGCAACATCGGCTACTACACCGGCGCCGTGTTCGACGTGTACGACCCCGCGCTCGGCTCGCCCATCGGCGGCGGCGGACGCTACGACGAGCTGCTCGCGCGCTTCGGTCGCAGCCTGCCCGCGGTCGGCTTCGCGCTCGGCGTCGACCGCCTGCACATCGCGCTCGCCGGCGAGGAGCGCGGGACCGGCGCGCTGCTCACGCGCGCCACGACTGGCACGACCGCCGCCCCGCGAATCGTCGGGGCCGATGGTGGATCCGAGGCCGCCGACGCCGGTGGGGTCTCATCATGAGCGCCATCAACGGCCTCACCATCGCCGTGCCCCGCGGAGCGCTGTTCAACGGGACCGTCGACCTGCTCGCCGCGCTCGGGCTCGACACCGCCGAGCTGCGCTCCAACGACCGCAAGCTGCTGTTCGAGGACATCGGCGTGATCACCATGCGCCCGTCCGACGTGCCCACCTACGTCGAGGCCGGCGCCGCCGACCTCGGCGTCACCGGCAAGGACGTCCTGCTCGAGCAATCCGCCGGCGACTCCGGCGAGGCGGGGCGCGAGGTCTACGAGCTGCTCGACCTCGGCTTCGGGCGCTGCGTGATGGTGCTCGCCAGCAAGGCCGGGCCCGACCCCGCGCACGAGGCGCTGCGCCGCCTCGGCGTGATGCGCGTCGCCACCAAGTACCCGCGCATCGCCGCGCGCCACCTCGAGCAGACCGGCAGGCAGGCCGAGATCGTCGAGGTCAAGGGCTCCGTCGAGCTCGCGCCGCTGACCGGCATGGTCGAGGCGATCGTCGACCTGACCGCCACCGGCACGACGCTGCGCGAGAACAACCTCGTCGTGCGCGAGGAGATCCTCGAGTGCACCGCCAGGCTGATCGCAAACCCGGTCGCGCACAAGCTCAAGGCCGCCGCCATCGACGAGTTCCTCCGACGGCTGCGCGAGCTGCCCGCCGCGGCGCGCGGACGCGGCGCGCCCGACGGCGGCTGACATGCGGATCGAGCGCCTCAGCGGCGATGAGGTGCAGCGGCTCGGCGGGCCCGCGGGCGCCGCCGCGCGCGTGCGCCAGCTCGTGCCCGACGGCGACTCCGTCGCCGAGCAGGTGCGCGAGATCATCGCCGCGGTGCGCGCCCGCGGCGACGCCGCCGTCATCGACTACACGCGCCGCTTCGACACCGCCGGCAACCAGCCACGGCCGCTGCGCGTCCCCGACGCGGAGCTCGACGAGGCGATCAAGCACCTTCCGCTCGAGCTGATCGCCGGGCTGCAGGTGGCGATCACCAACGTCGCGCTCGTCGCAGACGCTGGCGTCGGGCGCGACGCCAGCGTCCAGCTTCCCCAGGGGCAGCGCATCGTCCTGCGCGAGGTGCCAGTCAGCTCCGCCGCCGTGTACGTCCCCGGCGGGCGCGCCGCGTACCCGAGCACCGTCGTCATGGGCGTCGTCACCGCGCGCGCCGCCGGCGTGCTCGACGTCGCCGTGTGCGCGCCGCCTGGCCCCGACGGGCAGATCGACCCGTTCATCCTCGGCACCTGCCGCCTGTGCGGCGTCGAGCGCGTGTACCGCATGGGCGGCGCGCACGCGATCGCTGCGCTCGCCCACGGCACCGACACGGTCGAGCGCGTCGACGTGATCGTCGGCCCCGGCAACCTGTACGTGCAGGAGGCCAAGCACCAGCTGTCCGCGACCGTCGGCATCGACGGCTTCGCCGGCCCCAGCGACCTGCTCGTCGCGCTCGGCGCGGACCTCGACGAGCGCGAGCTGCGCCTCGCCGCGCTCGACATGCTCGCCCAGGCCGAGCACGGCGCGGGCAGCCTCGTGGCCGCCGTCACACCATCCCAAGCGGTACTCGACGCGCTCGCCGACACACTCATAGAACTCGTCGTCGAACGCCCGACGGTGGGCGAGGCCGCGTTCGCGCTCGTCGAGGTCGGAGACGCGCGCGACGCCGTCGCGTTCGCCAACGCATTCGCCCCCGAGCACCTCCAGCTGATCGGGACGGAGATCGAGGCGCTCGCGCCGCAGGTCCGCTGCGCCGGCTGCCTGTTCATCGGCATCGACAGCGCCACCGCGTTCGGCGACTACGTAGCCGGCTCCAACCACGTGCTGCCCACAGGGGGCGCCGCGCGCTTCGCCTCCACGCTCTCACCACGCCACTTCCGCCGCACGATGTCCGAGGTGCGCATCGGCCCCGCCGCCGCCACGCTCGCCGCCGCGGGTGCGCCGATCGCCCGCGCGGAGGGCTTTGCAGTGCACGCGGAGTCGATGGAGGCCCGCGTGCGGGAGAATCCAGCGCAATGAGTCGCACAGCCACGATCGAGCGCGCCACCGCCGAGACCGA
The DNA here is from genome assembly GCA_035939335.1 of Solirubrobacteraceae bacterium. Taxonomy (GTDB): domain Bacteria; phylum Actinomycetota; class Thermoleophilia; order Solirubrobacterales; family Solirubrobacteraceae; genus Palsa-744. Next base: position 154,866 of record DASZFY010000004.1, on the reverse strand, counting down.
CGTGCGCCTGACGCTGACCCTCGAAGGGGTTGGCGCGGGCGCGCGCCAGACCGGCGTGGGCTTCCTCGACCACATGCTCGACCTGCTCGCACGCCACGGGCGCATCGACCTCGACGTGAACGTCAGCGGCGACCTGCACACGGGCGCGCACCACACCGCCGAGGACACCGCCATCGTGCTCGGCCAGGCGCTCGACCGCGCGCTCGGCGACCGTGCCGGGATCGCCCGCTATGGCTCGGCGACCGTGCCGATGGACGAGGCGCGCGCGAGCTGCGCGATCGACGTCTCCGGGCGTCCGTTCACGCTGTTCGAGGCCGAGCTGCCGCCCGGCGCCACCGGCGGCTTCGAGCACGAGCTCACCGAGGAGTTCTTCCGCGCGCTCGCCAACGCCGCCAAGCTCACTTTGCACCTGCGCGTGGAAACCGGCAGCAACGCCCACCACATGATCGAGGCAGCCTTCAAGGCGTTCGCGCGCGCCCTGCGCCAGGCCGTCGCCATCGACCCCACCGAGACGGGCGTCCCCAGCACCAAGGGAACGCTCACCAGATGACTGACGAAATGGCCGACAGTACGATCCACGAGACACCCGACCGGGTGACCCCGCTGGTCGACGAGCCGATCGAGATCGCTGTGCTCGACTACGGCATGGGCAACCGCCGCTCGGTCGAGAAGGCGCTCGAGCACGTCGGCGCGCGTGCGCTCGTCACCAGCGAGCACGAGCGCCTGCGCGACGCCGCGGGCATCGTCGTGCCCGGCGTGGGGGCGTTCCCGCGTGCGATGGGCAACCTCCGCGAGCTCGGGCTCGATGAGCTGCTGCGTGCCCGCGTCGACGCGGGCACGCCCGTGCTGGGCATCTGCCTGGGCATGCAGCTCGCGTTCGAGCACTCCAGCGAGCTGGGCGGCGCCGACGGCCTGGGCATCGTGCCCGGCGAGGTCCGCGTGCTCGATCACGGGGAGCTGAAGCTCCCGCAGATCGGCTGGAACGAGGTGCGCTTCACGCGCCCGGACTCCCCGCTCGTCGCCGAGCTGCCGAGCAGCTGCGCCTTCTACCACGTGCACTCGCTCGCGCCCGTCCCCGCCGACGAGCACGACATCCTGGGCATCGCCGAGTATGGCGCGCCGTTCGTCAGCGCCGTGCAGCGCGGCTGCTTCTACGGCGTGCAGTTCCACCCCGAGAAGTCCTCCGCCGCCGGCCTGCGCCTGCTCGCCAACTTCGCGCGCATCTGCATCAGCGCCGCCGCGCCCGCCGACCTGCCATCCGCCGCCCGGTGAGGCTCTACCCGGCGATCGACATCCTCGGCGGCAACGCCGTGCGGCTCGTCCGCGGCGACTTCGACGCAAAGAAGGTCTACGACGAGGACCCGCTGTCCGCCGCGCGGGGATGGGTCGAGGCGGGCGCCGAGTACCTGCACGTGGTCGACCTCGACGGCGCCAAGGCCGGCCAGCCCGTCAACCTCGAGCAGCTGCGAAAGATCGCCACCGAGGCAGGCGTGCCGGTTCAGTTCGGCGGCGGCCTGCGCACCGCCAACGCCGTCAGCGAAGCGCTCGACGCGGGGGCTGCGCGCGTGATCCTCGGCACCGTCGCGTTCACCGACCCCGACGTGCTCAGCGAGTGCCTAGACGAGCACGACCCCGATCTGATCCTCGTCGGCATCGACGTCCGCGGTGGCTGCGTCGCCACCCACGGCTGGCTCCAGAGCACCGACGTGCCCGCCCGCGACGCCTTCGCCGCGCTGCGCGAGCGTGGCGTGCGCAACTTCGTGTTCACCAACATCGACCACGACGGCATGCTCGACGGCGCCAACCGCGACGAGGTCGCATGGGTCGCACGCGCGGTGGGGGAGGGCAGCGTGATCTTCTCCGGCGGCATCGGCAAGCTCGCGGATCTGCACGCGCTCGCGAGCCTACGCAAAGAGCTCGCGCTCGACGGGCTCGACGGCGTGATCGTCGGCACCGCCCTGTACGAGCGGCGCTTCACCGTCGCCGAAGCCAAGGGAACCCTCAGCGATTGACGCTGTTCGGGCGGCGCATGCGCCGCCCGTGAGGCCGCACATGTGCGGCCTCTGGGGAGGGCCGCATGCGGCCCTCCCGACCGTGCCACATGTGGCACGGTCACACCATCTACGCTGAAAGCGTGCATTTCAAGCGCGTCATCCCCTGCCTGGACGTCGACCGCGGGCGCGTCGTCAAGGGCGTCGAATTCCTCGACATCCGCGACGCCGGCGATCCCGTCGAGCTGGCCGCGCACTATGACCGCGAGGGCGCCGACGAGGTCGTGTTCCTGGACATCACCGCCACGCACGAGAGGCGCGACACGATCGCCGCGCTCGCGCGCGCCAGCGCCGACGAGGTGTTCGTGCCGTTCACCATCGGCGGCGGCATCCGCTCGGTCGCCGACGCGCAGGCCGTGCTCGACGCCGGCGCCGACAAGGTGTCGGTCAACTCCGCCGCGCTGCAGCGCCCCGAGCTGCTCAACGAGCTCGCCGACGTGTTCGGCGCCCAGTGCGTGGTGCTGGCGATCGACGCCAAGGCCCGGCGGCCCGCGCCCGGGTCGTCGTCGTCATCGTCGTCATCGAAAAAATTGTATAACCATGGTGATACAGAACTTTCAAACGGACACACGGCCACGGCGGCTACTCCGGCCACGGCGGTCCCGCTGGAATGGGAGGCCTACCTCGCGGGCGGACGCACGCCCACCGGGCGCGACGTGGTCGAGTGGGCGTGCGAGGCGGTGGAGCGCGGCGCGGGCGAGATCCTGCTGACGAGCATGGACCGCGACGGCACCAACGACGGCTACGACCTGCCGCTCACGCGCGCCGTCAGCGAGGCGGTCGCCGTTCCCGTGATCGCCTCTGGCGGCGCCGGCGAGCTCGAGCACCTCGCGCAAGCGCTCGCCGCCGGCGCCGACGCGGTGCTGTGCGCGTCGATCTTCCACTACGGCCGCTACACCGTCGCGCAGGCCAAGGCGCACCTCGCCGCGGCGGGCATCCCGGTGCGCCAGCTCTGATGCAGACGGCAGGGGGAGCGTGAGCGGGGCGCGCTCCGCGACGGCCGCCGCGCGCGGACGCGAGGTGCTCGACGCGCTGCGCGCCCAGCCCGGCGGCCCCGAGCTGCTCGCGTTGGCTGAGGGGACAGCCGACCTCGAATTGGTCGGCGGCGCCGTGCGCGACCTGCTGCTCGGCCGCTCGCCGCGCGAGCTCGACGTGGTGCTCGCCGGGGACGCCGCCGCGCTCGCACGCGAGCTCGCCGCGCGCATCGACGCGGACTCCTCGGCTCCCGCGCGGGTGACGCTGCACGATCGCTTCGGCACGGCCATGCTCGAGTGGGACGGCGCGCGTGTGGACGTCGCCGAGCGCCGTGCCGAGTCATACCCCGCGCCCGGCTCCTTGCCCGAGGTGCGCCCCGGCAGCAGCGAGGAGGATCTCGCGCGACGCGACTTCACCGTCAACGCCATCGCCGTCGCGCTCGGCGGCCCGCGCAGCGGCGAGATCCTCAGCGCCGCGCACGCGCTCGAGGACCTCGATGCCCGGCGGCTGCGCGTCCTGCACGAGCGCAGCTTCATCGACGATCCCACGCGCCTGCTGCGGCTCGCGCGCTACCGCGCGCGGCTCGGCTTCGAGCTGGAGCCCGACACCGCCGCGCTGGCCGCCACCGCGCTGCAACAGGGCGCGCTGATGAGCGTCTCGCGCGCCCGCCTCGGCGCCGAGCTGCGCCTCGCGCTCGCCGAAGACGGCGCGCCGGCGGCGCTCGAGCAGATGGGCGAGCTCGGTGTGCTCGCCGCGCTGTCGCCGGGCCTGCGCTTCGAACGGGACCTCGCCGAGCGCGCGCTCGCGCTGCTGCCGGCGGACGGCCGGCGCGACCTGCTGCTGATGGCCTCGCTGCTCGCGCATCTGACGGTCATGCCCGCGCAGGACCCCGAGCCGGCGATCTTCGGGATCCTCGACGAAATGGAGTTCACCGCCGCCGACCGCGAACGCACGATGCGCAGCGCGCTCGCCGCCCCCGCGCTGGTGAGCACGATGAGGCTCGCGCTCAAGCCCTCACAGCTGCGCGATGCGCTGCACGCGCACACGCCCGAGGCGGTCGCGCTCGCCGCCGCGCTGGCTGGCGAGAGCTCTCCTGTCGCCGCGCAAGTGGCCGGCGAATGGTTCCAGCACGTGCGCCTCGTGCGCCTGCAGATCACCGGCGACGACGTCGTCGCCGGCGGCGTCGCGCCCGGACCGGACGTCGGACGCAGGCTGTCCGCCACGCTCGCGCGCAAGCTCGACGGCGAGCTCGAAGATGGGCGCGAGGCGGAGCTGCGCGCCGCGCTCGACACCGCCGTCGAGAGCTAGATGGCGCACGTGGAGCATCAGATCGCGCCAGCGGCCGACGGGGAGCTGGCGTTCGAGCTCCCCGGTGGCGGGCGCGCGCTGTTCACCACGCGCGCTCACGGGAACCTGTCGATGAGCGCAGGCGAGGATCACGAGCGCGGCCCGCAACGCCGTGACGAGTTGTGCGCGAGCCTCGGCCTGCGGTGGCTGTGCGCGAGCGCCCAGGTGCACGGTACCCACGTACAGCGCGTGCTCGCCCTCACCGGCTCGCGCGGAACGCCCGCGCCGATCGACGCCGACGGGCACGCCACAGCGCTGCGTGCGGTCGGGACGATGGTGCTGGCCGCGGACTGCCTGCCCGTCGCGCTCGGCTGCAACGGCGCCGTAGCGATTGTGCACGCCGGCTGGCGCGGCCTCGCCGCGGGCGTCCTCGAGCAGGGCGTCAGCGCCGTGCGCGAGCTGGGCGCCGTCAGTGGGGTCAGCGCGGTCATCGGCCCCGGCGCGGGCGTCTGCTGCTACGAGGTCGGCGACGAGGTGCACCGCGCCCTCGGCGGCGCCCACCGGCACGCGCGCAAGCTCGACCTGCAGGCAGTCGCCCGCGAGCGCCTGCACGCCGCCGGGGTCGAGCAGATTCAGACCGTGAGCACGTGCACGATCTGCGACGAGCGCTTCTTCTCCCACCGGCGCGAAGGCCAGCGCGCAGGGCGCCAGGCGGGGATCGCATGGTTGAGCTGATCGCCGGCCTCGACGCGCGGGTGATCCGCGCGAACCTCGAGCGCGTGCGCGCCGAGATCGCCGCCGCACGCGAACGCTCGCCGAACGCCGCTGGCGCGGTCCAGATCCTGGCGGCAACCAAGTACGTCGCCAGCGCCGACCTTCCGCTGCTCGCCGACGCTGGCATCCGCCTGGTGGGCGAGAACCGCGCCCAGGACCTCCAGCAGAAGGTTGCCGAGCACGGAGAGCTGTTCGAGTGGGACTTCATCGGCCAGCTGCAGAGCCGGCGCGTGCGCCTGATCGTCCCGCACGTGCGCCTGATCCACTCGCTCGCGTCCGAGTCCGCGCTGCGCGAGCTCGAGCGCCACGTCGCGCTCGCGCGCCCCGGGCTGGCCGTGCTGCTAGAGGTCAACATCGCCCGAGAGCCCGGCAAGGCCGGCATCGCCCCCGAGCAGATCGACTCGTTCATCGCCCGCGCGCCCGTGCCTGTGGCGGGACTGATGACGATGCCGCCGCTCTCGCCGAGGGCGCAGGACAACCGCCGCTGGTTCGCCGCGCTGCGCCAGCTCGCCGCCGAGCACCGCCTCGAGCAGCTCTCCATGGGCACCTCCCAGGACTACCTCGTCGCCGTCGAAGAGGGCGCCACAATCGTGCGAATCGGCACCAACCTCTACCATTGACGCTCGCGGCCGGCCGGTCGCGCCTTTGCAATCACTAGCATCAGCAGGGAATCCGCCCCGCCGGGCGAACAGCACCTACACCCATGGCTTTCCGCGACACATGGCACAGCGCGCTCGTGTACTTCGGCCTCGCCGAGGAGTATCACGACGACTACGACGACGAGGACGTCGTCGCTCCTGAGGCGGAGATCGAGGACCGCTACCGCGAGCGCCCCAACGTACGCCGCCTGCGCCGCCGCCGCGACGAGATCGACGACATCTTCGCCGACGACGATGACAGCGAGCCGGCGGGGCGCGCCAGCCGCGGACGCGGAGCCACGACCGTGCTCAAACCGGTCGGCGTGCGCAGCAACGGCGATGTGCGCGTGCACCTCGTCGTGCCCAAGTCGTTCAACGACGCGCAGCAGATCGCCGACAAGTTCAAGGACTCGATTCCCGTGATCCTCAACCTCCAGAGCTCCGACACCGACCTGTCCAAGCGCCTCATCGACTTCGCCTCCGGCCTCACCTACGCGCTCGACGGCGGCATGCAGCGGATCGCCGACAAGGTCTTCATGCTGACCCCGCGCAACGTAGAGATCTCCGCCGAGGAGCGCGCGCGCCTGATAGAGAAGGGCTTCTTCAATCAGTCCTAGGCGTGCGAGGCGCCGGATATCGTGCGTCAGATGCAGATAGGTCTAATCGGCTGTGGGAACATGGCTCGCGCGCTCGCTCGCGGGTGGGGGCGGCCCGTGCTGTGCGCCGACCCGATCGCCGAGCGTGCGCGGAGCCTCGCGGCGGAGGTGGGAGGGGAGGCGCTCGCCAGCAACGCCGAGCTCGCCGCTCGCGCCGAGCTGCTGGTGCTGTGTCACAAGCCCGCGCAGCTGGCGGCGGTGGCCGAGGAACTCGGCCCCGGCGACACGCCCGTCGCGTCGATCCTCGCGGTGACACCGCTGGCGGCGCTGCGCGAGGCGTATCCCGGCAGGCCGGTGTACCGCTTCATCCCGTCGCTGCCCGTCGAGGTTCGCCAGGGAGCGGTCGTGCAGGCCGCAGGGCCGGGCACGCTCGACGGCGGCGCTGACGGCCGCTCCGCCGCGGAGAGATCCGCCACGGACGCCGCCGTCGCGGAGCTGTTCGCCGAGTTGGGCACGCTCGTCGTGCTGGACGACGCGCTCGTCGACGTCGCCATGGGCCTGATGGCGTGCGCGCCCGCATACGTCGCGCTGGTCGCCGAGGCGCAGATCGACGCGGGCGTGCGGCGCGGCATCCCCGCCGCACAGGGCGCAGAGATGGTCGTGCAGACGCTCGCCGGCACCGCCGAGCTGCTGCGACGCCGCGGCTACGACACGCTGGCCGTCCGTCGCGAGGTCTCATCGCCGGGCGGCACGACCGCGCGCGGCACTGACGCGCTCGAGCGCGCCGGCCTGCGCAGGGCGTTCAGCGATGCGCTCGACGCCGTACTCGATGGCGGTGGGCGATGATCATCGCGAGCGCCCGCACGGAGATCGCGGGGTATCTGTCGGCGCTGATCTACGTGTACGTGCTCGTGATTCTGGTGTACATCGTCGTCAACCTGTTGTTCGCGGCCGGCATCCGCCCGCCGTACTCGCGCACGACCGATCGCGTGCTGGGATTCCTACGCGACGTGGTCGAGCCGTACCTGCGCATCTTCCGGCGCTTCGCGCCACGGTTCGGCGGTCTCGACTTCAGCCCGATGCTGGCGATCATCACGCTGTACATCGTCAACATCGTCGTCGTCCAGGGCATCATCAGCTGAGCGGGAGATGCGTTTGATCGCATGGCTGCGCGTGCTGCTCGTGCTCGTGTGCGTTGTGGCGCTCGACCAGCTGAGCAAGCACTGGATCGAAAGCTCGATCGTCGCGAGCGAAGAACGCAAGCTGCTGCCGGGCATACAGCTCGTGTACACGCGCAACCACGGCGTCGCATTCGGCTTCCTGCCCGGCAATCAGGTCGTCGTGACGATTCTCATCGCGCTTGCGCTGGTGGCCCTGGTGGCGTACTTCACGCGGCACATCACACGGCCGCTGCTATGGCTTCCGACCGGCATGATCGCCGGGGGCGCGCTCGGCAACATCCTCGACCGCGTGCGCCACGGCTCGGTGACCGACTTCATCAAGCTGCCGCTCGGCTGGCCTCCGTTCAACCTCGCCGACGCATCGATCACGATCGGCGTGCTGATCCTGTTCGTGCTCGTCGACCGCGCGCGCAGTCCCAAGTCGTGAGCGCGGACCCGCCCAGCGTGCCGCCGTTCACGATCGCCTTCCAGGACGAGCACCTGCTCGTCGTCGACAAGGCCGCCGGCGTGGTCGTGCACCCCGCACGCGGACACCGCGAGGACACGCTCGCGCAGCTGCTCGCACCGCTACTGGCGGCGGGCGAGGACGATCCGGACGCGGACAGCGGCGGCTGGGACCCCGCTCGACCGGGGATCGTGCATCGCCTGGACCGCGACACCTCCGGTCTGCTCGTCGTGGCGCGCACCGCCGAGGTGCTCGCGGCGCTCCAGCGCGCGCTCGCGCGGCGCGAGATCGAGCGCGAATATCTCGCGTTGGTCGAGGGACGCCCGCCCGCGCGCACGGGCACGATCGAGGCGCCGATCGGGCGCGATCCGCGCGTGCGCACCCGAATGGCAGTCGGCGGCTCGGCCCCACGCGAGGCTCGCACCCACTTCACGCTCGAGCAGGCGCTCCCGGACACCTCGCTGCTGCGCCTGCGCCTGGAGACAGGGCGCACCCACCAGATCCGCGTGCACCTGCAGGCGATCGGACACCCCGTGTGCGGCGATCCCGAATACGGCACCGCCGGCATGCTGGGGCTCGAACGCCAGTTCCTGCACGCGAGGAGGCTCGCGTTCGAGCACCCGCTCACAGGTGAGCGCGTGGACGTCAGCTCGCCGCTGCCGCCCGACCTGCAAAGCGCGCTGTCCCTCGCCGAAGGGCTATCCTGATGGTCAAATCTGAACCTCGACCCGTGCGATAGCGGATCGCGGCCCTGCCCGGTGCGGCGACACTCGTCGCGACACCGGGTCCGCCCCGTCCGCACGGAACTCAACCGCATGACAACAAGGGAGTAGCCCGTGGCTGACGTAGGCATCGCGGAGCTGCTGGAGGCCGGCGTTCACTTCGGCCACCAGACGCGCCGCTGGAACCCCAAGATGCGCCGCTTCATTCATGGTGAGCGCGGCGGCATCTACATCATCGATCTGCTCAAGACGCAGGCGCTGCTAGCGCAGGCGCAGCAGTTCGCAGGCGAGCTCGCCCACCGCGGCGGCACGGTCCTGTTCGTAGGCACCAAGAAGCAGGCGCGCGACACCATCAAGGAGGTCGCCGAGGCCTCCGACATGCCGTACGTCAACCACCGCTGGCTCGGTGGCCTGCTGACCAACTTCCAGACCATCAACCAGCGCATCCGCCGCCTGCACGACCTCGAACGCTACGAGACCGAGGGCCAGCTCGCGCTGCTGCCCACACGCGAGCGGATGGCCGCGCAGGCCGATCTGGCGAAGCTGCGCGCGAACCTCGGCGGCGTGAAGAACATGCAGCGGGTTCCCGACGCGATGTTCGTGATCGACCTCAAGACCGAGGAGATCGCAGTCAAAGAGGCGCGGCGCCTGCGCATCCCGATCATCGGGCTCGTCGACACCAACTGCGACCCCGACGGCATCGACTTCGTCGTGCCCGGCAACGACGACGCGATCCGCTCGTGCGCGCTGATCACCCAGGCGATCGGCCAGGTCGTCTCCGAGGGACACGGCGTGTTCCGTGCACAGGAGGAAAAAGCCCGTCAGGAAGCCGAGGAACGCGCCAAAGCCGAGGCCGAAGCGCGTGCCAAGCGCGAAGCCGAGGAACAGGCCAAGCGCGAGGCCGAGGAACAGGCAAAGAAAGAGGCAGCCGAGCGCGAGGCCGCCGCCCGCGCCGCGGCCGCCCAGGCTCCGCCAGAGGCCGCGGCCGCCCCGCAGGCGCCAGCGGCAGAGAGCGCACCGGCCGCCGCGCAGGAGAGCGTCGCGGAGCCCGAGCCGGCTCCAGCGCCCGAGGCAGTGCCCCAGGCCGCGGCGACCGAGAGCGAGCCCGCGGTCGAGGCCGCACCCGCAGCGGGTGAGGACGCGGTGCACGCGGAGGCAGAGGCCCAGGCCGACGCCGAGCAGCATCCCTCCGCGGGCAGCGCGCCTGAGGCAGACGCCGCCTCAGAGCAGGGCGAGGACGCCGTGCACGCGGAAGCGGTCGCCCAGGGCGACCTCCCGGCGCAGGACGAGGCGCAGGATGAGACGCCGGCCGAGCCGGTCGCGGCGTCGAGCGAGACACCGGCCGCTGAGGACGGCCAAGAGACGACGACGGAGGCAAGCGCATCATGAGCACTGTGGAGATCGGCGCGAAGGACGTGAAGGCCCTGCGCGAGCGCACTGGCGCGGGGATGATGGACTGCAAGAAGGCGCTCACAGAGGCCGAGGGCGACGTCGAGAAGGCGATCGAGATCCTGCGTGTGAGGCAGGGCAAGAAAATCCAGGATCTCGGCGAGCGCGCCGCGACGGAGGGCACGATCCAGTCCTACGTGCACGCCGGCTCCAAGGTCGGGGTGCTGATCGAGGTCGACTGCAACACCGACTTCGTCGCCAAGAACGACGACTTCGTGACGTTCGCGCGTGAGGTCGCGATGCAGATCGCAGCGACCCCCACGGTCAAATACGTCAGCCGCGAGGACGTGCCCGCCGAGCAGCGCGACGCCGAGGCGCGAATCTACGAGCAGGAAGCGGCGGACAAGCCCGAGAACGTGCGCGAGAAAATCGTCACCGGCAAGCTCGACTCGTGGCTTCAGACGATCGTGCTGCTCGAGCAGGAGATGCACAATCCCAAGTTCGACGGCAAGACCGTCCAGCAGCTGCGTGACGAGCTGACCGCAACCACCGGTGAGAATGTCGTAGTTCGCCGGTTTGCCCGCTTCGCGATCGGCCAGTAGCCCGTGGACGCTGCGCGGGACTTTGTCCTCGGTCGCTCGCGTGCATAGCACGCCACGCTCCCTGCGTCCGCGTCCCGCTTGGTCCACGGCCTCCTGGTAGGCGTGGTGAGGGGATAGGCTCTGCCGTCGATGGCCCCTGCCTTCAAACGCATCCTGCTGAAGCTCTCGGGCGAGGCGCTGATGGGCGATCTCGATTACGGCACTGACCCCGAGCGCGTGGTGGCGGTCGCGCGGCAGGTGGCGGCGGTGCGCGACCAGGGCGTGGAGGTGGCGATCGTGGTCGGCGCGGGCAACATCTACCGCGGCATGCAGGGGGCCGCGGCGGGGATGGACCGCTCGACGGCTGACTACATGGGCATGCTGGCGACAGTGCTGAACGCGCTGCCGCTGCAGGACGCGCTCGAGAAGATCGGCACGAACACGCGCGTGCAGTCTGCGCTCAGCATCTCCGAGGTCGCCGAGCCGTACATCCGTAGGCGCGCGATGCGCCACCTGGAGAAGGGCCGCGTGGTGATCTTCGCGGCCGGCACGGGCAACCCGTTCTTCACCACCGACACCGCCGCGGCGCTGCGCGCGGCGGAGATCCACGCGGAGATTATCCTGATGGCCAAGAACGGCGTCGAGGGCGTCTACAGCGCCGATCCGGCGCTTGAGCCGACGGCGCAGTTCATTCCTGAAATCACGCACATGGAGGCGCTGGAGCGCCGTCTGCGGGTGATGGACTCGACCGCGCTGGCGCTGTGCATGGAGAACGGCATGCCGCTGAACGTGTTCAACATGGACGACGAGACGAGTCTCGCGAAGATAATCTCAGGCGTGCGCGTAGGCACGCTTGTATCGACAGCCGGAGGAGAGGGCGATGGCCGCTGAGAACGTGATCGACGAACTGCTCGAGGACGCGCGTGAGCGGATGAGCAAATCGGTCGAAGCCTCCACACACGAGTTCTCGACCGTGCGCACCGGGCGCGCGAGCCCCGCCCTGCTGGACCGCGTGCTCGTCGACTACTACGGCGCGATGACACCGCTGAACCAGCTCGCCACGATCTCCGCGCCCGAAGCCCGGCTGCTGAGCGTGCAGCCGTATGACAAATCCTCGATCAAGGCGATCGAGAAGGCGATCAACGAGTCCGACGTCGGGCTGACGCCGTCGAACGACGGCAACGTCGTGCGCCTGGTCGTTCCGGAGCTCACCGAAGAGCGCCGCCGCGACATGGTCAAGGTCGTACGCAACCTCGCCGAGGAGGGGCGCGTGTCGGTGCGCAACGTGCGCCGCGACACGATGCAGCACCTGCGCGAGCTGAAGGCCGAGGGCGAAGCGTCATCCGATGACGAGCACCGCGCGGAGGTGGAGCTGCAGAAGCTGACCGACGGGCGCATCGGCGAGCTCGACAACGTGCTCAAGGCCAAGGAAGAGGAGATCCTCGCGGTCTGATGCCCGGCGCCGAGGAACCCGCGATCGGCGGGCGCGTTCGATACCTCGCGATCATCACCGACGGCAACGGACGCTGGGCGCGGGCACGAGGCGTACCGGTCAACGACGGTCACAGCGCCGGCGCGGACACGGTCAAGGCGCGTCTGCGTGACGCGGCCGAGCTCGGGATCGAGGAGTTCACCGTGTACTCCTTCTCGACCGAGAACTGGTCGCGACCCCCACAGGAGGTGCAGGGGCTGATGGAGATGTTCTCGCAGCGCGTCGCCGGCGAAACGCCCGAGCTGCACGAGGAAGGCGTGCGCATGCGCTTCGTCGGCCGGCGCGAGGGCATCGGCGAGCGTCTGGCCGAGCAGATGCGCTGGGCGGAAGAGCTGACGCGCGAGAACACCCGGATCACGCTGTTCGTAGCGTTCAACTACGGCGGTCGCGCCGAGATCATCGACGCCGCGCGGCGGTTTGCGGCCAAAAGGGTGGCGCAGTCGGCCGAAGGCCGAGAAGCTGGGCCCCTCGCTCTTCAATCTGACGAGGAGGAGTTCCGCGCGTGCCTGTACGCGCCAGAGATGCACGACCCCGACCTGATCATCCGCACGAGCGGCGAGCGGCGCCTGTCCAACTACCTGCTGTGGCAGTCGGCGTACTCCGAGCTGGTCTTCCGCGAGGAGCTGTGGCCGGATTTCACGCGCGCGGCGCTGGAAGAGTCGCTGGCCGAGTACGCCGAGCGCCGGCGCCGGTTCGGTGGGCGCTGACAGGCGGCTGATGACAAGCCGCCCACATACGCCCGCCGGATCGCGCATCCCGCGCGAGCCGCGGCCGCAGGCCTCCGGGCGGGGCGGCCGTCGCAGACGTCGCTCCTCACGTGCGCGCCGGCGCAGGCGCGAACCGCGCTCGGAGCTCGGCGGGCGCCTGCTCGCAGCCATACCCGCGATCGCCGTCGCGCTGTTCTTGGTGATCGAAGGCGGCCTCGTGTTCGCGCTCGGCATGTTCGTGCTCGGCGTGGTGGCGATGCACGAGCTGTACGCGATGTACGCGCGCGCGAGCCCCGCGCGCCTAGCCGGCTTCATCGCGCTCGCGGGGCTGCTCGCGGCGGCGCTGTACGGCGACCAGTTCCAGATCCTGCTGGTCGCCGTGGCGGCGCTGCCGCTGGTGTTCGCGATGACGCTCGCGCAGCCGCGGCCGTCGGTCGGGGCAATCGCGGTGACGCTGCTCGGGATCTACTGGATCGGCTTCGCGCTTGCGCACGCGGTGCTGCTGCGCGGGCTGCCACACGGGCTCGGGATCGTGATCGACGTCGCCGTGGGTACGTTCCTCGGCGACACCGGCGCGTACATTGGCGGGCGCATGTTCGGCCGCCGAGCGCTCGCGCCGACGATCTCACCCAACAAGACCGTCGAGGGCCTCGTGATCGGCATGCTGTTCGCCGTGCTCGGCGTGTGGATCGCCGGGCGCTACCAGGAATGGCTGCCCGGCACGCACGCGCTGGTGCTCGGACTCGGGGTCGCGCTCATGGCGCCGATCGGCGACCTGTTCGAGTCATTCGTCAAGCGCGAGGCCGGCACCAAGGACTCAGGCGGGCTATTTGGCCCGCACGGCGGGGCGCTGGACCGGCTGGACGCGGTGCTGTTCTCGGCCGTCATCGGCTACTACATCTGGGCGGCGTACGTTCACTAGAAGCTGCTGACTGCTGACACGCAACCACTGGTTGCTTCTGGTAGTATGCGCAACCATCGGTTGCACATCAACGGAAAGGACGAGCGTGGCGGCTGACAGCATCGAACGAGAGATCCTGATCGACGCGCCCGCAGAGGTCGTCTGGGGTGTGATCACCGAGCCCGAGCACATCAGCCAGTGGTTCAGCGACGAGGCCGACGTGCAGGCGCACGCTGGAGCGGACGGAACGCTCACCTGGCGGCCCGGAGGACGTGCCGGAAACCAAGGATCGGGTATGACCGCCCCGATTCACGTCGTCGACGCCGAGCCCTACCGCCGCTTCGCCTTCCGCTGGAGCCACCCCGAGGGCGCGGCGCCGGACGAAGGCAACTCGGCGCTGGTCGAGTTCAGCCTCACCGAGGAGGCTCGCGGCACACGGCTGCGGGTCGTCGAGAGCGGCATCGACGCGGTGACACATGACGATCAGGGCAACGCTCGCTACCGCGAGAGCCACGAACGTGGCTGGGAGAAACATCTCGGCGAACTACTCGATTACGTCGCGTCGAAGGCGCACGAGGCCGCTCGTTGATGGTCTCGACGCTCGCCGAGGACGACGCGCTGTGGGCGGCGGTTGCCGACCCCACACGGCGGCGGGTGCTCGACGCGCTGCTCGAGCAGGGCGAGGCGAGCACCACGACCTTGGCCGAGGGTCTTCCGGTCACCCGGCAGGCTGTCGCCAAGCACCTAGTCGTGCTCAACCGCGTCGGCCTGGTCGCGGGTCGTCGGCGCGGCCGGGAGGTGCGCTACGCCGTGCGCCCCGAACGGCTGGACGCCGCCAGCGAGGCAATGGCTCGCGTCGCGGCTCAGTGGGACAGGCGCCTGGCACGGATCAAGCGACTCGCCGAGTCCGTCCAGGCGCAAACAGAGCTCGATTCCCAACAACGATAAGGAGATGACGATGACCGATCACAGGACCGGAACGCCCCAGGAGTGGCTTTCGGCGAGGCTCGAGCTGCTCGAGGCCGAGAAGGAGCACACCCGGCGTGGCGACGAGCTCGCCCGGATGCGACAGGAGCTGCCCTGGATTCCGATCGAGAAGGAGTACAGCTTCCAGACGGACGGGGGCACGGCGTCCCTGGTGGATCTCTTTGGAGGACGCTCGCAGCTGCTCATCTATCACTTCATGTTCGGCCCCGACTACACGGCCGGCTGCCCATCCTGCTCGGCGATCGCCGACGGCTTCGCCGGCTCCGTCGTGCACCTCGAGAATCACGACGTCGCCTTCACGGCGGTGTCCCGCGCGCCGCTCGGGAAGCTGCAGGCCTACAAGCGGCGAATGGGGTGGAGCTTCCCGTGGGCGTCCTCATTCGACAGCGACTTCAACCACGACTTTCACGTAACGCACACCCCGGAGGAATGGCAGTCGGGAGCCGTCGAGTACAACTTCCGCACCTCAGACTTCCGGGACTCCGAGAAGAGCCCCACGCTGATCGAGATCGCCTCCGGCGCCGGCACGGACGCGGCGACGTATCGGCAGGAGGGACCGGGCATGAGCGCATTCGCGCTCGAGGACGGCGTCGTATTTCACACCTACTCGGCGTACGGCCGTGGGGTAGACGGCATCTGGGGCATGTACCCATGGCTCGACCGCGCACCGCTGGGCCGCAACGAGACAGGCCACTGGTGGCGCCGCCATGACGAATACGACAAGGACTGAGCCGTAGGCCGACCGCCCGGACGTACTGCTGCCACGTCGGGCATAGTTGGTGGCGCGTGACGCCATCGACTGCAAGCACACTCCTCGCGCCCGCTCGCGACGCGGCAGAGCATGTCCACACGTAAGCGCCTGCTGATCCTCGGCTCGACCGGCTCGATCGGGACGCAGGCGCTCGACGTGTGCTCGCGCAGCGACGAGCTCGAGCTCGTGGGGCTGTCGGCGGGAGGCTCGTGGGAGGCGCTGCTCGAGCAGGCGCACGCCCACGGCGTCGCACGGATCGCGCTCGGCGACGCGCACGCCGCCGCGCGGGCATCGGAGGCGTGGACCGACGGCGAGGTGCTCTCCGGCGCCGAGGGGCTCGTGCGCCTCGTGGTCGAGTCGGGCGCCGACCTCGTGCTGAACGCGCTCGTGGGCTCGGTCGGGCTCGGGCCGACGGTGGCGACGCTCGGCGAGGGGATCGACCTGGCGCTCGCCAACAAGGAGTCGCTGGTCGTCGGCGGCGAGCTCGTGACCGCGCTCGCCGAGGCGACCGGCGCGCAGATCATCCCCGTGGACTCCGAGCACACGGCGCTTCACCAGCTGATCGCAGGCCAGCCGCCGGGCGCCATCGAGCGCCTGACGATCACCGCCAGCGGCGGACCGTTCCGGGGCCGCCGGCGCGAGGAGCTGCAGGACGTGACCGTCACGCAGGCGCTCGCGCACCCGACGTGGGCGATGGGCGGCAAGATCACGATCGACTCGGCCACGCTGATGAACAAGGGCCTCGAGCTGATGGAGGCCCACCACCTGTTCGGCACGCCGTACGATCGCATCGACGTGGTCGTGCATCCGCAATCGCTCGTGCACGGGATCGTGCAGCTGGCCGACGGCGCGATGCTCGCCCATCTCGGACCGCCGGACATGCGCATCGCGATCTCCTACGCGCTGCACGGCGGTGAAAGCGTGCGACTGGGAGTCTCCGCGCTCGACCTGCAGGCGGTCGGCGAGCTGACGTTCGAGCCCGTGGACCTCGACGCCTTCCCCTGCCTGCGTCTCGCAGGCGTTGCCGCGCGCGAGGGCGGAACCGCGCCGTGCGTGCTCAACGCCGCCAACGAGATCGCCGTGCACGCGTTCCTTGATGGCCGGCTGCGCTTCCTGGAGATCTCCGAGGTGATCGAGCACACGCTCACGGAGCTCGGCAGCGAGCCCGTGCGCTCGTTCGAGTCGCTGTACGACGCAGACCGGCAGGCGCGCGAGGTTGCGAGCGAGGCGCTCGCACAGCGCGACTGAGGCAACCGACGGAAAGCGCGCGAACGCCTGCCACACTGAGGCGATGAGTTGGGTCCTGGTGCTGGTCGGAATCATGGCGCTCGTCATCCTGCACGAGCTCGGGCACTTCGCCGTTGCCAAGGCGGTGGGCATGCGCGTGGAGCGCTTCTCGCTGTTCTTCCCGCCGACGATCTTCAAGGTGCGCAGGGGCGAGACCGAGTACGCGCTCGGCGCGCTGCCGTTCGGCGGCTACGTGAAGATCACCGGCATGAGCCCGGAGGAACTCAAGCCAGCAGTAGTCCACAGCATGATGCCCGGCGTTGCAGTTGCAGGGACCGGCGAAGCTGGCTCTGAGCAAGCTCCGGAGCTTGACCCCGAAGTCACGCGGCGCGCGTACTACAACCAGGCGCCGTGGAAGCGCATCGCGGTGATCCTCGCGGGACCGGGCGTCAACCTGCTGATCGCGTTCGCGATCTTCTGGTCGATCCTCGCGTCGGGCAGCCTCACCGGCGCCGCGACGCTGGAAAGCCTCAACCCGTCGATCGCCACGCGCGTCAGCAGCGCCTCGGTGGGGGAAGTCGTGAAGGGCTCGCCTGCGCAGGGCGCGCTGCGCGCGGGTGACCAGATCCTGACGATCAACGGTCGGCGTGCGAGCGTCAAGTCGGTCGTCGAAGTCGTCAGCGCGGACCGCTGCACCGGCGCTCAGGTCAACGGCTGCGCCGCCGCGGCGCCCGTGCACCTGGCGATCCGCCGCGCCGGACACGACCTCGCGCTGTCGATCCAACCCCGCTACGACAAGACCGTCGGGCGCATGCTCATCGGCTTCGACTTCGGCGTCGCCGCCAAACACTGGGGCGTGTTCGCCGCCGCCGGCGTCGCGTTGCACGAGATGTGGACCACGACCACCAGCATGATCACCAACGTCGTGCACGCATTCACGAGCGCCAAGGTCCGCCACCAGCTGCACAGCATCGTCGGCATCTCCGAAATCGCGCACGAAAGCGTGCTCGCGGGCGCCGGCTACGCGCTCGTGTTCGGCGGCTTCATCTCGCTGGTGCTCGCCGTCTTCAACCTGTTCCCGTTCCTACCGCTCGACGGCGGGCACGTGCTGTGGGCCCTCGCCGAGAAGGTGCGCGGGCGACGCATCTCGTTGGCGGCGATGTACCGCTACAGCTCTGTCGGGATCGTGCTGCTGGCGTTCCTGGTGATCAACGGCGTCAGCAACGACATCGGTCGGCTCGGCGGCTGAGCGGCTGCGCAACTCCTCCAGCGACGTCCGCAGCGCGCGGGCTCACGCGCCGACGCGTCTGACGCACACCCAGCTCTTGACCAGCGGGCCGACGCGCTCGGGCAGCGCGGGGCCGAACAGCGACTCGAGCTCCGAGCGGCGCAGCAGCGAGATCTCTTCCCAGCCGCCGGTCGCGCCCAGGCGCCAGTAGGGCCGGCGCAGTCGCGGCGCCAGCCAGTGCGCTCCGGGCAGCAGCGAATGCGGCTCGAGCGGGAAGCCGAACGCCGGCGTCTGCACGAGCCAGCCACGCCCCACACGGCGCAGCTCCGCGGCGAACGTGACGCGCCGCGCCGGTGGCACGTGCTCGATCACGCTCGAGCAGTACACGAGATCGAACGAGCCGTCGGCGAACGGTAGCCCGTCGGCGGGGTCCGCGCGCACAAACGGCCCCGGATATGCGGGCTGATCGAGCGCGTCCAGCCCGGTGATGTCGAGGTCCGGCTCCTGCGCGCGCAGCCCCAGCACGCCGCAGCCGACGTCGAGCACGCTGCCGCCCTCTGGCAGGCGCGCCAGTGCAAAGAAGCGCGCATGGCGCCGGGCGCGGGCGCGGTCGGCGGCGGGGCCGGCAAGCCGCGCGAGTGGGCCGCGTGCGGTGGCGTAGACCTCGGGCATCTAGAATCAGCCTATGGCTTCCCAACGGCAGATCCACGTTGGCTCGGTGGCGATCGGCGGCGGCGCCCCCGTGGCGGTGCAGACGATGACCAAGACCGAGACCGCCAACCTGCAGGCGACGATGGACCAAATCCGCACCGTCGCCGACGCCGGCGCGGACATCGTGCGCGTGGCGGTGCCCCGCGAGCAGGATGCCGAGGCGCTGAAGACGATCGTCGCGCAGTCGCCGATCCCGATCATCGCCGACATCCACTTCAACCACACGCTCGCGCTCAAGGCGATCGAAGCCGGCGCCCACTGTGTGCGCCTGAACCCCGGCAACATCGGCGGCCCCGAGAAGGTCGCCGAGGTGATCGCGCTTGCCAAGCAGCGCGGCACGCCGCTGCGCGTGGGCGTCAACTCCGGCTCGCTGCCCAAGCACCTGCGCCAGCTCGAGTACGACAACCCCGTCGAGGCGCTCGTCACTGCCGCGATCGAGACCGTAGAGCTGATGGAGAGCCTCGACTTCGACAACTTCAAGGTCTCCATGAAGTCCACGTCTGTGCCCAACACGATCGCCTCCAACCGCATGCTCGCCGAGAAGATCCCCTATCCGCTGCACCTGGGCGTCACCGAGGCCGGCACCAAGTGGTCGGGCTCGCTCAAGTCCGCCGTCGGGCTCGGCACGCTGCTCGCCGATGGCATCGGCGACACGATCAGGATCTCGCTCTCGACGTTCCACGCCGAGGAGGAGGTCAAGGTCGCCTGGGAGATCCTCAAGGCGCTCAAGCTGCGCGAGCGCGGCCCCGACCTGATCGCCTGCCCCACCTGCGGGCGCCTGCAGTTCGACATGGACTCCGTCGTCGCCGAGGTCGAGCGGCGCCTTGAAGCCTACGAGGACCCGATCGAGGTCTCCGTGCTCGGTTGTGCCGTCAACGGCATCGGCGAGGCGCGCCACGCCGACTTCGGCATCACCGGCGCCAAAGACATGGGCATGATCTACTCCAAGGGCGAGCCGCTCAAGAAGGTCGCGACCGAGCAGCTCGTCGACGAGCTGTTCAAGGAGATCGACCGCTACTACGCCGCCGGCAAGACCGTCCAGCGCGACGAGGCCGCCGCCGCCGAGGCGCGCCAGTGGCTGGCCGAGAACGAGGACGACACCGCGATGACCCCTGAGCGCATCGCCGCTTTGGAAGCTGCAGCCGCGCAGGAGGACGCCAGCGCCGGCGCCGTGCTCGAGTCGATGCTGAGCGGCGCCGGCCCGGCTGCTCCCGTCGGGGTGGCACTCGACGAGTCGGAGTCGCCCGTCGCCGGTCGCCGCTTCAGTCGGAGTTAGAACCTGTTTCAAAATAGGCGGTGCGGTCGGGGCGTTCATGGACCAAGTTGGGCGCCGCGGGACGGTGAAGCCCGTGCTGGTAGCACGGGCAAGCCGGCACGTGGCGATCCAGCGCCGTGTCCAGGGACGCATCCGGGCGTGCCGATCTTTTTGAAACAGGTTCTTAGTCACTCAAAAAACCCTGTATAGCCATCGTTATACAGGGTTTTCAAATTGAGTATTGAGAGCGAGCGGGCTGCTCGACCCAAGCGGGGCGCGGTCCGCGCGCGACCATGCCGACGCGGAGCGCGCCCCGCGCGGAGCGCCTAAAAAGCTGTCAGCTCGCCCCGATGATCAGCTCGCGGCGGCGAAGCGCTCCGCGATCTTCGACCAGTCGACGACGTTCCACCATGCGTCGATGTAGTCCGGGCGGCGGTTCTGGTATTTGAGGTAGTAGGAGTGCTCCCACACGTCAACGCCCAGCAGCGGCGTCTTGCCGTCTGAGATCGGGTTGTCCTGGTTCGCACTCCCCACGACCGCTAGGCTGCCCCCGTCGAGAACCAGCCAGGACCAGCCGGAACCGAATTGTTTGATGCCGGTTTCCTTGATCTTCGCCTGGAAGTCGGCGAAGGAGCCGAACGTCGAGCCGATCGCGTCGGCGAGCGCGCCACTTGGCTCGCCGCCCCCGTCGGGGCTCATGTTCTCCCAGAACATCGTGTGGTTGTAATGACCTCCACCGTTGTTTTTGACGACGGTCAGCTTGTCGGCGGGGACCTGGCTCAAGTCGCCGAGCACGTCCTCGACCGGTGTGTCTGCCAGCGGGGTTCCCTCCAGCGCCGCGTTCACGGCGGTCACATACGCCTGGTGGTGCTTGTCGTGGTGGAATTCCATCGTCGCCTTGTCGATGTGCGGTTCGAGCGCGTCGTAGGCGTATGGGAGCGGCGGAACTGAATAGGCCATATCGGGACTCCTTCTCGTTGTCGCTCGGAAGTTCGGTCGGTGATCGCTGTTCTATCAAAGGCGAGGATCGACGCTGGGGAATACGCTTCGCCGATGAGCCCGGCCGCCACCGGCCGTCCCGGCCGCCCCGCCGCGTCCACGCGCGAGGCAGCGCTCGAGCTCGCGCGCAAGCGCTTCCTCGCGTGCGAGCGCGTCGACGTGCAGGCGATCGCGCGCGAGCTCGGCCTCGCGCGCGCGACCATGCACCGCTGGTTTCAGACCCGCGAGCTGCTGCTCGGTGAGGTCCTCGGCTCGCTCGCCGAAGAGCGCCTGCTGGTGATCCGTGAGGAGGTCGGCGGCAGTGGCGCGCCCGCGCTGCTGGAGACGCTTCACCGTTTCAACTGCGAGATCGCCGCCACCCGCGGCATGCGCGCCCTGTTCGCACAGGAACAGGAGCGGGCGCTGCGCCTGCTCACCTCCAGCGCCGGCACGGTCGAGCCGCGGGTGGTCGCGATCATCGAGCGCCTGATCGACGCCGAGGTGCAGAACGGCAGCTTCGTCGCGCCCACTCCCCCCGCGGTGCTCGCCTACGCGATCGTGCGGCTGGGCGAGGCGTTTCTGTACAACGACGCGCTCGCCGGGATTCGCGGCGACACCGAGCGTCTTCACCAGGTGGAGGCCGCGTTGCTCGGAGCGGGCGCCGGCGCCGACGCGCTGTAAGAACCTGGCACGCGAGCCAGGCGCCGACAGACGCGCCGGCGCGGGTCCGTATACGCTCGTGCCTGCCGCGATCGCCGCTCGTGCGTGCCTGGGCGAATGCCGGCAGACCCCATGACCCGCCTCTCCCAATACCTACTGCCCACCGAGAAGCAGCCGCCCGCCGACGCGGAGGCCATCTCGCACAAGCTGATGGTCAGAGCCGGCCTGATCCGTCAGATGGGCGCGGGGATGTGGACGTGGCTGCCCGCCGGCTGGCGCGTGCACGAGCGTGTCGTTGAGATCGTCCGCGAGGAGATGAACGCGATCGGCGCGCAGGAGATGCTGATGCCGGTGCTGCAGCCGGCGGAGCTTTGGCGCAAGACCGGTCGCATCGAGATCGAAGAGCTGTTCAAGCTGCTCGACCGCAAGGGCTCGGAGCTCGTGCTCGCGTTGACCCACGAGGAGGCCGTCACCTTCCACATCGCCCAGATCGTGCGCTCCTACCGCGACCTGCCGCTGATCGTCTACCACTTCCAGGTCAAGGAGCGCGACGAGGCGCGCCCGCGCGCCGGTGTGCTGCGCACGCGCGAGTTCATCATGAAGGACTCCTACAGCTTCGACCGCGACCCCGCCGGCCTCGAGCAGAGCTACGAGCTGCACATCGGCGCGTACGACCGCATGATGGACCGCACCGGGCTGCGCTGGTACCGCGTGGAGGGTGACGTCGGCGTGATGGGCGGCAGCGGCGCGCACGAGTACATGGCGCCATGCGCCGCCGGCGAGGACGAGGTCGTGCTCGGCGAGGACGGTTACGCGGCCAACGCAGAGGTCGTGCGCGCGGCCAGCGGCAAAGCCGAGCTGCGAGACGGCGAGACCATCGACGGTCGCCAGATTCACATCGAGAAGGCGATCGAGATCGGCAACATCTTCAAGCTCGGCACCCGCTACTCCGAGCCGCTCGGCGCGCGCTACCTCGACGAGACCGGCGCCGAGCTGCCCGTGTGGATGGCCTCCTACGGGATCGGGCCCGCGCGCATCGTCGCCGCCGCCGTCGAGCAGTTCGCCGACGAGCACGGCATCTCCTGGCCGCGCGCGCTCGCGCCGTTCGCCGTGCACCTCGTCGCGCTCGGCAGGCCCGGCACGCCCGAGCGCGCCGCCGCCGATGCGCTGTACGAGACGCTCGGCAACGGCGGCGTGGAGGTCCTCTACGACGACCGCGACGCAGGCACCGGCGAGAAGTTCGCCGACGCCGAGCTGCTCGGCTGCCCGCTGCGGCTGACCGTCGGAAGGCGCTCGCTCGAGTCCGGCGAGGCCGAGGTGCAGCTGCGCCGCGGGCGCCAGGACGCCCCTGGCCTGGCGCTCGCCAGCGAGCCCGAGCAGCTCCTGCGCGCAGTGGACGAGCTGTGGCGAAGCGCCCCCTGAGGCTGCTCGGACTCGACCGCTCCGGGCCGCCCCCACCACAGACGCAGGCCGGCCAGCCGCTGCGCCCATGGACGCTGCCCAACGCGATCGGCTTCGTGCGCCTCGCGTTGATCCCCGCGTTCCTGATCGTCGCGCTGATGAGCAGCGACGGCATCGGCGCGCCCGAGGCGACGCTGTTCGCGGTAATCGGCTGGGGCGACTACGCCGACGGCATCGCCGCGCGCCTCAGCGGGCAGTACAGCCGCCTGGGCGCTCTCATGGACCCCGTCACCGATCGACTGCTTGTTATCTGCGGCGTGATCGTCACATGGCGCTTCGAGCTGCTGCCGCGCTGGGCGCTCACCGTACTCGCCGTGCGCGAGCTGCTGATGCTCGTCGTCGGGCGCTACATGCTTGGGCACGGCGTCGAGCTGCGCATCAACTGGCCCGGGCGGCTCGCCGTCGCGCCGGTGATGGGCTCGTTCTTCTTCGCCATGACCGGGCTGCACACGTTCGCCCAGGTGCTGCTGTACGTCGGCCTCGCGATGGCGCTAGTGGCCAGCGCGCTGTATGCGCGCACGGGCATCCGCCAGCTGCGCGGGGCTCCGGGTGAGCCCGGCGATCCATCAAGCCCATAGTCTCAAGCTCAGCCTGACCTTGTGGGCTATACTGGCCGGTGGCCGGCGCTGCCGGCGTTTTCAACCGGCGTAGGACGGGGTAAGGCCCGCGAGAGGAGAGCCCGATGGACGAGACGTTCCCCGACCTTGGCTCGTTGTCGGACGTCGAACTCAAAGACGTCATCCGAGAGCTCACCGAGGAGGAGACCGAGATCTCCTACAAGCGGCGCATCCTGCACGGCAAGATCGACATCCTGCGGGCCGAGCTGGTCAACCGGCTGCGCCACAAGCACGAGAACGGCGACATCGCCATCACCGGCGAGGACGTCCAGAAGCTGACCGACATCCTGGCCAACCGCCAGCAGTAGAAACCCATGGCGCTGCACTGCACCGAGTGCGGGTTCCTCAACGACGAGGGAGCCAACTACTGCCAGCGCTGCGGCGCGCTGCTCGCGCACGCCGAGAGCACCGGCGAGTCGATCACGGCGACGTATCGCATCGACGAGACCGGCGAGCTCGTGCCGGTCGAGATCGGCCAGGTCACCGCGCACGGTCCCGCGCTCGTGATCCGGGCCGGCGGCGGACGTGTGGGGGAGAGCTTTGCGATCGACGGTGAGCGCATGAGCATCGGCCGGCGCCCCGAATCCGAGGTGTTCCTCGACGACGTCACCGTCTCGCGCGACCACGCGCTGCTGATCCACCGCGGCGGAGCCTGGTACCTCGACGACTGCGGCTCGCTCAACGGCACCTACGTGAACCGCTCGCGGATCGAGTCGCACCGGCTCGAGGACGCCGACGAGGTGCAGATCGGCAAGTACAAGCTGACGTTCCACGCACGCTGATGGCGACGCAAGCGAAGAGCGAAAGTCCGCCCGCCCACGCCCTGCCTGCTACCCCGGTAGAGCTGGAGTTCTCCGCCGGGGATGAGCTCAGCGAGCGCCCCGACCCCGCCAAGCGCCAGAAGTCGCTGACGATCGGCGCGGTGTGCAAGGCACTCGCGCAGGAGTTCCCCGACATCTCGATCTCCAAGATCCGCTACCTCGAGGACCAGAAGCTGTTGACGCCGAGGCGCACACCCGGCGGCTACCGCCTGTACACGCAGGGCGACGTAGCCCGCCTGCGCACGATCCTGCGCATGCAGCGCGACGAGTTCCTGCCGCTGCGCGTGATCCGCCAGGAGCTCGCCGCCGGACGCGGGGGGGTGGGAGGGGAGGGATCCGACATGCCGCCGGTTCCCGGCCGCGTCGGGCTCGAGGGCGCGCGTGGCTGGCGCCCGAGCGTGAGCGTACGCCAGGGCAGCGGCGCGCTGTACTCGATCGACGACGTGCTCGAGGAGACCAAGGCCGAGGCCAAGCTCGTGCGCGAGCTCGAAGAGTACGGCGTCGTCAAGGGCGAGATGCGTGGCGGCGTGCGCTACTTCGACGAGACCGAGCGCGAGATCATCGCCGCCGTCGCCGAGCTCGCCCGCTACGGCGTCGGCGGGCGCAACCTGCGCGTGTTTCGCTCCTCCGCCGACCGCGAGGCCAACCTGCTCCAGCAGATCCTCGCGCCAGCGCTGCGCTCACGCAACCCCGAGCGCCGCAAGGAGGCGGTCGAGGCGCTCGAGAACCTCGCAGCGGTAGCCACGCACCTGAAGCACCTGTTGCTCGTGCGCGACCTGCGCAAGATCGTGCGCTGACGCCCGATGACCTGCGCTGGCCGAACCGGGGATGCGAGCGGAGCGAGTGTCTCCCTGTTCGGTCTGCGTCCTCGGTCGCTCGCGTGCGAAGCACGCCACGCTCCCTGCGTCCTTGATCTGCTTGGTCCTCGGGCGTCAGCGCGCTGTGTCCGATGACCGCCGATCTGCGCTCGCTGATTCGCGCCATACCCGACTTTCCCAAGCCGGGCATCGACTTCAAGGACATCACGCCGCTGATGGCCGACGCGGGCGCGCTGGCTGACGCGGTGGCGCGCCTGGCCGAGTACGCACGACCGCTGCACGTCGAGTGCGTCGTCGCCGCGGAGGCGCGCGGCTTCCTGCTCGGCCCCGCGCTCGCGCTCGAGCTCGGCGCCGGCTTCGCGCTGGCGCGCAAGCCCGGCAAGCTGCCGTATGAGACCGTCAGCGCGGAATACCTGCTCGAGTACGGCGAGGAGACGCTCGAGCTGCACACGGACGCCGTCGCCGTGGGCAAGCGCGTGCTCGTGCACGATGACCTGCTCGCGACCGGTGGCACCGCCGCGACGCTGTGCGACCTCGTCGAGCAGCTCGGCGGGGAGGTCGTCGGCTGCGGCTTCCTGATCGAGCTGGCGTTCCTCGGCGGGCGCGAGCGGCTCGCGGGGCGCGACGTGCACGCGCTACTGACATACGAGTCCTAGGCTTGGCGTAGTGCCCACCGCCCGTTGCAGCCGCACGATCGCCGCGCCCGCGCAGGAGCTGTGGGAGCTGATGCGCGACCCGCATCACCTGCCGCGCTGGTGGCCGCGTGTGACGCGCGTGGAGGACGTCACCCTTACGGGTACAGGCGAGGCTGACGCATTCACGGAGGTCATGAAGACGCGCAAGGGCAAACTCGTGCGCGCGGACTTCAGCGTCGTGTGCGACGAGGCCGAGCGGACGCTCACATGGATTCAGCGGATCGAAGGGACGCCGTTCGCGAGCGTGCTCGAGTCGGCCGAGACGCTGCTGCGCCTCGCGCCGCTCGACGCCGCCGGCACCGAGGTCACGATCGAGCTGCGCCAGCAGCTCGCGGCTTCATCCTCGCGCCACAACTCGTTCCTGCGCCTCGCTCCACGCTTCGGCGGGCGCCTCGTGCGTCGCGCCGCCACCGCCACGATCGAGGAGGCGCTCGACGGCCTCGAGCGCGTCAGTGGCTGAGCAGGCCGCGACCCCGGTGATGCGCTGGTGGGGTTGGGGCGACCCGGCGCACCCGCCGGTGCTGCCCGCGCACGCGCTGGGCTTCTTGCGCGAGACGATCGGGCTCACGTCTCAAGCGCGCCCGCCGGTGGCGCTCGGGCAGGTGCGCCTCGCGCCTGCCGCCACGTCGGAGGTGACTCTCGCGGCGCTGCGCGCGATCGTCGGCGCCGAGCACGTCCACGACGGGCACGCCCAGCGCGTGCTGCACGCCGCCGGCAAGGGCTATCCCGATCTCGTGCGCGTGCGCGCGGGCAAGCCCGAGGGCGCGCCCGACGCGGTCGTCTACCCCGCCGAACACGATCAGCTGCGCGCGTTGCTGGAGCTGTGCGCGCGCAGCTCGCTCGCGGTTGTGCCGTTCGGCGGCGGCACCAGCGTCGTCGGTGGCGTGGCGCCGCTACGCGGCCAACACAGCGGCGTGATCGCGCTCGACACAAGTCGCATGGCCGGCGTGCTCGAGCTCGACGGGCAGTCCGCCACCGTGACCGTGCAGGCCGGCATCAGGGCGCCCGCGCTCGAGCGCCACCTCGCCGCGCGCGGGCTCACGCTCGGGCACTTCCCACAGTCCTTCGAGTATGTCTCGCTGGGCGGCTGCGCGGCCACGCGCTCGGCCGGGCAGGCGTCCACCGGCTACGGCGCGATCGACAAGCTCGTGCTCGGCCTGCGCATGGCCGCGCCCGCGAGCGAGATCGAGCTGCAGGCGCTGCCCGCGAGCGCCGCCGGGCCGGGGCTGCGCCAGCTGCTGGTCGGCTCGGAGGGGACGCTCGGCGTGATCTCTGAGCTCTCACTGCGCGTGCGCCCCGCGCCTGCCGAGCGCATCTACGAGGGCGTGTTCTTCGAGGACTTCGCCGCCGGCACCGAGGCGCTGCGCACGCTCGCGCGCGAGCACGCGCTGCCGGTGCTCGCGCGCCTGTCCGACGAGGCCGAGACGCGCATGTCGCTCGCGCTGGCGGGCCGCGGCGGGGTCAAAGGCCGGCTCGGGCGCGCCTACCTGCAGCTGCGCGGCTACCGCGGCGGCTGCCTTGCGATCCTCGGCTTCGAGGGCGCCGGCGAGGAGCTCGTGTGCAGGCGCAAGCGCGCGCTCGCGCTGGTACGCGGCGGCGGCGGCCTCGCGGTCGGGCGCTCGCCCGGCGAGGCGTGGCTGCACGGGCGCTTCGCCGCGCCGTACATGCGCGACGAGCTGCTGACGCTCGGCGTGATGGTCGAGACGCTCGAGACCGCCACGCAGTGGTCGCGACTGGCGCGACTGCACCGCTCGGTCGGCGAGGCGATCGCCGACGCGCTGCGTGCGTGCGGGACACCGGGCCTCGTCATGTGCCACGTATCGCACGTGTACGAGACCGGCGCCTCGCTGTACTTCACGTTCATAGCGCCCCAGCGCGAAGGCGATGAGATCTGTCAGTGGCGCACCGTCAAGCAGGCCGCCGGCGACGCGATCGTCGCGGGCGCCGGCACGATCACCCACCACCACGCCGTCGGGCGCGACCACGCTCCGTGGATGCCCGCCGAGGTGGGCGCCGGCGGGATCGCTGCGCTGCGCGCGCTGAAGGCCGAGCTAGATCCCGCGGGGATCATGAACCCGGGGAAGCTGCTGCCCTAGCTCAGGTGAGGCTGAAACGCCCGCGCAGCACCACATGCCCCGGGTGGGTCGGACGGGAGCTGGTCTCTGTGGTCAGCAGCACTTCATGGAATTCACCGGCGTTGCTCGGCAACGGCGAGATGCCTTCGAGACGATGTTTCGTAACGGCCGAGCTCTTCGTCACCGGCACGAAGCTTTTGGACGAGTTGTACAGCCAGATCGCGTAGTAGAAGCCTTTGGCCGGCGGTAGGTTCCGCGCGTCGATGAACAGCGCGCGCTTGGCGCCTTCGGAGAGCACGTACGCGGCGCCCACGCTTTTGCTCGTCGAGTTGGACGGTTTGAGCGAGATCTGAGCGTCGATCGTCGGGCCGGTTTTGGTCACCGTGCTGGACGCCTGGCTCGTCGCCGTGGAGCTCGACTTCTTCGGACTCGAGCCGCCCGTCAGCAGCACGACCGCGACGATCACCGCCGCGGCGAGCACCGCAAGCAGGATCGCGCCTCCCGCCCGCGAGCTGCGCTGCGAGCGCGCAGGGGTGGGCGCCGGCGCGCCTGCGCCGCTCGACGCCGCGACGGAAGAGGAGAGATCGCCGACGCGCTGCGGCCCAGGCTCGCCGGCGCGCTGCGGCCCGCGCTCGCCGGTGGTGGGGCCGGCGGGAATCTCCGGCAGGCTGGCGCCCGCGAGCGGCGCGAGCTGTGCGGCGAGCTCGCCGGCCCATGCGCGCGCGGACTCCGAGCTCGTCAGGTAGGCGCGGGTGCGCAGGCGCTCGGCGACGCCCGGCTGCTGGCCGAGCAGGTAGTCGCCGATCTCCTCGCGGCGCTCGGGCGTCAGCTCGCGCGCTCGGCGCGGGGCGAGCACGGCGAGCGCCGCGTGGGCGCGGTCGTGCACGGCGCGTTCTGCGATGCCGAGCAGCGCCGCGACCTCCGCGTAGCTTTTGTGCTGGCGGAGCAGCAATGAGAGCGCCGCGCGCTGGTCGGGTGGGAGCTCGTCCATTCTGCTCATGATGTTGTTAAACGTCCGCCACCGTGGTGGCGAGATCGCGAGGCGATTACCGGAAGGACCGTAGGCTATCGTGGCGCCTGGATGGGCACAGTGGACACCGAGCTGATCAGGCGCGTGATGAACGGCTTCGACCGGCTGTACGGCCTCGAGCTGCTGGAGTGCTCCGACACGGAGGTCCGCGCGCAGGTGACCGTGCGCGACGAGCTCAAGCAGCCGGCGGGGCTCATCCACGGCGGCGTGTATGCGTCGATGGCCGAGGCGATGGCCTCACTGGCGACCGCACTGGGGGTTGCGGAGCGTGGGGAGACAGCGATGGGCCTGTCGAACGCCACGAGCTTTCTGCGCCCGATCACCGCGGGCGTCGTGCACGCACACGCCACACGTGTGCACCGCGGGCGCACCACATGGGTGTGGGACGTGAGCTTCAGCGACGACGATGAGCACACGTGCGCGCTCACGCGCATGACGATCGCGGTGCGCCCCATGCGCGACGGCCGCGCTCAGCCGGCAGCGCTAACGCCGGCGCCGGCGAACTGACCGAGCGGACGCAGCGGCGCGGGCACCTGCGAGGGAAGCGGCGCTTCGCCGAAGCCGGTGTTCGGGAGTGCGGGGGGCAGCGGCGCCCCCGGCGAGCCGGGTTCGTTGATCGGCACGACCGTGCGCGCGGCCGCCGCCGCCACGCGCGCGCTCGTCGCGTAGATGTCCACCACGACGCCCGCCGTCGGCAGCACGATCGTCCTGCCCGCGTGCGCGACCTCCGCGTCCACGCCCCTGATGCGCGCGCGCGTGCTCGGCGTCGAGCCGCCGGGCAGGAAACTGTTGTCAGGCGAGCTCACCACCAAGATCGACGTCACGCACGTTCCCTCGCCTCCACGCAGGCAGTTGCCGTAGCGCACGCTGTAGGCGCCGCCGGGGTCGAGCGTGGCCTCGCTGACGGCCAGGCGGTCGAACGAATCGCCCAGCCAGTACACCGGGAACGGCGCCTGGACGAGGCTCTCGAGGATGTTGTGTGGGATCGGCTGCTCCTGCAGCGTGTTGCCGCAGGAGCTGAGCGCGATCGCGCATGCGAGAACGGTGCACGCGACGGCGAGGACTCTTACGGCAGGGGCTGGGGCGCGGAGTCGCATGCGCGCTAGCCGCGGTAGCGGTTGGTGATCGGCATGCGCCGGTCGCGCCCGAATGCGCGCGGCGTGATCTTGATGCCTGGCGGCGCTTGGCGGCGCTTGTACTCGGCGAGGTCGACGAGGCGGATCGTGCGGTCGACCTCGGCTTCGGGCAGGCCCTGTGCGATCAGCTGCTCGCGACTGTGGTAAAGCTCGACGTAGCCCTCGAGGATGCGGTCGAGCAGCTCGTACGGAGGCAGCGAGTCTTCGTCGCGCTGCTCGGGGCGCAGCTCCGCCGACGGTGGGCGCTCGATGATCGAGTCGGGGATCGGATGCTCAACGCCGGCGGGCGCGTGCGGACCGTCGAGCGCCCGTGTGGCGGACGCGCCGGCGGACGAGTTGCGCCACTCGCACAGGCGATACACGAGCGTCTTGGGCACGTCCTTGATGACGGCGAAGCCGCCGGCGAGGTCGCCGTACAGCGTGCTGTAGCCGACCGACATCTCGGACTTGTTGCCGGTCGTCACGACCAGCCAGCCGAACTTGTTGGACAGCGCCATCAGCAGGTTGCCGCGGATGCGCGCCTGCAGGTTCTCCTCGGTGAGATCGGGCTCGTGCGCGGCGAACTCGACCTGCAGCGCCTGCTGGTAGGCATCCATGATCGACTCGATCGCCAGCTCGTTGGTGCGCAGGCGCAGGGCCGCGGCGAGCGCGCGCGCATCGGCCTGCGTGGCGCTGGAGGAGAAGGGGGAGGGCATGATCGCGGCGCCGACGCGCTCGTGCCCGAGAGCGTCAGCCGCGAGACACGCCACGAGCGCAGAGTCGATCCCGCCGGAGAGGCCGAGCACGACGTGCTCGAAGCCGTTCTTGCGGACGTAGTCGCGCAGCCCGAGCGCCAGCGCGCCGTACACCTCGGCCTCGACCGGCGTGAGCGGCTCCGCCAGCGCTCCGCCAAGCGCGGCGCCGGCCGCGACTGTGCCTGCACTCGTCGTGGCGGTCGAGCTGGCGGACAGCGCGGGAAGCTCCAGCGCCCGGCGCTCGGAGCGGCGCGCGGCGGGACGCTGGCCGCTGTCGCGCAGGCGCGCCGCCGCGGCGGCCTCCAGGTCGACGTCGCACAGGAGCAGCTCCTCTCGGAACTGCGCCGCGCACGCGATCGTCGTGCCGGTGTGGTCGATCACGCACGAATGCCCGTCGAACACGAGCTCGTCCTGGCCGCCCACCAGGCCGCAGAAGGCGACGCACGCGAGGTTCTCGCGCGCGCGCTGCGCGAACATGCGCTCACGCTCGGAGCCCTTGCCGGCGTGGTAGGGGGAGGCGGAGATGTTGAGGATCAGCGTGGCGCCCGCGAGCGCCTCGTCGCTTGCCGGCGGTCCGGGTTCCCAGATGTCCTCGCAGACGGTCAGCCCTACGCGCTGGCTACCGACGTCGATGACTGCTCCGCCGGGACCGGCTTGGAAGTAGCGCTGCTCGTCGAACACACCGTAGTTGGGCAGATACACCTTGCGGTAGATCGCGTGCACGGCGCCGTCGACGAGAACGGCGGCGGCGTTGTAGACGTCCTGCGCGCGCTCGGGGAAGCCGACGACCGCGACCAGCCCGCGCGCATCGCCGGCCAGCTCGCGCAGCGCCGCTGCGGCGTCGGCGAGGAAGTGCTCCTTCAGCAGCAGATCCTCGGGCGGATAGCCAGTGATCGCCAGCTCGGGAAACAGCACAAGCTCCGCACCGGCGTCGCTGGCCGCGCGCATGCCCGCACGGATGCGCTGCGTGTTGCCTGCGATGTCTCCGACGGTGGCGTTCATCTGGCAGAGGGCGAGACGCATGCGTCGGATCGTAGCCGCGCCCTGCACGCGAGCAGCGGGCAAGCCGGCTCGCACGAGGGGACGATCAACCCTCAAGTCCCCGCCGCCAGGCTGCCGATGCCATAGGCGTGATCCGCCCACGCTTGATACTGCGCCATCCAGGCGCGCTGATCATCACGACGCTGGCCGCGTCCGACCTCGCCTATCGCCTGCTGCTGCGCGACTCGGTACGCCGCGCGCTGGGCATCGAAGCGTCGGTCGTTCGCGCGCTCGGCGGCCCGAGCGCGAAGCGCTCAGCTGGCGCTCGCGGGCTTCGTGACTGAGTTGCGCGTGGCTTTGGCTTTGCGCGGGCGGGCGCTCGCGGATCGCTCGGCGCGCGCGGGCACGCCGGCGGCCCGTGCCAGCGACGCGATCGCCGCTTGCAGGTCGAGCGCGATCGCCTCGAGGTCCGGTAGCGCGTCGTAGTCACCGAGCAGTCCGAAGCCAAGGTGACCGTCGTAGCTCATGACGGCGATCCCCAGCGCCTGGCGCTGTGCGAGTGGTACCACGGGGTAGAGGACCTGCAGGCGCCGGCCGAGCAGATAGAGCGGGAACTGCGGTCCGGGGACGTTGGTGACGACGAGGTTGAAGAACGGCTGGCGTGCCTGCAGGCGCGCGGCCTGGCTGAGGATCGTGGGCGGCGCGAAGCCGGCGAGGTTGGTCAGCACCTGCGCTCCGACCGCCTGACCGCCGCGCTTCAAGTCCTCCATCGCGACGCTGATCTTGTGCAGGCACTCGGCGGCGTCCCCGACGCCCACCGGCAGCGGTGCCCACATCGCGGCGACCTGATTGCCGAGCGCACCGCGCTGGGCGTTCGAGCGCACGGATACCGGCACCATCGCCTTCAGCACGAGCCCGTCGGTGTCGTGACCGTGACCGCGTAGGTAGCGGCCGAGGGCGAGGCTGACCGATGCCAGCACGACGTCGTTGAGCGTTCCCCCGAGCGAGTCCTTGATCATCTTGAACTCGGCCAGCTTGGCGTCCAGGAACGTGTAACGGCGGTGCGGTCCGATGTCGACGTTGAAGGGGCTCGGGGGCGCCGGCGCGTTGATCCCGGCGAGCGTTGTCGCTCCGACGCTCGTGAGGCCGTCCTTCACCTGCGAGACGGCTCTCCGCGGCGCGCGCAAGAGCGCGCGAGCGCCGCGCGCCATCTCGGCGGGAACGGTCGAGCGCTCGATCAGCGCCTCGCCGAGCAGCTTCGCGGGCCCGGGCAGCGGCTTGGCGCTCCACGGCGTCGGCGGCGCGCTAGGGACGGGTTCGGCGGCCGTGTCGAACAGGACGGTCGTGATGTCCACACCGGAGATGCCGTCGACGAGGGCGTGGTGGGTCTTGGCGACGAGCGCGAAGCGCCCGTCGGACATGCTCTGCACCATCCAGATCTCCCACAGCGGCTTGGAGCGATCCAGGCGCTGCGAGAACAGCCGCCCGGCGAGTCGCTTGAGCGCGGCGTCGTCAGCCGGCTTGGGCAGCGCGGTGTGGCGGATGTGGTAGTACGGATTGAAGTGCGGGTCATCGGCCCACACCGGGCGTCCCTGACCCAACGGGACGAACGCGAGGCGCTGTCGGTAGCGCGGCACCAGGTGCAGGCGGCCCTGCACGTGCTCGACCAACTCCGCCAGCGTGGGCGCCTTGCCCTCGAAGACCATCACCGATGCGACGTGCATGTGCGCGGTGGAGTGATCCTCGAGATGCAGGAACGTCGAGTCCAGTGCTGTCAAGCGATCGGGGTTGGCCACGACTTCGATTGTCGCGGTTGCGGGAGCCCGCGTCAACGATCTGAGTCAAACAAGTGCACGCCACGCGCTCAGTCCGCCTCGTGGGTCTCCCCGTGGACGTCGCCGAGCGCCACGCGCTCTGCGAGCCGCAGCAGCCCGATCAGCCCATGCGGGCGCACGTCGGCGCCGGGGCGCACCGCCACCGAGGAGCCATGCGGCCCCAATACCTCGACGATCGTGCACACGTCGCCGATCTGGCAATCATCGCCAAACCGCGATTCGAGTGCCTCCATCTGTTCTGCCACGACCTGACCGATCTTGGTTGCGTCCAGCGACATCTGGCGAG
Source organism: Solirubrobacteraceae bacterium (assembly GCA_035939335.1). Taxonomy (GTDB): domain Bacteria; phylum Actinomycetota; class Thermoleophilia; order Solirubrobacterales; family Solirubrobacteraceae; genus Palsa-744. The sequence continues at coordinate 120,841 of DASZFY010000004.1, read as the reverse complement.
CTCCTAGCCGTAGGGATCCGAGTAGCTGGATGATGCCCGATGATCGAGCCGCGCTGTTGGCCTGGTGTCACGGCGCTTAGAACCTGTTTCAAAATAGGCGGTGCGGTCGGGCGTTCATGGACCAAGCTGGGCGACGCGGGACGGTGAAGCCCGTGCTGGTAGCACGGGCAAGCCGGCACGTGGCGATCCAGCGCAGCGTCCAGGGACGCATCCGGGCGTGCCGATCTTTTTGAAACCGGTTCTTAGAGAAGGTGCATCAGCTGCGCTGCGACGACGAGCGCGGCAATCGTCGCGCCGCTGACGGCCAGCACGCCTGTGCGCCAGCGTCTGCTCGCGCGATAGATGGTCGGCGCTGGCTCGGCGAATCTAGCGCCTGCGGCTGCGGGCACAGCGCCTGCCACAACACCGGTCCCCGCCGCCGCCAAGGCGGGCCCGCCGCCGATCCCCACGACCGCGCGGGCTCCGACTCCGCTCGCGAGCAGCGGCCGCTGGCGCGCTTCGAGCGCCATCGCGTGAGCGACCTGTTCGCGCAGCAGGTTCAGCTCGCGGCGTCGCAGGAGCACGACGAGCGTCAGCAGCGCGAGGACGCCGAGACCCACGAAGCCGAGGGCAGCACCGAGCTTGGTGGCGAGGCTCACGGTGGCCACCGCGCGCGGTGGCAGGCTCACGTCATGCAACGTCGGGAACGTCGACGTCGCGGCGGCGGTGCTTCTGCCAGAGCTGATGACGGGCAGCGTCTGCTCGGCCATCGCCAGCATCTCCCGTGGCTGGACGCTGTTGGTGAGGGTGTTCTGGATCCAGTATGCGGCGCCTGCTTCGCGCCAGGCGATCGTCCTGATCTCTTCGGCGGCGTAGTAAAGGCTGTACGTGCGCGAGCCGATGTGGACCGTCTGGCTCGGGTTGTTCAGCAGCGGTGGATCGGTCCACGAGCTCCCCTGCACGTCGTAGTATTCGCCCAGGCCGCCGCGGTCGATGACGATCACGTATGCGGGGTGAGCGTGGCCGTGCTGATCGTGAAGGTTGTACACGCGCAGCATGTCCGGTTCGGCGCTGGCGTAGGCGTCGCGCACACGCGGATACTCGAGGGCGAAGGGCAGCTGCGGCGAGGCGGCGCGCGCCTGCGTGAGCGCTTCGCCTGAGGTCGGCGTGAGCGACAGACGGGGAGCGCTGTGGTGGGTGTGTGGGCGCGGACGTGCGGCCTTGATCGCCTGGCTGACTTTGCGCGTGGAGATCCGAGCGGTTCCGTTCATGAACGACTGCACCGCTTCGTTGATCTGTTCGGGTGTGGCGGTGTCGACGGAGGACAGCAGCGTCACGTGGAAGGGCACCTGTCGCACCGGCTTGCCGGCCGATTCGGCCAGCAGCTCGAGCAACTGCAGAACCTGTTCTTCGCCGTGCAGATCCGTTTCCATGGCCTTGCCAAGTATCTGCTCGAACTTTTCACGTTTTTCAAAGAGCGTCGCTCCGTACTCGGCCTTCACTTCGAGCAGGAAGCGCTGGTCTCGTGCGTCACGGATCAGCGAGGTACTTTCGTGACGGTTGGCGACGAATTCGAGCGCCTGTTTCCCACACAGGCGCTGGTAGCCCGGCTGCAGGTTGATTTCGAAGTACTGTTCGCCGCCCGGTTCGTTGACGTGGTAGTAGCGCTTGTCGACGGTCATGTAGACGCAGCCCATTTCGTCGACAGCACGCTTGAACTTGTTGAAGTTCGTGACGAACACGTGGTTGATGACCTGGATGCCGAGCACGTGCTTCAGCGTTTCGACCATCAACTTGACGCCGCCGGAGGTCCCGCGGCCGTCCTCGAAGCCGTAGGTGTAGGCGGAGTTGATGCGATTGGTGATCACTTCGCCATTGGGCGCGGTGAACGTCACCTGCAGCTCGCGCGGGATCGAGAGCATCGAGATCGTCGGCTTGCTCGGGTCGATGCGCACGAGCAGCATCTCGTTGGAGTGCGGCAGCACCGCTCCGCCGGGGTTGTTCTTGGGCGGGGGGCGTTCGTCGTTGCCGATCAGCAGCAGCGTCTCGGGCGCGCCTTTGCTCGTCGGGGCGAGGATCTTCGCCGCGAGCTTGACCGGTTTGTTGTGGTCGAGTGCTTCGACGACTTTGCTGACCTCGTTGCGCGCGACGGCATACGTGGCTCCGCCTGTGAGCACGACGATCGCGATGCCCGCGATCAGCACCCGCTTGGCCATCCACCAGGCGCGCCGCGGCGGCTCAGACGGGGTCGGCTCACCGGGCCCGCCGAACGGGGGCAGCGTGGGAGGAGGTGGCGTGGCAGTGCTCAACGTCGGAGATATCGTAGGCGCCAGTGCGGGCGACACGGGCCGGCAGCGCCCGTCCCCGAAGCGCCGGGCCTCACCGCGAATGGATTAGCCCGCGGCTCGTTCGAGCGCGAATAGACTCGCTCGAACATATCGACTGCAGGCGTGCGGCCGTCATCGGCGGCGAGGAGGATCCATGACAGAAGCGAGCGGGGAGCAGCTCGAGCATCGTCGTACAGGGCCGGTCAAGACCGTGCATCACCTGGGGAGAGCGCTGCACCCGAGCCCGCGTGCGCTGAAAGAAGCGATGGGGGAGGTCGAAGGGGTCAACGCGAAGTTCGCTGTGCTCATCACCAGGCTCGTCGGCACCATGTGGTGCGCGTACCTGTTCACGGTGATCGCCCTGCTGGGACTCGGCCCAGCGCTGAAGCCCGGCGGCGAGGGCCTCATCGCGTGGATCGCGCAGACGTTCCTGCAGCTCGTGCTGCTGTCGGTGATCATGGTCGGCCAGAACGTGCAGAGCCTCGCCGCTGACGCGCGTGCGGCGAACACGTTCAAAGACGCCGAGACGATCCTCGACCGCCTGGATCTGCACACGCAGGGCGGCTTGAAGACGATCCTCGATCGCCTCGACGAAATCTCGCCGCCCGCCTCCCCGCCCACGGGGAGCGCCAGCGCCTGAGTCTGGATCTAGAACAGGTTCTTAGCGCCCCGCCCAACCCGTTCGAGCTAGGCGGGGCGTTCCTGCGTTCCTAGAGGCCGGGAGCAGTGGACAGTGCGCCCGGTGTCGCGAGAGTAGCCCAACGTGTCCTGCCTGGCGTTGACTGCTGGGTGGCGGGGGTGTTCACTGCGCGCCGGCTAAGCCTCAGGTGTCGCCGTCCCCGAGTCCGTCGCGGAACAGCCGGCCGATCCGCGGAGAGATGCGCGAGCCGTGTCTGGCCATCCAATGCCCGAAGCGCGGCGACAGGAAGGCTGCCATGAGGACAAACCCGACCAGCAGACACAGGGTTGAGGCAATACCGAACGCGGTTTCAACCCCCATGCGGCGATGCTACTACCCGGCCTATGCCCGGGGGAACATATGTGCCCTTCGTCACACAGAAACGCCCCTGTAACCAGATATCCTTTCGAACGATTGTTTGCCTCGCCGAGTCGTCTCCGTTGATGGGGGCGAGCGGGGGACCCATTGCCGGATCGCATGAAAGCGAACCCGGATGGGGCGAGTCGGCCGCTGTTGCGGCCGTAACGCCCGGTTGACACGCGCCCCATGCGCGTGGGCGGCCGGCCGTGAGCCCGACAGCTAACCCCGTAGGCGTTAACAAGGAGGTTCGTCAACTCTATGTACGTCCCCGTGACGCCGCTGCCTGCGGCGCCTCTGGCTCCGGTCGCTATCAGCTCAGTTGCTGCTGCGGCCGCTGCCACGCCTGTGCACACCGAGCTGAAGGCCCGTGGCTATCAGCTCAACGTCCTCGACAACAGCCGCTCGAGCGTCACCGGGACGCTCCTCGCGGGCGCTCACACAGGCATCTCCGACCAGTTCGTCGCGCTGCAGGTGCTAGGCAGGCGCGGCTGGCACACACTCGCCCGCGCGCGCACCGGTGCGCGCGGGCGCTTCCGGCTCAGCTACACGCCCCGCCGGCTCGGCAGCCAGTGGCTGCGCCTGCGCTTTGCCGGCAACGCATCCGAGCGCCCATCGCATCGCCGCCTGGGCCAGCTGAACGTGTATCGCGTCACCGAGGCCTCCTGGTACGGCGGCGGCGGCAGCCTCGCGTGCGGCGGCGCGCTCACGAGCTCCACCATGGGCGTCGCCAACAAGACGCTGCCGTGCGGCACGCTCGTCACGCTGCGCTACGGCGACCACATGGTTCGCGTTCCCGTCGTCGACCGCGGACCGTACGTCGAAGGGCGCGAATTCGACCTCACCGAAGCGACCAAGGACGCACTCGGGTTCGCAGGCGTCGGGCAGGTGTGGAGCACGAGCTGAACCGCTGAACACCTGCACGCGCTCGTGCAACATGGGCGTGCGCGTGCAGGGGTTGGATTTCGTGCGCACCCTTCATTCAATCTGCCGATGCCCGTCATGGTGAGAGCGTCCCGCACACAGGTATGGCTCGAAGGCCTCGGCGACTGGAGCTGGCCCGGCCAGGGCGGTGCGGCGGCCGTCGACTTCCAGCCGCCGTCGTGGGTGCCGGCATTCCCGCCTCGCCGTGAAGCCGCCGTCAGCGGACCGGCGCAGCCCACGACGTGGCAGCCTGGGCGCGCCAGGGCGCGCAGGCTGATCACGGGTGTGCTGCTCGGCGCGCTCGCCGCAGTCTGCCTCGCGCTCGCGCAGGGAGGACAGCTGACATTCGCGGGGCTGCTCGGCGCGCACACCGGCGCCAGCGAACAGGAAGCGCCCGCGATCAGCTCCGAGCCGGCCGTGCAGTCGCTGCCAACGCTCGCGCCCGTCAGCCAGGACGCAGCCGGAAGCGCGATCGACAAGGCCAGCTTCCCATCGGCGGCGATCGGTGGAGAAGGATCGTTTCTCGCCTACCTGCCCTCCGGCTACGACGCCACCACCATGCATTACCCGGTGATGTACATGCTCACGGGTAATGACCAGTCCGACAGCGCGTTCCTGCAGATCGGCCTGCAGAGCCAGCTCGATCGGCTGATCGCCCGGCACGCGATCCCGCCGCTGATCGCCGTGATGATCCAGGGTGGGCCGGGCTCGAACAACTGGCGCAACGCCGGGAGCCTACGTTACGAAAGCTACATCCTCGAAGTGCAGGAACTGATCGATCGGACCCTGCCGACGGTGGCAGCGCGCGACGCTCGCGCGGTCGTCGGCGACTCGATGGGTGGCTATGGCGCCATGAACGTCGCGCTCGCCAACCCGTACCGGTTCGCCGTCGTCGAGAGCTGGCTCAGCTTCTTCAACGGACTCGGAGGCGCCCTGCACGCCGACCGGCCCATCATCTCCCGCCTCGGCCTGCACGCATTCATCTACGGCGGCGAACAGGATCACATCGCCAACCCCAATGAGGACCTCCCGTTTGCGTCCTCGCTGCGAGCCGCAGGCGCTGAGGCCACCGGCGCGATCTACCCCGGCGAACACAACCTGGAAACGATCGAAGCCCATCTCGAAAGCATGCTCGTGTTCGCCGGACGCGCGCTGCGCGAGGGCCAACCACACCGCACGGGCTGACCGTCGGCGAGCTGCACGTCGAGCGTACGACTTACTGGCCGGCCAGCCAGTAACATTGCGGGGCGTCCTGCGGCAACGAGCATGGGAGTCCCGATGGCGTCGGTTGGCAGCGATCTCGAGAGCGTCGAACTGACGACGCGCGAGCTCTGGGTCGACGGGCCGCCTCACGAGCTGTTCGGGCAACTGCGCAGCGGCTGCCCGATCCACTGGACCGAGAGCTTCGAAGAGTTCCCTGACGAGGCCGGCTTCTGGTCGGTGACGACCGCCGAGGACATCCACACCGTCAGCCGCGACTGGCGCACGTACTCCTCCGAACACGGGATCACCGCCGCAGGCGTGCTCCCGATCGAGCTCGTGCGCGCGATGTTCATCGGCATGGATCCGCCCAAGCACGATCGCCTCAAGGCGCTGTTCCAGGCGGGCTTCACCCCCAGGCGGATCGCCGCGCACGAGGACGCCATCCGCGCGATCACCATTAAGGTCCTCGACCGGCTCGACGGCCGCGAGCAATGCGATCTCGTCAACGACCTAGCCCAGCCGGTGGTCGCGCGCGTGATCGGCAGCTTCATGGGCATCGACGAGCGCGACGACGAGATCTGGGCGCGGCTGATGAACTCCACGCTCGGCGCGGGGGACCCGGACGTGAACCCCGACGGCGTCGAGGGCGCGCTCGAGAAAGACATCCCCGAGGTGTTCGAGCGCTGTCGTCAGCTGATCGCCGCGCGCCAGGAGAACCCCACCGATGACCTGACGAGCGTGCTCGTGCACGCCGAGGTCGACGGCGAGAAGCTCGAGGAACACGAGATCGTGATGGGCTTCTTTCTGTTGATGGCCGCCGGCAACGACAGCACCAAGGCGACCTTTTGCAGCGGCATGCGCGCCCTGATGGAAGACCGCCAGCAGATGCAGTTGCTGCTCGAGGACCCCTCGCTGATCGCCAACGCCGTCGAGGAGTCGCTGCGGATGTTCCCCGCGTTCGCGCACTTCCGCCGCACCGCCACCCGCGACACCGAGCTGCATGGACAGAAGATCCGCGCGGGGGAGAAGGTCGTGTTGTGGTACGCCTCCTCCAACCGCGACGAGACCCGCTACGAGAACCCCGACCACTTCGACGTACGGCGTTGGTCGAACCGGGGATGCTCGCCGGAGGCGAGTGTCCCCCGGGCTCGGTCCGAGCACCAGGCGTTCGGCGCCGGGGGGCGGCACTTCTGCCTCGGTACCGCGCTCGCTCGCCTGGAGCTGCGGATCATGCTCGAGGAGACGCTCGCGCGCTATCCGCACATCCGCCTCGCCGCGGGTGGGCCTGAATACGTCGAATCACCCTTCATCAATCAGCTCAAGCTGCTCCCCGTCCGGCTCGCGGCCTAAACGCCGCGGGCCGGACGGCCCTCTACCGATTCCGTCCCCACGCCCAGCATGTTTCGCGTGAACTCAGAGCCGCAGCTCACGACCGAGCGGCTGCTGCTGCGTCCCTGGCGCGAGGAGGACCGTGAGCCGTTCGCGGCGCTCAACGCCGACCCGGCCGTCATGGAGCACTTCCCGTCCATGCTCAGCAGGGCGCAGAGCGACGCGCTCGCCGAGCGCATCGACAGCGATCTGCGGCGGCTCGGCTATGGCCTGTGGGCGGTGGAGGTCCCAGGGGAGGCGTCGTTCATCGGCTTCGTCGGGCTGCAGAGGACCGATGATGACCTGCCGTTCGACCCGACGACGGAGGTTGGCTGGCGTCTGGCGATGAGCCACTGGGGACGGGGACTCGCCAGCGAGGCCGCTCGTGCCGCGCTCGCGTTCGCGTTCGGCGAGCTGGCGCTCGATGAGGTCGTCGCGTTCACCTACGCGGGGAACCTGCGCTCGCGGCGGGTGATGGACCGCCTGGGGATGCGTCACGACCGCGCCGCGGACTTCATCCACCCAGAACTCAGCGCTGAGCACCCGCTCGCCCGTCACGTGCTCTACCGGATCTGCGCTCACGGGCGCTCGTGACGCGCGCGCACGACCGCGATCACGCGCAGCGCGCGTTCGGGGTCCACTGGGATCTCGGCGAGGCCCGCGACGAGATCGACCGCGTCGTCGATGCTCGCGACGCCGCGCAGCTCGCCGCACCAGCGCTCCAGCCAGCGCAGCGTCCACACGTCGAACTCGTCCGGTCGCTGCACCGCGATCAGCGGCAGGAAGCGCAACATCAGCTCCAGATCCAGCGGCCGCGTGCGCTCCCGCGCCGCGACCTGTGCCAGCGCAATCGCGAAGTCGAGCTCACCGCGGCCCAGATGGGCTTCGAGCTCGGGGATCGTGCGGTAGGGCCTTGACATGCGAACACATGTTCGCATGCTCGTGTCGTGAATGGGGACGACCCGGCCGCGCGCATATGCTCGACGGGTGTGCGGGCGCTACACCAACACCGCCGGTCCCGAAGAACTGAACGACCGCTTCAGGGTGCCGATCTCGAGCGACGCGGGAACGCGCCGCTTCAACATCGCTCCCACAGAAGAGGTGCTCGCGATCGTCGCGCCACACGGCGAGCCCGAAGCGCACATGCTGCGCTGGGGGCTCGTACCGCACTGGGCGAAGGACCTCAAAGGCGCCGCCAAGATGATCAACGCGAGGATGGAGACGATTGTTTCCAAGCCGGCCTTCAGGGACCTGATCCCGAAGGGCTCGCGACGCGCGCTGCAGCTCGCCGACGGCTACTTCGAGTGGCTGAAACCCGAGAAGCGCAGTGAGCCTCGCCAGCCGTTCTTCTTCCAGGTAGACGGCGGCATCCCGTTCGCGTTCGCCGCGCTGTGGACGCCCGCCAAGATCGACGGCAGCTGGGTGCAGAGCGTGACGCTCTTGACCTGCGACTCCGCGCCCAACCGCGTCGCCGCCGCGATTCACGGCCGCATGCCGGTGATCCTCGCCGACCGCGACGCGCAGCAGGCGTGGCTCGATCCCGCGCTCGGCGCCGACGACGCGCTCGCCCTGTGCGGACCGCTGCCGGCGTCGCGCCTGAGCGCACAGCCGGCCAACCCCGCTGTCAACAAGGCCGGCGAGCTCGACGCTGAGGGGCCACAGCTGCTCGTCGCACCTGCCTGACGCTCGCGCTCAGGCGCTCACGCCGTCAGCCAGCGCCGCGGGTTCTCCATGAAGATCGTCTTAAACGTGTCGTCGTCCATCACGCCCAGCTCGCGCAGCGCCGGAACGACCTCGTCGAACACCAGCGTCATCGACCAGTTGCGGATCGCGCCTGCGCCTTCGAAGACCTCCGCCGCCTCCGGTGGGAACCAGTCGATTGACGCGCAGAAGTCCTGCGAGATCATCAGCCGCTCGGCGTGGCCGCGACGCAGCAGTTCCGCGGCGGTCGCGTTGCGCTTGTCGATCGGCATGTACATCTCGAGGCCATAGCGGTCGAGACCCACGTACACGCCGCTGTCGATCAGCCCCTCGATGTAGGAGACGTCGTCGGTGTCGCCGCAGTGGGCGATCTGCACGCGCGCCATGTCGACGCCCTCCTCCTTGAAGATCTCCACCTGGCGCGGGCCCGTCGCCACCGCGGGCATCGAGTGCGCCATGATCGGCGCGCCCGTCTGCACGCTCGCGCGCGCGACCGCGCGGTGGATCTTCTCCACGCGCTCGGTCACGCCGGCCGCGTCCGCCGCGCACTTCAGGAACGCCGCCTTGATGTCCGTGTCCTGAATCCCGCGTTCGATGTCCTCGACGAAGTGGTCCGCCATCACGTCCACGTCGCGATTCTCGAAGTAGTGGGGGAGATAGTCGTAGCTGTAGATGCCCGTGCACGCGACGATCCGCACGCCCGTCTCCTCGGCCACGCGCTTCATGAAGCGCACGTCGCGCCCGCCGAACAACGCCGTCGGATCGACGATCGTCCGCACGCCCCTGTCGCTGGCGGCGTTCACCGCCACCAGCGCCGCGTCGTACTCGAGCTGCTCGTCGTAGCGGCTCGGCCACTGCGCCGCCACCGCCTCGTCGCGGAAGCGCACGTGCTCGTGCACCAGCGTCACTCCCAGCTCGTCAGCGTCGACGGCTCCCTGCACGGTCTCTACGCTCGGCATTCTGCTCCCTCTCTCGTGTGTCGGTCAGCGAAGCGGCGCGCCCACCGAGACCTCCCTCTCGCGGCTGTATACACCAGCCTATCCGCCTCGACGCCGCGCGGCACGGGCGCCAGCGGCACGGCACGAGCTCGGCGTCACTCGGCGCAGTGCTTGCTGGCGATCAGCTCGATCGTGCCCTTCGTGCGCATCGTGCTCGGGCCAAGCAGCCGATCGATTCCACGCAGATCGAGCGCCGACTCGAGCAGGCCCCCGCTCGGCAGCCAGTACAGCTCGCGCTCGCCGAAGCACAGCGCATCCTCGTCGCTCGCCAGCGACATCACCTCCGCGCGCATGTCCGGCGTGGGGGAGGCGCTGAGCAGCGACACCTGCAGCTTCCCGCCTGCCGCCCGCACCTGCTCGGGAGCGAACGGCTCGTACGCCGCGATCGCGCGGACCTCGCTGTCCGCGCGGATGAACGTCGGCACCGCGTAGCCGAGCAGCGACGCCAGGCCCTGTTCGACGTGCTCGGCGACCTCCCGCGGTGTGCGCCCGTCGGCGGCGAACACAACATTGCCGCTCGCGCGGAACGTCGCCACCTCGGCGAAGCCCAGCGCCGCGAAGTGCGAGCGCAGCTCGTCGTTGGTCAGCCGGTGGCCGCCGACGTTCATGCCGCGCAGGAATGCCGCATACCGAGTCACCTGTCCACCCTAATCGTCCCGCGAGCGGTTAGCCTGGAGCTTCGCTCGACAATCGCACAGGGGGTCTCACATGCCGCAAGATCTGAAGCTGTACGTCTGCCACATCGACGACGGCGGTCCCGGGCCGCACGCCTGCAAGCGCGCCCAGCGCGCCCTGCGCGACGCCGGCCACGACTTCGAGAAGATCGTCTACGGCAAAGGCCGCCCCTTCGGCCTGTTCACCAAGGGCAAGCGCCCGGAGCTGAAGCAGATGAGTGGGCAGGAGATGCTGCCCGTGCTGAAGCTGGCAGACGGCTCCACCATCAACGGCGGCTCCAGCATCGTCGCCTGGGCCAAGGCCAACGCGCCCGCCCCCGCCGCGGGGGCGAGCGCCTGAAACAGTTTCTTGGGCTCAGCTCGCCGGTTTGCGCAGGTTGTCCTGCGCTCGGAACATCGCCACGACGCCCTCGTCGCCACCCTCCGGGACCGGCGCGAACGGGTTGCGCGTGACCACGCCGATCGTGTCCTGCTCCGGATACACGGCCACGTCAGGCGAGTTCGCCGTGGAGATCGCCAGCACCAGTGTCGGCTCCTGCGACCGGTTGGCGATCGTGTGGATGCCCTCGCGCCCGCGACAGCAGGCCACCACCTCGCCAGGGTTCAGCTGCTCCTCGCCGCTGACACTGCGCAGCGTCGGCGTGCCGCGCAGAACGATGAACATCTCCTCATTGCCGTAGTGGCCGTGGAGGTTGAAGCCGCTCGCGCCCGGCGCCAGTTCGTAGACCGTCCCGCCGAGCTCGCGTGCTCCGGCGGGCGCCGCGAACGGACGACCGCGAATTCCCATCTCCTCGCGCTGCATCGGAAACTCGCCCTCGTACACGTTCGGTCGGGCCACGTCGCGTCTCCTCTCCGGTTCGATTGACTCCCGGAAAGCTACCGTCCGGGAGCGCTTGCGAGTTTCAGGCCGCGGCCGACGCGGCGATCTTCTCGGACAGGATCGCCGCGACGCGCGCGCGGTGGCGCCCCGCGCCGCCGAGCAGCGCGGCGTCGATCTGCGCGCGCTTGAACAGCCAGTGCACGTCCGCCTCCCACGTGAAGCCGATGCCGCCGTGCGCCTGGATCGCGCTCGCCGTCACTTCGCGACCCGCGTCTGACGCCGCCGCCTTGGCCATCGCCGCCGCCTCCGCCAGGCCGTCCGGGTTCGCGTCGGCGCTCCACGCCGCGAACGCCGCCGTCGAGCGCGCCTTCTCCGTGTCCAGCAGCATCTGCGCGCAGCGGTGCGAGACCGCCTGGTAGGCGCCCACCGGCACGCCGAACTGCTTGCGGTCCTTGACGTACGCCACCGTCATCTCAAGCGAGCGTGCGCACACGCCCACCAGCTCCGAGCTGACCGCCACGAGCGCGCGCCCCAGGCCGGGGCAGCCGTCCTCAAGCTGCTCACCGACGCCGTCGGTCGCGCTCACGCGCGCCGCCGAGCGCGTAGGGTCGATCGCCGCCACCGGCGTCACTTCCGCATCCGCAGGAGTCACCAGGCGTCCCGTGCCGTCCTCTTCGACCAACACGATCACATCCGCCTCAGCGCCGCTCACGACCAGCTCCGCCGTGCCGTCGACCGCGCTCGCCAGCGCGCCGATCGTCTCGCCTGACGCCAGGCCCGGCAGCCAGCGCTCGCGCTGCTCCGGCGAGCCAGCCTGCTCGATCACGCACGCCGCCATCGCACTCGCCAGGAAAGGCACCGGCGCGACCACGCGCCCCAGCTCCTCGCACAGGATCGACAGCTCGATCGTGCCCAGCCCCTGGCCGCCGTGGGCCTCGGAGATCGCGATCCCCGGCCAGCCCAGCTCGCACAGCTCCTTCCACAGCGCCGCGTCGGTCGTGCCTGTCTCGGCGTGCTCGCGCACCTTCGCGAACGTCGCGCGCTCGGCCAGCAGGTCGCGCGCCGTGCGCTGGATCTCGCGCTGGTCGTCGGTCAGGCCGAAGTCCATGACGCTACGCCACCCCGCCCGCGGAGCCCGAAGGGCGGAGCCCATAAAAATCAAAACCGGTCATGCGGCGACCTTCAGGCGAGGCAACCCCAGTACGCGCTCGGCGACGATGTTCTTGAGCACCTCCGTCGTGCCTCCCTCGATCGTGTTGCCGCGCGCGCGCAGCAGCTCGTAGCTCCAGCTCGTGCCGACGATCAGCGCTTCCGGGCCGATCACGTCAACCGCCAGCTGCGTCGCGCGCTGGTTGGTGTCAGACCACAGCCACTTCACCAGCGAGCCCTCCGGGCCCGGCTGGCCGTAGCGCTCGGCGTCCGTCAGGCCCTTCCACGCCAGCAGGCGAATCGACTCGCAGCGCACGTGCAGCTCCGCGATCTTGTCCGCATACAGAGGGTTCTCCAAGAGACCCCTCTCGGCGGCCGCCACGATGATGTCATCGAGCAGCTGGCGCAGGCGGATCTGAAGCGCGAAGCCGAGTCCCGCGCGCTCGTTCATCAGCGTCGTCAGCGCCACCTTCCAGCCGTTGCCCACGCCGCCCACCACGTTCGCGTCCGGGATGCGCGCCTCCTCGATGAACAGCTCGTTGAACTCCGCCTCGCCCGTGATCTGGCGCAGCGGGCGCACCTGCACCTGCTCCTGGTCCATGTCCATCAGGAAGTACGTAAGGCCCTTGTGCTTGGCCACCTCGCCGTCCGTGCGCGCCACCAGCATGCACCACTTCGAGTACTGCGCGCCGCTCGTCCACACCTTCTGGCCCGTCACCACCCACTCGTCGCCGTCCTTCACCGCTCTGGTTTTCAGCGACGCCAGGTCCGAGCCTGCGTCCGGCTCAGAGAAGCCCTGGCACCAGATCTCCTCGCCAGAGAGGATCGGCGGCAGATAGCGCTCCTTCTGCTCCGGCGTGCCCCACACCATCAGCGTCGGACCGCCCAGCAGCAGGCCCAGCGTGTTCGCCGCGAACGGCACCCGCGCGCGACCTAGCTCTTCGAAGTAGATCGCCGACTCCGACTGCGACGCGCCGCGCCCGCCGTACTCCGTCGGCCACGCCGGCGCCGCCCAGCCCGCGTCGTACAGGCGCCGCTGCCAGTCGCGGCGGTAGGCGAACTGCGCGTCGTCACCCGCGTCCGCCGGCGGCTTCGCCTCCGGGCGGTTCTCCGCCAGCCACGCGCGCAACTCGTCGCGGAAGGCGGTCTCTTGCTCGCTGAAGGTCAGGTCCATCGGCGTTCGGCTCCGCAGACTACCGCAACTCAGGGTTGACAAGTAAAGCCAACAAAGTCCGTTAGCCGTCGGTGGCCCGTGGGGCATATCGGTGGTGGAGCATCATCGCGTTGCCGTCGGGGTCGGCGAAGAACGCCATGTGGCACACGCCCGTGTCCAACGTCTCGCCGCTGAACTGCACACCCCGCCCTTCCAGCGTCGAGCGCGCCTGCTGCATGTCGTCCACGCGCAGCGCGATCGGGTTGGGGTTTACGTGGTGATCCATCCCCATCGCCGTCGGGTCATACACGCTCACCGTCACGTTTCCCGTCTCGAACTCAGCGTAGTTGCGCTCGGGCAGGTACACCGAGCGGGCCAGCCCTAGCGTCTCTCCATAGAAGGCCGCCGCCGCCTCGAGGTCGCGGGTGGGCATGCCGATGAAGTCCACTTCCGTGATCAACTGCGCGGTGCTCGCCACGGTGCTCCTCCTGTTCGGTTGGGTTGGGTCGATGCTACTTCGCTGCGTCCAAAGCAGCGCGCGATCACTGATCCCGCGCGTGGCGATCTTCACGTGATGTCGATCGGCGTGCCCAGCGCGATCAGGCGCCACAGCCGGGTGATGTCCGCGTTGCGCATGCGGACGCAGCCGTGCGACGGTCGTCCGGGGATCAGCTGCGGTTCGTCGGTCCCGTGGATCCCCACCACGCCGCCGCCCGGCCATTCACCCAGCGTCGGCGCGTACGCGCTCGTTCCCAGCGCATACGGCCCGTACGCCGGCGCGTTCACCGTGATCAGCTTCTCCGTCACGTAGAAGCTCCCCGGCGGGGTGACCGTGCCCGGCTTGCCGACCCCGATAGGCGCGCTGAAGATCGCGCGCCCGTCGCGGAACAGCGTCGCCGTCAGGCGGCTGCGATCCACCAGCAGATAGCCGTTGACCGTGTGCAGCGACTCGAGCGCCCCGAGCGGCACCCAGCCCTTCTGCCCGTTCGGACGCGCCGGCAGCTCGATCTCGATCCACGTCTGCCCCGACGCGAGCCTCGCCGACGCGAGCGCCACGTACAGCTCCGCCTGCCCGTCGCTCGTCAGCAGCCGCAGCCTGCCGATCGCGCGAGCGCGCGACGACGGTGAGGCGCGCACCGCCGCCTCGGCGTCGGGGTAGGCCCAACGCGAGAGCGTGCGCAGATCCGACAGACGCGTCAACACCGACTCGCCCGCCGGCGCCGCCGCCGCGCGCGCTGCTGCCACCGTCGCGGCCAGCGCCAGCGCCACGAGCGTCACGGCCGTCGCGAGCGTCAACGTCCAGCCAGCATGGGAGCGCAAGCGCCGCATTTCCGCTCAACTGTTGCAGATACGATGGCGAGCGCAGATGTCCGAGACGAGCGCCATCACCGTCGCCGTCGGCCGCTTCGACGATCTCCTCGCCAGGGGGCTGCGCGGGCTGATCGAGGACGAGCCGAGCCTCGAGCTCGCCGTCGCCGACGTCGCTCCCGCGCAGCTCGCGCGCGTGTTGAGCACGCATCGACCGGAAGTCGCCATCCTCGACATCGCCACGCTGTACAGCCCCGTGGAGGTGCGCGAGCTAACCATGCGCCACCCCGCCACCCATCTGCTGGTGCTCGCCGACGAGCCCTCCAACGTCGAGTGCACGCAACTGCTCGCGTTCGGCGCCGCCGCGTGCCTGGCGAAGGCCACACAGGTGCGCGACGTGCTCAACGCCATCCACCTCGCCTCGCGCGGGCTGCAGCTCACGCCGCGCGACAGCTACGGCGCCCCCGCCGGCTCCGGGCTGCTCACCCCGCGCGAGACCGACGTGCTCGCCCAGCTGCAACAGCGCCGCTCCAACTCGCAGATCGCCGCCGAGCTGCACATCAGCATCGAGACCGTGCGCACGCACGCACGCCACATCTACCGCAAGCTCGGCATCGGCTCGCGGCGCGAGCTGCTCGCCCACCAGGCGCCCGTGCGCACGCGCTGACACGCGCCGCGCCCGCCGCGCCGGCCGCTAGATTCGAACGGTCGTGTCCGCCGCAGACTCAGCGCTTCGCGTCGCACACCTCGATGCCGACGCCTTCTACGTCTCCATCGAGCTGCGTCGCCACCCCGAGCTGCGCGGCAGACCGGTGATCGTCGCCGGCAGCGGGCCGCGCGCGGTCGTCACCACAGCCAGCTACGAGGCACGCCGCTACGGCGTCGGCTCGGCGATGCCCGCGTCGCAGGCGCGGCGACTGTGCCCCGACGCGGTCGTGCTGGCACCCGACTTCGCCACCTACCGCGAGGCGTCCCGGCAGATCATGGACCTCGTGCGCGCGCACGTCGAGCGCGTCGAGGTCGTCGGGCTCGATGAGGCCTACCTCGACGTCGATGGGCTGTTCTCGCCGCGCGCCGCCATGCGCAGGCTGCTCGCCGAGATCAAGGCCGCCACCGAGCTCACGTGCTCGGTCGGCATCGGGCCCAACAAGCTCGTCGCCAAGGTCGCATCCGACGCCGAGAAGCCCGCCGGCTTCGTCGTGCTCAGCCGCCAACAGGCATGCGCGCGCTTCGCCTCAGCGCCGCCAGGGCTCGTGCCCGGCATCGGGCCCAAGACCGCCGCGCGCCTGGCCGAGCTCGGCCTCACCACGCTCGCCGCGCTCGGCGCCGCGCCCGATCGCGTGCTCGTCGAGCGCTTCGGGCCCAACCTCGGGCGCGAGCTCGGCCGGCGCGGGCGCTTCGAACACGACGGCGTCATCGGCGCCGCGCGCAAGGTCGTCTCCGAGTCGCGCGAGCGCACCTTCGACACCGACATCAGCGATCCCGCCCAGATGCGCGAGCAGCTGTCGCTGATGGCCGAGGAGCTGTGCGCCGGGCTCGCCGCGCACGGCCGGCGAGGGCGCACGATCGCGATCAAGGTCCGCCTCGACGACTGGACCACAGTCACCCGCGCGCGCACCGTCGCCGAGCCCACATGCGATGCCCAGCTCGTCAGCGCCGTCGCGCTCGAGCTGCTGCGCCAGTACGCGCCCGCGCGGCCAGTGCGGCTGCTCGGCGTGCGCGTCGCCGGGCTAGGCTCGGGGCCGGCGCCAGCCAGCGCGGGCAGCGGGCGCGAGCATGGAGACGCTGACGCAGACGCAGACGCGCGGAGCCCAGGCGGTGCGGGAGAGCCGGCGGATCAGCTTGCGCTGCCCGTATGATCGAGTGATGGCGGAGAGCTTGCTGTGAGTCTCATCAGCGTGGGCGAGGTCGAGCTGGACTATGAGCGCAGCGGCGCCGGGCCGCCGCTGTTGATGATCATGGGGCGCAGCGGCACCTACGCGCACTGGGGCGAGCCGTTTCTCGACGAGCTGCGCGGCGACTTCGAGCTGATCCTCTACGACCACCGCGGAGTCGGCGCGAGCACGCGCCTCGACGGGCCGGTCACGATCCGCCAGATGGCCCGCGACGCCGCCGGGCTGCTCGGCGCGCTCGAGCTCGACTCCGCGCACGTGCTCGGCATCTCGATGGGCAGCATGATCGCCCAGGAGCTCGCGCTCGCCGAGCCGCAGCTCCTGCGCACGCTGACGCTCGGCTGTACCTACTGCGGTGGCCCCGGCAGCGTCCACACCTCCGAGGCGGTTCTGCGGAGCATGGGCGAGGCGATCGCCTCCGGCATCCCCGAGCGCATGATCCGCGCATCCTGGGAGGCCAACGTATCGCCCGTATTCGCCGCCCACGATGCCGCCTGGGCGCGCTTCCTTGAGATCAGCCTGCGCCGCCGCGTCTCGCTCGAGGTCATCGTCGCGCAGACGCAGGCGTGTATCGAGCACGACACCTCCGCGCGCCTGCACGAGATCGCGATGCCGACGCAGATCATCCACGGCACCCTCGACCAGGTGCTGCCCGTGCAGAACGGGCGCATGGTCGCCGAGTCGATCTCAGGCTCGAGCATCGAGCTGCTCGACGACGTCGGGCACCTGTTCTTCTGGGAGCGCCCCGAGCGCTCAGCGGAGCTGCTGCGCGCGCACGTCGCCGCGTATGCCTGACGCCGCGCGCGAGTTCACCGTCCTCGGCGACGACGGCGTCGCCCTGTCGGGCGAGGAATCCGGCGGCGCCGGCCCGGTCGTGCTGCTGCACGGGTTGACGGCCACTCGCCGCTATGTCGTGATGGGCTCCACCGCGCTGCAGCGCGCCGGCCACCGCGTGATCTCCTACGACGCGCGCGGCCACGGCCGCTCGGCCCCCGCCGCCGACTCGGGCGACTACGGCTACGAGCGCCTGACTCAGGATCTGGCCAGCGTGCTCGACGATCGAGGTGTCGAGCGGGCGCTGCTGGCGGGAGCGTCGATGGGCGCGCACACCGCCGTGCGCTACGCGCTCGAGCACCCCGAGGGGGTCGCCGCGCTCGCGATCATCACCCCCGCGTTCGATCCCGCCACGCACGACGACGACACCGACTTCGCCCGTTGGGACAGGCTCGCACGGGGGCTGCGCGCCGGCGGCGTCGAGGGCTTCGTCAGCGCCTACGAGCTGGACAACGTGCCGGAGACGTTTCGCGCGACGATCGCCACGGTGCTGCGCCAGCGCCTGTCCGCGCACGAGCACCCCGACGCCGTCGCCGACGCGCTCGAAGTCGTGCCGCGCTCGCGCCCGTTCGAGGACTTCGCGCAGCTCGCCGCAATCGCCGTCCCCACGCTCGTCGTCGCCAGCCGCGACGAGGCCGACCCGGGCCATCCGCTCGCCGTCGGCGAACGCTACGCCAGCGCGATCCCCGGTGCCGAGCTGATCGTCGAGGACGCCGGGGCGGGCGGGGTGGACGGGCATCCGATCTCCTCGCCGATCGCGTGGCAGGGGGGTCAGCTCTCGCGGGCGATCGGCGAGCTCGCCTCTCGCAGCCGTGCGTGATAACGTACGTTTGTATGTCCAACCAACAGTGGGATGGCGCCAGCTACGACCGCATCTCCGGCATCCAGCAGGGCTGGGGTGCAGAGGTGCTCGCGCGCCTGCATCTGCGGGGTAATGAGACGGTCCTCGACGCCGGCTGCGGCTCGGGGCGCATCAGCGAGATGATCGCCGCGCGCGTGCCTCGCGGGCGCGTGATCGCCATCGACGCATCGGCGTCGATGGCGCAGGCCGCCGGCGCGCGCCTCGCATCCCTGATCGACGAGGGCCGCGCAGAGGTGCTGGTGTCCGACCTGCTCGAGCTCGAGCTCACCGAGCCCGTCGACGCGATCCTCTCGACCGCCACTTTTCACTGGATCGCAGATCACGACCGCCTGTTCCGGCGCATGCGTGCGGCGCTGCGACCCGGAGGCAGCTTCGTGGCGCAGTGCGGGGGGGAGGGGAACATCGACGGTCTGCGCGCCCGCGCGCGCGAGCTGCTCGGGAACGAGCCCTATGCCCAGCACTTCGTCGGCTGGCGCGACCCGTGGAACTACGCCGGCGCCGAGATCACGCGCGAGCGGCTGCTCGCGGCGGGCTTCGCCTCCGCCGAGACGTGGCTCACGCCGGCGCCGTCAGAACCCGAGCACCCGCGCGAGTTCCTGACGACCGTGGTGCTCGGCCCACACGTGCAGCAGCTGCCCGCCGAGCTGCGCGAGCGCTTCATGGACGACGCGATGGACGCGCTGGGCGAGCCGGTGGTAATCGACTACGTGCGCCTGAACATCGTCGCCGTCGCGTAGGCGAGCGCCGCGACGTAGCGCGCCGGGGCCGCCGTACTTTAACTCGTTTTGTTGCGAGCGATAGCCATGGTTATACGCCCGCCGACGCTGGCTCGTCGGCGACATCGCCGCCCGAGGTGCTGGTGAGCGCCGCGTAGCGGCCGCCGAGGGTGAGCAGCTCCTCGTGCGTGCCGCGCTCGACGAGTCGCCCGGAGTCGAGCACGAGGATCTGCTCGGCGTCCCTGACGGTCGAGAGCCTGTGCGCGATCGCGATCGTGGTGCGCCCACGCGAGAGCTCGTCGAGCGCCTGCTGGACGGCGCGCTCGGTCTCTGTGTCGAGCGCAGAGGTCGCCTCGTCGAGGATCAGCACGGGCGGGTTGCGCAGGACCGTGCGCGCGATCGCGATGCGCTGCTTCTCGCCGCCGGAGAAGCGGTAGCCGCGCTCGCCCACCGGCGTGTCGTAGCCGTCGGGGAGCGAGGCGATCAGCTCGTGGATCTGCGCTGCCTTCGCCGCCTCTTCGATTTCCCCGTCGCTCGCATCCGGACACGCGAAGCGCAGGTTCTCGCGGATCGACGCGTGGAACAGGTATGTCTCCTGTGAGACCAGCCCGACGGTGGCCGCGAGCGAGTCGAGCGTGACGTCGCGGATGTCCACGCCGTCGATGCTCACGCAGCCGCGCTGGGCCTCGTACAGTCGGGCGACGAGATACGCGAGCGTGGTCTTGCCCGAGCCCGTCTCGCCGACCAGCGCGGTGCGCGTGCCGGCGGGGATCTCGGCGCTGATCTGCTCGAGTGTCCACGGCGCGTCGGGCGCGTAGCGAAACCACACGTCCTGCAGCTCCACGTCGCCGCGCACGCCGCTCAGCGTGCGTGCGCCGGGACGCTCGACGATGTCGACCGGCAGGTCGAGGTACTCGAAGATGCGCCCGAACAGCGCCAGCGAGGTCTGCACTTCCAGGCCCACCGACAGCAGCTGCTGCATCGGGAACAGCAGGCGCGTCTGCAGCGTCGTGAACGCGACCACCGTGCCGATCGAGATGACGTTGTGGCCGTGGGCGATGTTGTAGCCGGCGAACCAGTACACCGCGGCGGGCATGATCGCGAAGGCCATCTGCACAGAGGCCATGCGCCAGCGTCCCGCCATCCGCGCGCGCACCTCGAGGTCGGCGAGCTCGCTCGACTCCCCGGAGAAGCGCTCGACGAGCTCATGCGAGCGGCCCATCGTCTTGCCCAGCAGGATCCCCGACACCGATAGCGACTCCTCGACCAGCGTCGACATGTCCGCCAGCCGGCTCTGGCGCACCGACTGGATGCGTCGGCGCTCGTTGCCCACGCGCCTGGTCAGCCACACGAAGAACGGCAGCAGGATCAGCGAGAACACGGTCAGCTGCCAGCTCAGTGCGAACATCGCCACGATCGTCGCCGTGACGGTCGCGACCGTCGAGACGGTCGAGGTGGCGGTGCTCGTGACGACGTCGTCGATGCCGCCGATGTCGTACGCGATGCGCGCCTGCACCTCACCCGAGCGGGTGCGCGTGAAGAACGCCAGCGACATCCGCTGCAGGTGTGCGAACACCGCCGCGCGCAGGTCGTGCATCACGCGCTGGCCGACCTGGTTGGAGATCCACGTCTGCGCAACGCTGATCACGCCGTTGATGATCGCCAGCGCGATCATGCCCGCCACGAGCCACGTCAGCAGCGTGAGGTCGCGCCCGATGATGCCCTTGTTGATCGCTTCGCGCAGCAGGAACGGCGAGGCGACGCTCAGGATCGAGCCGAGCACGATCAGCCCCAGGAGCAAACCCAGCCGCACCCGGTAGGGGATGAACAGCCTGCCGATGCGCTTCAGCGAGACGTGTTTGTCGGGGACGTCCTCGGGCCGCGCCCCGGTGGTGGATGGCTCCGCGCGCCGCGAGCGCCCGCCGCCGCCGGTGCCGTGTCCCTGAGCGAACGGCTGATGGCTCACGAAGCTGACTTTACCCGCGGAGCACCGGGCCGCCGGCGGGACCGGCGGCGCGCCGCTTCAGCGACCGTCGCCGCCGTACCTCGCCGCCCAGGGGTCCACCCAAGGCAGCGACCGATCGCGCGATGGGCCGATCGGGATCGAGGCTGCCCCGAAGCCCGTCAGCCCCGCGGCCTCCTCGATCAACGGCTCGGCGTTCTCCGCCGTGTCGGCGGTGGCGGCGCGCATGCCGTTGATGAACGCCTTCAGCAGCGCCGTTTCGATCGCCAGCGAGTCCTGCTCGCCGACCTGTACGTCGAGTCGCTGGCGCAGCTCCTCCTCGATCGGAGCGACCGCTTCGGTCGCCAGCTCGAGGATCCCGCTGGAGTCTTCGCTGTCAGGTCTGCTCATAACGCCTCCTCTGGCTGCATTCTAAGGTTAAGCGTGATGGATCTCTCATCCGCAGAGACGCGCGTGCTCGGCTGCCTGCTGGAGAAGCAGCGCACGACCCCCGACGCCTACCCGCTGTCGCTGAACGCGCTGCGCCTGGCGTGCAACCAGTCCACCAACCGCGACCCAGTGGTCGAGTACGACGACGCGATTATCCGCGACGCGCTGCATCGCCTCGAACGCCGCGGCTACGCGCGCCTGGCCAGCGGCGCGGGCAGCCGCGCGGCCAAGTACCGCCACCTGCTCGCCGAGGCGCTGCCGATGAGCTCAGCCGAGCAGGCGGTGCTGTGCGTGCTGATGCTGCGCGGCCCGCAGACGCCGGGCGAGCTCAAGCAGCGCACCGAGCGGATGCACGCGTTCGCAGACCTCGCCGGCGTACACGAGACGCTCGCCGGACTGATCGAGCGCGACCTCGTGGAGCGCCTGGAGCGCCGGCCGGGCCACAAGGAGGAGCGCTACGCCCAGTTGCTGCAGGCGCACGAGGAGTCATCCGAGCGCGCTCACCAGTCGCGCGAGCCCGCATACGGGTCGAGCGCCGAGCGCCAGCCGCTGATCGCCGCTCCGCTGCACGCGGCGAGCACGGGCGAGCAGAACGGACACGAGTCAAGCTCCCTGCACGAGCGCGTGGCCCGGCTCGAACGCGAGGTCGCCGAGCTGCGCGCGGCGATGCGCCATCCTGCTTCGGAGATGCAGCCGTGATCCATGCGCAGCTGATGCTCGCCAGCGCCTCCGATACCGCCACCGGCGTGGGCATCCCGCTCGCGCTTGCAGCCGGCCTCGTGTCTTTCCTGTCGCCGTGCGTGCTGCCGCTCGTGCCGGGCTACCTATCGACCGTGATCGGCGTCACGCCCGCCGACCTGCGCGAGGGGGTGAGCGCCCGCCGCGTGCTCGTGCCGAGTCTGCTGTTCATCGCGAGCTTCTCGACGATCTTCATCCTGCTGGGTCTCAGCGCGACCGTGATCGGCTCGTCGCTGATCGCCCACAAAGAAGAGCTGGAGAAGATCGGCGGCGCCGTCATCATCGTTATGGGGCTGATCTTCCTGGCGACGCCGTTCATCGGCATGTTCAACCGCGAGTGGCACTCCGAGACGCTGCTGCGCCTCGCCGGTCGCGGCGGGCCGCTGGTCGCCGGCGCGGCGTTCGCGATCGCGTGGACACCGTGCACGAGCATCACGCTCGGCGCGATCCTCACGCAGGCGGCCGTCTCCAGCTCGGCGGCCCACGGCGCGCTGCTGCTCGCCTTCTACTCGGCCGGACTCGCGATCCCGTTCCTGGCGATCGCGCTCGCGTTCGAGCGGATGACCAACGCGCTCGCCGTCGTCAAGCGCCACTTTCCCGTGATCATCGCCGCAGGCGGCGTGGTGATGATCCTGCTCGGCGTGCTGATCCTCACCGGCGAGTTCACCGTGCTCAACACGTGGGCATCCAAAGCCATTCCCTGGCAGACGAGCGTTTAGCACCCTGAGCGACAGCCGGTTTCCGCCTCGACGGATGTGCGATTTCAATTGCCGCACAGCGTCGGTAGCTTGGTGGGGCACGGATAGCCAACAGTGGAGGTCCAAAGGTGGAAAGCTCAGAAGCACATCTCGCCCCACGGCGAGGACTGCGAAGGGGCAGGCGCGCGGTCGCGCTGGGAGCGTTGAGTGCGCTGGCATCGCTGGTATTCGCGGCGTCCGCCGCCGCGGAAGGAAGCTTCGTGATCGGCGACGGCAACGCCGCGGTCGGGAGCAGCGTCACGTTCTGGGGCGCCCAGTGGTGGCAGGAAAACTCGTTGAGCGCCGGCCTGGCGCCGGCGTCGTTCAAGGGCTTTGCCGAAACGGCGAGCTCATCTCCGTCCTGCGGTGAAACCTGGACGACCCGTCCGGGCAACAGCTCGATGCCACCGGCCGGTCCGCTGCCCGAACTGATCGAAGTGGTGGTCTCCAGCAACATCACGAAGTCCGGCCCGACGATCTCCGGCGACGTTCACGAGGTGGTCCTCGTGCAGACCGCGCCCGGCTACGCGGACGATCCCGGCCATGCCGGCACGGGCACGGTCATCGCGAAGGTGTGCGGCCGCGGATCAGGTGGGCCGACCTGAGCTGAAACGCCGCGACAGTTCGAGAGGGGACGAGGGCTCGCCGACGTGGCGGGCCCTCCGTCGTTCGGCGACGCCCGCTCAGCGGTGTGGGCTCAGCGCCACCCGCGTCGCGTCGCGCGCTCAGCGTCCGCTCTGCGTCGCCGGCTCCCCGGCGGGGGCCCTGCGACGGCGCTCGAGATAGCGCCGTTCCCATGCTTCCTGGTTGCGCTTGGCGTCGAGCACGAACGGTGAGAAGCCGATCACCTTCACGATCAGCCAGTTGATCAGCGACTCGGGGAAGGGGAGAGGGCGCATCACGTCGACGAACAGGACAACGCGCGTCTCGTCGGTGTCGTTCCAGACCTCGTGGTTGAACGTGTCGTCGAAGATCAGGCTTTTGCCCTCTTCCCAGTGACGGATGTCCTCGCCGACGCGGATGCGGCAGGCCTCGGCGTCCTGGGGCACGATCAGGCCGAGGTGGTAGCGCAGCACGCCCTTGTACGGGCCGCGGTGGTCGAGGATGTGCTTGTGCGGCGAGAGAATCGAGATCATCGCCGTGGTCATCCCGGGGACTTCCCGCATCAGCGCGGCAGTGCGAGGGCACATCTCGACGCCGAGCTTGGCCTCGAAGCCGTATCCGTAGATGAAGAACGTCTTCCAGCGGTCGTCGTCGGTGATCTCGATCTGGTCCTTGGAGATGTCCTGGAAGTTCGCCAGCTCGGCCTGATCCTCGAGCAGCCGCTCCGCCTCCTCGCGGATGACCTCCCAGTTGTCCTCGATGTGCGCCGCCCACGGGAAGCGCTCGAGCGGAAAGAACGTCGCGTCGCCGACGAGCGAGCGTCTGCCGATGAAGCGCTCGATCGGCGCAAGCAGCTTTTCACCGAGCGTGATCGTCCACTGGACGGTGCGCTCCCACAACGACTTGCTGGACATCCAAGCCTCCTTCCCGGCGGTTTGTTGCGACCGACGGGAAGGAGCTTAGAACACGTCTTTACGCAGCCTCGCGCAGCGCCGCCAGCTCAGGAGACTCGGCGAGCTTCTTCAGCGCCCGCTGCTCGAGCTGGGAGGCGCGCTCGGCGGAGAAGCCGAGGCGCTTGCCGATCGCGGTGAGCGTCTGAGGCTCCTCGCGGCCGGTGCCGAAGCGCAGCGTCAACACCTTGCGCTCGGTTTCGGGCAGCTGCTCGATCGCGTTGTGCACGATCCGCTCGCGCTCGTTCTCCCATGCGGTCTCCTCCGGCACCTCGGCGTCGGAGGGGAGCAGGTCGCCGAGCGCAGTGTCGCCGTCCTCGCCGATCTGCTGATCGAGGCTGACGAGCGCGGCGCGCTGGTGGCGCACCTCTTCGACCTGGTCGATCGGCAGCCCGGTCTCCTCGGAGAGCTCCTCGAGCGTGGGCTCGCGCCCGAGGCGCACGGACAGCTCGCGCTCTACGCGCCCGACCTTGCGGGAGCGCTGCGCGACGTGGACGGGCAGGCGGATCGTGCGACCGGAGTTCTCCAGGCCGCGCTGGATCGCCTGACGGATCCACAGCGTCGCGTAGGTCGAGAAGCGAAAGCCCTTGCGCCAGTCGAACTTCTCGCTGGCGCGGATCAGGCCGAGCATGCCCTCCTGGACGAGGTCGCCCAGAGGCAGGCCCTGGTTCTGGTAGCGCCGGGCGTTGGAGGCGACGAGGCGCAGGTTGGAGTTGACGAGCAGTTCCTTCGCGTGCAGGTCACCGCGCTCGATCCGCTTGGCGAGGTCGATCTCTTCGGCGGGGGTGAGCAGGGGGTAGCGCCGCGAGTGCGCCAGCAGCTGGTCGACCGCCTCGGGGATGAACGTGTCGGAGGAGCTGAGGTCGAGCCGCTCGATCGGGCTGTCCAGCCGGTCGGCCGCTGCGGTCACCGGCTCGGCGTCCGCGCCGAGCTCCTCGGGCTCGTGCTCTAGTGTGAGGGTTGGGTTTGTGGGGGTGTCTGACATTGGCGTCCTTCTAATCCGATGCTTGGAGTCGGAATTATACGCCGCGATAGTTGCGTTGTCAACCATCTTCGGAGAAAGCTGGGCTGTTAGCTCGTTCGACGCCATATGCGCGGTTACCTTCCGGGCGGATCATTTCTACTGTGTCCGCCATAACGCCTGGTAAAACCCGGAAATAGGCCAAACGGAGCGATCGTCGATGTGCATCTCGTTTATCGGCCGCCCACCCTGGATCGCTGAGCGCGGGGGTCTAAGCTCGGCGCATGACCTTCGATATCTCATCTCAGGTAGTCGCAATCACCGGCGCCTCGTCCGGAATCGGCGAGGCGACAGCACTCGCGTGCGCGCGCGCCGGAGCCGCCGTCGCCCTCGCGGCTAGACGTGCCGAGCGTATCGACGCGCTCGCGCGCCAGATCGTCGAGCAGGGCGGACGCGCGATCGCAGTGCCCACCGACGTCGGCGAGGAGGCCCAGGCGCAGGCGTTCATCGCGCGGGCGCACGAGGAGCTCGGACGACTCGACGTGCTCGTCAACAACGCCGGCGTGATGCTGCTCGGCCCGATCGAGAATGCGCCCACAGACGAGTGGCGCGAGATGATCCACGCGAACGTCTTCGGCGTCCTGTACTGCACGCACGCGGCGCTTCCGCTGATGCACGCGCAAGGCTCGGGGCACGTCGTCAATATCAGCTCAGTCGCCGGACGCATCGCGCGCGCCGGCTCCGGCGTGTACAACCTGACGAAGTTCGGCGTGGGCGCCTTCTCGGAGTCACTGCGCCAGGAGGCCGTGCCGCTGGGCGTGCGCGTGACGCTGATCGAGCCCGGCGCCGTCTCCACCGAGCTCGCCGGCCACAACCGCCCGGAGGTGCGCGAGCAGATCGCCAAGCGCTTCGGCGACATCACGATCCTCGAGGCCGAGGACATCGCCAACGCGATCCTGTACGCGATCGGCCAGCCGCCGCATGTGAGCGTCAACGAGGTGCTGATCCGCCCCAGCGGCCAGGTCGGCTAAGACTCAGCGCGGAGGCGACGCGCTCGCGCCCGGCGCGAACTCGAGCTGGACGATGTCCGATCGCTCGCTGCCCTCGTGATCGACCTGCAGCGTCGTGTGCTCCAGCGCGAAGCGCTCGGTCAGCATCGCCTCGATTCCCCGGCGCGCGGCGTGGCAGTCGCTGTCGGCGCCCACGAGCACGTGTGCCGACAGCGCGGGAAAGCCGCTCGTCACCTCCCACACGTGCAGGTCGTGGACCTCGACGACGCCGGGCTGGGCGACGAGCGCCCGGCCGATCTCCTGCGGATCGAGGCCCTTGGGGGCGGCCTCCAGGAAGACGCGGCCGGACTCGCGCACGAGCGCGACGCCCGAGCGCGTCATCAGCCCGGCGATCAACAGCGAGACGATCGGGTCCGCGCGCTGGAAGCCACTCGCGAGGATAACCCCGCCGGCGATCGCCGTGCCGATGAAGCCATATAGGTCGGTGAACATGTGCTGGAAGCTGCCCTCGATGTTCAGGCTGCGGCGGTTCGCGCCGGAGAGCATCCATACCGCGGCGAGGTTGACCACGATCCCCACGAGCGCGACCGCGAGCACCAGGCCACCGTGCACGTTCGGGGGCGCGAACAGGCGACGCACGGCGTCGTAGGCGATCAGCGCCGCGAGGATCGCCAGCGTCACACCGTTCGCAAGCGCCGACATGATCTCCACGCGCCGCAGGCCGAACGTCAACGCGCCCTGCGCAGGGCGCGCCGCGAGGCGCAGCGCGAGCAGCGAGACGCCGATCGCGGCGGCATCGGTGAGCATGTGCCCGGCGTCGGAGAGCAGCGCGAGCGAGTGCGCGACCACGGCGGCGGCCACCTCGACGGCCATGAACGCGAGGATCAGCGCCAGCGCGCCCGCCAGCCGGCGCCCGTCGGTGTCGGCGCTGAGGGGGTGCGTGTGCCCGTGGGCGTGTCCGTGCGTGGCGTGCTCGTGCGGCATCGACTCAAGATACGACTCAGGCGGACCGTAGTCTCTAGCGATGGCGCAGATGGGGGAGACAGGCCGGCTCACGCACCGCGCCAGCACGCTCGTGTCGGTAGCCGCGGCCGCGCTGCTCGTGCTCCTGAAGCTCGGCGCCGGCCTGGCGACGGGCAGCCTCGGGCTGAGCTCCAGCGGGATCGAGTCGAGCGGCGACGTGATCGCCGCGGTGCTGACGTTCTTCGCCGTGAAACTCGGCGGCCGTCCCGCCGACTTCGAGCACCCCTACGGCCACCGGCGAGCCGAGAACCTCGGCGCGCTGGGCGAGGCGGCGATCCTGCTGGGCGGCGGCGTGCTCGTGAGCGTCGAGGCGATCACGCGCCTGACCGGCGCGGGCAGCGCGCCGCGCGTCCATTGGTACGAGCTCGCGGTGATCGGGGTCGCGCTGATCCTGGAAGCCGGCCGCATGAGCGTGTCGCTCGCCGCGGCACGCCGCGAGGACAGTGCCGCGCTGCGCTCCAACGCGGCGCACTTCGCCGCCGACATGGCGGGCTCGCTGGTCGTGCTCGCGGGCCTGCTGGCGATCAACGCGGGATTTCACGACGGCGACTCGCTGGCCGCGCTGCTCGTCGCGGCGATCATCTTCGTGACCGCCGGCCGCCTGATCGCGGAGAACGCCAACGTGCTGATGGACCGCGCGCCGATGCAGGCGCGGAGCGTCGCCGAGCGCGCGATCGCCGCGCTGGGAGAGGACGTCGAGCTCGACAGGCTGCGACTGCGGGAGTCCGCGGGACGCTACTTCGCCGACGTGGTCGTCAGCGTGCCGCCGGGCCAGGCCGTGGTCGAGGGCCACCGCGCCGCCGACCTGGTCGAGGGCGCGCTCGAGCGGGCGCTGCCGGGCAGCGACGTGGTGGTGCACGTCGAGCCCCGCCGCCAGGGCCTCGACCTGCGCGACCGCGTGCTCGCGATCGCGCTGTCGGAGCCGCTCGTCAAGGAGGCCCACGACATCATCATCTTCGAGCAGGGAGGGTCGAGCAGCGTGTCGTTGCACCTCAAGTTCCCCGCCGAGCTCGACCTGCGCTCGGCACACGAGATCGCCGAGCGCGTCGAGCACGCGATCCGCGCGCGCCCCGGCGTGAGCGACGTGCAGACGCACCTCGAGCCGCTGGAGCGACCGCTCGTCGCGCGCACGCAGGACGACGGCGCCGAGCTGCCCACCGCGCACGCGATCGAGCGCCTCGTGCGCGAGCGGACCGGCAGCGATCCGCAGCGGATCAGGCTGATCTCCACCGACGCCGGCCACGTGCTGTTCCTGACGCTGCTCGTCGACCCCGCCGCGTCCCTCACCGACGCCCACCGGCTCGCGGGAGAGCTCGAGGACGAGCTGCGCCAGCGGATCGGCGGCATCGCCGAGGTGATCGTTCACACCGAGCCGTAGTGCGAGAGGACGAGCGCGAACGACCCGCAGACGATGAACGCGAGCAGCGCGAGCACGCCGACCGCGTGCGCCCAGCCGGCTTCGGCGATCGTCAGCAGCCCGAAGCCGGCGAGCACGCACGCGCCGGCGAGGCGCGCGAGCAGCCCGTGCGCCGACGCCGACAGCAGGCCGATCGCTCGCGGCGGCGCAGTGGCCGAGCGATCGGCGCCGTGTTCGAGATGCCCGCGCAGCACCAGCCTGAACAGCAGCGCGAGCGAGGGAAACAGGATCACCGCGCCTGCGAGCACGGAGATCACGACCGCGACCAGCGTGTCGTGCGGCGCGGCCGCCTGACGGACCGTCAGGCCGGGCAGCAGCAGCGGGTACTGTGCGATCGCCCACCCGGCGACCACGCCCGCGACGGCGAGCGCGGCGCTGTAGCGGGCCGCCTCGAAATGCCGGCGCCAGACCAGCACGAGCGTGCCCGCGCCGGCGAGGATCGAGACGATCAGCGCCGCGAGCGCGCCGCTGTGGAGCAGCCGGTGATACAGAGCATAGGCATCCGAGCGCAGGACGAAGATGCCGGCGATCGCGACCGCGCCGGCGAGCACTCCGGCGGCGAGCGCGCGAGCGCGAAAGGCGGCTTCGAGGTGGCGCTCGCTCGGGTCGCGGGTCGCGGCTCGGCGAGCGTCGGCGGCGAGGAACACCGCGGCGAGGTAGGCGCAGGCGGCGACCGCCAGCACGCCCACGAGAATCGAGATCGGTCCCGTCCAGCTCGAGAACGTGTTCCCGGCGGCGTTGCCCACGGGCACGCGCCGCGCGGCGATCGCGCCGATCATCGTGCCGAGCGCGAACGGCGTGAGGATCGAGGAGAGGGCGAATACGGTGTCGCTAGAGCGTTGCTCGCGCGCCGTCGCAGTCCCCGCCCGCAGCGCGTATGAGGCACCTCGCAGGATGATCCCGATGGCGGCGATGAACAGCGGCACCGACAGCGTCGAGGCGATCGAGCCAAAGGCTGTCGGATAGGCGGTCCAGGTGACCGTCAGCACGAAGATCAGCCACACGTGGTTGGCCTCCCACACGGGCGCCATCGCGTGGTGGGCGTGCTCGCGCATGCTTGCGCCGCGCGCGCCGCGTCCCGAGAACAGCTGCCAGAAGCCCGCGCCGAAGTCGGCGCCGGCGAGCACGACGTAGAACACGAGCCCGATCAGCACGAAGATCATCGGCAGCTCGTACAGATGCATGCGCTACACCGCCGGCTGGGGGCTGTCCGCGGTCCGGCCGGCCGCGGTGTCGGCCGATCGCTCCATCGGTATGCGCGCGAGGCGCCGCAGGATCCAGACGACGCCCGCCAGCACACCGACGTACACGACAACCAGCGTGGCGTAGCCGACCGGGATGCCGCTCGCGCCGGTGACGGCTTCGTTGGTGAGCATCACCTGGTAGACGACCCACGGCTGGCGCCCGACCTCCGTGACGACCCAGCCGGCGATCAGCGCCACCACGGAGGCCGGGCCGGCGAGCGCCACCGCGCGGTAGAACCACACCGACTCGGGCAGGCGCCGGCGTGCGATGCGCACGAACAGGTAGACGACGCCGAGCAGCGCCAACAGCGAGCCGATCGCGACCATCAGCTGGAAGGCGACACGCACGACGTTGATCGGCGGCTGGCGGTCGACGGGCACCGTGTCGAGGCCCCTGACGACGGCGTTGGGGTTGTGAAACGCCAGCAGCGAGAGCAGTTTGGGGATCGCGATCCCGTACTTGACCTGGCCTTCGGTGTACCAGCCGAGCAGGTGCTCGGGCGCGCCGCGAGTCGTCTTCGCGAGCCCCTCGAGCGCCGCGAGCTTGATCGGCTGGGCGGTGGCGACGGCGCGCCCGACCCAGTCGCCGATCAGGACCTCCACGGGCGAGGCGAGCGTGGCGATCGTCAGCGGGATCGTCAGCGCGGTGCGCTCGTAGCGACTCCAGCGCCCGCGCAGCATGGCGATCGCGTAGGCGCCGGCGATCAGGAAACCAGTGACCATGTAGCCAGCGATGTACATGTGCACGAGCTCGGGCCACAGAAAGCTGTTGGTGAACAGGGCGCTGAAAGGATGTACGGCGACCGCCTTGCCGTCCACGAGGCGAAAGCCCGACGGGTGGTTCATCCAGGCGTTCACCGAGATCACGGTCAGCGAGCCGGTCATGCCGGCGATCGCGATCGGGATGCCGCTGAGGAAGTGCATCCGCGGCGACAGCCGGTCCCAGCCGTAGATGTAGATGCCGATGAAGATCGCCTCGGTGAAGAACGAGAAGCCCTCGATCGCGAAGCCCAGCCCGAACACGCCGCCGAAGGTCGAGGTGAACGCCGGCCACAACAGCCCCATCTCGAAGCTGAGGATCGTGCCGGTGATCACGCCGATCGCGAACAGCGCGGCCATCACGCGCGTCCAGCGGCGTGCGATCGTGCGGTAGAGCTGATCGCCCGAGCGCAGGTACAGCCACTCGACGAGCAGGATCATCGCCGGGAACGCGATGCCGAAGCTCACCAGCGGAATGTGCACCATGAACGACAGGGCCTGCATCTGACGCGCCTGCAGCAGATATGCCTGATGGACAGGCGTCATCGCACCGTTTGTATATAGGTTGCGCCCGCATCTAGAGAAGGGCGCGGCGACGCGCGGGGTGCGCCTGCCGGCGAGAGGCCGCGGAGCCTCGGAGGAGCCCTGAGTCAGTCCTCGGCGAGGCGCCGCAGCAGCGCGAGCGCCTGCGAGAGCACTCGTTGCTCGGGCGGGGACAGATCTTCGGCGATCGCCCGCGCGAGCCATCCCTCGCGCTGGCGGCGGTCGGCGGCGAGCGTCGCGTGTCCCTGGTCGGTCAGCTCGACAAGGATCCGCCGCCCGTCGGCGGGGTCGGCGCGGCGCGCGATCAGACCGTCGGACTCGAGGTCTGAGATCGTCTGTGTCATCGACTGCGGGCGCACGCGCTCAGCGAGCGCCAGATCGCCGATCGACCTCGTGCCCTCGCGGTCCAGGCGCCCGAGCACCGCGCCCTGGGAGAGCGAGAAGCGATGCTCCGCGCGCAGGCGGCGCATCAGCTGGCCAAGGACGATGCGCAGCTCGCTCGCCACACGGGTGGTATCGACTGCCTGACCCACGGCCCGCAGACTATATAGAGCGAAGCGCAGGGAAACTGCTCAGTTTTCCTGTATATATATATTTAGATGGCGGCGAGCGAAGTGGGAACCCGAGCGACCGGCAGCTCGGATCGCTACAAGTGGATCGCGCTGTCGAACGTGACGCTGGGCGTGCTGCTGGCGACGCTCGACGGCTCGATCACGCTGATCGCGATGCCGGACATCTTCCGCGGCATCCACCTCGACCCGCTGGTGCCGGCCAACAGCTTCTACCTGCTGTGGATGATCCTCGGCTTCCTGGTGGTGACGAGCGTGCTGATCGTCAGCCTCGGTCGCCTCGGCGACATGTACGGGCGGGTGAAGATGTACAACCTCGGCTTCGTCATCTACACGCTCGCCTCGCTGGTGCTGACCGTCGACTGGATGAACGGGCGCGCGGGCGCGACGTACCTGATCGTGTTCCGCATCGTGCAGGGGGTCGGCGCGGCGTTCCTGCTGGCCAACGCCGCGGCGATCATCACCGACGCATTCCCCGCCAACCAGCGCGGAATGGCGCTCGGCATCAACAACATCGTCGGCGTCAGCGGCATGTTCGTGGGCCTCGTGCTCGGCGGCCTGCTGGCGCCGATCGACTGGCGGCTGGTGTTCCTGATCTCCGTGCCGGTGGGGCTGTTGGGCACCGTGTGGGCCTACCTGAAGCTCGAGGAGCGCAGCACGCCCAAACGCGCGAGCGTCGACTGGTGGGGCAACGTCACGTTCGCGCTCGGGCTGATCCTGATCATGGTGTCGGTCACCTACGGCATCCGCCCCTACGGCGCCAGCGCGACCGGTTGGGGCAGCCCGCGCGTGCTCGGGCTGCTGGCGGCCGGCGCGGCGTCGCTGGTCGCGTTCGCGCTGATCGAGCGCCGTGTCGCCGAGCCGATGTTCCGCCTGCCGCTGTTTCGCATCCGCGCCTTCACCTTCGGGACGCTGTCCACGTTCCTCTCGGCGATCGCGCGCGGCGGGCTGATGTTCATGCTGATCATCTGGCTGCAGGGCATCTGGCTGCCCCAGCACGGCTACGACTTCACCCAGACGCCGCTGTGGGCGGGCATCTACATGCTGCCGCTGACGATCGGCATGCTGATCGCCGGCCCTACCTCCGGCTACCTGTCAGACCGCTTCGGGGCGCGCTGGTTCGCGACGGGAGGGATGCTCGGCTCGGCGCTCAGCTTCTTCCTGCTGACGCTGCTGCCGATCGACTTCCCGTTCGCGCTGTTCGCGCTCGTGCTGTTGATGGTGGGACTGTCGATGGGCATGTTCGCCTCGCCGAACCGCGCGGCGGTGATGAACAGCCTGCCGCCGCAGCACCGCGGCGCCGGCGGCGGCATGAACCAGACGTTCCAGAACTCCGCGCAGGTGCTCTCGATCGGCGTGTTCTTCACGCTGATGATCCTCGGGCTCGCTTCGAACCTGCCGCACACGCTGTCCGCGGGCCTCGAGGCACACGGCGTCTCGGCGACCGCGGCGAGTGGCGCCGCGCACACGCCGCCGGTGTCGGTGCTGTTCGCCGCGTTCCTCGGCTACAACCCGGTCGAACACCTGCTCGGCTCGCACGTGCTCGCGTCGGTGTCAGCCGCCAATCGCGCGGCGCTCACCGGCCGCTCGTTCTTCCCGCACCTGATATCCGCGCCGTTCAGCACGGGGCTGCACGAGGCGTTCGCGTTCGCGATCATCGCCTGCCTGATCGCGGCCGCCGCCTCGCTGATGCGCGGCGGCAAGTATCACTATGCCGAGCAGCCTACGCCCGTCGGACCCGACGCCGCCGGCGCGCAGGCCGATGACTCAAAGATGACCGACGAGAGCTTCGATCAGCGTGCGAGCGCACTCGCACGACCTACTACCGCAGAGGAGCAACATGCGCGTTGAGTGGTACGGCCATTCGGCATTTCACCTGAGCACACCCGAGAGATCGGTGGCGATCGACCCGTTCGCGGACATGTCGATGGCGGCGAGCCACGGGATGCAGTTCGACTATCCGCCGATCGAGGGCGTGGAGGCGGACCTGCTGCTGGTGACACACGAGCACGCCGACCACAACGGCGTCGACGCGATCGCCGGCGATCCGGCGATCCTGCGCTCGACCGCCGGCATGCTCGAGTCACCGCTCGGAGAGGTGACCGCGATCGCCTCCGAGCACGACGAACAGGCCGGCACGGCGCGCGGACCCAACACGATCTTCGTGTTCGAGCTCGACGGGTTGCGCGTGTGCCACTTCGGCGACTTCGGCCAGAGCGCCCTGCGCGATGAGCAGGCAGCGGCGATCAGCGCGATCGACCTGCTGATCCTGCCCGTCGGCGGCGGTTTCACAATCGGCGCGCGGCAGGCCATGGCGATCGTCGAGCGCCTCTCCCCGCGGTGGGTGGTGCCGATGCACTACCGCACGCCGCGCACCAACTTCCTCGAGACCGTCGATCAGTTCGTGGAGGGCTTCGAGCACGTCGAGCGCCTGTCGCAGTCCGCGTTTGAGATCGAGGCGCTCCCGGCGCAGGACGGGCCGCTCGTGGTCGTCCCGGCGGCGCCGTAGGAGGAAGGGGTAGCACGATGGAACGGGGGGTATAACGAGGTGAAACTAGGAAAGGACTTGAGATGAAGATCGGACGGCTGCTGCTGCGTCTCACTGTGGGCGGGTTCTTCTTCGGGCATGGAACGCAGAAGCTGCTCGGCTGGTTCGGCGGCCACGGGCTCGAGGCGACCTCCCAGGGGTTCGAGCAGATGGGCCTGCGTCCGGGCAAGCGCAACGCGATCGCCGCGGGCATATCGGAGGCGGGCGGCGGCGCGCTGCTCGCGCTCGGGCTCGCGACGCCGCTGGCGGCCTCCGCGGTGACGGCGACGATGCTCACCGCGATCAAAACCGTCCACGCCAAGAACGGCCCGTGGGCGAGCAACGGCGGCTACGAGTACAACGTCGTGCTGATCGCCGCCGCGCTGATCCTCGTCGAGGTCGGGCCGGGCGAGCACTCGCTCGACGCAAAGCTCGGGGGCGAGCGCTCCGGCACCGGCTGGACGCTCGCGGCGCTGGCCGGTGGCGTGCTCGGCGCGCTCGGCGCGCATCTCGCCGCCGCCGCAGCGGCGCCCGCGCAGGACGCCGAGTCGAGCAACTCAGCCGTGTCCGTATCCGGCGACGGCGAGGTCGCCGAGCAGGAGGTTCAGAGCGCGTAGAGTTGGGCCGCCCCGATCGGAAGGATCTGTATGCCCAAGCTCTCAGCCGTGACACTGGCGGCCGGCCTGCTCGCGCTGGCCGGATGCGGGAGCTCGTCCAACACGACCAGCTCTGTCCTGCCCGCCTCCACCGCCACCACCACGGCCACGACAACGACCAGCGCAGCCGGCTCCAACGCCGCGGCCCCCGCCGGCAAGTCGCTGACCCTCGAAGCGAACCCCGAAGGTCAGCTCAAATACAACAAGACCTCGCTGAGCGCGACCGCCGGCAAGGTCTCGATCGCCCTCACCAACTCCTCGCCGCTGGAACACAACGTGACGGTCGAATCGTCCTCCGGCAAGATCCTTGGCGCGACCGCCACGTTCAAAGGCGGCACGAAGGCGTTGGCGCTGGATCTGAAACCGGGCACGTACAAGTTCTTCTGCACGGTGCCGGGGCACCGGCAGGCCGGGATGGAAGGCACGCTGACCGTCAAATAGCGCTGCGCGGCGCGGCTGCCCGGCGAGCTCGACTCACTCGACCTCGACGATGTCGCCGATCGCGAGCATCCCGAAGACGGTGTGGGCGGCTTCGATCGGCAGCTCGACGCAGCCGTTGGACTGGGGGAAGCCGTAGGACGCGCGTGGATAGCCGTGCACGGCGTCGCCGCCGTTGAAGTAGTTGACCCACGGCACGTCGGGCACGACGTATTTGGTGCCGTCGACGTCGGTGCCGCTCATCGTGGTGGACACGTATCGGATGTAGATCGGGAAGATGCCCCGCGCCGTTTCCGCGCCGGGCACGCCCGTGTTGGCGGGGGTCGAGAACACGACGCGGTGCCCACGATGCACCTCGAGCCTCTCAGGAAGCGACTCCGTCACGGTCACCCACGTGTACGGCTGGCGGTCGCGGCGCTCGTTGGTCTCGTCGTAGAGCACCGAAGCCCAAGTAGCGCTGTTCGGTTCGCCCGTGGCTACTAGGCCACGATCGGCCTGGTAGACCTCGAGCGCGCCGCGCGTGGTCTCATCGAGCTGGCCCATCTGGACGGGCGGCGCGTCGGACGGATCGGGCGCCAGCGCGCCGCGCGGTGGGTGGAAGGCGTGTTCGGCCGCTTCGCGGCGCGTCTCGGCGCCGGCGGCGATGTGAACGGTGTAGCGGGGGCGGAGCTTCGCGCCGAGGTAGCCCAGACGCGCGAGCGCCTGCTGCATGCCGGCAAGCGGCGGGCACGCCACGCGCAGGCCGATCGTCTGTTTGCGACCGAGCTCGGCGTGAGCGGTGGAGCTGGTGCGCGCCCACACCGTCAGCGCATAGCGGGAGCAGGGCTGAAGCGTCGAGACGGGGGTGAACACCTCCGAATTGCCGACGATGCTCCACGTGCCGGCGAGCTTCGGGCTGAGCGTCGGCGGCGGCGAGGTGGGAGAGACCGGCGCCGACAGCGTCACGCTGAGCGGCGCGGTGCCGTCGGCGATCACGCGCGCGGGCAGCGCGGCTAGCTGTGTCGGCGGCAGCGGCGAGGCCGCCGCGGTGTCAGCGGCGGCGCGCGCGCCGAGCAGGTCGCTCACGCTGCGAACGCTGGTGCCGAGCGCGACAGCCGCGGCCATCGCCAGCAGGAGGAGGGTCATTCGGCGTTTCATCGCGGGGTAACCTAACGCACGCTCCAGCCGCTTCCTGCATCAAGCAGCGCGTTGAATGCGGTGATCACCCCCGCGACGAACGCACCGCTTGCCAGCGTGCGATGCGTTTGGCGCTCGCGTGGCGGGGCTCACCACCGCGTCCAAGCGCCCGGCGCGCGCGACGCCATCTGAACGGCGAGCCCGACCACCAGCACGATCGCGCCGGCCACGCCGAGCGCCGCGGCGATCGAGACTTTGAGCACGAGCAGCGCTCCGGCGACGGCGCCGAGCAGCATCGCCGCGATCGAGATCGACCGGCGTCCGAATTTAGATCCAGGCCCACCGAGCACTCCGGCTTCTGAGGCTAGACCGGTGAACGTGCGTGTCAGCACGGTGGTCGTCAAATCGGGCACGGCGAGACGCTGGGCCGTGGCGTTCTGCACGCCCATGGCCAACGCCATCGGGACGAGCAGCGCGTAGCGGGTGCCGCTGCTGAGCGGTTCGCCGACTGCCAGCGCGACGATCACCGCGATCACGATCAAGCTGAGCTGGGCGACACTCGCGGCGCGCAGCAGATGGCCGCGATGCTCGGCGTTGCGTGAGCCCAGATAGCCGCCGAGAAAGGCGCCCACGAGGAACGAGCCGAGCGCGACGAGTGAGGCGATCGCCGACAGGCCCGCCGCGCCGGCGAGCGCGAATCCGAGGAACACGAGGTTGCCGGTCATGTTCGCGACGAACACGTGCCCGAACCTCAGGTAGCTGGCGGCGTCGACGACGCCCGTGAGGAACGTCAGCGCGAGCATCATCGGTACGAGTGGCCCATGGCGGTCGCCCGGTGGCGGGCGCAGCGTGTGCGCTACTTCCCGCAGAACGCTCGCGCGCGTGGGCCGAGAGCTCACCGTCGACACGAGCTGAAATTAGCGCGCGGAGCGGCGCTTGCAAGGCTCACTCGAGGTAGGTGACGACTCCGGCGAGCGGCGCGCGCTCAGGCACGCGCTGCTCCTGCACGGGCGAGCCCAGGTAGAGCAGCCCGACGGGCGCCTCCGATGGCTGCAGCCCCAGAAGCTCGCGCCCGCGGGGATCGTCCAGCAGCGGAACCGTCCGCCAGTAGCCGGCGAGCCCCTTGGCATGGGCGCCCAGCAGCACCAGATACGCGGCCACCGCGGTCGCCAGCAGGTCCTCGCGGTCCTGCGCGGGCTCGCCACCCTGCTGGGCGGTGACGGCGACGAGCGTCGGCGCGCGCGCCAGCTTGACGGCCGATCCCGGCTGCTCGGCCTCGGCCAGGTCCATCAGCCGCTCGCGCGTGCGCTCGCCGAGCACGCGAAACCGCCACGGGCTGGTGAGGTGATGGTTGGGCGCCCAGCTGGCCAGCTCGAACAGCTCGTCGAGCACCGCCGCATCGAGCGGCTGTGGCGCGAACGCCTTGTGCGTGCGGCGAGTGCGGATAGCCTTCTCGACGTCCATGCCAGTAACCCTAGAGCCAAGCTCGCTCCGGGCTGACGTGGAATGAGCCTCGGCGAAGTCGTCGCGTTCGCGATCGCGGGCCTCGCGGCGGGGGCGATCAACACGCTCGTGGGCAGCGGCACGCTGATCACCTTCCCGGTGCTGCTGGCGTTCGGCTACTCGCCGGTGACGGCGAACGTCACCAACACGATCGGGCTGGTGCCCGGCT
The DNA here is from genome assembly GCA_035939335.1 of Solirubrobacteraceae bacterium. GTDB lineage: Bacteria > Actinomycetota > Thermoleophilia > Solirubrobacterales > Solirubrobacteraceae > Palsa-744. Next base: position 82,542 of record DASZFY010000004.1, on the reverse strand, counting down.
CGGTGTCCGGGGCGATCGGCTACCGGCGCGAGCTCGCTGGGCAGCGCGACCGCGCCATCCGTCTGGGCGCGTGCTCGCTCGCCGGCGGGATCACGGGAGCGGTGCTGCTGCTGGTGCTGCCGGCCTCGGCGTTCAAGGCGATCGTGCCGGCGTTCATCGCGGTCGCGCTCGTGCTGACCGTGCTGCAGCCTCGCCTGGCGCGCTGGCTGAGCACGCGCGAGATCGACCTCGAGCGCAAGGGCGCCGTGCTCGTGCCGTTGGCGGTCTACCTGACCGGTGTCTACGGCGGCTACTTCGGCGCGGCACAGGGCATCCTGCTGCTCGGCATCCTCGGCGTGGCGCTCGCGCAGGACCTGCACCGCACGAACGCGCTGAAGAACGTGCTCGTCGGCCTCGTCAACGGCGTAGCGGGCGTGTACTTCGTGTTCGCCGCGCACGTCGATTGGGGGCCGGCGGCGATCATCGCGTGCACAGCGATCGTGGGCGCGCAGCTCGGCGCGCGCTACGGGCGCCGGCTGCCGCCGTATGCACTACGCGCGGTGATCGTGGCGGTCGGCGTGTTTGCGATCGTGCGCCTGCTCGTCAACTGAGCGGGCGCCCTCGCCACACCGTCAGTGCAACTGCTCGACGAACGTGTAGATGACCATCAGGCTGACGAGCACGACGAACACGCGCAGCGCCCACAGCGCGGCGATCGTGCGCGAGCTGAGCGCGGCGCGCGCCACCGGTCTGGATGTCTCGGCGACGAACTGGTCGCGCTCGAGGTGCATGACAAGCTCGTCGCTCGCGTGCTCGCGCGCCTCGCCCTCCTGCTCCACGAGCCCCGAGCTCAGCAGTGCGGGATCGATGGCGGGCGCGCCCATGTTCACGAGCCGATCACGTGGACGGTCTGCAGGAACGAGTCGATGCCGTAGGCGGCGCCGCAGACACCGACGAACGCGATCACGGCGATCCCGATCACGTTGGTCGAGCGCTTGTTGGCCCATGGGCCCATCAGGCCTCTGTCGTTGGCGAGCATCACCATCAGCACGAGGCTCACCGGCAGCAGCACGGTCGCGAGCACGTTGGCGTTGAGCACGATCGACAGCAGCGGCGCGCCGGGGATCAGGATCACGACGGCCGCGAGCAGCGCGACGCCGATGTTGGCGGCGTAGAAGACAGCCGCGCCGCGCGGCGAGCTGTTGAAGCTGTGCGAGACGCCGACGCATTCGCCGGCCGCGTAGGCGGTGCTGGCGGAGATCGTGAGGATCGCCACCGCGCCGGCCTCGATCAGCCCGAGCGCGAACACGCTGCCCGCGCCCGTTCCAGCGATGTGCTTGAGCGCCTGCGGGAACCCTGCGCCGGCGAACCCCTGGATGCCCGATCCGTCATGCGCGAGCAGGGCCGCGCCGGCGACGAGCGCGCCGATACCGAAGATCGCCGCCAGCACGGCGCCGGCGGCGGTGTCGTAGCGACCGTGCTTGACGTCGCCGGGAGTCATGCCCTTGTCGGCTGACGCGCTCTGCTGGAAGAAGATCATCCACGGCGTCACCGTCGCGCCGATCGTCGAGGCCAGCAGCAACAGCAGCGTGTTGAAGCTGCCCGAGGGGAACGGCGCGAAGTCGAACGAGCTGACGAGCGTGCCGACGTGTGGTTTGACGAGGATCGCAGCGACGAGGAACAGCCCGTTGAAGAGCGCCATCCCGAGCACGATCCGCTCCCAGCGCCAGTAGCGACCCCCGCTGAGCGTGAACACGACCAGCGCGAGCCCGAGCGCGACGGCGACGCCTGAGCCGAGGTGGAAGTACGCGAGCCCGACGCGGATCGAGACGAACTCAGCGACGAGCGTCACGAGGTTGGTGAGCGTGAGATCGCCCGCGCCGAACCACCCCCACACGCGGCCGTAGCGCTGCAGCACGAGCTCGCCGTAGCCGCGGTGCGTGACGGCGCCCACGCGCATGCACATCTCCTGGCAGACGTATGCCATGGCGAACAGGATCGGGATGAACGGCACGAAGAACCCGAGCCCGTACTGCGCGCCGTCGGAGGCGTAGGCGATCATGCTCGGCCCGTCGTTCTCGCCGAGCATCGCGAGGATCCCCGGCCCGACGAGCAGCCACAGCAGATACCAGCGCCTGCTGTGCTTGCGCGCGTGGTGCACGCGCGCGCGGTCGTGCGAGCGCGCGTGGTCCTCGTCGGTCAGCAGCGGATGGCGCAGGAGCGGGGAGGAGGGGACGGTGACTTCGGGGGTGCTCACCGCGTCGCCCCCTCGCGGCTCAGGGGCGCGTCCTGTCCGGACGGGCGCTCGGCGGACGGGCGCTCGAGCTCCACGCGCATCGCACCCGCGAGCTGGCCGCCGATGGCGTGCTCACGCGCGCCGAAGCGCACGAACAGCGGTCCGCCGAACGGCTGGCGCTCGCGCACCTCGAAGCGTTCTCCGGGGGAGATGCCGCGCTCGGCGAGGTAGCGCAGCATCTCAGGGTCGGAGTCCGACACGCGCACGAACAGCCCCTCGTCACCTGGCTGCAGGCTCTCCATGCGAGCGGTCGCGCGCTCTTCGATCTCGAGGTCCGCGTTGGGAATCGGGTCGCCGTGAGGATCGACGGTCGGGTGTCCGAGCTTCGCCGCGATCAGCTCCTCGAGGTCGTCGGAGAGAACGTGCTCTAGCACCTCGGCCTCGTCGTGCACGCGGTCCCACGGCATGCCGAGGGCATCGGCGAGATAGCTCTCGAGCAGGCGGTGATGGCGAATCACCTCGAGCGCCACGCGCCGTCCGTCGCTCGTCAGGCGTACGCCCCTGTAGGGGACATGCGTGATCACGCCGAGCTCGTCCAGTCGCTTGCACATCGCCGAGACCGAGCCGGGCGTGATCGCCAGGCGCTCGGCCAGAGCGTTGGTCGACACGTGCTCATCGCCACGCGATTCGAGCGTGAAGATCGCCTTGCAGTAGTCCTCGATGGCGGGCGTTCGCAGCTGGTCCTTGGTCGCCATGAAAAATGATTATGGCATGCCAAACAAATTATTCAAGCGTGCAAGCAAAGCTCCATAACCAGGTGCGGCCCGATCATCGGCAGCTCGAACTCCTCGGAGACCACACGAAAGCCCGCGCGTTCGTAGAAGCCGCGCGCCGGCGTGCGTGCGTTGCACCACACGCGCCGAGCGCCCTCCGCGGCCGCGTGGCGCAGCAGCGCGTCGAGTACGGCGCTGCCCGCGCCTTTGCCGCGCGCGGCGGGGGCCGTGGCCATGCCGCGGATGCGCCAGCCGCCGGGCTCGCCGTCGGGGGCGATCAGACCGACCGCCACGAGCTCGTCCCCGTCGAACGCGCCCATCGCGAACGCATCGTCGGACTCGCTCGACACCTGCGCGGCGACCGCTTCATGCGGTCTGAGGACGGCCTGCCGCAGCGGCCGTGTGCTTTGGAGCGACACGGCCCGCACGACGTGATCGGTCACGGGCGTGATGCTAGCCGCGAACGGAGGGACTTCGCGTTAGCCTGATCGGAGACGAAACGGAGGAATGCCGATGGCCAGTTGCACGCACCTTGACCACGTCAAGATCACCGAGTTGCCGGAGTCGGTCGACGGCTGCGCGGAATGCCTCGCGACCGGCGGTCAGTGGTTGCACCTGCGCATCTGCCTGGAGTGCGGGCAGGTGGGTTGTTGCGATGACTCACCCAACCGCCACGCCAGCGCGCACGCTCACAGCAGCGGCCATCCGCTGATTCGCTCGATCGAGCCGGGCGAGGAGTGGTCGTGGTGCTACATCGACGAGCTGATCATGCGCATCGACGGGATTCACGGCAGCACCCGGATCCCGTCGTCGCCGCTGGGGTGATGCATCACCTGCTGTCACAGGCGAACAGGGTGAGCCTCGAGTCGATCGGCGGCGGGCGGCTGGCGTAGCTTGTCACAGTCGGGTTGGCTGGGGGATACGACACACGCGAGCAGTGGTGTTCCACCCAGGTGGGCGCTGAGATCGCTCTCTCTGCGGCTGACGTCGGCATCACACGCGAGGCGTCGAGCAGCACGTAACGCAGCTCGCCAGAGTTGATCAGCCGCTCGATCGGTCCGCTCGTTGGCGCGGGATCCGAGCCGCTGAAGCCACCGATCGTGATCACCGGCTGGCGGGTGGCGAGCGCGATCGGATCGGCGGTTGTGGCGTCGGTCGCCGCGAGCAGGAACCGAGCGTGACCACGATGTGCCTGCAGGTACGCGATCAGCGCCGCGACGCTCTGCTCCGACGTCAGTTCGTCGGGATGCCCGGCGGCGCCGGTGGCTGGCGTGTGCTCGACGGGGCCTGGGCCGGCGATCGGGTCATAGCCCGTGTGGTCGCGAGTGGCGGTTGCGAGCGAGTACGCGGCGGGGCCGGCAAGCGATGCGACCGCGGCGGCGCCGAGCGCCAAAGTCGCGGTCGCCGGTCTGCGCAAGGCCGCGTGCATGTGCGGCGCGAGGATCGCGACGGCGGCCACGGCGCCACACCCGAGCACTACCCAACGCAGCCATGGCACGAACGCAGCCGCGTCGACGAGCACCGCGAAGCTGACGCATGACGTGGCGACGATGACAAGCGCGAAGCCGGTCGCGGCGATCGACGAACCGCGGGCGGCGCGCCACAACGTCACGAGCGCTGCCGCCGCGAGCGTCGCCACGGCCGGCGCAAGCAGCGACGTGTAATAGGCGTGACGGGTGCCCGCAGAGATGCTGAGCACGACACACCCGACGAGCGCCCACGTGCCCCACAAGATGTAGGCGCCGAACGCAGGGCGGCTTCGGCGCGAGCTGCTTGTCGTGAGCACGCCGAGCACGAGCCCGACGAGCGCGAGGGAGAGAAGCCACGCGATCTGACCGGCGACGTGGCGGGAGAAGAGGTACAGCAGGTTGCTCTCGACGTGGCGGCCGAAGGCGCCGGCGCTACCGGTAACCCGTTCGATGCCATTGCCGTCGAGAATCAACTGAAACCACGAGTTGCCGCTCGATTCACCGACATACGGACGATCGCCCGCCGGCACGAGCATCATGCTCGCGAACCACAGGAGGCTGACGAGCAGCATCGCGCCCGCCGCGAGCGCCAGCTCGCCCAACCGCGTGCGCAGCGAGCGACGCGCAGCGAGCACGTAGGCGAGCGCGAGCGCCGGCAGCACGAGGTATGCCTCGAGCATCTTGGTGTTGAACGCGAGGCCCACGAGCACCGCACACAGCAACAGCGCGCGCAACCGCCCCGACTGGACAGCGACAGTCAGTGCCCAGGCAGCGCACACCAGCAGGAGCAGCAGCAGGGCGTCGGGAGCGTTGTAACGCGCGACGAGCACCGCCACGGGGGTGAGCGCCATGATCATCGCGGCGAGGATCGCGACCTGGTGTCCGAGCGCGCGTCGCACCGTGTCATGAAGCACCAGCACGGTGGCGATTCCATACAGCGCGTTCGGGACCATCACGCTGAAGCTGCCGAAGCCGAACAAGCGGCCGGACAGCCCCATCAGCCAATCGGGCAGCGGGCCCTTGTCGAGGCTGACGTAGCCGCCGAGGTCGGCCGCGTTGTTCAAGAGCGCGCTCCAGCTGTGACTCGCGGCGAGCGCGCCGGTGGCGTAGTAGACGTTGCCGAAGCCACTGCGCGTCACGTCGAGGAGCATCAGGGCCACCGCGAGCGCAACGACTGCGATCAGCGCCGGACGCGACCATGCCGGGGCATCGTCTTGTGGCTCGGGGAGGCTGCACGGGCTGGCGTGTTCGTGCGTTGTCAGGGACGCCACGTCTCACCGCCGCTCACACGCTCGAACCCGACCCAGACGGTGTTCATCGCCGTGGCAACGATCTGCTCGCGCTGGATCTCGGGATGCTCGCTCCACCAGATCGCCAACTCGGTGAGGCCACCGCGGATCACCTCGGAGACCATCGCAAGCGCCGGCGACGCGCCTCGCGCTCGGAGATGGGTGGCGCCGGCGAGACCACCGAGGATCTGCGCGAGCGCGTCATTGGCGTCCGCGGCGATCTCGCCGTGAATCTGGCGCACCTCGTGGATGCCGGTGGTCTCGCGGAAAAACATGCGTGGGGCGTATGGATGGGCCTCGACATAGCGCGCCCATGCGTCGAACGCTCGCGCGACCTGCTGCTCCAGCGTGCCGTCGCCGCCGAGGTTCTCGCGCCACATCGCAAGCAGCTCGTCGCGCGTGCGCTCCAGCAGCCGCCGGTGCAGCGCCGACTTGGACTCGAAGTGGTCGTAGATCACCGGCGGGGTCACGCCGGAGCGACGCGCGATCTCGTCCATCGCCGCGCCGTGATAGCCGCGCTCGGCGAACACCTCCATGGCAGCCAGCTCGATCACCTCGCGGCGTGCGGCCGCCTTGAGGCGTCTGCGAGGGACGGGCGCTGACAACCTAGTGGCCATTAGGTATATCCTAGTGGCGACCAGCTCAGCCAAGCGATCGGAGGCAGCGATGACAGCCAACGACGAGACAACTTCCGAGCTCGCGGTGGATCCCGTCCTGAGGATGCGCAGCCGCTTCTGGCGCACGACCGAGGACGGCGGCGAGACTCTTCACGTCGAGACCTGGGTCGATCCGGGAGGCGGCGTCACCCCGCACGTTCACCCCGCCATGGAAGAGCGCTTCGAGGTCGTGGAGGGACAGCCCGAATTCCTCGCCGGACGGCGATGGGGCGTCGCGGAGCCGGGCACAACGGTGATCGTCCCCGCGGGCACCCGCCATGCGTTTCGCAACCGCGGCAAGGACGTGGCGCACTTCGTGTGCCAGGCCACGCCACCTTCCACGCTCCAGGAATTTCTCGAGGACGCCGCGGCGCTCTCGCGCGCCGGCGGGATCACGCGCCGTGCGCTCCCTCGCAATATCGACGGCCTGCTCAGGGCCGCCGTCATGGCGCACCACTACCGCGACATGGTCACGCTGCTCGCGCCGCTGCCGCCGCCAGCCATCCAGCGCCTGGTGATCCCCCCGCTTGCGCGCGCCGGTGAACGCCGCGGCTACCGCGCGGGCATGAACTCCCAGCCGTGACGGGTGGCGCAGGCGAGCGTTTCCGCCGGCTCGAGGTCGCTGTCGGCCGTCGGTGCGCCAGCTTCCGCAAAGAAACGCTCCATGCCTGCGGGACTGAAGAGCAGCACGCGGCGCCCGGCGCGTTCGCCGATGTTGGCGCTCGAGTGGACCGCGCCGCGTGGAACATGAATCGTCTGCCCGGCCGTGAGCTCGGATCGCACCCCATCGAGCACGATCTCGAAGTGGCCCTCGACGACGTGGATCGTCTCAGCCTCGTTGCGGTGTCGGTGGGCCGGCAGCGACCACCCCGCCGGCGGCTCGTCGACGAGCAGGCAGAACGCTCCGGCGGTGTCCTCGCCGGTGAGCTGGATCTCGCTGCGATTGCCGCCGGGCATCCACACCACTTGAGCGCTGTCGCCTGCCATGCCCAGAAGATATCCCTCGCCGACCCGCGCCGCGCGAGGGACTGGCGCTCGCTCCACGAGGCGCCATCCCGCGACCATTGTCGTGGCTCTTGAGGCTCGCTGTACGAGTCCTACTTTCTGGACTCGTCTAAACTGGCAGCATGGCGCTCCCGCCCGGACCGTCCGCCCCGACCGTTGTCAACACAGTGCGCTTCATGCGCAGACCGCTGGAGCTGCTGGCACAGTGGCACGCCCGCTACGGCGATCTGTTCACGGTGCGCCTGACCGGCTTCGGCACGGGTGTCTACGTCGTCGACCCCGACGCGATCCGCGAGCTGTTCACGGGTGATCAGTCCGATCTGCGTGCTGGCGAGGCCAACTCGTTTATGGAGCCGATGCTCGGGCCACACTCGGTGCTCGTGCTCGACGGGCCCGAGCACCTGCGACAGCGAAAGCTCCTGTTGCCGCCGTTTCAGGGCTCACGGGTGGCCGCCTTCCGTGAGGTGATCCGCGAGGTTGCAGAGCGCGAGATCGCAGGCTGGCGCCCGGGCTCACAACTGGTGCTGCGCGAGCGGATGCGGGCACTGACCTTCGAGGTGATCTGTCGGGCTGTGTTCGGCGTCACCGAGCCCGAGCGCGTGGCGCGGCTGCGCGAGCGGCTGGTCGCGGTGATCGACAGCAGCCCGATCTTCGTGATCGCGTCGCCCGCCCGTGCTGACCTCGGCCGCTTCAGCCCCGGTGGCCGGTTCGTGCGGCGTCTGCGCGCGGCGGATCAGGTGCTATATGAGGAAATCGAGCGTCGCCGCCACGAGCCCGACCTCGAGGAGCGCGCGGACGTGCTCTCGCTGCTGCTACGCGCACGCGACGAGCAGGGCCAGGGCATGAACAACGCCGAGTTGCGCGATGAGCTGTTCACGATGCTCGGCGCGGGTCACGAGACGACCGCGACTGCTCTCGCGTTCGCGTTTGAGCTGCTGCTGCGCAACCCCGCCGTGCTCGCCCGTCTGCGCGACGAGCTCGAAGCCGGACAGGACGACGCCTACCTGGACGCGGTCGTCAAGGAGACGCTGCGGCTGCGGCCGGTGATCGACGCCGCCGAGCGCACCCTTACCGTGGCGCGCACGGTCGCCGGCTGGGAACTGCCGGCCGGCGTGAAGGTGTATCCGGCGATCGCGCTCGTGCACCTGCGCGAGGATCTCTATCCACGCGCGCGCCAGTTCCGCCCTGAGCGGTTCCTCGAGGACGCTGCCGAGTCCTACTCTTGGCTGCCGTTCGGCGGCGGGATCCGCCGCTGCATCGGCGCCGCGCTCGCGCACGCCGAGATCGCCGAGGTGCTGCGCGTCGCGATACCACGAGTCGAGCTACGCCCGCTGCGCGCGCAGCCCGACCCAGTCGTTCTGCGCGGAATCACGCTCGCGCCTAAGCACGGCGTGGCTGTGACTGTGCAGAGGCGCTTGCCGGCTACCCGCAAGGCGGTCGCCGCGGCTGGGGCATGAGCTTGCAGAAGCCATCTGTCGCCCGCGCCGCTCGCCGATCACGAACCTCATCTCCCGCAGCACACGCAACTGCTGGGAGACAGTCGATGACGGACTCGGCGACCGCGGGGGCGGGGGGCGGACCGACGCGCTGAGCTCCCTATATCGCGCCGGCCAGGACCAGCGCCCCGATGACCACCAGCACAAGCGCGGTGAAGCCGTTGCCCCAGCGCTCCAGCCACTGACCGCGTATCTGATAGCCGCCGAAGCACGCCAGAAGCGTCAGGCTGACGATCGTCCCGATCGTCACGACGGCGAAGATCACGAGTGAGCCGATGGCGCTGCTCACGCCGGCCGTGGTCGCTGCCAGGAACACCGGGAGGATCGTCAGGTCGGGTGAGGCTGCGGCACCAAACGGCACCATCACCGAAGCCAGGCCGTGAAACCGGCGCTCCTTGACGGCAACCTGCTGATCGACCTCAGACGCAGCAACGGGGTGTGGGTGCTCGTGCGGCTGGTCATGGTGACGCTCGTGGGTGTGCCCGTGAGTGTGGGCATGGTCGTGCCCGTGATGGTGTCCGTGGCCGGTCAGCTCGAGCGCCGCGAACCCCAGGCCGGTGAGGATCAGCACGCAGCCGATGATCGTGTCCTGCGCGCTCTGCACGGTTGAGCGAAACTGGAGTCCCACGGCGATGATCACGCCGCCGAGCACGATCGACACGAGCACATGGGCCACGCCGGCCATGCCCGAGAGTCGCGCGACTCTGGCGAGCGGGTAGCGGCGCGTTCGACCAACTACCGCCAACGGAACCCAATGATCGGGCAGGACGGCATGTCCGAACCCGACTCCCGCAGCCGCGGCTAGTAGAGCCGGCGTGGTTGCGCTCACGCTGAAAGAGCTTGCTCGGAGATACGGGAGACCAAGCCCAGACGAAGATGCTCGGTGTGCGCGACGGCCTCCGCGAGGAGAACCCCGACGTGGCTGTCATGCAGCGCATACACGACGCTCCTGCCCTGGCGCTCGCCGACGACGAGCCCGAGGTGGCGCAGCACGCGAAGCTGCTGGGAGACGGCGGACTGCTCCATCTCCACGTCCTGGGTCAACTCGCTCACCGAGCACGGTCCAGCTCCCAGCCGACTGAGGATGCGCACCCGACTCGGGGTGGCTAGTGCCTGCATCGTCTCCGCGACCATCCCAGCGGTCTCGCCGTCGAGATAGGCCAAGCTCTGGTCGTGACCATGACTCACGCACACATCATAACGTGAACATGTATGCATGAGTTGGCGCCCGAAACCCCACTTCACGGCATTCCTCGTGGTCGAAGATGCGCTTAGCTTCTGAGCATGCAACCGACTCTGGGGCGCGATTTCCTTGACCGGTTTTCCCTGGATCGGCCGGTGGTGCAGGCTGGGATGGCTGGCGGTGTCGCCCGCGGTGAGCTGGCCGGCGCGGTATCTGCGGCAGGCGCCCTGGGAACGGTCGGGATGATGGCACCCCGTGCGTTTGCCGCTGCGCTCGCCGACGCTCGGCGGCGTGCCCCCGGACGTTCGGTGGCGGCGAACCTGCTCATACCGTTTATCAGGCGCGCGCACCTGCATGCCTGTTTTGAGGCGAAGGCGGCGCTCGTGGTGCTTCACGGTGGTCTTTCGTTGACATTGATGGGTCGCCTGCGCGAGCGCGGGGTGGCTGTGTTCGTCACGGTGGGCACGCGCGAAGAAGCTCTCCGCGCGCTCAGCGCCGGCGCGGACGGACTGGTCCTCCAGGGCTCAGACGCGGGCGGTCACCTGCTCGGCGTAAAGCCGCTGGAACACTCGCTTGCAGGCGTGCTCGATGCCGCCAGCAGGGTGCCTGTGCTGGCCGCGGGAGGCGTCGCCGACGCGCAGGACGTGCAACGTCTACTCGACGCTGGTGCCAGTGCTGCGGTGGCCGGCACTCGCTTTCTGCTCACCGATGAGTCGGCCGCTCACCCCATATATAAGCGCCGGCTCGTCGCGGCCGATCAAACCTTGGCCACTTTGCTGTTCGGAATTGGATGGCCGCTACGCCACCGCGTCATCCCCAACAGGGCGACCGAACGCTGGTGTGCCAACAATGAGCTCGGCCCGCGTCCGGTCCGCGCGGTGGGGCGGCTCAGCGCAGCGCTTGGACGCGCCGTACCGCTCGATGCGATGGGCGCGCTGGCCGGGCACCAGCGTCCTGGCATTCCGTTGTTCACCCCGGCGCTGCCTGTGGTTGGGATGCCCGATCAGGCAGCCGACAGCACCGCGCTCTACGCCGGAGAAACAGTCAGCCGACTCCACGACATCATCCCCGCCGCGCAAGCGGTCGCGCAGCTTACCCCCGCGGACAGGTAGATCTCCGAGAAGAGCAGGATCTCAACGCAGTCGTGTTGCAGGCGGCTCAGGCGGGCTGCGCCGCGAGCGTCAGTGAGCTCTGCAAGACTGGCTCTCGATGGATGAGTGGAATCTGAAAGGCCTCACTTGGAGGCCGCATCAGCCGGAGATCCTCTGCTCGACTGAGCAGGGACGCGCGATCGTGCTCGACCTTCCGGCGGGCGAGACGCTTCAGGACCACCAGGTCCACGAGGGGGCCTGGATCACCGTTGTCGACGGCGAGGTGAGGATCACCAGCCACGCCGGTCAGACGATCGATGCCGAGCCCGGGACGCTGGTGCAGTTCGCGCCGCAGGAGCGCCACGAGGTCAAAGCCCTCGCCGACTCACGCATTCTCCTACTGCTCACTCCCTGGCCCGGCCCTGGCCATCCGGGAGCGATGACCCTCGGTGAAAAGACCGACGTGCGGGACCGCGCCGCGGAGCGGGCCGGCTGAGCGATCCCAGCCAGATGCGTTAGGTCCACGATCAACGACCACACAGGCATGGTGCGGCGGGTGTCGAACCCCCGTAGTTGGCGTGCTGTCGTATCCGTGAACCGACCCGGCCGAACATCGGCCTATCATAGGTAGCAAAACTATGTTATATTTTTGCTATGCCTACCCTGAGAGTTCGACCGCTACGGATGACGCCGGTCGACGCACGGCTCTACGTCCAGCGAGCGCGCGACCTTGCGCAGATCGAGACCGGCCTGTCCCACGGCTTCAACGTGATCTTGCTCGGAGAGCGGGGCGCTGGCAAGACGACCCTCTTGAACGTCCTCAGCACGCAGGCCGAGGCGACTCGACACAAGTTGGCGTTTGTTAGTGGCGGAACCGTTTCGAGCGCGGCCGACGCGCTCGACAGGATCGGACGCGAGCTCGATCCGACGGGCAATCACGCTGCGAGCGCACCGGCGATCTCGCCGGGAGCGGCAGACCCGCTCACAGCCGCGTACGACCGACTGGCCCACGTCGTCTCGCATCTCGAGTGGAACAGGCCGGTAGTACTACTCGACCACTTGACGGCGCCCCTCGGCTGGGAGCTGTTCGGACGACTCCGCGACGAGCTTTGGACCCTCGAGCTGCAATGGGTGGTCGCCGCGAACATCGACGATCAGGTACTCATGCTCGCCCCGCCGGCCGACGCTTTCTTCGAGCACACCGTCTATCTATCTCCCTTCAGCGAGAGCGATATCGTCGAGCTGCTGGCCCGTCGCGACCCCGGCGGCGAGCTCGGTGACTCGGTACGACAAACGATCGCAGCGCGCTGCGAAGGCAACCCGTCTCGCGCGCTCGCACTCGCACGCCGTGCAGTGCTCGCGGAGGACCCGCTGACGGCGGTGTCACGCGGCACTGTCGTCGAGCAGGTAGCCCTCGAGCTCGGCCGACCTGCGGCGAGACTCGCCGACGAGCTGGCACGCAACGGGCCGGCCGGCCCGTCCGACGAAGACCTGCTGCGACGTCTCGGCTGGTCTCGCCCGCGTGCCTACCAGGTGTTCGAGCAGCTCAATGGGGCTGGCCATCTCGAGATATCCGCGGAGCACACCGGCCGACCAGGCCGACCGCGCAACACATATAAGCTCAAGGAGGACCGTGTATGAGCCGTGCCGCGCTGTTCGCAGCCGCGGCGGCACCGCAGGTGTTCGACCCGACGCCTCCACCGGACACGCTCGGCAGTTGCCTGGCGCCCTACGAGTCGTTGATCGACACCTGCCAGCTCGAGAGCGATCTCCACAGACGCCTACGCACGTACGCGCGGATCGCGCTGATCGGTCCACCCGGCTGTGGCAAGTCCAGCGTCGCGCGCTACGCGCTAGCCGCCAACGATGTTGCGATGATTCTCATCAACGTCGCCACCGAGAAGCCGAAAGACATCGCCACTGTCCGCGGCTTTCTGAGCATCCTCGTCAGTCAACTCGTCAATCGCGCTGAGACCGCCGGTAGGATCGGCTCGTCGCAGCGCCAGAAGCTGCTCGCGGCGGCGCAGCCAACGCTCCCACTAGATCGCAAGCTGATCAGCTATCGCGCAGCGCTGTCTGGCGGGCAGTGGTTGCTGCGTGGCAGCGTCGCGCGCGACGTCACCAAGACGATAGGGGGTGGGCGCAGCTACAACACAACGCAGGCGCTACGTGAAGCCGCCGCCGAGGCGCTCGAAGTCGTGGGCAGCCACAAGCTCGTTCCAGTGCTCGTGGCCGACGATACGGACCGGCTCGGGCGGGTCGCTGGAAAAGCCTCAGCCAAGGTGCTCGGCGGGTTCTTCGGCGACGTGCTGCGGGATCTCGCCGACAACCTCGAATGCGGTGTGCTCGTCGCAGTTCACGACTCCTACCTGGACTCCCCGGACTTCGATTACAGCCAGCTCACCGCCGGACTGCTGCAAGACGTGCGGATGCCGAAGCTCACGCAACCCGAGCAGCTCGCCGCGATCATCTCGCGTCGCGCGGCGTTCCTCGTGCCAGCATGCGAGGCGTCGGACCTCATCGCCCCAGATGCACTCCAGGCATTGATTCGCCTGCATCGCGACGAGCACGCGCGCAGCGTGCGCCGCACCCTCAGCGTGCTCGCTCCCGCGCTGAGCCTCGCGGTTGGTGACGACGCCGCCGAGCACGTCCACGCACGCCACGTCAACGCTGTTGACTAGCAAAACTAAAACATAGTTCTGCTACGCGCCCGCAATTCACGTCCGGAGCTCGCCTAGGTGTGTGTCTGATGGGTCCCGTCCCAGGGGTTTCCCAACGCCAGCAAGGCGGCGGGGGCGGGCGGACCCGTCAGCCAATCTGCTCCGCTAGCTCGACGATGATCCCTTCGGGGCCGCGGACATAGCAGAGTCTGTAGCGATCCCGGTAGCGCCCCAGCTCGCCGACGAGCTCTGTGCCGCGGTCTCTGAGGCGAGTGAGAACGTCGTCGATGTCGTCGACGACGAAGGCGACGTGGCGGATGCCCGAAGCGTTCGGCGGCACGCGCTGGTAGCCGCCGTCGGTCGACGGCGTGTGAAACTTCGTCAGCTCGAGTCGTCCATGCCCGTCTGGAGTCTGCAGCATGACGATCTGCGCCCGGACGCCCTCGAGCCCTACAACGCGGTCCACCCAATCTCCCTCGACCGGCGCCTCGCCCTGCAGCTCGAGCCCGAGCTCAACGAAGAACGCCACCGCGTCCGCGAGGTCCTCGACGACTACGCCCACGTGGTCCATCCGCTGGATTGCCATGCGCTCGATGGTAGGCACACGACCGAGTGCGGCGTCTTACCGATGTGAGACTGGTTGGTTAGGTGCGAGGCTGGCGCCGTGCCACTACCACGCAGGCGACTGTGCTGGAGCGGATCGGCCGGCCGATCCGCTGGTGAAAGGATTGGTTTGCGGCGACGAGAGCGTCGCGCTGTCGGGCTGACAGTCCTGCCCAGAACGACATGGTGCCCAGCAGAGCGTTGAGCTCGCCAGCGGTGTGCTCCACCTGCCTCGGCACTGCGACGACCTGCGCGTCATCAAACAGGTCTGCCGCATACCCGCGCGCGATCTCATAGCCCCCCAGCCACGCCCACGCCTCCGAAACGTTGTCGCGCCGGTCCGCAACCCCGGCGAGGGTAGCGGCGAGGCCGCGGTAGGTGGGCCAAGCGGCGCCAGGTTCGGGTGCGATCGTTGTCAAGGCGGCACGCAGCGCCTGCTGATCGTCGGCGCTGCGGGGATCGTCGAGCCCGAAGTACGAGACCAGAGCAAGGCTCCCGCCGTCCACCAGCGCGTCGGCTGCCCTGCGCCAGCTCACCTCCGGATCGATCCAATGGATCGCCGACGCCGAGAACACAGCCGAGTAGTGGGCACGCGGCAGCGAGGCGTCCTCCAGGCGCGCGTTTACGAACTGCACATCGCCGACGCCGTTCAACCGATCGCGAGCCCGCGCGATCAGCTGCTGGCCCGGCTCCACGGCTGTCACCCGCAGGCCGCGGGCCAGCAGACTGCGCGTGAGCTGGCCCGTGCCGCAGCCGATCTCGAGCACCGCGGCGCCGGGGCCGATGCCCTCGCACGCCCGGTCGACTAGTACGTCCGGGTAGGTCGGGCGGTGACGGTCATAGTCCTCGGCGACCTCATCGAAAACGCATCCGTAGCTGCGGGCGTCGGGTGGGCGCGGCACGGCTTCACGGTAAATGACGGCCGGGACGGCGACCAGGGGAGACGGGAGCTTCTTGCGGGGCTCACCTGCTGGCACCCCGA
This sequence comes from Solirubrobacteraceae bacterium, assembly GCA_035939335.1. GTDB lineage: Bacteria > Actinomycetota > Thermoleophilia > Solirubrobacterales > Solirubrobacteraceae > Palsa-744. The sequence continues at coordinate 67,120 of DASZFY010000004.1, read as the reverse complement.
AGGCGGCGCGGGAGAGCGCTAACGCGGTTCCAATACGAAGACTTTGATCTCGCGGGTTGTCCTGACGCGATAGTCGTCGAAGCCGTGGTAGTGGCCATTCATGCGGCTCCATAGTGCTGCTCGCTCATCACCCTCGGCAAGACGCGCCCGAACCTGACGAACGTCGTGTCGAATCTGCACCGTTGCGTCGGGATTCGCCATGAGATTCAGTGCCCATGCTGGCGACTGCTCGTTGCCAGCGTTGGAGCCGATCACAACGATGTTGTTCCCGTCTTCCAGGTACAAGACGACCGTGGCGCGGGGCTGACCCGAACGTCGGCCTGTTGTAGTCAGAACGAGGATTGGTTTGCGAGCGAACTTCCCGCTGATTCGCCCGCCGCTCAGCCGATACAGAGCCGCCTGGCGCTTGCCACTCATGCGCACCGCGCTCGCGGGGATGCTCATCGTAATCCGAGCGAAGGCGCGATCGGTCCGCATCGGCGAGCATCCTACTGGCGGAGACCAGACTAAGGCCGCGTAGACTCGGGGGTCGTGTCGGCGGTGTCGGCTGTGACCTCGGTGCTGCTGGATGAAGCGTGGGCGGCGCTCGGCGGTGAGCGTGACCAGCTCGGGCTCGTAACGGTGACACGGGATGGAGAGTGTCTGCTGCCGTCGAGATTGCCTGTGGTGCCGGCGATGGTCGCTGCGGTGGCGGCGTCGACGCTAGCGGCTTCGGTGCTCGATGCCGCCAGATGCGCGAGCTCACCGGCGCCGGTCGTGCTCGACGTGGAGCACGTGGCGCTCGCGGCGTGCAGTGAGCGCCACGCCCGCGACGGGGCATCTCGGGCAGCGGATCCGTTCGCACCGCTCTCGCGCTTCTGGCGCACCGCCGATGGCTGGCTGCGCCTGCATGCGAACTACACATGGCATCGTGAGCGCGCGCTCGGCGTGCTCGGCTGCGAGGACGCGCCCGAGGCGGTTGCCGGGGCGGTGCTCGACTGGCGTGGGCAGGAGCTGGAGGACGCGCTCGCCAGGGCGGGCGCGCTCGGGTATGTAGTGCGCAGCGCCCGAGAATGGCAGGCGCACCCACAGGGTCGAGCCGTGGCGTCGCTGCCGGTGCTCGAGAACGCCGCCGGCGAGGGGGTGGGCAGGACGATCGCCGCGGGCCGGGCCGCCGAGGGCCGGCGCGTGCTCGATCTAACGCGCGTGATAGCGGGGCCGGTAGCGACGCGGACGCTGGCGGCGTGGGGCGCGGAGGTGCTGCGCGTGGACAGCCCCCGCCTGCCGGAGCTCCGCGCGGCGGCGCTGGACACGCTGCCGGGGAAGCGCAGCACGCTGCTGGACTTCGCCAGCTCCCCCGGCCGGGCAGCGCTCGAGCGGCTGCTGGCCGATGCCGACGTCGTAGTGCAGGGCTACCGGCCTGGGGCGCTCTCCCGCTTTGGTCTGTCCAGCGATGCGCTGGCGGAACGCCATCCGCACTTGTCCGTGGTGACGTTGTCGGCATGGGGCACGATCGGCCCCTGGGCGGGGCGGCGCGGCTTCGACTCGCTAGTGCAGTGCCCGACCGGAATCGCCGTGGCCGAAGGGAACGACGGAAGGCCGGGGGCGTTGCCCGCGCAGGTGCTCGACCATGCCACCGGCTATCTCGCTGCAGCCGCCGCGCTGCTGGCACTCGCCGACGTGGAGCGCGGCAAGCCACCGCGAGCTGCGCGGCTGTCGCTGGCACAGACCGCGCACTGGCTGATGAGCGCCGGCAGCTGTGAGCGCAGGGCACCGCGCAAGCTGCGCCCCGAGCGTGTCCTTGCGACCCTGCCTGGCGCCGCGCGCCCGGTGCGGGTCATCGCTCCTCCAGGGCGGGCGGGCGATCTGCTACCCAAGTGGACCTCCACGACCGAGCTCGGCTCAGACGCGCCCAGCTTCAACGGGCTGTAGACACACTTCCAGGCCGCAAGCCGCTCGACACACAGCGATAACGGCACGTCCGCATCCGGGCACCGAGTCGTTACGGGAGCTACCGCGTTTGGGCCTGCTCGAGGTTCGACTGGTGGGGGCGGGAGAGCCAGTCCGCATCGCCCAGACGCGCGTCGATCGGCTCCTCTCCTCGCCGCAGTGAGTCGATGTAGGCATGATCGGCGGCGAGACGGGCCGCTATCTCGCGACCCTCGGCAACGGCGCCGTGCCCGGGAACCATTACATCGATGTGCGTGACGGCCTGTTCGAGTCGGTTGAGTGCCGTTTCGTAGGCCCTCACTTGATCGGGGCGGCGTGCGTCGAGCAGCGGGATCAGGACATCGGAGAGCATGTCGCCTGCGAGCAGGACGCCCCGATCCGCGAGGAGGACCGCGGCGTGGCCAACGGCGTGCGCCTGATGCTCGATGATCTCGCCCGGCACAGGTCCCCCGTTCACCGGCAGCGGGGTGACGAGCGCGATCAGCTCGAGGGGGATGCCCGACGCGCTCTCCGCCGCCATCGTCTGTGCCCGCTCTCGGGCTTCACTTGCAGCGTGAGCAGCGGCGCGGGTGGCGTAGCGTGGCATGTCGCCGAACCGGTGATGCCAGAGCAGGTGGTCCCAGTGGGGATGGGTGGAGAACCCAGCGACCACCGGGATGCCGAGCGTGTCCAGGTCATCGGCCAGCTGGTTCAGCTCGGAACCATCGATCCCGGGATCGATCAGGATCAATCCGTCCTCTCCGCGCACCACGATGGAATTGGTCCAGACCCACGCGCTCTGCCGGACCCAGACACCGTCGGCAACCTCAGTCAGCATCAGTTGACCCTTTCAGATATCGAATTGAGTCGCATCACCGCCGCGACGCGGGAGCGGGGTCTCGGGCGCAGCTCCTGGGAGTCAGAGTCGTCCGTTGTCGCGCAGCCAGATCAACGCGCGGAGGGTGACGTTGCCGCGCCAATCGACCGTCTGCGCTGGCGACCAGGCCAGCCAGTCGAACATCCAGCCGCCGTCTTGCTGCTGTTCGGACTCGACGGCGTCGAGGTGAGCCTCGATCTGGTCCTCGCTGAGTAGCCCGCGCGAGCGGCTGTCTGGGCGGGGGGAGAGGTCGAGCGGGCGCAGCGCCTCTCCCTCGACGCCGCCAACGGGCGCGATCGCGGAGGTGTCGGCGCGGGCGGCAAGCGACGCGATCGCCGTACGGGCGCGTTGCTCGTCGTCAACCGCATCGAGGAATGCGCAGGCGAACTTCAGCCAATACCCGCCTGGCTGCTCGGCTGTCTCGATCGACCGCCAGCACCAGTTGGTGGCGCGGTCGAGCCACGCGTCGTCCGTCACGGCGCCGGCGTGCAGGACTGCAGCCAGCGCGAGCGTCAGCATCGATCCTGGCCCGGGCTGGAACCAGGGCGCGTGCGGGTAGTCCTCGAAGCCGGGCAGCGCCGACGGGATTCCGCCGTCTGGCTCGGCGACCCGCGCGAGCCAGCCCCGCGCGTCGCGGGCCATCTCGCCCTCGGCCGCGCCCGCCTCGTTGAGGATCTCGAGCGCGTACAGCGTCGGCGCTGGTTGGCTGCCGGGGCCGCGTAGGTCGGGCTCCAGCGCGTGGCCGAAGCCGCCGTCCGAGTTGCGATAGCCACGCAGAGCCTCGACGACCGGCCCGGCCGGCCCGTCGGCGAAGAGCATGCTGTAGCGGTGGCGATCCACCAAGCGGGCGGCGGACCAGATGAAGTTCTCGGCGGCGCGGTAATCGATTGGCATGCCCCACACGCTACGCGGCAGTGTGGGTGTGCGGTCTTTGAGAAATCGGACAGGCGAGACGCCAGCGAGGCGCGTCACCTCGGCAGTCATGTGCGCCTGATCGGCGTAGCCGGCATCGAGCGCCAGCTCGACTCGCACAGTGCGCTCGCCTACGCCCGATAATCGATGTTATGTCAACCTGCAGGTGACGACGGCCTATCTCGAAGGCTCCGTAGGACAACAGCGCAAAGAAACCGACGCGCCTCGTGGGCAGTTGCGCGCAGCACGCTCGACGGGAAGGAATGCGGCGGCGGCGGAGTCGATGCATGCAGCGAGCGACCGCAAGTCGTGCACTGGTCGCTGTCGTAGACCGACCACCAAACTATAGGAGATACACCAGTGCCTAGACCGTCAATCATTGCTCTCGCCAGCGTCGCGCTCGTCGTCGCCGGGTGCGGCAGCTCCAGCAACAGCACGTCGAGCTCCGCTACCACGAATGCACCTGCGCCAGCCGCCACGACGTCCGCGAACAGTGACTTCCTAGCACCGCTGAAGACGGTCTCGACAGTCACGTCAACCGTTCCTGCCAACGGTGACATCAACCCCTACGGACTGGTGCTCGTACCGACGAGCACCGGCAAGCTCACAGCCGGTGATCTGCTGGTCAGCAACTTCAACGATACGGCCAACAATCAGGGAACCGGCACGACGATCATGCAGATCAGCCCTACGGGCAAGCAATCGCTGTTCTCGACCGTCAACGCGAGCTCGCTGCCGGGTAGCTGCCCCGGCGGCGTCGGGCTGACAACCGCGCTGAGCGTGATCCCCGGCGGCTACGTCGTCGTCGGGAGCCTGCCCACGACGAACGGCAAGTCGGCCACCGCGAAGCTCGGGTGCCTGATCGTGCTCGATTCGAGCGGCAAGCCCGTGAGCACGATCTCCGGCCCGCAGATCGCGGGACCGTGGGACATGACCTCAGTGAGCCACGGCAACGAAACGACGCTGTTCGTCAGCAACGTCCTGAACGGTGGGGCCGCAAACGGCATTCACACGATCAAGGCCTCGACCGTGCTGCGTATCCGCTTGCGATCGGGCGTCGGCCAGCCTCCCAAGGTTCTAAGCGAACAGGTGATCGCGAACAAGATCCCGTGGCGTGACGATCCGGCAGCGCTGGTGATCGGCCCTACGGGCGTCGCACTGGCGAGCAACGGCACGCTGTATCTCGCTGACACGCTCGATAATCGGATCGACGCGATCCCCGACGCGATGACCCGCACGACCGCGGTGCCTGACGGCGGCAGCACCGTATCCGAAGGCGGGCTGCTCAAACAGCCCCTCGGGCTGATACTCGCCCCGAACGGCAACATCCTTACCACCAACGCGGGCGACGGCAACATGGTCGAAACAACCCCGGCCGGCAAGCAGGTGATCGCGCAGACCGCCGACACGAAGACCGGGGCCGGCTCGCTGTTCGGCCTGGTCATCGCCCCCGAAGACAAGGGCATCTACTACGTGGACGACGGCGAAAACACGCTGCGGCTCCTGCACTGATAACGCCGGAGCTCACTCCGATGTTCTGGGCGTTGGCAGCCTCGGAATAGGCAACGCCCGGAACCAACAGGCCACTACACACCACCAGGGAGGTTTCATGTTCACAAAATCATCTGACGGGCGCCCACGCACAGGTCCACGCCACTGGACGACGCTTGGCGCCGTCTTGATCGCGTTGGGTATAGCCGGTTGTGGCAGCTCGGGTTCCTCTAGCTCTGGAACCTCCTCGTCATCCTCGACGCCGACCGCACCAGCCGAAACAAAAGCGCCCACGGAAGAAAAGAAATCCGAAGCATCGAGCTCCGGCATACCGCAAGGAGAACACGCGGGAGATGGCGACGGCGACAACAATGGCGGACCCAGTGACGGGGATGGCGACGTCTAGGACGCTGCTGGTCGGGCTGCTCGCACTGGCAGCGGTGGCAGGCGGCTGCGGCGCGAGCGCCTATCGGCCGCTACCGCCCCCAGTGCAGCGCTCGACGGGGTTGGCGAGCCCGTCCGCCAACGCCGCGAAGGCGGGCTACTCGTGGCTGGACTCGGCACCGGCGCCAGCCACCTGGCACCGCGTTCGGTTGGGCAGCGGGGCGACGATGGTCTATCCACCCGGCTGGCGTGTGCTCGCCGGCGACCGGAACACCGCGACCGCTGCATTGCTCGACACTCTTGGCCACTACCTCGGATATCTAAACCTGACTCCGCGTCAGGGCGAGGAGGCGCGGGCGAGCTGGGCATCATTCCGCCCGCGCCACAATGTCGCCGAGGGAGAGAAGGAGGTGACGGTGATGGACTCCGCCACTGGTCTGAGATTCCGCAGCGGATTGGGCTCGTGCGTGCGCGATGCCTACACGACCTCCACCAACAGCCGCTATGTGGAGATCGCGTGCCTGGTGGATGGCCGCCGCGCATCGTCGGTGATCGTTGGTGCGGCTCTGAGCCAGCGCTGGGCACAGGAGCGCCCGGTGATCGAGCGGGCGATCGCCGCGCTGATTACCTAGACTCCTGGCCTCGAGGGGTCACCGGCTCAGACGCCGAGGCGTCGCGATTCCTTCCTGGTCGGGCGTAGCTATCCAGGATCGCGAGCAGCTCGCTGGAAGGTTATGGCGCTAGCGGCGTCTGGTTCAGTAATGGCCACCGACGGAGGGAGCAGCATGTTCAATCGAGAGTCACGGCAGACAGCACGGTCGCGCCGGCTCGGGCGACCCTCAGGTCTGCTCGTATGCGCGCCCTTCGTGACGGTTGCGCTGATCGGCTCGTTCGCGGCGATCGCGCTCGCTTCGAGCTCTACGACGCCGACGGTCGGATCGGCCACGAACGCAAAGTTCAGCGAACAGATCGTGGTGGAAGCACACGGCCGGACGCTGTACGCGCTGAGCCCCGAGACTACGCGCCATCTACTGTGCAAGAGCAGCGAATGCCTGAAGTTCTGGCCGCCACTCACTGTGCACGCGAGCAACACCAAGCTCAAGAACGGGGCACGCGTACACGGCCATCTCGGGATACTGCGACGCGCCCACAAAATATTTCAGATCACGCTCGACGGTGCGCCGCTATATCGCTTCTCGGGCGACAGCGCTAGAGGCCAAGCGAACGGCGAGAACATCAAGAGCTTCGGCGGCACGTGGCACGTGATCTCGGCTGCGACCGACGCACCCATGGAGCCGGCGATGGCTGAAACCACGCCGAACTCCCCCTCGCCTCCCGCCACCTCAACGCCCAACGAAAAATATGTCTACTAGAGAGTCTGAGCGCGGCGGACGCTGCCCATAGGCGAAGAGCCGGAAGGAACGCACCTGCCCGGAGTCTTCATCAGTACCGCAGGACCCTTACGCGCCGCAACGGTGCCCGACTTGTCAAGAGGAGCGAACACATGCGCCATCTACTGAAGCTGTCCCTACCGGCAGCCGCCGCATCGCTGCTACTTGCCGCTTGCGGCAGTAGCTCGACGAACAGCAACACGACCAGTTCGGCCGCCAGCACCCAGCCCGCCGCACAGACGGGCAGCAGCTCCTCAGCTGCGGTCGTGAAGACCGCCTCTAGCTCGCTCGGCACGATCCTCGTCAACAGCCAGGGCATGACGCTGTATCACCTCAGCGGCGAGCAGAACGGCAAGTTCATCTGCACCAGCTCCGCCTGTGTCGGTGTGTGGCACCCGCTGATCGCGCCGTCCAGCGGCGCTCCCAGTGGCGAAGTCGGCTCGCTCGGCACGGTGAAACGCCCCGAAGGGACCGTGCAGGTCACCTACAAGGGCACGCCGCTCTACACGTTCGCGCAGGACAAGCAGTCCGGTGAAACCAATGGGCAGGGCATCAAAGACGTGGGTACCTGGAGCGTCATCACGGCCAGCCCCACCACCACCCCACCGAGCACAAGCAGCTCATCGGCACCGGAAAAGTCCAGCGGCGGCGGCTACGCCTACTGAGCCCTCGGCGGGAATGAAAGCTCGATGGTGAGTCCGCCCTGCGCTCGCGCGCGCGTGGTGAGCTCGGCACTGTGCGCGGTGGCGATCGCTTCGACGATGGAGAGTCCCAGTCCGTGTCCGCCTCCATGCTGAGTACGGGCGCCATTGAGTCGTTGGAATGGTTCGAAGAGACGCTGGATCTGCTCGGGCGCTACAGCCGGGCCGCTGTTTGCGAGCACCAGGAATGCGCGCTGGTGACGGATGCCGGTCGTGATCTCGACGTTTCCCTGGGGAACGTTGTGGCGGATCGCATTGTCGAGCAGGTTGGCGACCAGGCGCTCCACCAGCCGCTGATCGCCAGCCGCTGGTGCTGTGGCCAGCGTCGCGCGGACGTCGAGCTCGCGTGCCGCCGCCTCTGACTCGCATGCGAGCAGAGCCTCTGAGGCGATGACCGCGAGGTCGAGGTGCTCGCGGCGCTCGAGCCCGGCCTGGCCGCGGGTGAGCGCCAGCAGCGCGTCGATCATCTGCTCCAGCTGAAGCTCTGAGGCGAGCACGCGCTCGTGCGCGGTGCGCAACGAGGTGGAGCTCGCGTCCGGGTCGGCGAGCGCGACCTGGATCAGGGCTCGCTGGCGCGTCAGCGGCGCGCGCAGCTCGTGCGAGGCGTTGGCGACGAACTGACGCTGCGCTGCGAACGCAGCGTCGAGCCGCCCGAACAGGTCGTCGAGGGTGTCCCCGAGCTCCTTGAGCTCGTCCTGCGGACCGTCGAGCGCCAGGCGCTCGTGCAGGCTGGTGGAGGAGATCCTTCGCGCGGCGCGGGTGATGGTCCGGATCGGTCGCAGCATCCTGCCGGCGACGAGCCAGCCGGCGAGGACGGCGAGCACGGCCACGATCGCCAGGGCTATCCCCGAGTTGACCAGAAGCTCGTGCGAGTCGGCAGCGCGCTGTGCGGCTTGGACGGGCCCCACCTGTGCGAGCTGGTGCACCGCGTCCGCAAGCTGGTGCTGGCCCTGCGCCAGCTGATCCTGGGCCTGTGCGAGCTGATGGCGGATCCGTGGCAGCTCAGCCGACACACCGAACGTCAGCCGCGGCCCAGCCTGTACCAGCTCCTGATAAGCCTGACCCAGATTCTGCTGAGCCTGTGCGAGCTGATGCGGATGCTGGATGACGACCGACTGTCCTAGAGGGATGGGCGGCTTGGCAGGCGGCAGTGGAAGCTGGAGATGCTGGATGGCGGCGGTGTGAGGAATCGCCGGTAGGTGTGGCGCTCTGTATTCGGTCGCCCGCTCGAAAAGGACGTACGTGACGGCGACCAACGCGACGCCTGAGATGAGGAACAGGCCACCGTAGAGAGCGGTGAGCCGCAGCCGGGCTGTGCGGCGATGCAGCCGCAGCCAAGAGGATGGTGCGAGCCGGGGGTGCGTGACGCCCATCATTGACCTCCGATGCGGTAGCCGGCCTTTGCGACGGTCTCGATCACGGCGGGATCACCGAGCTTGGCACGTAGCCGGCTGATGGTGATCCTCACGGCGCCTGTGAACGGGTCGGCGTTCTCGTCCCACACGCGTTCGAGCAGCTCCTCGGCTGAGACGACCCGGCCCTGGGCGGCGAGCAGCAGCTCCAGCGTCCCGAACTCCTTGGGTGTCAGCTCCAGATCGCGACCAGAGCGCTGCGCGCAGCGCTTGGCGGCATCGAGCACGACGTCAGCGTGCTCCAGCACTGGCGGGATGCTCCGCTGCGCGCGGCGGGCCAGGGCGCCGATGCGAGCCACCAGCACTGGAAAGTCGAATGGCTTGGGCAGGTAGTCATCCGCGCCGAGCCCAAGCCCATCGATGAGATCCTCGTTCGCCGCCGCGCCGGTCAGCATCAGCACCCGACTGCGCCCGCCCGCGGCGACCAGCTTCGCGCACACCTCATCGCCGTGGAGCGCGGGAAGGTCGCGGTCGAGCACGATCACGTCGTAATCGTTGACCAGCGCGCGCGTCAAACCAGCTTCGCCGTCGAGCGCGACATCGACAGCCATCTGCGCGTAGCGCAGGCCTGCGGCGACCGTTGCGGCCAGCTCCTCGTCGTCCTCGATCACAAGCACCCGCATCTGTAGCTCCTTGGTGACGGTAGCGCCGCGGTGTTTCAACGCTGTTTCGCCGGCGCGGTCAACAGAACCGGCCCATTGCGCGCGCAGAGCGAAACAGCGCCGAAACAACCCACCGCGTAGAACCGGATCCGCGACCAGGGCGCACAGCACCGATGCAGACCCGAAGGAGACCAGAAGGAGGCCAGATGCCGCACAGCGTTCATACCAAGACCCTCACTGCACCACGAGCGCGCCTGCTCACCGCGGCGGCTGCTCTGAGCGTCGCGCTGGCCGTCGCCGGCTGTGGGGGCTCCTCAAGCCCCAGCGTCGCGCATCTCTCCCCCACGAAGAGCGTCTCGCGCACGAGCCCCGAAGGCGGCGGCGCTTCGCCCGACAGCCCCGTGGGGCTGCAGCAGGCAGGGGTCGCCTACGCCAAGTGCATGCGTGCGAATGGCGTGCCCAGCTTCCCAGACCCGAACGCCGGCGGGGGCCTCTCCTTCCACGCGCGTGCTGGACTGGCCAACTCGCCGTTGTTCAACGCGGCGCGAGCGAAGTGCGACCACCTCCTGCCCGAAGGTGGACCCGGCTCGGGGCCACCCCCTTCCGCGCAGACACTGGCGAGGTTTCTGAACGTCGCCCGGTGCATGCGCCAGCACGGCGTCTCGGGCTTCCCCGACCCTCGGACCACGGCGCCTCCGAAACCGTTCGGCTCCGGCATCGCGGAGTTGAGCGACATCGAAGGGGTAATTCTCCTATTCCCCCGCACAATCGACCAGCAGTCGCCGGTGTTCGAACGGGCGGCAGCCACGTGCGCGTTCCCACTGCACAACCACTGATGGAGACCGGGATCGACGCGGGCAGCCCAACGGGCAACTCCCTCACTCCCCCGCGGCGAGTGCGGCTGCTCACCGCCGCGGCGCTCGCGAGCGCGGTGCTGGTGGCCGGATGCGGGGGAAGCTCACCGAGCCCGACGGGCGGCGTGGGCACCTCGGCGTCCGCGGCGAGCGCCGTCGAATCTGGGGTCGCGTTCGCGAGGTGCATCCGCTCACACGGAGTGCCGAACTTCCCCGACCCGAAAGTCAGCGGCCAAACAGTCCGGATGGGCTCGCCGAGCATCGTGCGGTCGCCCGCGTTCCAGTCCGTCGCACACTCCTGCCAGCGCCTGCTGCCGAAGGGCCCTCCCAGCCGCGAAGCGGCCTCGCCGCGGGCGCAGGCACGGATGCTGGACGTGTCCGCATGTATGCGCAATCACGGGATCTCGGGCTTCCCCGACCCGAGCAGCTCACCTCCATCGAGCTCGGCCGGCAACAGCGGGATCATCGCCAGCAGCGACTACTACCTCGCAATCCCAAGCTCGATCGACACGAGCTCGCCGGCGTTCGAGCGGGCGGCGGCGGTTTGCAACCTGCGATGAGCGGCCGAAACCGGAGAGTGCTCGCGGGGGTCGCGCTGGTACTCGTCGCGGCTGTGGTCGTCCTGATCGCGACCGATCCCTTTGCCGGCTCGACCAAGTCCGGTGGTGGTGTTGGCGATAACGCGACTGCGACCTCCCTTGCAACGGTGACCCGCCAGTCATTGTCTTCGCAGACGCAGGTGAGTGGGACGCTCGGCTATGCGGGCTCGTCGAGCATCCGCGTGCCGTCAGGAACGTTGCCTTCCGCTGTGTCACAGGCGCAGCAGTCGGTCACGAACGCCGAAGGAATGCTGAGCACGGCGAGAGCGTCACTGGCGGCTGATAGCGAAGCGCTAACGGGCGACCAGGCAACCGTCTCGGCTGCCCGCGCGAAGGAGGCGGTCGACTGCGGTGGTGAAGGCGCCGCGGAAAGCGCGTCCAGCGGCTCTCCCTCGGGCAGCGGAGGCTCGGGCCTTTGCGCGAGCGACGTGCAGACGGTCGCGTCAGCTCGGCAGAACGCCACCAGCACCACCGCCAGGGTCACCGCCGACCGCTCGCAGGTCTCATCAGCCGAAAAACAGCTCGCGAGCGCCAACGTGAGCTTGGCGGCGGCGCGCTCGTCAGCGACGGTGTACGGCCCGAGCTCGACCTTCACGAAGCTGCCGGCGGTCGGCCAGGTGATCTCCGGCGGACAGACCCTCTACGCGATCAGCGGTCGGCCGGTGGTGCTGCGGTACGGCTCACCGGCGACACGCGAGCTGCCGCTGGGCTCGGTGGTGTTCGAGCCGGGGCCGGTGCGCGTGACGAGTGTGACGGCGACGGTCGGCCAGGCGGTCATGCCCGGGCCGGTGCTCGGTATCAGCTCGACCGCCAGGCAGGTGCATCTCGCGCTCGATGCGGCCCAGCAGGCGAGTGTGAAGGTCGGCGACGCAGTCACGATCACGCTACCGGATAACCAGACGACGCCTGGGCGGATCACGTATGTATCGAGCGTCGCGACAGCACCGTCGAGCAAATCTGGTCAAGAAGAAAGCGCTCCGACGATCGAAGTGAATGTCACACCGACCGATCCCGCAGCGACGGGTCATCTGGACCAGGCGCCGGTGAACGTGTCGATCACGAACGAAAGCGTTGAAAACGTGTTGGCGGTGCCGATCGACGCGCTGCTGGCGCTCGCCGGCGGCAACCGGGCCGGCGCCGCCGGCTACGCGGTGGAGGTCGCCGAAGGCCGCGTGCACCGCCTGGAGGCGGTCAGCCTGGGCCTGTTCGATGACGCGGTCGGTCTGGTGCAGGTGAGTGGTCAGGGTGTGTCGGCGGGCCAGCGCGTGGTGGTACCGGCGACATCATGAACGCGCAGCCAACAGGCCTCGCTTACGCGGACGGCGCCGAGAAGGCGCGGGTGGTATTGGAGCTTGACGGGGTGAGCAAGGTCTACGGCACCGAGCCGCCGGTGTATGCGTTGCGGGAGGTGAGCTTCGCTGTGGGCGAGGGTGAGCTGGTGGCGATCGTGGGCCCGTCGGGCTCGGGCAAGACGACGTTGCTGCACGTGATGGGTACGTTGGAGCGCCCGAGCTCGGGGGTGGTTTCGATCACCGGCCTGGACGCGGCGGGACTCGCCGATCGCGAGCTCGCCACCTTGCGTGCCACGCGCATCGGGTTCGTCTTTCAGCAGTTCTTCCTGGCCGAACACTCCACCGCGCTGGAGAACGTCGCCGAAGGACTGCTCTACGCCGGCGTGGCTGTCTCCGAGCGCCGTGAGCGGGCAGTGCAGACGCTCGCACGGGTGGGCCTGGCCGATCGTGCCCACTTCCGCCCGAGCAAGCTCTCCGGTGGTGAGCGCCAGAGGGTAGCGATCGCACGCGCGCTGGTCGGCCGTCCCGCGATCGTGCTGGCCGATGAGCCGACGGGGAACCTCGACAGCGCGTCTGGCGAAGCGATCCTCGTGCTGCTGGAAGAGCTAAACGCCGATGGTGCGACGATTCTCGTGATCACCCACGACCACGATCTCGCCGCCCGCCTGCCACGACAGGTGCAGATGCTCGACGGGAGCATCGTCGCCGACACCGAGGCTGGGACTGCGAATGTTTAGCGGGATCGCGTGGTTGCGCCGCCCTGCCGGGTGGGCTCGTGACGGGCTGCTGGTCACCGCGGGCGCCGTCGCGGTGCTCGGTGGGTTCGCGGGCACGCCGGTGCAGGCCGCGGGTGAAACAGGTACGCCGAGCGGTTCCGGCGGCGTGGAATGTCCGGCGTCGAATCCGCCGAACCAGATGACGCTCGTCGCAGGCACGCCACAGACGGCGATCCTCCGGACGGCGTTTGCGACCGGCTTGCAGGTCGCGCTCAGCAACAGCGATGGCTGCCCGGTCACGAGCGCTGCCGCGGGAACGCCTGTCACGTTCACCGCACCCGCGGGTGGCGCGAGCGGGGTGTTCTCCACCAGCGCCTCTGACACCGCGATCGTCGGTGCCGATGCGTCGGGTACCGTCGCCGCGCCGGCGTTCACCGCGAACACCACCGCGGGCAGCTACACCGTCACCGCCAGCTCGCGGTACGGGTCGGTGTCGTTCTCGCTGACGAACACCGCCGCGGGCATCTGGTGCTCGACACTTGGCAGGACCGTATCCATGCCAGCAGGGGAACCTGTGAAGCTCATCGCGGGGGTCGGCTCGACGCAGTCCGCCCCCGCGGGAGCCCGGTTCCCGATCCGGCTCGCGGTCACGGTCACCGACGCCGAGGGCAACCCCGTGCCGGGAGCGTTGGTCACGTTCTCAGCACCCACGCGCGGCGCGAGCGGACGCTTCACCCAGCATTCGCGCGGCCCCCACCACCGCGCGCACATCTCCCATGCCCACACTGTCAAGGTCGAGACCAATGCGTGCGGGATCGCCGTAGCACCGGCCTTCACCGCCAGCCACCAGCAGGGCGGCTACATAGTCAAGGCGAGCGCCGGGCGCGCCAGGCCGGCGGCGTTCGCACTGGTAAACGAAGCACCTGGCAAGTCCCAGTGAGCGCGCGGTGAACGCCGCCGACCCCACCCGCGCAAACGCGGGCGCCGCGGACCTCGCCCCCCGGAGGCTGCACCCGTCTGACCTCGCGCGTGTCGCGAGCGTGGGGCTGCGAACGCGGCGCATGCGTGCGGGTCTCTCCGCGCTGGGAATCGCGATCGGCGTCGCCGCGATCGTGGCGGTGCTCGGCCTGTCCTCCTCCAGCCAAGCCGGGCTGCTCGCGGAGATCGAACGCCTCGGGACGAACCTGCTGACGGTTACCAGCGGCCAGAGCTTCGCCGGCAAAACAGCGGAGCTACCCCTCGCGGCGCCCGCGATGATCGCCCGCATCGACCCGGTCGAAACCGTCGCGGAGACGGGAAACGTCAACGGCAGCGTCTACCGCACCCCGCTGATCCCCGCCGTCGAAACCAACGCGCTGAGCGTCCAGGCAGCGAGCCTCGGCCTGCTGCACACGCTGGGCATCGGCGTCGTGCAGGGCCGCTACCTGAACGCCGCGACCGCCCAGGAGCCCGCAGCGGTGCTCGGCCCCGCCGCCGCGCAGCGACTGGGGATCGACCACGTCTATCCCGGCGAGCGGATCTGGGCCGGCGGGATGTGGCTGTACCTCGTGGGGATCCTCGGGCCGTCGGTGCTGGTACCTGAAATCGAAAGCTCGGTGCTCGTCGGCTTCAAGGCCGCGGAACGCTACCTGCAGTTCAACGGGCACCCCAACACCGTGTACCTGCGCGCCCAGAACAGCCAGGTCGCGGCCGTCCAGTCGGTGCTCGCCGCGACCGCAGATCCGCAAGCGCCCAACGAAGTCAACGTCAGCCAGCCCTCCGCCGCGCTCACAGCCCGCGCCGACGCCCAAGGCGCCTTCAACGGCCTGTTCCTCGGCCTCGGCGCCGTCGCCCTGCTGGTGGGCGCCGTGGGCGTGGCGAACATCATGGTCATCTCCGTGCTCGAACGCCGCTCGGAGATCGGGCTACGCCGCGCGCTCGGCGCGACCAAAGGCCAGATCCGCACCCAGTTCCTGTCCGAGGCGATCCTGCTCGCGCTCGGCGGCGGCGCCGCGGGTGTCGCCGCCGGGGCGCTCGCGACCGCGATCTACGCCTCCACCAAGGGCTGGGCGATCGTGATCCCCACGCTCGCCTGGGCGGGCGGGTTCGGCGCGGCGCTCCTGATCGGCGCG
This sequence comes from Solirubrobacteraceae bacterium, assembly GCA_035939335.1. Classification (GTDB taxonomy): domain Bacteria; phylum Actinomycetota; class Thermoleophilia; order Solirubrobacterales; family Solirubrobacteraceae; genus Palsa-744. The sequence goes on along the minus strand of DASZFY010000004.1, from coordinate 51,870 downwards.
GTCGCCGGCCTCCTCCCCGCCCTACGCGCCGCACGACTCTCACCCACCGAAGCGCTCAGGACTGTATGAAACCTGGCGCGGCGAGCGCGCAAGTGCGATCATCAGGAGTCAAACCACCAGAAGGGAGCTCAACCGTGGAGTCCGCCGTGATGCCCACCCGAGTGCTTGTGGTGGCACACAAGACCGCCGCCACGCAAACCCTGCTCGACGCCGTGCGAGAGCGTGCGCAACGCGGGCCGTGCACGTTCACGCTGCTCGTTCCAAACGCAACCCACGGCCTGCACAAGATCGTCGACCCTGAGGATCAGAGCGCTGGCGAGGCCAGGGCTGTGATCGATCACGCCTTGCCCCTGTTGAGCGAGGCCGCCGGAACCCCCGTCGAGGGAATCGTGGGCGCCCCCGACCCGGCCGCAGCGGTGGAGGATGCGATCAACCTGTACGGCTTCGACGAGGTGATCATCTCAACGCTGCCCACACGACTGTCGCGCTGGTTGAAGCTCGACCTTCCCAGCAAGATCTCTGGCACGGGTCTGCCCGTGACCACCGTGACCCCCTCCGAGATGCCGGCTGCATAGTGCTCTAATTCCAGTGCGCGGACGTATAGGCTCACCGCGTATTGACTGTTCACCGGGTCGACTACGAGCAGCACGGGCGCACCTACGCACGCCACCGACGCCCCGATCCGCGGATTGCCGAGCGGATTCACGCCGCGCTTGGCGGTGCGCGGACGGTACTGAACGTTGGCGCTGGGGCGGGCTCCTACGAGCCGCTCGATCGCTGGGTCCTCGCTGTCGAGCCGAGCGCGACAATGCGTGCCCAGCGCCCGGCCGACGCTGCCCCGGCGATCTGCGCTCACGCGGAGGCGCTCCCGTTCGACGACGACGCATTCGACGCGGCGATGGCGTGTGTGACGATTCACCACTGGCAACCGCCCGAGACCGGGCTCGCGGAGCTGCGCCGCGTCGCTCGCGGTCCGGTCGTGGTCTTCACGTTCGAGCTCGACTGCCTCCCACCGTGGCAGCTGGACTTCCTCGCGGAGGGTGTCGCGCTCGAGCGACTGCGGTATCCCTCGATCGACCGCGTCGCGGCCGCGCTCGGCGGACGCACGCGCGTCGAGTGCATACCTACTCCAGGCGACTGCGTTGACGGGTTCTTCGAGGCGTTCTGGAAACGCCCCGAGGCGCTGCTCGACCCGTCCGTCCGCAGCGCCCAGTCGATGTGGGCGCTGCTCGACCCGTGCGCTGAGGAGCGGACCATTGCCCGACTCTCAGCAGCCCTCGAGTCCGGTGCATGGGACGCCGAGCACGGTCACCTACGCCACCAGGACAGCTACGACGGTGCGCTCCGGCTCGTGATCTCCGAAGGGCCGTGACCGCGGCGCCTGCGTCTGGCAGGATGCGCGCGTGACCGACTACGGACAGCCGCTGCGCGAGCAGGACGTGGACCCCGACCCCGTGCGCCAGTTCGCGTCCTGGTTTGCAGAGGCGCAGGCGGCCGGCGTGCGTATGCCCGAAGCGGCGGCGCTGGCGACGGCATCTGCCGACGGCGCGCCGTCGGTGCGGATGGTGCTCGTCAAGGGCTTCCACGAGCGCGGCTTCACGTTCTTCTCCAACTACGCGAGCCGCAAGGGCGGCGAGCTCGCCGCGAACCCGCGTGCCGCGCTGGCCTTCTACTGGGATCCACTCGGTCGGCAGGTGAGGATCGAGGGCGCGGTCGAGCGCACGAGCGCGGAGGAGTCGGCCGATTACGTGCGCAGCCGCCCGCGCGGGAGCCAGCTCAGCGCACTGGCGTCACCCCAGAGCGAGGTCATCGACAGCCGCGAGACGCTCGAACAGCGCGTCGCCGAGCTAGAGCAGCGCTATGAGTCGGGCGAGCTGCCGCTGCCGACGAGCTGGGGCGGCTTCCGTCTGCTCCCCGACACGATCGAGCTGTGGCAGCAGCGACACGATCGCCTGCATGATCGGCTGCGCTACCGTCGCGGCGAGGACGGCGACTGGGTGATCGAGCGCCTCGCGCCGTAGCGCGCAGCACACCGCATTCTCGATCCGGCACCCAACACGCCCACGATCGGCACCCTCTAGCATCAGGGCGACCGGACCACGAACGAGAGGCAGGCGATGGCGGACAAGCTCTACACGGCCAAGGCACACGTGACGGGTGGACGCGCGGAGGGACACGGTCGCTCCAGCGACGGCGCGCTCGAAGTCGACCTGCGCATACCTGCCGAGATGGGTGGCCCCGGCGGCGGCACCAACCCCGAGGAGCTGTTCGCTGTCGGGTACGCGGCCTGTTTCGAGGGCGCGCTCGGCGTGGTCGCGCGCCGCGCCAAGGCCGACCCCGGCGATGTGGCGATCGACTCCAGCGTCTCGCTCTCGACCAACAGCCAGGGCGGCTTCGTGCTGTCGGTGGGACTCGACGTCACGCTGCCGGCGATCTCCGACGCCGCCACCGCGGTCGATCTCGTTCGCGCCGCACACGAGGTGTGCCCCTACTCGAATGCCACCCGCGGCAACATCGAGGTCGCGCTCACCGCCAACGGCACGCCCGTCGAGTAGCGCCGCCCGGCGACGCTAACGTCCGAGCGTGCGCTCGAGATTGCGCGCGCGCGTACCGAGGCCGCCGAGCCGCGAGCGCACGTCCTCGAGATCGGCGCGCAGCTCCGCGTCGCCGACCTCGATCGGCAGCATCGAGTCCTGCAGCGTTGCCAGCAGCTGGTCGGCGTGACCGATCGCCGCGACCGCGCTGTCCAGGAAGCCCCTTGCTCCCTTCGAAGGCGCTCCCGCGGTGGCGGGCGTGAACACGCGGCCGGGTAGCCCGTGGCGCTCGGCGAAGTCGGCGTGCGCGCGCCGCGCGCGCCCGTATGCCGTCTGCGCCGGTCGGAAGAGCGCCTCCTCCATCTTGTCGGCGTTGCCTTCGTCGAGCAGCTCGTACGCTTCGCTCAGCGACGCCAGCGCGGAGCCGAGCGCGTCGGCTGCCTCGGCAACGGTGTCGAGCAACTGCTGTCTTGCGTCAGCGGTCGTGTAGGGCACGCGCACCAGGTTAGTGCGTGCTGCCCACTCCGCGAGCCGCTCAGTTGAGCGCGTAGGAGAGCGCGAGCGCCGTAGACAGCGTGCACGTAGCGGCGCTTGCCTTCTTGGCGGCGGGATGCTTCTTTGGGTGCTTCAGTTTCGGTCTGCTGACACCCTGCGCGGCCGGTGCCGCCACCGCATGCAGCGGGGAGATCGTTGTGGTGGGCGCGCCGAAGTCGGGACGTTCGCCTTCGTATTCCACGTAGGTGGATTGTTCGGCGCTCGTGCAGCCGATCGAGCCGCCGCCTTCGACGATGCTCTGGACGCTCCCGAGCGTGCCCGCGGCCTTGCCGGCGAGAAATTCGGCCTTGCTCTGCCCGTCCGCTATCGCGTTGGCCATCGCCTGGCGGTACACGGCCGTCGCCGCGGCGAGGTTGGCGTTCTGCGCGATCGGCACGGTCGCGACGCCTTCCACGCTCACGCTGCGTAGCGGGGTCGCGGTGGTCGGGGCTTCCGCGGAGGCGATGCCGAGCATGTTGGCTACCACCAGTCCGGCGGCCACCGCCAGCGTCGCTGCGAGTGCGCTCCTCCTCATCGTTGCAATTGATGCTAGCGCGGGAGCCCGGCCAGCACCCGAGCGCGTTCTAGTACTGCGTCGAGCATCGGCTCGGTCAGCCTCCCGGTGAACGTGTTCTGCTGGCTCGGGTGGTAGCAGCCGAGCAGCCGGTAGCGCGAGCCGGTGAGCTCGGCGCCGTGAGCGAAGCGGGGACGCGGCCGCGGCGGCGCTTCGCCCGGGTCAGTAATCGCTGCTGTCAGCCGCAGCGCCGCGTCCCATGCGAACGCGCCGAGGCACACGATCACCCGCACGTCCTCCAGCAGCTGCATCTCGGCGACGCTCCACGGCAGGCACCGCTCGCGCTCCTGCGGCGTCGGACGGTTGGCCGGCGGCGCGCAGCGCACCGCCGCGGTGACCCATACGTCGCTCAGCACGAGGCCGTCGTCGCGGTTGCGCGAGACCGGCTGGTTGGCGAAGCCGGTGCGCCAAAGCGCCGCGAACAGGAAGTCCCCGGAGCGGTCGCCGGTGAACATCCGCCCGGTGCGGTTCGCGCCGTGCGCCGCAGGCGCGAGGCCGAGCAGCAGAACGCGCGCCTTGGGGTCGCCGAAGCCCGGCACGGGGCGTCCCCAGTACTCCTGCGTGGCGAACGCGGCGCGGCGCTCGCGGGCCACCTGCTCGCGCCAGGAGACCAGTCGCGGGCAGCGCCGGCAGCCGGCCACCTCCCCCGCGAGCTCGCTCAGCCGGATGTCTGTTTGCGTTCCCACGTCGCAGTAGTACCATCGGCATGAAGATGCCGTTCTGGGTCTGGATCCTGTTTTTCGCGGCCCTCATCAAGATCCCAATCGCTGGCTTGATGTTGTGGATCCCCTATCGCAACGACCACGCCACGAAGGCACCCGACGTCCCGGACTCCTCCGAAGAAGACGGCGGCTCCAAGGCGCTGCCGGGTGGTCCGCTGGACCCGCATCCGCGCTCGCCGCATCCGCGCACCCCGCGCCCGCGCAAGCCCCGCCGCGGCCCGCACGGCTCCCCTTCGGCGCCGCCGCGTGTGCGCACGAGCATGCGCACACGGCCGCTGCGACGGCCGCTGCGCGTCTCCCGCTGAGCTCAGCGGTTGCGCTTTCGCTGCCTGCGCGCGGCCTTGGCTTTGGCGCGCCGCCTGCGCAAGGCCTCCTCGGAGTGGCGCGGCGTGCTGCCTTCGAACAGCTCGCCGTCGGTCGCCGGGACGACGCCGCGCACGTCGCGCATGATCAGGAACACGATCCCGGCCAGCAGCACCACCGCGGCGCCCCCGCCCAGCAGGAGCAACGACGAGGAGTTGTGCGTCGATTCCGTTGACGCCGCGCCCGTGCTCGTGGCGGTCTTCGTTTCTGTTTCTTCCGGCGGTTCTTCGGTGAGTTTGCTGAGCGCGCCGCCTGTGCCGAGGCTCGCGGCGACAGCGGCCGGGGCGCCGGCGCCCGCCAGCGCCAGCAGAGCCGTGAGGAACAGCGCACACGCGCTCGCGCGCGCGCTCCTGCGAGTGGAGGGCAAGCGGCTGCTCATGTCGCGAGCATACAGCGCTCCGCACCATAGAATGAACGCACATGCCGCCCAAACAACGCCAGGTACGCCTCGAGCAGCGCGGCGCCCTCGAGGCGATCCAGGCGCTCGAGCAGCGCTCGGACGAGGAGCTCGAAGCCGAGACCAAATACAAGTCCGCCGCGCTGGCGATCCTCGGTGCGCGCGCTTCCGAGCGCTTCGACGCCGAGGCGGCTCGCGGTTTCTTCCAGCGCGCGATCGCCGCCGCGCGGCCACAGGAGCGGATGCAGATCAGGCGCATGGCGGATGCTTCGCTGGCGCTGGCGGAACGTCGCGCGGGAGACCTCAAGAGCGCGGTCGAGCGCCTCGGGCAGACGCCTCCGAGCGCCCGCCAGATGTTCGCGCTGCGCGCGATGGGGCTGCTCATCCCCCCCGCCTCCGCGGGCATCCTCGCGCGCACACGCGGAGTGCTTCTGATCATCGCGCTGATCCTTGCGCTGATCGCGGTGGGGCTGGGTATCGTCGAGCTGATCTCGCTGCCGTTCGGCGGGCTGGGGCTCGCGCCGGGCATCCTGCTCGGCCTGATCCTGGTGCTAGTGGTGCTGGGAGTGATGGCGGCGATCGGACGGCGCCGACGCGACCGCGCGCGCAAGGCTCCGGCCAGCTGACGATCGGTCTTCGATCCTGTCTTCGCCCCGGCCGCAGGACCATAGGCTCACCGTGTCGGCACCGGTCTGTCTAGTCGTGAACCCGGCCGCCGGCGGTGGCCGCGCCGGGCGCCGCGCACCGGCGGTCGAGCGAGCGCTGCGGGCACAGGGCCTCACGGTTCGGCGCGTGGACACGCGCGACCTCGCCCACGCGCGCGAGCTGGCTGCGGAGGCCGCGCGCGGCGGCGAGACGGTCGTGGCGCTCAGCGGCGACGGCATGATCGGCGCGCTCGCGGACACGCTGCGCGAGCTGCCGGGCTCGGTCCTGGGGTTGGTCCCCGGCGGGCGTGGCAACGACCTCGCGCGCGTGCTCGGGATCCCCGACGATCCGGACGCCGCCGCGGCGATCGTCGCGGCCGGACACACGCGCCCGGTCGATCTGGGGATCGTCGCAGCCGAGGGATCCGAGGACGGCGGACGGGCGTTCGGGGGCATCGCCTCCGCGGGCTTCGACAGCGACGCCAACCGCATCGCCAACGAGGCGCCGGCGTGGCTGGGCGGCCTCGTGTATGTGTACGGCGCACTCGCGGCGCTCGCCTGGTGGCGTCCGGCGCGCTTTGAGATCGAGCTCGATCCGCCGGGCGAGCGGCGCAGCTTCACCGGCTTCTCGGTCGGCGCGGCCAACTCGAAGACCTATGGCGGCGGGATGCGCGCGGCGCCGGATGCGATGCTCGACGATGGCCTGCTCGAGGTCGTGGTGTGCGAGCAGGTCGGCAAGCTCAAGTTCCTGACGAGCATCCTGCCGAAGGTGTTCAAGGGAACACACGTGAACGAGCCCAGCGTGAGCGTGTTCCGCGCGCGCGAGCTCACGCTCAGCGCCGAGCGGCCGTTCACGATGTACGCGGACGGCGACCCGATCGGCGAGCTGCCGGTGCGCGTGCGCGCGCTGCCGGGCGCCGTCACGATGCTCATTCCGGAGCAGCCCGGACCGGCCTTCTCGGGGAGCTGATGGCGGACACGCTCGCCCCGAAGCTCGCGCTCGCTCGAGGCCTCGGCGCGATCTCGCGTCTGCGCGGCGGCGGCGGCACGAGCGCGCCGGGCAAGCTGCTGATGGCGCTCGCGCCGGATGCGATCGGGCAGCTCGGCGCCCGCCTGCACCGCGGCAGCGTGCTGATCTCGGCGACGAACGGCAAGACGACGACGGCCGCGATGGCGGCGGCGATCCTCGAACGCACGGGCATCCCGCTGGTGCACAACCAGGCCGGCGCGAACATGGCCGGCGGGATCGCGACGACGCTGCTGCAGGCGGCGAGACCCGGCGGCGCGATCGCGGGCGAGCTCGGCCTGTTCGAGGTCGACGAGCTGTGGCTCGAGCAGCTCGCCACGCAGCTGCGCCCGCGCGCGATCCTGCTGGGCAACCTGTTCCGCGACCAGCTCGATCGCTACGGCGAGCTGGACACGATCGCCGAGCGCTGGGAGCGGGTGCTGAGCGTGGGCGAGCGCACGCTGGTGTTGAACGCCGACGACCCGCTGATCGCGGACCTCGGGCGCGAGCACCCACGCGCGCTGTACTTCGGCATGGACGACGACACGCTGGCGCTCGCGGGGATGGCGCACGCGGCGGACGCCAGGCACTGCCGCCGCTGCGGCGCGCCGTACGTGTTCGACGCCGTGTACCTAGGCCACCTCGGTCACTACCATTGCCCGAGCTGCGGCGAGACAAGGCCAACGCCGGCGCTCACCGCCACGGACGTGCGACTGGAAGGCGTGCGCGCGGCGCGCTTCGTGCTCGTCACGCCGGCCGGCCAGGCAGAGGTCTCGCTCGCGCTGCCGGGCCTGTACAACGTCTACAACGCGCTCGCCGCCGCGGCGCTGGCAACGGCGTTGGAGGTGCCGCTGGAGGCAATTGTGGCGGGCCTGGAGAGCTCAAAGGCTGCGTTCGGGCGCGCCGAGACCGTCTCCCTGTCGGTCCCCCCGCTCCCATCCGCCCCCGCCGGAGCCGCCCCCGCAGGAACCGGCCGCGCACGAACCGGCCACGCAGGAGCGTCGACTGCCAGGCGCGAGCTGCGCATCCTGCTCGTCAAGAACCCCGCGGGCGCCAACGAGGTGCTGCGCACGCTCGCGCTCGAGCCCGGCGAGCACGACCTGTTGGGTGTGCTCAACGACCACATCGCCGACGGCCGCGACGTGTCGTGGATCTGGGACGCGGACTTCGAGCTCCTGGCGGGACGCATCCGACGGGCGACGTGCAGCGGCACACGCGCGGCTGACCTGGCCGCGCGGCTGAAGTACGCGGGACTCGATCCCACGCGAATCGACATACGTGAGGATCTCGCCGACGCGCTGCGCACAGCGGCGGCCGACCGCGCGGACGACCCAGACGCACCGCTGTTCGCGCTGCCCACGTACACGGCGATGCTCGCGCTGCGTGATCTGCTGGTGGCGCGCGGGGAGGCGAGCAGCGCGTGGTCATGAGCACCCCCCACGGGGACCGCCGCGCCGGCGGACAGACCGACCCACGACACGAGCGGCCCGCGGACGCGGTCATCTGGCACGACCTCGAGTGCGGCTCCTACAACGCCGACCTGGCGCTGTGGCGCGAGCTCGCGCACGAGGCGTGCGCCGGCAAGCCAGAGCCCGGGCGCGTGCTCGACGTCGGCGCGGGCACGGGTCGTGTGGCGCTCGATCTGGCCCGGGCGGGGCACCGCGTGACGGCGCTCGACCTCGATGCCGAGCTGCTGCAGGCGCTGAGCGAGCGCGCGGACGGACTGGAGGTCCAGACGGCTCGCGCGGATGCGCGCACGTTCGAACTCGACCAGCGCGACTTCGCGCTTTGCATCGCACCGATGCAGACCCTGCAGCTGCTCGGGGGAGCGCGCGGCCGAGTGGAGTTCATGCGCCACGCCCGCACACACCTAACGCCCGGCGGCGTACTCGCGTGCGCCATCGTCATCGACGTGGAGGCGTTCGACTGCGACGCAGGCGATCTCGGCCCCTCTCCGGAGATCGCACGGATCGCCGGCTCCAGCTACATCAGCCGCGCCACGCGCGTGCTCGTGGGCGGACGTGTGGTTCGCATCGAGCGCGAGCGCGGCGTCGTCACGGCCGCACGATCCGCCTCACCGTCCGAGCCGGCGTGGGAGCGCGACGTGATCGAGCTCGATCGCCTGAGCGTGGCGCAGCTGCGACACGAGGGCCACGAGGCGGGCCTCACCGCCACGGACACGCGCATGATCCCGGCGACCGCGGAGCACACGGCGAGCGTGGCGGTGATGTTCCGTGCGTGAGCCGAGCACGGCGAGCGCTCCGCCTCTCCCCTCGTCGCGAGCGCTGCGCGTGTGCGCGCTGTACCCGGACCTGATGAACATCTACGCCGACCGCGGCAACCTGATCGTGCTCGAGCGCCGCTGCGCGTGGCGCGGGATCGGCTTCGAGCTGGCCGCGTGCAGTCTCGGCGAGCAGCTCGACGCGAGCGCGCACGACCTGTTCTACATCGGCGGCGGCCAGGATCGTGACCAGCGGCTGTGCGCACAGGACCTGATCAAGACCAAGCGCGACGCACTGCACGCCGCGGCCGCGCGCGGTGCGCTGGTGCTCGGCGTGTGCGGCGGCTACCAGCTGCTCGGGCACTCCTACACGCTCGGCGAGGATGAGATCGCAGGCGTGGGGCTGCTCGACGTGCGCACCGTCCGCGAGGACGGCCCGCGCCTGATCGGAAACGTGGCGATCGCGGTCTCGCTCGACGGTCGAACCGATACGGCGCGCGACGGTCCACGGGCGGAGAGCGCCGCATCTGCTGAGAAGGCTTTTAAGGACGCCGGCGGCGTGCGCGTGCTGGCGGGGTTCGAGAACCACGGTGGCCGCACATACCTGGGCGCGGGTCAGCAGCCGCTCGGGCGCGTGCTGGCGGGCCATGGCAACGACGGGCACAGCGGCATGGAGGGCGCGCGCACAGCGAACACGATCGGCACGTACCTGCACGGCCCGCTGCTCCCGAAGAACGTGTGGTTCGCCGACTGGCTGATCGCGCGCACGCTCGGCATCGACCCTGACGAGCTCGCGCCGCTGGAGGATGAGATCGAGCGCCAGACGCACCTGAGCGCGCGTCGTGCGGCGGGTGTGTGACGCGCGCCGATCTCGTGCGAGACGCCAACGACGTGTGAGGCACGCCGGCCTCGTGCTCGCAAACTCGACGAAACGTGCCAGCCGCTGCGACCGCAGGCGCGTACGATCGCGGCGATGGAGCTCTCCGAGTACCAGCGTCTGTCGCGGCGCACCGCCGAGTACCCGCGCGAGGCGTGGCTCGCCTACCCCGCGCTCGGCCTCGCCGGAGAGGCTGGCGAGGTGGCAGAGCACGCCAAGAAGGCGATTCGCGACGACGCCGGCGAGGTCAGCGACGAGCGCCGCGCGGCGATGGCGAAGGAGCTCGGCGACGTGCTGTGGTACGTCGCGCAGCTGGCGAGCGAGCTGGGGCTCGACCTCGACGAGGTCGCGCAGGGCAACCTCGACAAGCTGCTCTCGCGCCAGCGCCGCGGGGTGCTGTCTGGCAGCGGCGACGAGCGCTAGGCCGACGGCACTAGAGCGACGGCGCGACGGCGAAGCGCGAGAAGCGCTCCGCGAGTCGCGCGGGTACGAGCGCGTGGACGCGGACGCCCTCGGCGGTGTCCTCGCGGCTGACGTCGCCGGCGAGCTCGTGCAGCTCGGCGAGGCTGCCGCCGTCGGCGTACGGGACGAGCAGGTCGAGCGGGCGCAGCGTGTGCGCGAGCTCGTGCTCGAGTCGATCCTGAAGATCCTGCAGGCCCTCGCCGGTGACGCCGCTGACGAGCACCGCGTCGGGGTGGCGGAAGCGCAGCTCCTCGCGTGCGTCGTCGTCGAGCAGGTCGATCTTGTTGAGCACCAGCAGCCGCGGACGCTCGCCCGCTCCGATCTCCTCCAACGTGCCCTCGACCGAGCGCTGCATGACCTCCCGCTGGGACTCGGAGGCGGAGGCGTCGAGCACGTGCGCGAGCAGCTCCGCACGGCTCGTCTCCTCGAGCGTCGCGCCGAAGGCGTCGACGAGTTGGTGGGGCAGCTTGCTGATGAAGCCGACGGTGTCGGTCAGCAGGTGCTGGCGGCCGGCTAGCCGCAGCGTGCGTGTGGTCGGGTCGAGCGTGTGGAATAGGCGGTCGCGCACGCCGACCTCCGAGCCGGTGAGCGCGTTCAGGAGCGTCGACTTGCCCGCGTTGGTGTAGCCCACGAGCGCGATCGTCGGCAGCGCGGCGCGCTCGCGCTCGGCGCGTTGCACGGCGCGCGTGCCCTTGACGTGCTCGAGGCGCCGGCGCAGCACCGCGATCCGGTCGCGCGCCAGCCGTCGATCCGTCTCGATCTGCGTCTCACCGGGGCCCCTCGTGCCAATGCCGCCGCCGAGGCGCTCGAGGTGGCTCCACAGGCCGCGCATGCGCGCGAGGTTGTACTCGAGCTGCGCGAGCTCGACCTGCAGCTTGCCCTCGGCGCTGTTGGCGTGCGAGGCGAAGATGTCGAGGATCACGGTCGTGCGATCGACCACCGGCAGGCCCAGCGCCTCCTCGAGGTTGCGCTCCTGGCGCGCGCTCAGCTCGTCGTCGCACGCGATCACGTTCGCGTCGGCCGCCAGCGCCGCGGCCTTCGCCTCGGCCACCTTCCCCGGCCCGAGATAGGTGTTCGGGTGCGGCTGCTCGCGGCGCTGCACCATCTCCCCCACGACCGCCACCCCCGCCGTGCGCAGCAGCTCGCCGAGCTCCGCCAGATCCTCGCCCTCGGGCAGCGCGGCGATGCAGAACGCCCGCTGCGCGGCGCGCTGCGAAGGCTGTGACCCGTTCGCCGTCCACTCGGCCGGCTTGGCGGTTACGGCGCTACGGCCGTTACGACTTCTGTCCATCCACGTTCAAGTCTAGGGCCTCTAGCCGAGGGTTCCCAATCGCTCGACGGCCTCCAGCAGCCGCTCGTCGGGTGTGGTCAGCGAGATGCGAAACCAGCCCTCTCCCGCGGGCCCGTAGACGGCGCCCGGCGTCAGCACCACGCCGGTGCGCTCGAGCACGTGCTCGCAGTAGGCCTCCGAGCTGTCAAAGCCCTCGGGCACGGGCGCCCACACATAGATCGTGCTGTGCGGCGGGCGCACGTTCACGCCGATCCCGCGCAGCGCATCGCAAACCAGATCGCGCCGACGCCGGTACAGCTCGTTCATCGAGGCGACCTCCGCGTCGGCGTCCGGCGAGAGCGCCGCCACGCCGGCGAGCTGCACCGCCTCGAACATGCCGGAGTCGATGTTGGTCTTCAGCCGCCAGTAGGTCTCGAGCGCCTGCGCGTTTCCGACCAGCACCCCGCAGCGCCAGCCGGTCATGTTGTAGCCCTTCGACAGCGAGAACACCTCGATGCCCACGTCCTTGGCGCCGGGGGTCTGCAGGAACGATGGCGCGTGGTAGCCGTCGAACACGATCTCCGAGTACGCGTTGTCGTGCACCACCAGGATCTCGTACGCGCGCGCGAACTCCACCACCAGCTCGAAGAAGCCCTCCGGCACGACCGCGCCGGTGGGGTTGTTGGGGTAGTTCAGGAACATCAGCTTCGAGCGGCGCGCCACGTCCTCGTCGATGGCGCCGAGATCCGGCACGAAGCCACGCTCGGGCTCGAGCGCCATCAGCACGGGCTCCCCGCCCGCCAGCCAGGGTCCGCCGGTGTAGACCGGATAGCCGGGGTCGGCCGCGAGCGCGTAGTCGCCGGGGTCCAGGAACGCGAGGTTGAGGTTGAAGATCGCCTCCTTGGCGCCCAGCGCCGGGATGATCTCGCTGTCGGGGTCGAGCTTCACGTCGAAGCGGCGCTCGTAGAAGTCGCGCACCGCGCCCCTGAAGTCCGCGCGACCGCGGTTGGTGGGATAGCGGTGCGTCTCGGGCTCGCTCACCGCCTCCTGCATCGCCTCCACGATCAGCGGCGGCGTCGGGCGGTCCGGGTCGCCGATGCCGAGGCTGATCACGTCCACACCCGCGGCGCGCTTCTCGGCGATCTTGCGCTCGAGCTGTGCGAACGCGTACGGCGGGATGCGCTCGAGGCGCTTACTCGGTCTCATGCAGCTCCTTTTCGAAGTCCTCGCTCAGGCGGCCCTCGAACACGGGCCGCGCCCAGCCTGTCAGGTTGACGTGCAGATCGTCCCCCACCTCGACCTCCAGCTCACCTCCGTCGAGCACCACCGTCACGCGCGCGTCGGCCCGATTCATGCGATCGCCGTGGGTTCGCTCGACCTGGGCGACCGCCGCGCCAGTCGCGCCGGTCCCCGATGACAGCGTCTCCCCCACGCCGCGCTCGAAGATGCGGGCGCGGATGCGCGTGGGCGCTCTCGGCGAGTCCGAGGAGCGAGTGGGCGGGCCAGGGGAACGCCCCGCCTCGAGCAGCTCGGTGTACCACGACACGTTCGTGCGGTTGGGGAAGCGCGCGTCGCCTTCTATCGCGGGGCCGATCGCGGGGAGATCGAGCGCGTCGAGCTCCGCGAGCGAGTCGACGTGGATCGCGCACTGCGGGTTGCCGATCGAGACGTGACGAAAGCTCCACTCGCGCCCGCCGGCGGCGATCGTCCCACGTCCGTCGGCGGGCCCGTCGGGGAAGTCACGCGAGCTGAGGCTCGCTCTGCCCATGTCAACGGTGCAGGTGTCGGGCCCGGTGATCGTGGGGCGGATCTCGCCCGCGGCGGTGTGGATCGTGAACGTGTCCTCGTCGGTCCAGCCGCGCCGGCGCAGGTACAGGATCGCCTCGCGCGCGCCGTTGCCCGACAGCTCCGCCTCGGAGCCGTCGGGGTTGAAGATGCGCAGGTCGGCCACATGCGCGGGATCGGCCGGCGGCGACAGCAGCAGCACACCGTCGGCGAACACGCCGAAGTGGCCCTCGCACAGCCGGCGCACACGCGCCGAGGTCAGCTCGAAGGGCAGCTCGGCGCGCTCGACGATCAGATAGTCGTTGCCGAGCGCCTGCCACTTCTCGAATCTCATGCCAGCCATCAGGCGCCGCAGTCTAAGTCAGCGGTAGCGTGAAGGTCAGGCGTAGCGTGGAAGTCAGGCGTAGCGTGAAGGATCTCGCGCGCGGTGGCGGTCGGGTCGCGGCCGGTGACGTCGATCGTGTGCACGCCCGCCAGCTTGCGCATCCACGTGAGCTGGCGCTTTGCGTAGTTGCGCGTGCGCCGCTTCATCGCCTCGACGTCTCCACTCAAGAGCTCCTCGAAGCCGAGCGCCTTGCGGGCCGTCTCCGAGGCGCCCCCCGCATGAGCGCGCAGGACCTGCTCGCGCGCACCCGCGGCCAGCATGCCCTCGATGCGAGCCTCGATCGCCGCGTACAGCGCCTCGCGCTCCATCGTCAACCCCGCCAGCAGCGTGGGCTGACGTAGGTCCGCGCTCCACAGCTGCGACGGCTCCTCGGGCCGCTCGAGCTCACCAAGGTCGAGCAGCTCCAGTGCGCGCACGATCCGCTGGCGGTCGTTCGGGGCGATCTCCGCCGCCGCCCAGGGGGCATGCGCGGCGAGCCGGGCATGGAGGGCCGGCGCTCCCAGACGTTCGAGCTCGGCCATCCAGCGCTCGCGCACCCCCTCCGCCGGAGGTGGGCGCAGGTTGAGCTCGGTGAGCGCCGCGCGCAGGTACAGGCCAGTCCCACCCACCACGATCGGGCGCCTGCCGGCCGCGAGCAGATCGTCGATCTCCGCGTGCGCCAGCTGCGCGTACTGACCGGCGCTGAAAGTCGCGTCCACAGGCAGGAACGACACGAGGCGGTGCTCCAGGCGCGCCTGCTCGTCCGCTGTGGCGGCGCCGGTGAGGATCTCAAGGCCCGCGTACACCTGCAGCGCGTCCGCCGAGACCGCCACCGGGTGCTCGCCGTTCGCGCGCAACAGCTCCGCCAGCGCCAGCGCGACGGCGGTCTTGCCCACGCCGGTCGGTCCGAACAGAGCGATGATCCGCATGAGCACAGGCTCACAGCTTGTGCGCAACCGCGGCTGCTCGGTGCCGCTCGCGAGTCGAGCGGTCGATGCGCAGTCCTCAAAATAGGCTCTGCTGGCGCGTAACGGGCGCCGACACTGCGCCGTCGCCCGGCATGACGTCCTCGGATCGCTCATCGCTGCGCCAGAACGAGCCGGGCGCTCCGCCGCGGCGCACCATCCGCGCGAGCCGCGCGCGTTCCTGTGGCGGCGCGTACGCGCGGCGACGGTAGAGCTCCTCGTACTGGGAGACGAGGTCGGGCCGCTGTGAGCGCAGCCAGTCCATGAACACCGTGCGCACCTCGCCGCGCAGGTGCAGGGCGACGCCCGCGATGTTCGTGGCGCCGGCCTCGGCGGCGAGCTCCAGCAGCGGCTCCACCTGGTGCGGGGCGTCGTTGATGCCGGGCATCAGCGGCGCGATCAGCACGCCGGTTGGAATGCCCGCGCGGTTGAGCTCCGCGACGGCCTCGAGGCGGGCGCGCGGACTGGGCGTGTGCGGCTCGGTAGCGCGCCACGCCTTCTCGTCGAGCGTGGGAATCGACAGGCATGCGCTGAAGCTCGCCCGCTGGGCGATCTCGAGCATCAGCGGCAGGTCGCGCAGCAGCAGCGGCGACTTGGTCAGCACCGAGCACGGATTTGCGGCGTCGCGCAGCGCCTCCCAGATGCCGACCATCAACCGGTAGCGACCCTCCACCCACTGGTATGGGTCGGTGTTCGTGCCGAGCGCGACGTGCTCGCGCTTCCACGACGCTCGCGCCAGCTCGACGCGCAGAACCTCGGGCGCGTTGACCTTCACCACGATCTCGCGCTCGAAGTCACGGCCGGAGTTGAATCCTAGAAACGTGTGCGTTGGCCTAGCAAAACAAAAAGTGCACGCATGGCTGCATCCCCTGTACGGATTGATCGTCCAGCGGAACGGCATTCGCGATTGCTTGGGCACACGGTTCAGGACGGACTTGGCATGGACCTCGTAGAAGCGCATGTCGAGCGCCTCGGGAGCATCGAAACGACGGACGGCGGCGGGATCGCGATATCCCGGCAGCGGCCGCTGCTCTTCGCTGTCGAGCGTGAGGTTGCCCCAGCGCACGAACGTATGTTCGCATAAATCGCTGGCCGGAGCGCGCAAGGCGCCTTACACAACCCCTACGACGATCTGCGCTGCCGCTTAGCCGGAGCGCGCACGATGGCTGCACACCCCATCCATCGATCAGGAGGTCCGACCCATGACCATTTCCAGAATGCTCGGAGCGACAATGGTTGCAGGCGCGCTTGCAACCGGCGGGGCCGCCGCCGGCATCGCCAACGCCTCCGCGGCGTCCTCCGCCACGACAGGCACGACTAGCGCGGCGCCTGCCACAAAGGCCCCCACCACACCCACCACACCGAGCGCGCCAGGCTCGTCGAGCACTCCGACCCCATCCCTGAAATCGACGATGCCAAGCGGCAAACCCTGCCCGAACATGGGCTCCAGCTCGAGCGGGGGCTCCAACTCCGGCTCCAGCTACACGGGCGCGCCGGCGGGAGCAACCGCGCAGTGATCGCAGGCCGGCCAGGAACGCGCGCGTGGGCGGGGTTTCCCATGACCCCGCCCACGCGATCGAATCGGTAGCGCACGGCCCCGAAACTGCGGGGTTTTACGGATGATCAACTTCCGTCCACCCGATCCTGGAGCAGTAATCGTGACGCTCGGCGCGGCCGAGCGAATAGACATGAATTCCGAGTCCGGGCAATATCTGGAACGCGCGGGGAGCAGGTCGTCGTGGCTGTGTCGCGGCGACGCCGATCGGGAACGCATGATGGATATGGAGGAGCGCGTGCGCCCGAGCCGGCAACGGGCGATGGCGATCCTGGCCCTTGCGATCGCGTCCGTCGGACCGTGGCTCGGCTGGTGGCCGCTGCTGTTCTTGATCCCTTCGATTGCGTTCTTTGCCGCGGCCGACCACCTGCTGCCGCGGGTGGCTCGCCCCGAGCTGGTGATGTTCACGGCGTGGATCGCCAGCGAGCTGACGATCGCGGGCGCGGTCTCGCTCGAGGGCGGTGCGCGCGTGGTGGCGCTGTCGTGGCTGGCGATCCCGGTGATCACGCTGAGCTCGCGCTTCTCGATGCGCGGCGTCGTCGCGGGCGTGGTGATCGCGAGCGCGATGGTGCTGGCCGTCGGCTTCGGCGCCGACCCCAACGCGGTCCTGAACAGCCCCGAGCTCGTGATCGCGCCGCTGGCGCTCGTGCTGTGCGTGGCCGTCCTCTCGACGCCGCTGATGCACTCGGACATCCAGCATCGCAGCGACGCGGTCATCGACCAGCTCACGGGGATGCTCAACCGCAAGGCGCTCGGCGCGCGCACGCACGAGCTCTCCCAGCAGTCACAGGTGACGGGCGAGCCGATCGGTGTGATCGTCGCGGACCTGGATCACTTCAAGAGCATCAACGACACCCGCGGGCACACGGCCGGCGACATCGTGCTCAAGGAGGTCGCCTATCTGCTGCGCAAGCAGCTGCGCGCGTTCGACCTCGCCTACCGCCTTGGCGGCGAGGAGTTCCTGATCCTCGTCCCTGGATCGGACCTAGAGCACACCGCCGAGCTGGCCGAGCGCCTGCGTGCGGGGGTCGCGGCGAACCTGATCGGCGGCGGGCTGTCGGTCACGATGAGCCTCGGCGCGGGGGCCTCAGCGCAAGACGAGCGCTTCGACTACGCCACTGTGTTCGCCAAGGCCGACGCGGCGCTCTACCGCGCCAAGCGCAGCGGACGCAACCGCGTGTGTGTCGCCGATCGAGGCGACAACGACGCCGACCGCGCCGCGCGAGCCGACGGGCCACGCGCCGCCGGCGGCGGCGAGCCCGCGCTCGCGTAGCTTCTGACGTCGGCGCTCACAGCTCGATCACGCTGCGGATGCCATCCTGGGCCTCCATCAACTCGAAGCCGCGGTTGATGTCCGCCAGCGGCATGCGGTGCGAGATGAACGGGTCGACGTCGATCTCGCCGGCGAGGTAGCGGCCGATGAGCGCCGGCACGTCCTCGCGCCCCTTCAGCCCCCCGAACGACGAGCCGCAAACGCGCCTGCCGGTGATCAACAGGCGCGGAACGACGTCGAGCGTCTCGCCGCGACCCGCGACGCCGCAGACCGTGCACAGGCCCCATCCCATGCGCGCGGCCTCGACGGCCTGGCGCATCACGGCGACGTTGCCGGTCGCCTCGAACGTGTAGTCCGCGCCGAAGCCACCGGTCATCTCGAGGATCTGCTCGACGGCGTCCGCTCCGCCGATCAGCACGTCGGTGGCGCCCTGGCCGCGCGCGAGCTCCAGCCGCGCGGGCGACAGGTCGACGCACACGATTCGATCCGCCCCTCGTAGGCGGCAGCCGGCGACGACTCCCAGGCCGACCATGCCGGCGCCGAACACCACGCAGGTCGAGCCGGCGCCCACCGCCGCGGTCTTGATCGCCGCGCCCAGCCCGGTGGACAGCCCGCACGCGAACAGGCACGCGCGGTCGAGCGGCGCCTCGGGGTCGATGCGCGCTAGCGCGATCTGCGGCATCACCGTGTATTCGGCGAACGTCGAGGTGCCCATGAAGTGGCGCAGCGGCTCGCCGCCCCGCGACAGGCGCGTGGTGCCATCCGGCAGGTAGCCGAGGTTCTGCTGCTCGCGGATCGCCAGGCAGAGGTTGGTGTGCGGGCTCAGGCAGTGCACGCACTCGCCGCATTGCGGTGAGAACAGCGTCACGACGTGGTCGCCCTCCCGCACGAGCGTGACGTCCTCGCCGCAGCGCTCGACCACGCCCGCGCCCTCGTGACCGAGCACCGTCGGCGCATAGCCCGACGGGTCGACACCGGACGCGGTGTACATGTCGGTGTGGCACACGCCGCAAGCGACGAGGCGCACGAGCACCTCGCCCGGGCCGGGCTCGGCGAGCTCGACCTCCTGCACCACGAGCGGCTTTGCGAACTCATCCAGGACCGCGGCGCGGATTCTCATAACTGGGCAAACCTCCGATCGGGGGGACAGGATCGTACGTCGCCGGTTAACTTCCGTCCACCCCGGCACGATGCCGTCAACGACCCCTGTCGGACGTCCGAGGCAACAGCGATGAGCTCCGAACGCACGACAGATGAGCCCGGCGCAAGCTCGTGGCTGTGCCGCGACGAGTTCGACCGCCAGCGCATGCTCGAGATGGAGGAGCGCCTGCGCCCGGTGAGACGGCGCGCCGCGATCATCATGGCGTTTGCGATTCTGACGGCCGGCCCGTGGCTCGGCTGGTGGCCGATCGTGTTTGTCATCACCATCCTCGGCGGCTTCTCGCTCGCCGACAGCCTGATGCCGCGGCTCGCGCGGCCGGAGCTGCTGATGTTCGGCGCGTGGATCGCGTCCGCGCTGACGATCGCGCTCGCGGTGTCGCTGAGCGGAGCGCTCGGCGCAAGTGCGTTGTCGCTGCTGGCGATCCCGGTGATCACGCTCAGCACCCGCTTCTCGACACGCGGCGTGATCGTTGGCGTGCTGATCAGCTTGATGCTCGCGTTCGCGGTCGGCCTCGGCGTCGACACCGGGCCGGTTCTCGCGAACCCCGTGCTGCTGATCATGCCTGTCGCGCTGATCCTGTGCGCATCGGTGCTCTCGACGCCGCTGATGCAGTCGGACATCCAGCACCGCAACGACGCCGTCCTCGACCAGCTCACCGGCATGCTCAACCGCCGCGCGCTCACGCTGCGAGTGCAGGAGCTGACCGAGCAGGCTGAGATCACCGGCGAGCCGATCGGCCTGATCGTCGCGGACGTCGACCACTTCAAGGTCGTCAACGACACCTTCGGTCACACAACCGGCGACACCGTGCTCAAGGAGATTGCCTATCTGCTGCGAAAGCAGTTGCGCGCATTCGACCTCGCCTACCGCCTCGGCGGCGAGGAGTTCCTGGTGCTGTTGCCGGGCGCTGAGCTCGACGGCGCGCACGAGCTCGCCGAGCGGCTACGCGAGGCGATTGGCGCCGACCCGCTCGGGCCGGACGTCGCGGTCACGATGAGCCTCGGCGTGTGCGCGTCTAGCCCCGGCCAGGGCTTCGATTACAAGTCCGTGTTCGCGCGCGCCGACCAAGCGCTGTACGAAGCCAAGCGCGGCGGGCGCGACCGCGTGTGCGTGGCCGGTGACGCGCGTGTCGCCGTGCTTGCCTAACCTGCGCGCGCCAGCAGGCGCTCCTCGCCCGACAGCGTCTGGCTGGTGGCGCTCACGATCTCCACGTCGGTCAACTCCCCCGGAGCGGCAAGGCCGGAGAAGTTGACGGCCTTGTTGTGGCGCGTGCGTCCACGCAGGCGCTCGGGGTCGGTGCGAGAGGGGCCTTCGACGAGCACCTCGAGCGTGCGCCCGACGAAACGCTGCGCGCGCTCGCGCGCGCAGCGCTGAACGAGCTCGAGCAGCAGCTCCATGCGCGCGACCTTCACCGGATGCGCAACGACGCCCTCGGTGATTGTCGCTGCCTCGGTGCCGCGCCGCGGCGAGAAGATGAACGTAAACGCGCTGTCGTAGCCGACCTGCTCGACGACTTCGAGCGTTTCGCGAAAGTCATCGTCGGTCTCGCCGGGGAAGCCGACGATGATGTCCGTCGTGAGCGCCGCGTCGGGCACGTGCTCGCGGATCATCGCCACGCGGTCGAGGTAGCGCGCGCGGTCGTAGGTGCGTCGCATCGCCTTGAGGATGCGGCTCGAACCTGACTGCAGCGGCAGGTGGATGTGCTCGCACACGCTGGCGAGCTCGGCGTGCGCGCGGATGACGTCCTCGCGCATGTCCTTCGGATGCGGGCTCGTGTAGCGAATGCGCTCGACGCCCTCGACGCCGTCGAGCAGGCCGAGCAGCTCGGCGAAGCTGGTGCGCTCGCGCAGGTCGCGACCGTATGAGTTGACGTTCTGTCCGAGCAGCGTCACCTCCTTGACGCCGTCGGCTGCCATCGCGTGCACCTCCGCCACTAGCTCCTCGGGAGCACGGCTGACCTCGCGCCCGCGCGTGGAGGGCACGATGCAGTAGGAGCATGCGCAGTTGCACCCGACGCTGATCTGCACCCAGCCCTGAAAGCGGCGCTCGCGATGCGCGGGGAGGTGGCCGGTGAAGCCCTCGAACTCGAAGAAGCCCTGCGCGGTGAGCGAGTCGCTTGTGAGGAAGTCCGCGAGCCTGTGCACCTGGCCGGGACCAAACGCCACGTCGACAAACGGGAAGCGCTCGAACACCTCGTCCTTGACCGACTGCGCCCAGCAGCCGCCGACACCGACGATCCGCTCGGGCCGCTCGCGCTTCAAGCGCTTGGCCTCCCCGAGGTGCGCGAGGAAGCGGCTGTCGGCCGACTCGCGGATCGAGCAGGTGTTGAACAGGATCAGGTCCGCCTGGGCGCGCTCGGGCGCCTCGGTATAGCCGAGCGCCTCGAGCATCCCCTTCATCCGCTCGGAGTCGTGCTCGTTCATCTGGCAGCCGAAGGTGGTGAGGTGGAAGCGCTTGGCCATACCAGCGACAGGGTAGAGCTAGCGGCCCGCGCAGTGCGTCCCAGAGGAACGCGCGATTTGGGCTTCTCCGTCTGAGCGCGAGTTCGGCAGCCGCAGACCGGTCGCCGATGGGACGCTGGGTTCTAGTGGGTTACCTCGTGTGTGGCCCCGTTATGCTGGCGTAATGAGCGGTGGGGGCCGAGTGGCTCTAGTAGTGGGCTGTCTGTGGGTGAGTGCCGCATTGACGGCCGGGTTTGCGGCCGGGGAAGGCATTCCGGTCGTCGGCTGGCATAGTCAGGCGGCGGGCTGGGAGGCCGAATCAGTCGGGCTTCACGAACGCACAGTCATGCTGGGGGTCGTCCTTGGTGGCTGTGGCTATCGGAATGTTCGAGCTGTCGTCAGGGAAAGGCATGCAACCATCGCCATCGAAGTGCGGGACGAAGTGCCCGAATACGCGCGGCCTATCTCGTGTCCGGCCCCTCGCCGTGATCCGCTGACCATCTCGTTGAAACGGGCGCTCGCGGGCAGGCGGCTTCTCGGCGCCAGCAAGCTAGAGATCGGGACGTTGGTGGGTGTCGTGTCTGTGAAGGTTCCAGGAGTCATCGGGTTTGCCCCCGGCGATGCCGAGCGGTCTCTCGCTATCGCTCACCTGCGCAGGCGCGTCAAAGTCGAGCTTGCGCGAGGATTGCGCCGCGTCGTGTCGCAGACCCCCGGCGCGGGAGGGCTTGTGGCACTGAACGGCGTCGTGACGCTGCGCGTAGCTGGTCGCGCGAACGGTCAGTAGCCACGCGGCCTAGAGCTCTGACGCCGAGCCCAGCTCCGGCCTGTCCGCTGTTTGGAGCATGACCAGCGCTTAACCCTCACCCTCCCGCCTTATATGCATTTACGCACGTACGTGGTGAGGTGGTACCGCTTCATGACGAAAGCGTATCCCGGCTCGCAAACCGCAACACCTGGGGGCCCGACGGGTTGGCGTCCAACAAGGGAAGCTCCAGTCCGACATACGCGACGGGACAAGCATATGAATAGCGCGAGGCACAATGAGCAGAATGCGTCGACGGCCGGATAGCAGCAAGGTCGGGCGCTTGCGCGGATGCGTGCTGGCAGTCGCGCTTGTGCTGTGCGCCTCGCTCGCGCCGGCGTCCGCGCAGGCCGCTGCCCCGATCACTTGGTCCTCCGGGGCGATTCCCGGCGGCGGAACTCTGAGCGCCGTCTCTTGCGCCTCCGAATCGCTGTGCGTCGCCGTGAACGAACAGGGATCTGGGTTCAGCACCTCTAGCCCCACGAGCCCGAGTCCGACCTGGAGATCGACGCTGAGCGATGCTGGCATTCCGCTGAACGCGGTCTCCTGCGCCCCCGGCGGCCCCTGTGTAGCGGTCGATAAAGCCGGCAACGTGTTCGCGAGCGTCGGCTCCAGCGCGGCCGCATGGTCGTCGTCCTCGGTTCCCGGCGGAGGCGATCTGACCGGCGTATCTTGTCCGACCGCCTCGCTGTGCGTAGCGGTCGATGAAGCAGGCGGCGTGTTCACGACCACCAGCCCCGCCAGCGGCGGCTGGACGCTCTCGAGCAGCCACCCGGGCCATCTGCGGGCTGTCTCGTGCGCCTCGCAAACGCTGTGCGTGGCCGTGGGCAGCGCCGGCGACGAGCTCTACACGACCACTCCCACCGGCAAATGGGAAGAACAGAAGCTCGATTCCGAAGAACAACTGGTGTCCGTCTCGTGCTCGGTGAGTGGCACGTGTGTCGCCGTCGACCACGGTGGCCACGTGCTCGCCAGCGCGGATCCGGGATCGTCGTCACCCACGTGGAGCCTCACCCCTATCGACAGCGAACACCTGACGGCCGTCTCGTGCGCCTCCTCGGGGTTGTGCGTGACGGTCGACGAACACGGCCAGGCGCGAGCGAGCGATGACCCGGCGACGGCCACCCCGTTGTGGAGTCCGTCGAGCGCGGGCACGAGCGTGCTCGCGGGCGTCTCCTGCCTGCCGGGCGGTTTTTGCATGGCAGTCGATGAAGCCGGGAGCTCGTTTGGCGGCAGGGTCAAGGCACCGGAAGCTACGACGGTCAAGCCAACTGAGGTCACGGACACCGCAGCGACGATCGCGGGCGTGGTCAATCCCAACGACGCGGTGCTCGGCGCGTGCTCGTTCGAATACGGCACGTCGGCCGCGTACGTGCTGTCGGTCCCATGCTCGGTGCTGCCGGCGACGGTCGGCGGCGCGCAGACCGTGTCCGCGCAACTCTCAGGTCTCGCCCTCAACACCACCTATCACTATCGCGTGGTCGCCTCCAGTCCGGCCGGTACGACAGCGGGCGCCGACGAATCGTTCACGACGGCCGTCTCCTCAGAAGTGGCGATCGTCCACCCGAACCCGTCGATCACCGGCACACCCGCGAACGGGCAGCATCTGACGTGCCACCCGGGCACGCCGTCGGGCACCACCGCACAGCTCACGTATGCGTGGCTGCGGGACCTGATCCCGATCGCTGGCGCAACCGGGTCGTCGTACACGGTCAAAGGCCAGGACACCGGCCATCATCTCCAGTGCGAGGTGTCGGCGACCGATGGTGGTGGCAGCGCGACGGCGAAGAGCGCGTTCGTGACGATTCCCGTCGGCGGCGCGCCGGTGTCGGCAGGCGAGACCGCCATCGGCAAGGCCTCGTTCAGGAGCGGGAAGCTGATCGTGCCGATCTCGTGCTCGAGCCAGGCGAGCGGCGGCTGCGTGGTCGCGCTGCGCCTCACCGCCGTGGAGACGTTGAGCGGGCATCGCGTCGTGGCGATCGCGGCGCGCTCGACGCACAGCGCCCGCAAGAGCTCCGCCGCGCTGCGCCACCGGACGGTGACGCTTGCGAGCGTGCGCCTGCGTCTCGCTCGCGGAGCGCACTTCACGGTCACAGCCGCGCTCGACACGACAGGCAGGCGCCTGCTCTCGAGCGAGCGCCACTTCGGTGCGAGCCTGTCCGTGACGGGAACGGTGATCGGGCTGATCGAAGCACAGCTCGCTCAGCAGCTCGTGACGCTGAGCACTGGCTCTCACAGCGCATCGACCCATGCCGCGCGTCGTCGTTAACCGCTCGAGCCTCGCGGCAGTGCTGCTGGTGGCGCTCGCGCTGTCGCTCGCGACGGCGCAACCATCGGTGGCTCGGCCCGCACGCGCAGCGACAAGCGGCGTCCTCGCGGCCACGCCGTACATGGGCTGGGACACCTACTTCGCCCTTGGCGGCAATTACAGCGAGGCGACGATCCTGCAGCAGGCGAGCCAGCTGATCTCGCTCGGCCTCGAGCGCCGGGGCTATCGCTACCTGTGGCTGGACGTCGGCTGGTGGCACGGGACACGCGACGCCGCCGGCCAGATCACCGTCAGCTCCAGGCAGTGGCCGCACGGCTTGGCGTGGCTGACGCGCACGCTGCACGCGGCCGGCTTTCTCGTCGGCCTTTACACCGACGCCGGTCCCAACGGCTGCGGCGGTGCTGGACAGGGCAGCTATGGCCACTACCAGCAGGACGTGAACACGTTCGCAGCGTGGGGCTTCGACGCGGTGAAGGTCGACTTCTGCGGCGACGCCGAATACCACCTCAACCCGGCGAGCGCCTACTCCCAGTTCCACGCGGCGATCGAGGACAACGCTAGCCACAGGCCGATACTGCTGTCGATCTGCGACTTCCTGCAGCCCGAACAGTACGGCGAAGGCCGTCCCGTGCTCGACGAATCGGCCTTCTCCTCCTACAGCTTCGGCCCGACAGTCGGCAACAGCTGGCGCACCGACACCGACGTCGGGCTGCCGGGCAACGTGCCGTTCGCGGATGTGCTGCGCAACGTGGATGCCGACGCCGCCGCGCCCCAGGCGGCCGGCCCGGGGCACTGGAACGACCCGGACTACCTCGCTCCCGACCAGGGCATGTCTGCCGCGCAGTTCCGCTCGCAGCTCAGCATGTGGTCGATGCTCGCGGCGCCGTTGATGATCAGCGACAACCTCACCAAGATCAGCTCTGCGAGCGTCGTGGCCCTGCAGAGCAGCGAAGTCGTCGCGATCGACCAGGACCCCGCCGGAGTGCAGGGCACGCTGCTGTCGACTGCGGGCAACGGGCAGGTGTGGGTCAAGCCGCTGGTGGACGGCTCGCGCGCGATCGCGCTGCTGAACCGCGGCTCAAACGCCACCACGATCACCACGAGCGCGAGCACGGTCGGGCTGCCGTCAGCCTCTAGCTACGCGCTGCGAAACGTCTGGACGCACGCCACCAGCTCGACCGGCGGCACGATCAGCGCCTACGTGTCGGGCGATAGCACCGTGCTGCTGCGGGCTTCGGCGCGCTAGCGCTGGCAGCCTACGCTGCCGCGACGGCAGGTTCGCTCACGATCGGCGGCGTCGCCGTCGCGTCTTGCGGCGACGACCCAGCCTTATCGCGATCAATCGGCGTCACCAAATCCTTGCCCAAGCCCAGCGCCGCATAGATCTTGTCTTCGATCTCCTTTGCCATCGCCGGGTTCTCGTCTAGATATGCCTTCGCGTTGCCGCGTCCCTGGCCGAGACGGTCGTTGCCGTAGGAGAAGAACGAGCCTGACTTGGACACGATGTTGTGCTCGAGCCCCAGGTCGATCAGGCAGCCCGCGGTGGAGATGCCCTTGCCGAACTCGATGTCGAACTCCGCCTGGCGGAACGGGGCGGCGACCTTGTTCTTGACGACCTTCACGCGCACGCGGTTGCCGACCGCCTCGGTGCCATCCTTGAGCGTCTCGATGCGCCGGATGTCGAGGCGCTGGGAGGCGTAGAACTTCAGCGCGCGACCCCCCGGCTGGGTCTCGGGAGAGCCGAACATCACGCCGACCTTTTCGCGGATCTGGTTGGTGAGGATGCACAGCGTCTGCGTGCGGTTCAGGTTGCCGGCGAGCTTGCGCATCGCCTGGGACATCATGCGCGCCTGCGCACCGACTGTCTGGTCGCCCATCTGCCCCTCGAGCTCGACCTTCGGCGTGAGCGCCGCGACCGAGTCGATCGCCACGACGTCCACGGCGCCGGAGCGCACGAGCATGTCGGCGATCTCCAGCGCCTGCTCGCCGTAGTCGGGCTGGGAGACGAGCAGCTCGTCGATGTCCACGCCGATCTCTCTCGCGTACAGAGGGTCCATCGCGTGCTCGGCGTCGATGAACGCGCACACGCCGCCCAGCTTCTGCGCCTCGGCGAGCACGTGATAGATCATCGTCGTCTTGCCCGATGACTCCGGGCCGAACACCTCGACGATGCGCCCGCGAGGCACGCCGCCGATCCCGAGCGCCAGATCGAGCGACAGCGCCCCCGTGGGGATCGCGTCGCAGCGCACCTGGGCGCCCTCGTCACCCATGCGCATAACCGTGCCCTTGCCAAACTCGCGCTCGATTTGCGTGAGCGCGCCCTGAAGGGCGGCGTCGCGCGCCTTGGCGGCCTTCTCCTGGTCGGTCACGGGCATGGTCTTACTCCTCCGGTGTCGAGATGGAGTGAGGAAGCTAGAGGGCGCTGCGGACGGAACAGTTGTTCGTATCCCCCGCGCACCGCCCACCCCGCGCCGCAGGCGTTTCTCCAAGCCGACCGCACCCTTCGTCCACAGGCCGATGCGCGACTCGTGCAGGCGGCCCAATCGGACGATAAACACCAAGCCGCCAGTCTTTTTCGAGATCCCGCCCCCCTTGACCAGCCGCCCTCCGATCCGACGCCTCGCCCTGGCCCTGACGCTCGCGCTGACGCTGAGCGCGTTCGTGGTGGCGCTCCTGGGACCCGCCCAGACGCTCGCGCAGACGCGCAAGGCCGCCTGCCCGACATCCGCCACCCACGGCAACAAGAAGCACGCAGCCCGGTGCACGCAGCCGTCACACAAGGGCAGGGCGCAAACACATCACCCGAGCAAACACCGCGTCAAGCCCAACACCAAGACGACCGGCGAGACGAGCCCTCCGGCCTCGGCCCCCGCCGCACCGGCGCTGTGCGAAGACGGCAACACGCCCGTGCGCGCCGCCGACGGGAGCTTCTCCTGCGCGGACGGCTCCGAACCCGAATGCGAAGGCGGCGCGAGCCCGACGGCCTCACACAGCGGCCACCACCTTCTATGCCCTGTCTCCGCCGAAGCCGAATCGAGCTCGAACGAAGCAGAATGCAAACAGGAAGGCTCCGGCTGCGCCACCGGCGCGGGCGAAGAGGTGTGCGAAACCTCGGGCAGCGGCGACAGCTCGGAATTCGCCTGCGAAGACTGACGTCGCTACCGCAGGCTCAGCGTCCGGCGGGCACGAGCTCGCTGCTGGCGAGCGCCTCGTAGCGGGCGCCCTCGCGGTCGAGCCACGAGCGGTACAGCACGATCGCCTCCGGCGTGAATCTGAGCCGCGGCGTGGCGGGGAGCGGCCACTCGCGATCGTCGCGACCGAACGGATCGGCGCTCGAGCGCCGCCGGCGCCCGCCGCCACGGCCAAGGCGCGCGAGCGTGATGTGCGCGCGGAAGCGGCGCCGCTCGGGCTGCCAATCGCTGACGCCGGCGAGCGCCGCGCTCACCTCCTCCTGCACGCGCGCGAGCTCGCCGTCGTGATCGTGGATCTCCACGGCGAGGGCGTGCGGCCGGCGCGGGGGCAGCCACAGCGGCGCGCCGACGGACAGCTCGCACTGCTCGGCACCGGGCGTGAGCGCCGTCGCGAGCGCGTCGATCTCCCCCACCGGCCGGCTGCCGAGGAAGCACAGCGTCAGGTGCAGCGAGTGCGCGTCGAGCAGCCGCAGCGCTCCGCGCGCGCCTCCGGCCGCGCGCGCCGCGACGGCCACGCCACGGGCCCACTCGGCGAGCTCCTCGCGCACCGAAAGCGGCGGGTCGACCGCCACGAACAGCCTTGCTGTGGCACCGCGGGACATCGCGCCATCCGATGCTAGCGCCACGCCGGCCGGCTCGTTGGCGTGGCGCGCTCAGGCGAGCAAGGCGCTCACAAGGCGCTCACGAGGCGCTGAGCGCGCGGCGCACGAGGTGCATAGCGATGGTGGTCGCGCGATCGCGCACGTCGGCCCTGCCACCGGGGAGGTTGACCGAGCGCGTCATGGGCTCAGACCCGCCGTCGAGCGTAACGCTCAGCCACACGAGGCCCACGGGCTTCTCCTCGGTGCCGCC
This sequence comes from Solirubrobacteraceae bacterium, assembly GCA_035939335.1. GTDB lineage: Bacteria > Actinomycetota > Thermoleophilia > Solirubrobacterales > Solirubrobacteraceae > Palsa-744. The sequence continues at coordinate 23,607 of DASZFY010000004.1, read as the reverse complement.
GCCGGGGCCGGCGACGCCGGTGATCCCCACGCCCACCTCAGCACCCAGGCGCGCGCGTGCGCCGACGGCGAGCGCGCGGGCGACCTCCGCTGAGACGGCGCCGTGCGCGTCGATCAGCTCGCGCGGCACGCCCGCCTGGGAGACCTTGGCGTCGTTGGAGTAGACGACGAGACCGCCGTTGAAGTAGTCGGAGGCACCCGCCAGCTCGGTCAGCCGCGCCGCGAGCAGCCCGCCGGTGCACGACTCGGCGGTGGCGATCGTGCGGCGCGGGTGCGAGCCGGACGGCCGATCTCCTCTCAGCAACGCTGCAACTTGTTCATCGACGGTGCTGCCATCGCGCGAGAACAGCGTGTCGGCGTGACGCATCTCAACGAGTGCCACGAGCGCATCGTAGGCGTCCTGCGCGTCGGGCTCGTAGCGCGTGACGATCTCGACCTCGCCGCGTTTCAGGCAGGTGGTGACCTCGAGGCGCTCCAGCTGCACCCCGTCGCGCTGGGCGACGCGCAGCGTCTCGGCGATCTCGGACTCGGGGATCCCGAACAGCCGCAGCGTGTGCTGGCGATACACGGTCGCGCCCGCGATGGCGCTCTGCAGCGCCTCGGTCGCGACCGCCTGCTTCCACATCGGCTGCAGCTCGCGCGGCGGGCCGGGCAGCACGACGATCGTCGGCTTGCCAGCGGTGTGGGGCTCGGCGGCTGCCGGCGCCACGACCAAGCCCGGCGCCGTGCCGACGGGCTCGAGCACGGTCGCGCCGCGCGGGATCGTCGCCTGCTTGCGGTTGGCCTCGGCGATCGCCTCGGGGTCGACGTTGGGCCAGCGTTTCATCAGCGGGCGCACGATCTGCGCGATCCGCTCTGACAGCTGCTCGTCGAGCACCATCTCGCGGCCCTGGAAGCCGCCGACGACCTCGGCGGTGAGATCGTCGGCGGTGGGTCCGAGGCCGCCGCTGGTGACGATCACGTCGATGCCGCGCTCGGCCATGAACGCGAGCGCGGAGCGCATGTCCTCGGGGCGATCGCCGACGATGGTGGTGTACGCGAGGTCGACGCCGAGCTCGCGCAGGCGCTCGGCCAGCCACGGCCCGTTGCGGTCGCTGACCCTGCCGGTCAGCACCTCAGTGCCGGTCACGACGACGCCGGCGCGCACCGGCGCGCTGCCGCTCGCTCGCGCGCTCACTTGCACGTCGGCAACTGGCCGGCTGCCAACAGTTTGCGGCCGTACGCCTTGGTGATCGAGTAGCCGATCGCCTGGCTGGAGGGCGCCACCGTCCGCCGTATGCCATCCACGAACATCGTCACAGAGCTGTTGCCCAGCGTGAGCTCAAAGCGCCTTGCATGGTAGGTCTGCGTGGATTCCCCCGGTTCCAGCTCGATCCCCGGAATCAGCTTGCGCCCGTTGTCGCCGATCAGGCACACGTACACCACCGCGCTCGCTCGCAGCGACAGCGCGACGAGTTTTGAGGGTGCGGCGTGGTGCGTGGCAGCCCCTTTCGAATGGCGTGCCGCGCCCGATCCGTGGCTGTGCGTGGCGGCGCTCGTGGAGGTGTCGGTCGTGGAGCCGCCGCCACCGCCGCCGGTCACGAGCAGCACGATCAGCGCGATGATCACCACGCCGATCACGCTCACGGCGACCGTGTAGCCACGCGAAGCCTTTTCACCGGATCCTCCCCGCCCACCGGATCCCCCCCGCCCGCCTGCCCCCGAGCGCGTGCGCGTGCGTTTGCTCTGCGGCGTCGAGACGATCGGCTCGAGCGTCGCCTCGCTCGGGTGCTCGTGCTGCAGCCGGTACTCCTCGACGAGCGCCTTGCCGTCGAGGCCGAGCGCCTGCGCGTAGGTGCGCAGGAAGCTCTTGACGAACGTCGGCCCCGGCAACAGTCCCCACTCTTCGTTCTCGAGCGCGCGCAGATACTTCGCGCGGATCTTGGTCTGGGCCTCGATCTCCGACACGTCGATGCGGGCGCGCATACGCGCCTCGCGTAGCGTTGCTCCGATCTCAGGCATCAGCGCAAGAGGCTAGTCGCTGACGGCGGTGGCGGAGTGCGCGGTCGGAGATTCCAGCGCAGCGAGGACCCGTGGCAGGTCGGCCTCGGTGATCAGCACCTGTCGCGGCTTGGAGCCTTCGTAGCCGGAGATCACCCCGCGGCGCTCGAGCATGTCGATCATGCGCCCGGCGCGCGTGTAGCCGAGGCGCAGACGGCGCTGGAGCATCGACGTGGACGCGGTCTGCATTTCAGCGACCAGGCGAATCGCGTCGGTGAGCAGCGGGTCCTCGTCTGGGTCGAACTCGTCGGGAGCTCCCTCCGGCGTCTCGGGCTCGACCTGCTCTAGCAGCTCCTCGCGCAGCTCCGGCTCGCCCTGGCGGCGCCATAGGTCGGTGAGCTTGGCGATCTGCGCCTCGTCGATGTAGGCGCCCTGGATGCGCTGCAGGCGCGATGAGCCGACGGGGCTGAAGAGCATGTCGCCTTGACCGAGCAGCGACTCGGCGCCGTTCTGGTCGAGGATCACGCGCGAGTCGGTCTGCGATGAGACTGCGAAGGCGATCCGCGAGGGCACGTTGGCCTTGATCATGCCGGTGATCACGTCCACGCGCGGGCTCTGCGTGGCGAGCACGAGGTGGATGCCGACGGCGCGCGCCTTCTGCGCGAGGCGGATGATCGAGTCCTCGACGTCGGCGGGCGCGACCATCATCAGGTCGGCGAGCTCGTCGATCACGCACAGGATGTAGGGCAGCGGCGCTTCGCCGCGCTTGGCGCGCGCCTTGTTGAGCTCGACCAGGCTGCGAGTGCGCGCGAGCGACATGATCCCGTAGCGCTGCTCCATCTCCTTGACGAGGTTCTGCAGCGCGTTGGCGGCCATCCGCGGGCTGGTGATCACGGGTGTGAGCAGGTGGGGGATCGACTCGTAGTGGTTGAGCTCGACCTGCTTGGGATCGACGAGCACGAGGCGCACCTCGTGCGGCGTCGCGCGCAGCAGCACGCTCGAGAGCATCGCGTTGATCGCGCCGGACTTGCCCGCGCCGGTGGTGCCCGCGACGAGGATGTGCGGCATCTTGGCGAGGTCCGCACCGATCGCCTTGCCGGCGACGTCCTTGCCGAGCCACACGGTCAGCGGCGACCAGTCCTTGGGCGGCGCCTGGAAGACGTCGCCGAGGCGCACCATCTTGCGGTGGACGTTGGGCACCTCGACGCCGACCGCCTGCTTGCCGGGGATCGGCGCGAGAATGCGGATGTCGGTGGCGGCGAGCGCGTACGCGAGGTCGTCCTTCAGCTGCGCGACCTTGGCGACCTTGGTGCCGGGCGCGAGGCGCAGCTCGTAGCGCGTGATGTGCGGCCCGGCGACGGTGCCGATGACCTTGGCCTGCACGCCGAAGTGCCCGAGCGCCTCGACGAGGTTGGTGGCGATGCGCTCCTGTCCGGCGGTGTCGGGGCGCGTCTGCTCTGCGCTCGAGCGCGTCAGCAGCCCGGCGGCCGGTGGAAGGTGCCACACGTACTCGGGGTCGTCGGTGACCGAGCCCCTGAGCCGGCCCTGCGGGGTGAGTTGATCGGGCCCCACCGCATCCGGATCGGCGTGTGCCACGCCTGAGATCTCCTCCTCCTCGCTCTCGCTGGCCGACGGCGGCTCCTCGTCGGCGGCGAGCGCGGAGGTGTCGAGCGGCGCGGGTGCGTCCTCGATCGGCTGGCCGACCTCCGATGGCTCGTCCTCGTCGGCCCAGTCGTGCGAGGGCGCCTCGACGTGGGTCGCGCGCACGATCAGCTCGCGTGCGCTCGGCTCAGGAGGTCTTAGCGCGGCCAGCGGATCGGCGCTGGCCTCGAGCGCGTCGAGGTCCGCCGCGCGCTTGCGGCGAGACGCGGGCTCAGGCTCGCGCTCTCGCAGCCGGCGCATCATGCGCGTGGTGTCGACGACGCCGCTGCCGGTGGCGCGGATCACGGTGGCGATCGAGGCGCCGGTCAGGAGGATCGCGCCGGTGAGCAGCAGGAACACGACGAGGATGTCGACGCCGACGCTCTGGACCAGGCGGTGGGTGAGCTGGTAGAGCGCCTCGCCGACTACGCCGCCGTGGCTCTGCAGGTGCGCCGAGACCCACACGTGCGCGCCCGTCGGAGCGGAGCTGAGCCCGAGCATGCCGGCGGCGAGCGCGAGCGTGACCGCGGCGAACACGCACAGCGCGCCCGTGCGCAGGGGCCGCAGTGCGGGCAGCACCGGGCGCAGCAGGAGCGCGCCGCCGCCCACGACGAGGGTCGCAGGCGCAAGCACGCGCGCGCGCCCGAGGCTCCAGCCGAGCGCGACCGCGAGTCCGTGTCCAGCGCGTCCGCCGTTCCAGCCGCCGTAGAGGACGAAGCCCATGAACACACCGGCGGCGATCAGCGCCAGCCCGAGCACGTCGCGCTCTCGCTGGTCGAGCACGGGCAGACGCGGCGGCCCACCGGACAGCAGCGAGCCGAGGCTCGACACGGGCCCGCGCCGGGCTCGGCGCCTCGAGCGCGCGCGAGCGGGCGCTTTGCGCCGCGACGTGGCGGATCGGCCCGCGGACGGACGTGGAGAGGCGCGCTTGCGGGTGCCGGCCATCTCGCGCAACTTCGACGCCAATGGCCCGGAACCTCCCTGAAACCCCTTACCATCGCTTTACAAGCGGCCAGTTACATAAAGATCATGAACGACTTCTCCCGCGCCCCACGCGTCCTGGTCGTCGAGGATGACGAGGACATCGCCCAAGCGCTCCAGCGCTCGTTGCGCATGGAGGGATATGAGGTGCGAACGGCCGCCGACGGGCGCGCTGCGCTCGAGCAGGGCCACGCATTCGCACCTGACCTCGTGATCCTCGACCTCGGACTGCCGAAGCTCGACGGCGTGGAGGTCGCCAAGGAGTTGCGCGCCGATGACGACGTGCCGATCCTGATCCTCACGGCGCGCGACGCGCTCGAGTCGCGCGTGGAGGGGCTCGACGCGGGCGCGGACGACTACCTGGTCAAGCCGTTCGAGCGCCAGGAGCTGCTCGCGCGCATGCGCGCGCTGCTGCGCCGGCGCCCGCCGCGCGGCTCTGCGCCGCTGCGCGTCGGCGACCTGTCGCTGAACGTGGATACGCACGAGGTGCTGCGCGGCGTGCGCGCGATCGAGCTCACCCAGCGCGAGTTCGAGCTGCTCGAGTACCTGATGCGCAACGAGCGCATCGTGATCTCGCGCCAGCGCCTGCTCGACGAGGTGTGGGGCTATGACCCGTTCTCGACCACGAACACGATCGAGGTGTTCGTCTCCAACCTGCGCCGCAAGCTGGAGTCCGACGGCGAGCCCCGCCTCCTGCACACCATCAGGGGAGCCGGCTACGTCCTCCGAGCCTAGAGCCCCGTCCGGCTCGCCGCGACTCCCCGAATCGGTGCGCCAGGCCGGCGCGCGCCTGTCCGAGAGCTTCGACCGGCTGCCGATCCGCGTGCGCCTGGCGGGCGTCTCGGCGCTGTTGACGTTCGTGATCCTGTGCGTGTTCGCACTGGCGATCGGCTCGCTGACGGTCGAGCGGATACGCGCGGACTTCAATCGCGACGTCCTGGAGACCGCCGAAGCGCTGCCGAGCGAGGTCAAAATCAGCATCGACCCGCTGAGGTTCATAACTCCGCTGGAAGACTTCGCGTCAAAATCCAACCACTCTGAGATCAGGATCCTTTCGCTCGCCGGCCAGGTCGTGGCGAAGGGACCCGCGAACGCGCCGTGGCTCGGCCCGGCGCAGCCGAACCCTGTGACGGTCAACGGCTACCGCGTGCTCAGTCGCGAAGCCAACGTCACGCTCAGCGGCACCGGTCAGCCGATCGGACGAGTGATCATTCAGTACGGGCGCCAGGTGGCCGCGACAGAGGCGACGGTCAAGCGCGTGGAGCTGTTCCTGGTGCTGGGAGTGCTCGCGGGCAGCCTGCTGGCGCTGGTCGCGGGCATGGCGATCGCGCGCCGCGCGATGGCGCCGATCGCGGAGCTGACGAGCACCGCGGCGGAGATCGCGCGCACGCGCGACCCCTCGCGCGGGATCCCGCAGTCACAGGCCGACGACGAGGTGTCAGAGCTCGCGCGTACGCTCGAGGGCATGCTCCGCGAGCTCGACGCCGCGCGTGGCGAGACCGAGTCGATGCTCGCGCGTCAGCGCCGGTTCGTGGCGGATGCCTCGCACGAGCTGCGCACGCCGCTGACGAGCGTGCTGGCGAATCTCGAGCTGCTCGCCGAATCGCTGCGGGGCGACCAGGGCGAGGCGGCGCGCTCGGCGCTGCGCTCTTCCCAGCGGATGCGCCGGCTGGTCGCCGACCTGCTGCTGCTGGCGCGCACCGACGCGGCGCGCGTGGTCGCACACGAGCCATGCGACCTGGCGCAGATCGTCGCCGAGGCGGCCGGCGAGCTGGGACCGGTGAGCTCGGAGCACGAGATCTCGCTCGACATCCATCCGGCGACGGTGATGGGGGCGCGTGACGAGCTGCACCGCATCACGATCAACCTGCTCGAAAACGCCCTGCGCCACACGCCGCCGGGCACGGAGATCCATGTGTCGACGCTCACGACGAGTGACGGCAAGGCACAGCTCGCCGTCGAAGACAACGGCCCGGGCGTCCCCTCCGATTTGGTGCCGACGCTGTTCGAGCGCTTCGTGCGAGGCGCTGGTGGGGCGCCGCGCCGAGACGGCGCGGTCGGCGGCTCGTTCGGCCTCGGCCTGGCGATCGTTCAGGCGGTGGCGGAGGCGCACGGCGGCAGCATCGCGCTCGAGCCGACGCGGCTCGGCGAGACGGGCGCGCGCTTCGTCGTGACGATGCCGGCCTACTCAAACCTCGACGACGACCGGCAGCACCATCGGCCGTCGCTTCAGACGGTCATAGACTAGCTTCGCGAGATCGTCGTGGAGCACCTGCTGGAGCAGGTCGACCTCGCGGATTTCCTCACCTGCCGCCCGGCGCAGCGTCTGCTCTACGGTCAGGCGGATCTCCTCGACGAGCTCGTCGGCCTGGTCGAGGAACGGAACGCCCCTGAAGATCACCTCTGGGTCGGCGACCGAGGTGCCGTCCTGCTCGGCGATCGTGACGACCACGATGAAGATCCCGTCGGCTGAGAGCATGCGCCGGTCGCGCAGGGCCGCGTCGGCCAGCTCGCCGATCTCGACGCCGTCGACGAAGATCATGCCCGCCTGCTCGCGCGCGGCAAAGCGCGCCCCGCGCTCGTCGATCTCCAGGGGCAGCCCGTTGTCGCCCTGGAAGATGTCGCGGGGCGGCACGCCGACGGCCTCGGCGAGCTGCGCGTGCAGGCGCAAACGCTTGAAGTCGCCGTGGAAGGGCATCACGTAGCGCGGCTTGACGAGGTTGAGCATCAGCTTGACCTCCTCGGCGTAGCCGTGCCCGGAGGCGTGCACGGGAGCCTCGCGAGGGGTGATGACGTCGCAGCCGATGTGGTACAGGCGATCGATCGTCTCGTTCACCGCGCGCTCGTTGCCGGGGACGGGCGTGGCCGAGAACACGACGGTGTCGCCCGCCTTGAGCTCCATCTGCGGGTGGTCGCGGTAGGCCATCCTGCGCAGCGCCGACAGCGGCTCGCCCTGGGAGCCGGTCGAGATGATCACGACGCGCTCGTCGGCGAAGTCGTTGATCTCGCGCGGGCCGACGAGCATCCCGTCGGGGAACTCGATGTGCCCGAGTGTGCGCCCGATGCCGACGTTCTTGCGCATCGAGCGTCCGATCAGCGCGACCTTGCGGTCGAGCGCGTACGCGGCGTCGACGACCTGCTGCACGCGATGGATGTTCGAGGCGAAGCTCGTCACGACGATTCGGCCCTCGCAGCGCGCGAACACCTCCTCCAGATGTGGACCGACGACCGACTCCGACGGCGAGAAGCCCTCACGATCGACGTTGGTGGAGTCGCCGCACAGCAGCAGCACGCCTTCGCGTCCGAGCTCGGCCAGGCGCGAGACGTCGGCGGGCGCGCCGTCGACGGGCGTCTGGTCGAACTTGTAGTCGCCGGTGATCAGCACGGTGCCGAGGTCGGTGCCGAGCGCAACCGCGCTGGAGTCGGGAATCGAGTGCGTCATGTGCACGAGCTCGAGCGAGAACGGCCCGAGCTCGAGGCTTTCGCCGGGATCGATGTCGTTGAGCTCGACGTTGCGCAGCTTGTGCTCCTCGAGCTTCGAGCGTGCCATCGCGATCGTCAGCGCGCCGCCGTACACGGGCGGCATCGCTTTCTGTCCGAGCTCGCGCAGCACCCACGGCAGCGCGCCGAGATGGTCCTCGTGTCCGTGGGTGACGACGATCGCCTCGATGTCCCGCGCGCGCTCGCGCAGGTAGGAGAAGTCGGGCAGCACGAGGTCGATGCCGACCATCTCGGGCGTCGGGAAGCGCAGGCCGACGTCGACGACGATGATGCGGTCGTCGTACTCGACGACGGTCATGTTCTTGCCTATCTCCCCGAGTCCGCCGAGGGGTAGGACGCGCAGCGCTGAGCTCACGCGTGCGTACGGGCGGGTGAGGCCGTCAGAAGTCCGTGCCGTTCGAGCATCGCTCGAACGGCCTCGGTCTCCTCGGCGGTGGCCTCGACGAGCGGCAGGCGCAGGCCGCCGACGTCGTGGCCCAGGAGGTTCAGCGCGGCCTTCGTGCAGGTCGGGCTGGCGGTCATGAAAAGCGTGCTGTACACGTCTTGCAGCGACGCGTCGATCTCGGCGCGGTGCTCTGGCTCGTCGACCATCCGGCGCATCTCGTTGCCGACGATGTGGCTCGATACGGAGATCACGCCGGCCCCGCCCATGTCGAGCGTCCGCGCGAACGTCGCGTCATCGCCGGCGTACAGCATGAGACCGTCGATCGGCTGCAGCTCGTCGGCGTTGGCCTGCTTGACGCCCTCGATCCCGGGGATCTGCGCGAGCTCGGCGAGCAGGTCGGGCGGTATGTTCGTGCCCGTCCTCGAAGGGATGTTGTAGAGCAGCGTGGGCTTATCGGTGGCCGCGGCGACCGCTTCGTAGTGGCGGCGCAGGCCGAGGCGGCTGGGCCGGTTGTAGTAGGGCGTGACCGACAGCACCGCGTCGACGCCGAGCGCGCTCGCGCGTTCGGTCAGGTACACCGCCTGGCGGGTGTCGTTGGTGCCGGTTCCCGCGACGATGGTCTTGCCCGCCGGGCGCTCGGCGACCGCCAGCTCGATCAGCCCCAGCTGCTCGTCGGCGGTCATCGTCGAGGCCTCGCCGGTCGTCCCGGCGACGACGAACCCGTCCGAGCCGTTCTCGGCTAGATGGCGCATGAGGGCGACGAACGACTCCTCGTTCACCCGCTCCTCCTTGTCGAAGGGCGTGACGATCGCCGTCAATATCGTGCCAAGGGGGCTCATCGGCTGCAGTATCTCACGCGCGGCGCCCACTAAAAGAGCAGGCTCTCGAGGCCTACCGTGGGCGAGTGCTCGAGCGCTCCCACGCGACGCACCGCGAGCAGCACTCCGGGCATGAACGACTCGCGGCCGATCGTGTCGTGGCGGATCGTGAGCGTCTGGGCGAGATCGCCGAGGATCACCTCCTGGTGGGCGACGAGCCCCGGCAGGCGCACGGAGTGGATCGGCGGCGGCTCGCCGCCGCTCGCGGCGGCCATCAGCTCGGCGGTGCGTTTGGCGGTGCCGCTGGGCGCGTCGAGCTTGCCGTCGTGGTGCAGCTCGATGATCTCGGCCTTCTGCATGTGCCGCGCCGCCTCGGCGGCGAAGCGCATCATCAGCACTGCGCCGATCGCGAAGTTGGGGGCGATCAGCACGTTCCCGCGCCGAGACTCCGACCGCGCCTGCGCGGCTTCCGCCTCGTATAGCGGCGCGGGATCGAAGCCCGTGGTGCCGATCACCACGTGCACGCCGGCACGCACGCACTGCAGCGCGTTTGCGAGCGCGGTGTCGGGTTGCGTGAAGTCGACGACCACATCCGGCACTGGCCGATCTTCGATCGGTGGGCCGGCGCCGCCCAGCCCGGTTGCGGCGCCGGCGAGGACATCCGCGAGCGTGGTGTCGAGCAGCGGATCGGCGCGGCCGACGAGCTCCATGTCCTCGGCGCCGGAGATCGCCTCGCACACCGTCTGCCCCATGCGCCCGGCGGCGCCGGCGACGGCCACGTTGATCATCGCGGCGCTCCGGGTACTGCGGTGGCACTCGACGCCTGCGCGTCGGCGTGATCGCTGGCGAGGCCGCGAAGCGGCGCTATCGCGGCGTGGAACTCGCTCTCGGCGGGTCCCACGCCGGCGACGGACATCCCAGTGGGCGTGAACAGCTCGGCCGCGAGCGCTCGCACGGCGTCGATCTCGACCGAGTCGATGCGCTCGATCATCTCGTTGACCGACAGGATCGGCAGCCCGTTGAGCACCGATGCGCCGAGGCGGCTCATGCGTGCGCCGGTGGACTCCATGCCGAGCACCACCCGCCCCTTGAGGTTCTCGCGCGAGCGCACGAGCTCCTCGTCGTTGGCGGGGTCCTCTACGCAGTGCTCGAGCTCGGCGGCGATCACCGTGAGCGCCTCCCGGAGGTTGTCCGGGCGCGTGCCCACGTACAGCCCGACCTCGCCGGTGTGGGCGTAGAGGTTGGAGAACGTGAACACCGAGTAGGCCAGGCCGCGGCGCTCGCGCACCTCCTGAAAGAGCCGCGAGGAGGAGGTGCCGCCAAGCACGCCTTCGAGCACGCGCAGCGCGAAGCGGCGCTCGTCTGCGCGCGCGAGCCCCGCGCCGCCCACGCACACGTGGTACTGCTCGGTGTCTTTCTGCAGGAAGCGAGCGCGAGGGCTGAACTCGGGATCGCTGGCTGCGGCGGCCGCCGCCGCGCCCGCCTGCGGCGAGTGCGGCGCGTGGCCGTTGGCCGCCGCTCCTGCGAGCGCTGAGGCGCCTGCCCCCGTCTGCTCGACCGCGCGAGCCATGTCGACGAGCGCGTCGTGATCGACCGAGCCGGCGGCGGCGATCACGATGCTGTCGGGCGTGTACCGCTGGGCGTGGAAGTCGGCGAGCTGCTCGCGCGTGACCGCGCCGACCACCTCGGCGGTGCCGATCACGGCGCGACCGAGCGGATGCGCGCCGAATATCGCTTTGCCGAGCACGTCGAAGACTCGATCCTGGGGGTCGTCTTCGTACATGGCGATCTCCTCGAGCACGACCTCGCGCTCGGCATCGAGCTCGCCGAAGCGCGGGTGCCAGAGCATGTCGCTCATCACGTCGAACGCGTGCTCGAGGTGCCGGTCGAGCACACGCGTGTACAGCGACGTGGCTTCCTTGTCGGTGCCCGCGTTGATCTCCGCGCCCATCGAGTCGAAGATCTCGTCGATCTCCTGCGATCCGTAGCGGTCGCTGCCGCGGAACAGCATGTGCTCGAGCAGGTGCGAGATGCCAGCCTGGTCCTCGTGCTCGGCGACCGAGCCCGTGGCGATCCAGAAGCCGAGCGCCACCGAACGCACGCTGGGCACGCGTTCGGTGACGATCCTCACGCCCGAGTCGAGCGTGGTTATCCGGTGCTCGTCGCTCACGCCCGAGCGCTCAACGGTCAATCGCGACCGTGGCGCGGGCGCCCTGAGCCACGCTCACCCTCGCGACGCCGTCCGCGGTCGGCGCGGTCGCGGCCGTTGCTCGAAGGCCTGCCGCCCTCGCGCGGTCCGCGGTTGCCACCGCCGCCGCCACCGGTGCCGACGCCGGCGAGCTCCTCGACGGACTTGCCCGCGATGTCCGGGTCCTCGGTCAGGCGCAGGCCGATGCGTCCGCGCTCGCGGTCGACCTCGACCACGCGCACGTTGACCTCGTCGCCCTTGTTGAGCACGTCCTCGACGCTGTCGACGCGCTGTCCGGGTGAGACGTTGGAGATGTGCAGCAGGCCGTCGGTGCCCTTGGCCAGCTCGATGAACGCACCGAAGGTCGTCGTCTTGACGACTTTGCCGACGTATTCATCGCCGACCTCGACCTCCTTCATCATCATCCGCACGCGCTCCACGAGCGCGTCGCCCAGCTCCCCATTGGCGGAGTAGATCAGCACCTGACCGTCGTCGTTGACGTCGATCTGCGATTCGAACTCCTCGGAGAGCCCGCGGATCGTTTCGCCGCCCTTGCCGATCAGCAGGCCGATCTGCGAGGGGTCGATCTGGATCGTCTGGATGCGCGGCGCGAACTGCGAGAGCTGCTCGCGCGGCGTCTTGATCACGTCGGCCATCTTGCCGAGGATGAACGTGCGCGCCTCTTTGGCCTGCGCGAGCGCGTCGCGCAGGATGTCGAACGTGACGCCCGTGATCTTGATGTCCATCTGCAGCGCCGTGATGCCGCGCTCGGTGCCGGCGACCTTGAAGTCCATGTCGCCGAGGTGGTCCTCGACGCCGGCGATGTCGGTCAGGACGATGTAGTCATCGCCCTCTTTGATCAGCCCCATGGCGATACCCGCGACGGGGCGCTTGATCGGCACACCGGCGTCCATCAGCGACAGCGAGGAGCCGCACACCGAGGCCATCGAGGATGAGCCGTTGGACTCGAGGATGTCCGAGACCACGCGGATCGAGTAGGGGAACTCCTCGATCGAGGGCACCATCGGCGTGAGCGCACGCTCGGCGAGCGCGCCGTGGCCGATGTCGCGGCGCTTGACGCCGCCCATGCGGCCAGCCTCCCCGACCGAGAACGGCGGGAAGTTGTAGTGGTGCCAGTAGTACTTTTTGGTTTCCAGGCCCAGCGTGTCGATGCGCATCTCCTCCTTGAGCGTGCCCATCGCCACAACGCTCAGCGCCTGCGTCTGCCCGCGCGTGAACAGCGCCGAGCCGTGCGTCCTGGGGGTCACCCCGACCTCGATCGAGATGTCGCGGATCTCGTTCTCCGAGCGTCCATCCGGGCGCTTCTTGTGCACGGCGATGCGCTCGCGGATGATCGCCTTCTCGAGCTTGTCGAACGCGAGCTGGACCGCCGCACGGCGCTCCTTGGCGTGCGTGACTTCGCTGTCGGAAGCGCCGTCCCCGGCGGGCGGCGCGTGCTGCTCGAGGATCGCCGCCTCGACCGCCTTGGTGGCGTCCTGGCGCTCGAGCTTGTCCTCGACCTGCGTCGCCGCGTCGAGCGCCGCGCCGTGCGAGGCGCGGATCGCGTCGAGCACGCTCGGGTCGACCTGAATCGTGGCGAAGACTTTCTTCTCCTTGCCGACTTTGGCGGCCAGATCGCGCTGCAGCTCGCACAACTTCTTGATCGCCGCGTGCGCGATGTCGAGAGCGTCGAGGATCTCCGCCTCGGGGATCTCGTTGGCGCCAGCCTCGACCATCAGGATGGCCTCTTCGGTGCCGGCGACGATCAGGTCGAGGTCGGAGCTGCTCTCGGCGTCGGCGAGCATGTCCTCCTCGCTCGGGTTGACGACGAAGTTGCCATCGATCTTGCCGATGCGCACGGCGCCGACGGGCGTCGGCAGCGGGATGTCGGAGATCATCAGCGCGGCGGACGCACCGTTCATCGCGAGGATGTCATACGGGTGGACGTGGTCGATCGACAGGGGGATCGCCACGAGCTGGGTGTCATAGCGCCAGTCCTTGGGGAACAGCGGCCGGATCGGTCGGTCGATCATGCGCGCGGTCAGCGTGCCCTTCTCACCGGGGCGACCCTCGCGCTTGAAGAACGAGCCGGGGATTTTCCCGGCGGCGTACATGCGCTCCTCGACGTCCACCGTCAGCGGGAGGAAGTCGACGTCGCGCAGGGAGCCGGCGACGGCTGTCGCGAGCACCATCGTGTCGCCCTGGCGGACGACCACTGCACCGGAGGCCTGCTTGGCCATCCTGCCGGTCTCAAACGAGATCTCGCTACCGGCGATCTCCACGGAGACCCGTGTAACGGCATCACTACTCATATTCACTACCTTCCTGTTCCGCCCGTCGGTCGGCGGTCCGTTTCTTTTTTCTCTTTCCCGAACGAACCGAGCTTAGCGGACTGGCGTGGCGGGCCGGGCCTAGGATCCGGCCGCGGCGAGGCCCTCGCGCAGCAGCTCGACGCCCGGCAGCTCGCCGGGCGAGTCGGCCTGGAAGCTCCAGCGCACGACGCCGTCGGGACCGGTGATGACGAGCGCACGCTGGGGAAAGCCACCCCGATGCAGCACGCCGAAGGCGGCGCACGCCGCGCCCTTGGGCTCGAAGTCAGAAAGCTGCTCGCTGCCGACACCGAGCTTCTCCTTGAAGGCGCTCTGCGCCCATGTGGAGTCGCAGGAGACCCCGTACAGCGCGTCCCCCCTCTGCTCCAGCTCGCCGCGTAGCTCGTCGTAGAGCTGCAGCTGGTCGGTGCACACGGGGCTGAACGCGAACGGGTAGAACACGAGCACGCTGGTGCGCCCCTGCAGGTCCTGCTCGGTGAAGCTCTCGCCGTCGGCGCGCGCGAGCGTGAAGCTCGGTGCGGGCGTGCCGGAGGCGATCACCGACATTACGTTGTAGGACGGTCGTGGATCGAGCGATCCAAGGACGCAGCGAGCGTGGCGTGCTTGGCACGCGAGCGAACGAGGACGCAGGAGCGCGAAGCGTCCACGATCGTCCTACCGGCGTAGGCCGAGCTCTTTGATCAGAGCGCGGTAGCCCTCTAGATCGTGGCGCTGCATGTATGCGAGGAACCGGCGGCGGCGGCCGACGAGCATCAGCAGGCCGCGTCGCGAGCTGTGGTCTTTGTGCTGCTCGCGCAGATGCTCCGTCAGGTGGTTGATGCGCTCGGTCAGCAGCGCGATCTGGACCTTGGTATTGCCCGTGTCCTGCTCGCCGGAGCCGAACTTGGCTGCGAGCTCGCGCTTGCGCTCTGTTGTGATGGCGGTCATCCGCGGCACCGTAGCAGACGTCAGCCGCCGGGCCGGCCGCGCGGGCGCCGGCGCTAGGGCAGCTCGACGGCCATCCGCCGCACCACCGCATGCCTGCCGCGGCCGCTGACGAGCGTCAGCGTGTACCGCCCCGCGCTCAGCGCGCGCGTGGCGCGCAGCACGACGCGCCCCTTCCTGGCGGTGCCGATCGCATACACGAATCCGTGCCGGCCAAGCGTCGCGCGCTCGATGCTCGTCGACGTGAAGGTCGTGGGGGTCGGGACGGGCCGCGAGGTGCACTTGGTCGTCTTCTTCGGCTTGTGATTGACCGTCCTGGTGGTGGTCGTGCAGGTCACGAGAATCACCTGTCCGTCCAGGCCGGCTGGGCCCCGCGGCCCTGTGGCGCCGGTAGAGCCTGTTGCGCCCGTCGGCCCAGTAGCGCCGGTGGAGCCTGTTGCGCCCGTCGGGCCCGTCTGACCGGTAGGGCCCGTCTGGCCGATAGGTCCCTGCGGCAAGCCGCCGGCCGTGCCTGAGAGCGCGATCGAGAGCGGGCTATTTGCGTAATCGTCGCTTGTGATCTGCATCGTGGCCGCGCGTGCTCCCGAGGCCTGCGGCGCGAAGCTGACGCTCACCTGACAGCTGGATTCCGGTTCGATGACGCTGCCGCAGGTGCTCGATCGGACCACGAAGTCTTGCTGATCGGCGCCGGAGAACGAGATCCCATAGACGCTCAGCGACGCGACGCCTTGGTTGGTGAGCGTCAACGTCTGGGGCACGCTCAAAGACTGCTCAGGCGTCGTTGCGAACGCCAACGCGGTTGTGCTCGGAGTCGCGAGCGGCACCGATACTGCGACGCCCGCCGGTTTGGAGGCGCCTTTGACCAGTTCCGCCGTCAACCCGCTCCCGTCGAGGTTGGCCTCGCCGAGAGTGCTGCCGGTGCGGTTGGCCCAGTAGATGTGCTGGCCGTTCACGGCAAGCCCCTTGGGTTCGCTCCCGGTGGGGATGAATTCTTCGTTCTTGCCGGTCCCGTTCAGGTTTGCCTCGCCGATCGAAGTGGCGCTTTCGTTGGTCCAATAGACGTGCTGGCCGTCAACCGCGACGCCGCCGGGCTTGTTGGTGAGTTCGATCAGTTTCGTCGTGACTTCGGTACCGTCCAGCTTCGCCCGCCCGATTTCTTTACCTTCGAAGCTGGCGAAGTAGATGTATTCGCTGTTGATCGCCAGCCCCGCCGGATCGTTGATGCCTTCGATGAATTTTTCATTTGCTTCGGTTCCATCGAGCTTGGCCCTGCCGATGCTGCCCGAGTTCTGATTGGTCCAGTAGATGAAGTTGTCGTTGACGGCCACTCCCCAGGGAACATCTGCGTGCCCGGTGATGAATGCTTCGTTCTTTTCGGTGCCGCTGAGGTTGGCTCTGCCGATTTTATTCGAGATGGGCTCTGTCCAATAGATGTGCTGGGCGTTCACCGCCACCCCGATCATGGAGCCGCTGTTGATGAAATTGAAGTTTGGGAGCGTGCCGTCGAGGTTGGCGACGGCAATTTCGGTGTTGTTTCCCCAGTAGAGCTTTGGCGGGATCGCAGCCTGCGCAGTTGCCGAGACCGAGACCGCACCGAACGACACCACGATCCCCACACACCAGACAGCGACGAGCCCCGTGCCGAAACGCATAAGACCGCGCCAGCGCGACTGCTCCTCTCCGCCATCTCGCAGAGATCCCATGTCCACAAACCACCGGCCAGGCCGACGGGCCCACACTCCCACTCTGATCACACTGCACCCCCCTGATTTTTCCGGCCGGTCGTGGCGATGCCGGCCCGTCCTCGTGTCGTGGAACTGTAACCGGGCGGCGGTCAGGATCGCACACATCCATGCAGCGAGCTGCTGACATCAACTCGCCGCAGCAATCTCCCGCGTGAGCTCCACGTCGCGGTGCATCTGCTCGATCAGCGCGGCGGGATCCTCGAAGCGGCGCTCTCCGCGGAGCCGGTCGAGGAAGCGCAGCCGCAGCTCGCTGTCGTAGAGATCGCCGTCGAAGTCGAGGATGTATGCCTCGATCAGCTCGCCGCGTCCGGTGTTGAATGTGGGGCGCACGCCGATGCTGACCGCGGCGGGGCGCTCGCCGATCGTCTCGCCGACGGCGATGCATGCGTAGACGCCGTGTCCGGGGCACACGAGCGCGTCGTCGGGAATGAGGTTGGCGGTGGGGAAGCCGAGCTCGCGGCCGCGTTGGTCTCCGTGCACGACGGTGCCGCACAGCTCGAAGCTCGCGCCGAGCAGCCGGTTGGCCTCGGCGACCTCGCCGGCGAGCACGAGGCCGCGGATGTGGCTGGAGGAGACGATCTCGCCGTCGACCTCCAGCAGCGGATGCACCACGGTGCGAAAGCGCGTGTCGGCTTCGAGCAGCGGCGGGTCGCCCTGCGCCTTGTGCCCGAAGCGGAAGTTCTCGCCGATCGCAACCTGCGTGGCGCCGAGCGCGCCGACGAGCACGTCGTCGATGAATTCAGCGGCCGAGCACGCGGCGAAGCCGCGGTCGAACCGAATCACGATCAGCTCGCGCACCCCAAGCTCAGCGACGAGCTCGGCCTTGCGCGCGAGCGTGGTCAGCAGCTTGGGTGTGTGCTGCGGCGCGACGACGGACACAGGGTGCGGATCGAACGTGAGCACGCTGTCGGCGCCATTGATCACCTCGCGGTGTCCGAGGTGCACGCCGTCGAAGGTGCCAACCGCGACGCTGCGCTCGATTCCACGCTCGACGTCGGGCAGTTGAGTGACCTTCACGGCCTGACAGCCTATTTGGACAGCGCGCCGAGCGCCCGGTCGAGCGCGATCAGCGGTGGATCTGGCCACGGCTGCCCACGGGCGGGCGGCGCGACGGCGTCGCGCACGTCGAACGGTCCGATCGCGGTGCGCCTGAGCTCGAGGCAGTAGGCATCGCCGAGGTCGGCGATCAGCGAGCGCACGTAGGTGCCCGAGCCGCACTCGATCTCGAAGGCCGCGCGCGGGAGCTCGCCCGCCGGCCCAGTGCCGGGCGGCGCGTCGGGGTCGCGCCACAGCTGCTGGAAGCGACGGACGGTGACGATCCGCTCTGGCATCTCGAAGCGCTCGCCGCGGCGCGCGCGCTTGTAGGCGCGCTCGCCGCCGATCTTGATGGCCGAGTAGATCGGGGGACGCTGGCGCAGCTCGCCGGTGGGCAGCTCGGGCGGATCGGCGGGCAGCCGTCCGGTGCGGGTGATCTCCCCCTCGGTGTCACCGGTGCTCGAGGTGGCGCCGAGCTGCGCGACCGTCTCGTAGCGCTTGGGTAGCGCCATCAGCGCGTCCTGGGCCTTGGTGGCGCGGCCGACGAGCACGAGCAGCAGGCCGGTGGCGAACGGGTCGAGCGTGCCCGCGTGTCCGGTGCGCACGCCGCCTAGCGCGCGGCGCACCGCCGCGACCACGTCGTGGGAGCTCATTCCGGCGGGCTTGTCGATCAGCAGCACGCCATCCATCGGGCGCTCCACTCCCCCGCCCCCGGCGCCGCCGAGCTCAGGCGAGCGTGGCAGCGGGGCGCTCGTCCGAGGAGGGGTGCAGCTGCGCGGCGATCGCCTCGCGCAGGAACGCCACCAGCTCGTCGGGCTCAAGCGTCGTCGAGAACCCCGCCGCGCGGCGGTGACCGCCGCCGCCCTGGGCACGAGCGATGATCGACACGTCGACGTCGTCGTCGGTGGCGCGCAGCGAGACTTTGTGCTGGCCCTTGCGCTCGCCGCTTGAAAGCTCGCGCACGAGCACCGCGACCTTGGTTCCGTCGAGTGCGCGCAGCTGGTCGATGATCCCCTCCGAGTAGCTCTCCTCGGCCTCGGCGCGGTCGAAGTCCTCAGCAGTGATCGCCGCGAGCGCCAGCTCGCCGGAGTCAAAGCGCTGGATCTGCGCGAGCGCGAGCGCGAGCAGCGTCAGCTTGCCCAGCGGCACACCCTCGTACAGCGTGCGGTACACGCCCGCCACGTCGACGCCCGCCTCGAGCAGCTCCGCGGCCATCACGTGCGCGCGCGGCGTGGTGTTCTCGTACATAAAGCGTCCGGTGTCGGTGATCAGCCCGACGTACAGCGCCTCGGCGATCGTCGGCGTCGGGCGCACGCCCAGCCCGTGCATCAGATCCCACACGATCTCCGCCGTGCAAGACGCGGCCGGCACGACGTGGTTGAGCGTGCCGAAGCGCGTGTTGTCGTGGTGGTGGTCGATGTTGAGCAGGTGCACGCCGTCGCGCAGGACGCTCGCGGAGTTGCGGTCGATGTTGCCGCAGTCGAGGAACACGACCGTGCGCCGCGCGACGTCGGCGGGCGGCTCGCGGATCAGGCCGTCGAGCGAGAAGAAGCGGTACTCGCGCGGCAGCGGCAGGTCGTCGGGAGATATGTACATCGCCGAGTCCTTGCCCAGCGCGGCGAGCAGACCCTGCATCGCGATGAGCGAGCCGAGCGCGTCGCCGTCGGGGTTCTCGTGGGCGGCGAGCACGAAGCGCTCGTCTTCGCGCAGCCGCGCGAGCACGAGCTCGCGGGTCTCGTGCACCGGGGGGATCTCGCTCATGGGCTGTCGATCTCCTCGATCAGCTCCTCGACGCGCATCGCCCGGTCGGTCGTGTCGTCGTAGGAGAATTCGAGCGTGGGCGTGCGCTTGAGATGCAGCTCGCGGGCGACGCGCGCCTGCAGGAAGCCGTGCGCGCTGCGCAGCCCCTCGAGCGTGGTTTCGCGCTCCTCGGGCAGCGACGGCCCACCGGCAGCGCCGAGAACGCTCACGTATACACGTGCATGGCTCAGGTCTGGGCTGGTTCTGACATCAGTCACGGTTACGAATCCCACTCGCGGGTCCTTGAGGTCACCCGCCACGGCATCGCCGAGCACCTGCCGAATCGCCTCATCGACCCGACGCATCCTTCCTGTGCTCATCCTACCCTCCAATTCACCGCCGATACGCGTGTCCCTGCCGTATTTCACCCGTATGCGGTACGGCGGGCGCGGCGCTCAGACGGATAGCTCGCGCTCCACCTTCCGTGTCTCGTAGGTCTCGAGCACGTCGCCCTCGCGCAGGTCCTGGAAGTTCGTCAGCACGATGCCGCACTCGAAGCCACTGGCGACCTCGCGCACGTCCTCGTTGAAGCGGCGCAGGCTGTCGATGGTGGTGTCGTAGATGACGGTGCCCTCGCGCACGACGCGCACGCGCGCGCCGCGTGTGACTTTGCCCTCTGTGACGAACGAGCCGGCGATCGTGCCGATGCGCGAGGCTTTGAACAGCTGGCGCACCTCTGCCTGCCCTAGCGGGGTCTCGACCTCGGCGGGCTCGAGCATGCCCTGCATCGCGGCGCGCAGCTCCTCGATCGCGCGGTAGATGACCGCGTAGGAGCGGATCTCGACGCCCTCGCGGTCGGCGATGTGGCGAGCGTCGCCGACGGGTCGGACGTTGAACGCGAGGATCACGCCTTCGGAGGCGGAGGCGAGCATCACATCGGACTCGTTGATGCCACCGACCCCGCGGTGGATGATGTTGACCTTGACCTCCTGCTGGGGCAGCTTGGCGATCTCGTCCTCGATCGCCTCGAGCGAGCCGGCGACATCGGCCTTGACGACCAGCCCGAGCTCCTTGACGGTGCCCTCCTGTGCGAGCTTGAAGACGTCCTCGAGCGACACCTTGCGACCAGAGCGACGCGCGAGCGCCTCGGTCTTCAGGCGGTTGGCGCGCTCGCCGGCGAGCTGGCGCGCGCGGCGCTCGTTCTCGACGACGCGCACGTGCTCACCCGCCTCGGGCACGCCGTCGAAGCCCAGCACCTCGACCGGCTGCCCGGGCATGGCGCGCTTCAGCTTGCCGCCGGTGAAGTCGTGCATCGCGCGCACGCGCCCGAAGTGCGCGCCCGCGACGAGCGCGTCGCCGACTCGCAGCGTGCCGCGCTGGATCAGGATCGTCACGACCGGGCCGCGTCCTGGGTCGAGCTTGGACTCGATCACGGCGCCTGAGGCGTCAGCGCCGGCGTTGGCCTTCAGCTCCTCGAGGTCGGTGACCACC
Organism: Solirubrobacteraceae bacterium; assembly: GCA_035939335.1. Lineage (GTDB taxonomy): Bacteria > Actinomycetota > Thermoleophilia > Solirubrobacterales > Solirubrobacteraceae > Palsa-744. The sequence continues at coordinate 2,849 of DASZFY010000004.1, read as the reverse complement.
TGGATGGTCTCAAGCAGCGTGTCGAGGCCCTCGTGCGTCTTGGCGCTGACGTCCACGAACTCGATCTCGCCGCCCCACTCCGACGGCTGCAGCCCGTGCTGGGTCATCTCGGTGCGCACGCGCTCTGGCTGTGCGCCCTCCTTGTCGATCTTGTTGACCGCGACGATGATCGGCACTTCGGCGGCCTTGGCGTGATCGATCGCCTCTTCGGTCTGCGGCTTGACGCCGTCGTCGGCGGCGACAACGATCACGGCGAGGTCGGTGACCTTGGCGCCGCGCGCGCGCATCGCGGTGAACGCCTCGTGGCCGGGCGTGTCGAGGAAGGTGATCTCCTTGCCGGCGTGGCGCACCTGGTAGGCGCCGATGTGCTGGGTGATACCGCCGGCCTCGCCGGCGACGACCTCGGTCTCGCGGATCGCGTCGAGCAGCGAAGTCTTGCCGTGGTCGACGTGGCCCATGATGGTGACCACGGGCGGGCGTTCGATCAGGTCCTCCTCGGCGTCCTCGAAGACGGGCTCGACCTCGACGTCGTCGGCGGCGTGCACGATCTCGATCTGCTTGTCGAACTCGTCGGCGAGCACGTGAATGGCGTCGTCGGAGAGCGTCTGCGTGAGCGTCGCCATCTCCCCCAGCGACATCAGCTTCTTGATCACCTCGGGCACCGCCACGCCGAGGTACTCGGCGATGTCCTTGACGGTCGAGCCGGAGTTGACGCGGATCAGGTCGGTGGCCTCCATCGCGGCGGTGTCGATCGGGGCGATCGTCTCGTCGTAGGTGCCGCGGCGGCGGCGTCCGCGGCGCGGGCGGCGCTGGGGCTGGTTGGAGGGCCCGCCCTGCTGGCGGCGCGAGGCCTGCGAGTCGATCACCACGCGCCTGCGGCCTCCCGGCCCGACGTCGCCGGGCGTGCGCTCGCCGGTGCGCGAGTCGCGCGTGGGACGCACGCGCTCGGCGGCCGCGGCGGCAGCGGCTGCCGTGGGAGCGGACTCGCCGGGCGCGGCCGCGGCGGCGGTGGGGGCAGCGGCAGTAGGAACAGCTGCGGTCGGGACGGTCGACGCGGTGGCGGTCGCGGGGACCGTATTGGGCGCCGGCGGCGCGGAGCTCCGCGTGGCAGCCGCTGGCGGCGCAGTGACGGCGGGCGTTGCCGGCGCCGCAGTGGACGCGGTCGGCTCTGGGGTGGCGCCCTTCGTGTCGCCACCCGCTGGCGCGGCGGCTCCACCGTTGGAGCTCGCGGAAGCTGGCTGCGCGCCGGCGGCGCCGAGCACGCGCAGCGCGGCGTCCTCCTCGACGGAGGATGCGGCGGCCTTGGCGTCGATGCCGGCAGCCTTGAGCTTCTCGAGCAGCTCCTTGCTCGACAGGCCGTGCTCCTTGGCGATCTCGTGTACGCGCTTCTTGCTCATGGTTTCATTGAAAAATAGATGGGCCCGGCTTGCCGGCCTTCGTCCGGCTTCGCCACCCTCATAGCGATTCTACGAGCTTGGGGTCGAGCGTCACAGCGGCACGCAGTGCGCGCGCGATCCCACCACGGCGCGTCGCGCGGGCGAGGCAGTCGGCGGCGGGCAACTGGGGATCGGCGCTGTGGCAGAGGTAGGCGCCGCGACCGGGCATGGTGCCATCGAGATCGGCGATCGCGCGCCTGGGGCCGGCGGCCCGGCCTCCCGCACGTGCGTGATCGGCGACGGCGATGCGCAGGAGCTCTGACTTCGGCGCGATCCGCCCGCAGCCGACGCAGCGGCGCCGGGGCACGTGACGGTCTATGTCGCCTGCTCCCCGGCGGCGGCCTCGCTGGCCTGCTGCTCAACGACGGCACCCGGCACGGCGGTTCCGCCCTCGGAGGCGAGGTCGCCGACGTTGTCGCTGGCGATGCCGGCGAGCGCTTGGTGGCTTTCCAGGCCGCAGTAGCGCGAGTTCGGAAGTGCCGCGTTGGGGCAGCGCCGGCCGTTGGAGAGGATTGCGGCGCAGCGGCCCTGCACCTCCTCCTCCTCGTAGCCGTGCTCGGCCTCCTCGGCGGCGAACTCGGTCTCCGAGCGGATGTCCACGCGCCAGCCCGTCAGGCGCGCGGCCAGCCGCGCGTTCTGACCCTCGCGTCCGATCGCCAGCGAGAGCTGGTCGTCGGGCACGATCACGGTGGCCTGCTTGGCGTCGTCGTCGACGAGCACCTCACGCACGCGCGCGGGCGAGAGCGCCTTGGCGACGAAGCGCGCGGGCTCCTCGTTGAAGGGGATGATGTCGATCTTCTCGCCGCGCAACTCGGAGACGACCATGCGCACACGCGAGCCGCGCGGGCCGACGCACGCACCGACGGGGTCGACGCCGTCGGTGTGCGAGATGACGGCGATCTTGGAGCGGTAGCCGGGCTCGCGGGCGACGTTGGCGATCTCGACGAGACCGTCGGCAATCTCCGGGACCTCGAGCTCGAACAACTTCTTAATCAGCTCGGGATCGCGCCTGGAGACGATGATGGCCGGTCCCTTGGTCGACGGCGAGACCTCCTTGATGACGGCCTTGATGCGTTGCGAGTGGTCGTAGCGCTCGCCCTCGACCTGCTCTGACTTGGGCAGTAGCGCCTCAACACGTTCGCGCAACTGCACGAGCGTGTAGCGCGAGTCCGACTGCTGCACGATGCCGGTGATCAGCTCGCCGACGCGGTCACGGTACTCCTCGTACATCATGTCGCGCTCGGCCTCGCGGATGCGCTGCAGGATCACCTGCTTGGCGGTCTGCGCGGCGATCCGGCCGAAGTCGTCGGGGGTGACGTCCTGCTCCTCGATCTGGTCGCGGTATTCGGCGAACTTCTTGGGGTCGATTTCCGGTTCCTCGGGTTCGCGCATCTCCCCCGTCTCGGGGTCGAT
>DASZFY010000003.1:0-1567 GCA_035939335.1 Solirubrobacteraceae bacterium | reverse complement strand
ATGCGGCTGTTCTCGAGGCGCGTGCGGATGCCGCGTGCCTGGCGCTGCGCCGCGCCCTGGCGGCCGTAGGCGCGCGCGATGTAGTCGAGATGGCGCACCAGGTTCTCGTAGCAGCTCGCGAGCGAGCGCGGCATCTGGTCGCTGAGGATGAGCAGGTCGGCGATCAGCCACGGCTTGAGACTCTCGCGGTAGACCCAGTGATACGAGGTGAGCGCCGAGACCGAGCGCAGGATCGCCGCCCATTGGAAATAATCGAGCGGCCCGCCCACGTGCTGCTCGGCCGGCAGCAGCAGGTGATATTTGACGTCGAGGATGCGCGCGGTGTTGTCGGCGCGCTCGATGAACACGCCCAGCCGCGAGAACCAGTAGGCGTCGTTGCGCAGCATGGTCCGGTAGGCCGAGCCGTCGTAGCGCAGCGAGCACTCCTGCACCAGGCGCAGGAACTGCGCCAGTTCCTCGCGCGTCGCGCCGGCGCCGCCGAAGCGTCTGATCTCGTGCCAACCGCCGTTGATGGCGTCCCACATTTCCATGGTGAGCGCGGTGCGCACCGCCCGCGCGTTGGTGCGCGCCACCTCGAAACAATTGCGGATCGTGGACGGATTGGCGGGCGAGAAGGCGAGGAACTCGGTGACGGTCTCCTCGTTCGCCTCCTCGAACGCGGCGAAGAAGGCGTTGGCGCAGCCCGCCGTCAACACCGCGCTTTCCCATTCGTTGGTGGTGCCGCTGTAGGCGAGGGGCAGCGCGGTGAGCCGCTGGGTCGCCTCGAGGATGCGCGCGAGGTATTCGGCGCGCTCCACGTAGCGCGAGAGCCAGTAGAGGTTATCGGCGGTGCGCGAGAGCATTGTTTGTTTGGCTACTCATCCAGCACCCACGTATCCTTGGTGCCGCCGCCCTGGCTCGAGTTGACGACGAGGGAACCTTCCTTGAGCGCGACGCGCGTGAGCCCGCCCGGCACGATGCGCACGCGGTCGCGTCCGGTGAGCACGAACGGCCGCAGGTCCACGTGGCGCGGCGCGACGCCCTGCTCGACGCAGGTCGGACAGGTCGAGAGCGCGAGCGTCGGCTGGGCGATGAAGCCGCGCGGGTCGTGCTTGAGCTTGTCGCGGAACGCGCCGAGCGTGGTCTTGTCGGCCATCGGGCCGATCAGCATGCCGTAGCCGCCCGAGCCGTGCACTTCTTTCACCACCAGCTCGTCGAGGCGGTCGAGCACGTAGGCGAGATGGTCGGCCTCGCGGCAGCGCCAGGTCGGCACATTCTTGAGAATCGGCTCCTCGCCCAGATAGAACTTCATGATCTCCGGCATGTAGCTGTAGACCGCCTTGTCGTCGGCGATGCCGGTGCCGACGGCGTTGGCGAGCGTCACGTTGCCGGCGATGTAGGCCGACATCAGCCCGGGCACGCCGAGCGCGGAGTCGGGCCGGAAGGCGAGGGGATCGAGAAAATCGTCATCGACGCGCCGGTAGATCACGTCGACGCGCTTGAGCCCCTCGGTGGTGCGCATGTGGACGGTCTCGCCCTTGACCACGAGGTCGCTGCCTTCGACCAGCTCGATGCCGAGCTTGTCGGC
>DASZFY010000002.1:0-5649 GCA_035939335.1 Solirubrobacteraceae bacterium | reverse complement strand
TATAGTCATTGACGGGCTCGCAGCCCAAATGCACGACGGCCTGCCCCACCATTGCGTCTTCCCACAAGGCCCCTGTCCCAGTCAAACGACCCTACGAACACAACCGGACAACAGCCTCGGCGGTATTTCATACCCGTAGTCGGTGGAGTTCGACGGCTCGACCTGCGTGACTTCCCCCAGACCGATCGCAAACGGGCTGGCGTTCGAGAAGTTCGTAGCCGTGATGAACGATCCAAACGCCTGCACCTGCGCCGACGCGGGGGATGCGGCCGCGAGCATCGCCACGATGCCCAGCAGGCCGCCAATCGCGCTCGTCTTCTCCATGCCGATCCTTTCGCTGCCGCGCACCGGGCGACTGACCAAAGATCGGAATAGTACACATATGCGCGCAACGGGCGGCGGCTCTATGCGCGCAACGGACGGCGGCTCCGCAGGCGAACATCTGTTCGACGTCATAGAATGCCCTGCGGATGGCGCAGAGCAACCAGATCGTGGTCGCGGGGGCCCGCGAGCACAACCTCAAGGACATAACGCTCGAGCTGCCGCGCGACGCGCTGGTGGTGATCACGGGGCTGTCCGGGTCGGGCAAGTCGAGCCTCGCGTTCGACACGATCTACGCGGAGGGCCAGCGCCGCTACGTCGAGTCGCTGTCGGCGTACGCGCGCCAGTTCCTGGGCCAGATGGACAAGCCGGACGTGGACTCGATCGAGGGGCTCTCGCCGGCGATCTCGATCGACCAGAAGACGACCTCGCGCAACCCGCGCTCGACGGTCGGCACGGTCACCGAGATCTACGACTACCTGCGCCTGTTGTGGGCGCGCGTTGGCAAGCCGCACTGCCCGATCTGCGGGCGCCCGATCGTGGGGCAGTCGGCCGAGCAGATCATCGACCAGGTGATGGAGCTGGCCGAGGGCACGCGCTTCATGGTGCTCGCGCCGGTCGTGCGCGGGCGCAAGGGCGAGTACGGCAAGCTGCTGGAGGAGCTGCGAGCGGACGGCTTCGCGCGCGTGAAGATCGACGAGCGCATCCGCATGCTGGAGGAGTCGATCGTGCTCGACAAGCGCTACAAGCACGACATCTCGGTCGTCGTCGACCGGCTCGCGATGCGCCACGACGTGCGCAAGCGGCTGGCGGACTCGATCGAGACGGCGGTCGGTCTGGCCGACGGGCTGGTCGAGGTGGAGATAGTGGGATCGGCCGCGGCGACCCGCGGCGATCAGGGCCGCGCAGCGGCGGGCGCCGATTCGGACGGCGGGCTGGGCGACGGGGACGGAGCGGGTGCCCCCAAGGGCGCGCGCGGCGCGAAGGGGCCGCGCGCGGCGACCGCGCAGATCGTGCCGGGCGAGAAGCCTGAGCCGGGGTCGATCTTCACGTTCTCCGAGCGCTTCGCGTGCCCCGAGCACGGGCCCTCGCTGGTCGAGCTGGAGCCGCGCATCTTCTCGTTCAACTCGCCGCACGGGGCGTGCGAGCGCTGCACGGGCCTGGGCTCACAGATGGAGATCGACCCGGAGCTGGTGATCCCCGACCCGACGCTGTCGATCGCGCAGGGGGCGATCGCGCCGTGGGCCAACAGCGCCTCCAACTACTACGAGCAGATGACCGAGGCGATCGCCGAGATGTACGACGTCGACCTCGACACGCCGTGGGAGGAGCTCGACGGCGAGGTTCGCGACGTGTTCCTGTATGGCACGAATGGCGAGCCGGTGCAGGTGACCTACCGCAACCGCTTCGGCCGCCGGCGCTCCTATGCGGCGCGCTTCGAGGGGATCGTCAAGAGCCTCGAACGGCGCTACCGCGAGACCGAGTCGGAGTGGACGCGGGAGAAGATCGAGGAGTACATGTCGCTGCGCGCATGCCCGGTGTGCGGCGGCGCGCGCCTGCGCGCGGAGTCCCGCGCGGTGCTGGTGGCGGGCTCGCGGATCGAGGACTTCACGGCGCTGTCGGCGCGCCGGGCGCTGGAGTGGCTCCAGGAGATCGAGCTGTCGGATACCGACCGGCACGTGGCGCGGCTGATCCTGCGCGAGATCACCGAGCGGCTGCGCTTCCTGGAGAACGTCGGCATCGGCTACCTGTCGATGGACCGCGCGGCGGCGACGCTGTCGGGCGGCGAGGCGCAGCGGATCCGCCTGGCCACGCAGATCGGCTCCTCGCTGGTGGGCGTGCTCTACATCCTCGACGAGCCCTCGATCGGGCTGCACCAGCGCGACAACACGAAGCTGATCGCGACGTTGGAGCGGCTGCGCGACCTCGGCAACACGGTGATCGTGGTCGAGCACGACGAGCAGACGATGCGCGCGGCCGACCACCTCGTGGACATGGGGCCGGGGGCGGGCGAGCACGGCGGGCGGGTGGTGGCGCAGGGCACGGCCGCGCAGGTGCAGCGGGTGAAGGAGTCGCTGACGGGCCAGTTCCTTGCGGGCACGCGCACGATCGAGGCGCCGGCCAAGCGGCGCACGCCGACGGGCTACCTGGAGATCCTCGGGGCGAGCGAACACAACCTGCGCGACATCGACGTGCACGTGCCGCTGGGGGTGCTGACGTGCGTGACGGGCGTCTCGGGCTCGGGCAAGTCGACGCTCGTCAACGACGTGCTCTACAAGGCTGTCGCCAACCGCCTGCACCGCGCGCGCCGGCGGCCGGGCGCGCATCGCGCGATCCATGGCCTCGACCAGCTCGACAAGATCATCGCGGTCGACCAGTCGCCGATCGGGCGCACGCCGCGCTCGAACCCGGCGACCTACACGGGGCTGTTCGACGTGATCCGCGACCTGTTCTCCAAGACCCAGGAGGCGCGGGCGCGCGGCTACAAACCGGGGCGCTTCTCCTTCAACGTCAAGGGCGGGCGCTGCGAGGTGTGCCGCGGCGACGGCCAGATCAAGATCGAGATGCACTTCCTGCCCGACGTGTACGTGCCGTGCGAGCAGTGCCACGGCAAGCGCTACAACCGCGAGACGCTGGAGGTGCGCTTCAAAGGCAAGAACATCGCCGAGGTGCTGGAGATGCCGGTCGAGGAGGCGCTGCGCTTCTTCGAGCACATCCCGAAGGTGCGCAGACGGCTGGAGACGCTCGAGGCGGTGGGCCTCGGCTACGTGCGCCTCGGCCAGCCCGCGACGACGCTCTCCGGCGGCGAGGCCCAGCGCGTGAAGCTCGCGACCGAGCTCTCGAAGGTCGCGACCGGCATGACCCTATACATCCTCGACGAGCCGACGACGGGCCTGCACTTCGCCGACGTGCAGCGCCTGCTGGCGGTGCTCCAGCGGCTCGTGGACCAGGGCAACAGCGTGGTCGTGATCGAGCACAACCTCGACGTGATCAAGAGCGCGGACCGGCTGATCGACATGGGCCCGGAGGGCGGGGAGGAGGGCGGCCTGGCGATCGCCGTGGGCACCCCCGAGGAGGTCGCCGCGGAGCCCCAGTCGCACACCGGCCAGTTCCTGGCGGAGCTGCTGGAGCCGGCGGTCCGCCGTCGCACGGCCAACACGGGCAAAGGCTCGGGGGGCAAACGCCGCGCCAAGGTCGCCGCTTGAGCGAGGCCGCCGAGCTCGCCCGCCAGGCCCGCCTGTGGGCGCAGAAGTGGCGCTGGTACGAGCGCAACTCGCTGCCCTGGAACCGCGCGCGCATCCACTGGGAGCTGATGCGCCGCGAAGCGTTTGCGCGCTGGCCGCTGGAGGGCAACGTGCTGGAGGCGCTGCGCGAGGGGCGCCTGGAGGTCGGCGCGCAGGCGCTGTTCGAGCCGGGCGTGTGGATCACCGCGCCGGGGGCCGCGCGGGTGCGGATCGGTGCCGGCACGTTCTTGAACAAAGGCGTGATGGTGGCCGCGCAGGAGCTGGTGGAGATCGGCGAGCACTGCATGCTCGCCAACGGCTGCTTCGTCTCGGACGCCTCGCACCGCTTCGACGATCACGAGCTGCCGATCACCTGGCAAGGCTTCGAGTCCAAGGGCCCGACGCGCATCGGCGCGAACTGCTGGCTGGGGGCGAACGTGGTCGTGACCAGCGGCGTGGACGTTGGCGAGCGCTGCGTGATCGGCGCGGGCAGCGTCGTCACCCGTGACATCGAGCCGTTCTCGATTGCCGCAGGGGCGCCGGCGCGGGTGCTCAGGCGGATTGTGGCCGCCGCCCGCTAGCAAATGAGACTGTCGTGAGCCCAAACGGCCGCGCCAGTTGCCCGGCGCGGCCGTCCCATCGGGTTGTCATCTAGTTCACTGCGTCTGACCGACTCAGAACAGGTAGTTCTCGAACGGCGTTCTGTTTGGGCCCGCCGCAGTGATGTAGTAGTAGGTGAATGGTGTAAGCGGACCGTTGTACGTCGCTACGAAGTTACACAGTTCTCCTCCTTCGTACGCCCTCTGGCATCTGGCGAGTCCGGTCAGGGTAAAGGCAGGCGCGTTGCGAACCGGGTCTTCTCGTGTGGTGATGGTCGCAGTGAGTCCGTCCGTTCTTGTGAGATTGGTGATGCCGATGGTGGCTCTTTCTCTAGGCGCGCCGAAGTATCTCTGTGTTGTGCCTACGGAGAACTGCGCGGGTGCCGGCTGCTGGGCGGCGAGTTTGTACGATTCCGTCTCGGCCGTGATCGTGCCTTCTTTGGTGGCCGTGATGCCCAGCGATTCACATCTGGAGCTTACAGTGGTCGTAATTCTTCTCAGTAAGAAGTTGAGCATAAGGTTTTCGGCTTTTTCGCCGCTGTCGGCCAGCGTTACTTCTTCTCGTTCATTGTTTTCTGCCGGCCCAAATTTGATTTCACACGATCTGAACGTGAACTTACAAAGCACGTGGATCGATGCCTTGATTTTTAGTTCTTCTTTGGGCTGGACCGCGACAGTTTCGCACGACGTCGCGGTCGCTTCTCCTTCTTCTGTTTTGGTTGTGGCCGTGCATCTGCCGAGTTTTTCCATATCGAGCACGAGATTGGCTCCTTTGGTGGCTGCTTCTTCGCCTTTCTCGATTTTCCATAACACTGTGGTTTCCCCGACGGCACCCTCTCCGCAGAGCACCGTGACGCCGCCGGCTTCCAGTTCGAACTCGATGCTCTGCCCTTCGCCCGTCGAAGATGAAGACGAGAATTCGGCAGTAGCTATGCTGGCCGAAGCGAAGACGATCGCGGCCGCGACGGCCAGCGTGATGATGATCCTTGATCTGAACACGATCCTCCTTTGGTTGTAGGAGGGACGCGGCGATCCACACTCCGGGGTGAGCCAGCACGCACCGGCACCGTGGCGGCGCTCGACGCTCGGACGCTTTCCGGAACTCACACCTGCTTCCCCCAGTGGACGCACGCCTCCCAGGTTTCGGCGAGTCGATCCCGCCGGGTACGTCGTGCCGACGGTACGCCGACCTCGGCTTCGACGCAAGCACCTGCAAGGCTTACCGGCGGTGTCAGCTTGCGCGGACAGTTCTCGGGCGCGATTGGGCGACACCAGCGCCACGGCCGCCAGGAGGTGTTGTTTCCAACGCAGTCCTGTCAACGGCGCGTCGAGGAAATCGTTAGCCTCAGGCGCGAGGTAATCGATCTGACCGCTGATTCATTCACCCAAGGCATGCGGCGCGGCACCTACTCGATCGTGGCACGCGACGCCGGCACGGGCGAGATCGGTGTGGCCGTGCAGTCGCACTGGTTCAACGTCGGCGCGGTCGTGTCGTGGGCACGGCC
>DASZFY010000001.1:0-1503 GCA_035939335.1 Solirubrobacteraceae bacterium | reverse complement strand
TGTGGCGTCGGCGCCTCAGAAGCGATGTCGCGTGTGGCTGAAGCCGCCCTTGGTGAAGGCAAGGACTTTCGCTGGGCGGACAGCGAACACGAGCGCGGTCCCGACTGCGTGTCGAAAGCCATCCTGACTGACCTCGTATTGCCATCGCCCGTCCCACTTTTGTGCCCACGCCGCGGCGAGCCGGTCAAGCTGCTGTCCGTCGGTGACGCGGGCCGCCTCGCCCTCGACAACCACATCGAGGCCGCTCTGCCAGTCGTTGGCGCCAGTGGTCAGCGCGACGCGCGGGTTGCTGGCGAGGTTGCGCGCCTTCTGCTCGTCCGGGCCCGTGGAGAAGTGCAGTGCGTCGTCGAGCCAGACGGCGACGAGCGGGGTGACGTGCGGCCGGCCGTCAGTGCGGACGGTCGAGATCCAGAAGATCTCGGCCTGCTTGATTGCCTCGAGCGTGTCCTCCCAACTGGTGGGCTGTGCTGCTGGATCGCTGAAGCGCGTGTCGAGCTCTGTGCGGGGTGTCGTCATCACGGGTTCCTGTCCTGGGGGTTGGCGGGTGGCCGTAGGCCTCGGCGACGACGTCGTCCAGGCGCGCGATCGCTGTGAATTCCGGGGAGAGCCGGTTGCGCATCAGCATCCTTCCGGCCCCGGGACGCGCTTCCGAACGGGTCTTGCGAGACGTCGGAACAACGGTGTGAGGGTCCCGAGCTGCGGGTGGGCGTTGCCACCAGACGTTCCGGTTACTAACCGGTCCCTGCCAGGCGTTGGGCGCCGGCACCCCGCGCGACGCGGAACTCCGCGGCAACCTCGCGTGTCGCCGCCTCGGCTCCGAGCGGAAATACGTGAAGCGCATCGACGCGCGAGATACCGGCAGCGCCCGCCGCCAGTTCGCGCGCTAGGTCGATGCCGCCGCCGCGCCTGATCTGCGCCAGGGCTCGCTGAGGAATCGCGACCCCCGGTAGCGCGCAGGCCCGCTCTGCCATGTGCGCGCTGCGGAGCAGCGCGACGCTTGCGTAGAACCGCACGTCCGCGAGGGCGTCCTCGGCGGCCGAGAGGAACGCTTCGAGGCGCCCGAGGTCGAAGATCATCTGCGACTGCACGAAGGTTGCTCCAGCGGCGATCTTGCGCCGCAGGAGCCGCAACTCCCGGTCGACGTCCTCGGCGAATGGATTGACGACCGCCCCAACCGCCAGTGGGTGCGGGGCGCTCCATGGCGACGCGCTCGCAATGAGCTGCGTGGCGGTCATGTCGGCCACACGTTCGATGCCAGGCACCGGATCGCCCTGCATGCAGAGGACCGCCTCAGCGCCGAGCGCCGCCGCGCCCACGACCTGGGACTGCAGGGCAAGCCGGTTGCGATCGCGGCAGGAAACATGGACGATTGTCCCCACGCCCTGCTCCCGCGCGAGCGCCACCGCAGCCAGCGGCGACATCCGCGGCTGGCCGGCGTGATTGTCGGTCAACCCGACGACGTCGACGGTGTCGGCCAGAACAGCAATCCGGTCGCTGACGCGC